>NZ_JBIVTH010000017.1:0-196232 GCF_044756625.1 Streptomyces sp. NPDC091682 | reverse complement strand
CTCCCCGAACCATTCCCCTTGCACCACGAGAACGAGTCTGGCCCCACCGCTGACGCGGCGGGGCCAGAACCCAACATCTTCATCAGTTTCCTAGGCCGTCTCTTCCGGATCTTGTCGGCCGAGCCCGCGGCGTCCGGTGCTGTGGCCGGCAAGGCGGAGGGGCGCCCGTGTACTGGACGTACTCGGGCGCCCCGACAACGCGGCCGGGTGCGGTGCCGGGCGTCGCGGGCCCGGCAGGATCCGGAAGAGCCGGTCTAGCGTCAAGGTGCGCCTGCCACACTGGCGCCGTGCGCGTCGCGACGGGCGGCGCCAGGGGGAAGGAACGGATCTCAGGATGTCCCGATGGATCGTGCTGGCCATACCCGTCGACGGTGTCAGCGAGGTGGATCGAAACGCTCGGACCCTCACGGAGTTCCACGGCAGCGCGGAGGAAGCGAAGACAGCCCTCCTGCAGGCGGCGAACACATACGAGCACAAGCTCTGGAAGGTGCGCCGGCGAGAGACGTTCAAGTGCTCCAGCCAGTCATATTTCGTCCGGATTCACGGGCGCATGACGACGTACAGCTTCCTGATCCAGCTTGCTGAACTGGTACACGACACTGCGCAGTCAACGGGCCAGCCCTCGGTCTGAAAGCGCTCCACCACAAAGGTTGCGGCAGAGCCAGTCGACGAAGTTCTCGACGAATGCCGCCTGCGGGTACACCATCACCGTGCTGAGTGCCGACGGGCGTTCGCCTTCCGGCGCTGAACGTCGGCGTGTGTCGCAACCGCTGATCAGCCGGAGATCCGGCGTTGGGTGCGGGTGATGTCGGGGTGGCCTTCTTCGGCGATCCATTGGGCGAGGGAGGCCAGTGTGGTTTCGGCGCTGTCCGCCATGTAGTCGCGCAGTGCGTCGAGGTCACCGCGGGTGGTGCCCAGTACGGGGTCCAGGCGCAGGAGTTGCCAGGACTGTCGGACGAGAGTTCCGCGCCCGTGGGGTTCGAAGGTCCAGCTCCAGCGCACGATGCCGTCCTCGGCGCCGCCGACGACGAAGGTGAAGGCAGCGCCGGGGTCGGCCCGCGTGATCTGGGAACGTGTGGTCCACTGCTTGCCGTCCCTGTTGTTGAGGCCGCTGAACCAGGCGCCGACGCGGGGGCCGGCGTCCGTGTCGAAGGCGACGTCGGTGGCGTTGGGGCTCCACCGGCGGATCGCGGACACGTCGCTGACCAGGTCGTAGACCCGTGCGGGGGCGGCGTCGACCCATGCGTGCCTGGTGAAGGCGAAGTCCGCTGCGTTCAGGGTCTCGAAGGGGTCTTGTTCCCGGGTGGTGACGGTGCTCAAAGCGTCCTCCTGGACGTGCGGGATGCGGTGAGGTCCAGCTCATCGCTGCTCGGGCCGGGGAGCCAGACCCGCTGGTGCCTATCCCCGGCGGGGAGAGGCTGAGCGCTGCGGGTCGACCGATACTCGGAGCCATGAACGGGACATCACAGCTCGGGGACTTCCTGCGGACTCGGCGCTCCCAACTGCGGCCGGAAGAGGCCGGGGTGCCCACCTACGGGGAGCGCCGGCGCGTGCCGGGGCTTCGCCGTGAGGAGCTGGCGCTGCTGGCGGGGGTGAGCGCCTCCTACTACGCCCGCCTGGAGCAGGGGCACTCGCTGAACGCCTCGCCGGAGGTGCTGGACGCGATCGCCCGGGCCCTGCGGCTGGACGGGTCCGAGCGCGGGCACCTGCACGATCTGGCCCGATCGGCCAGGCCCCGCAGCCGGCGGCGCCCCGCACCGGAGCGCGTAACGGAGGCGACCGCCCAGCTGCTGGACGCGCTCGGGGACGTGCCCGCGGTCGTGCTCGGCCGGTGCAGTGACGTCCTGGGATGGAACCGGTTGGGCCACGCGCTGTTCGCCGGACACCTCGACCCCGGCGCCCCGGACGTAGCGGCGCAGCGCCCCAACATGGCCAGGCTGGTGTTCCTCGACGCCCATACCCGCGACCTGTACGCGGACTGGCCGGGCAAGGCCAGGGCGGTGGTGGGGAATCTGCGCCTGGTGGCGGGCCAGTACCCGCTGGACGCCGCACTGCACACGCTGCTGGGCGAGCTGAGCGCGAGGAGCGAGGACTTCGCGTCCATGTGGGCCGACCACCGGGTCAAGGCCTGTACGGTCGCCGACCACGAGATGCGGCACCCGCTGGTCGGTTCGCTGACCGTCATGCAGCAGACCCTGAGCCGGGGGCCGGGCCCCAGCATCGTGGTCGCCACCACCGCGGCGGGCTCATCCTCCCGAGCCGCCCTGGATCTCCTCGCCCAAACCATCTCCCGTACTGCTCCTGCCCGTTCGGACGGTCAGCTCAACGTCGGCTGACCCCTCCCTCCCTACCTACCTCCCGCCCTCCGGCCCGCGCCCGCGCGTGCTGATCCCGGCCGATGCATCCCTCCGCCCTCGTGCGCCGGTGTGCCGCTGCCGCACGCCCGAAAACAGTGAAGGAACACGTGTTCACCAAGCTCTCCAAGCTCTCCAAGACCGCCGTATCGGCGGCCGTACTGACCGCCGCCGCGGTCGCGATGGCCACCGCGCCCCCGGCGTCGGCCGCCTCCGGCCCGATCGAGTGCGCTCGTACCGCTGTGCACTTCGACCTGGCCAAGGGCCAGACGCCGGAAAGATCTGGGCCACCAACCTCGACAAGGGCACCGTCCTTCGCATCCCGATCCTCCCCGGCGGGCGCGCCGAAACCACCCGGGTCACCGCCACCGGCCTGACCGGGATCGACGACTTCGCCTTCACCGGCCACGGCGATCAGATCATCGCCGCCCTCAACGCGGTCAACCAGGTCGCCCTGATCCGGCCCGACGGCACCCGCACCACCGTCCTGACCGCCGCCGACGGCCTTCAGGGTCCGACTTCCCTCGCGCTGCGCGGCGACACCGTCCATGTCATGAGCGCCGCCTACCTCACGGCGCAGGACCCCAACCTCGTCCTCGCCCGCCTGGGCAACTGAGCCCCGCTCAGCACAGCGCCCTTCAGCGCAGCCCGGCCGAGGAACACACCCGTTTCGCCGCCGGCACCGTCCCGAGGTCCGCTCACCGGCGGACAGCAGGGGAAGGACTTGGGGGACCCGGCGGCGCACGGTCGGGCCTCGTGGGTGTGGACGGACGCGGGTACGTTCCGTGTCCTCAGCCGATGTCGGTAGCGATGTACACGCGGTTGGTGTCCGCGTGATGGAAGACAGCAAGGGCTTGGGCTTCGGCGTGGATCGCTTCCTGCTCCGGTGCGGAGAGAGGACGCAGCGGGGTGATGTCGAGTCGTTCGTCGCTCTGGGTCCAGGTGGCTGCAACGCGCCCGTCGACGAGGACGGCGCGTTGGCCGGCGACGGACATGCCGAGGTGGGCGTCGTCGATGATGCGGCTGCGGTTCTGGTAGCCGAGGATCGCGTTGTCGAATGCCGGCAGGAACCGGACGGGTGCGGGGGTGTCCGGGTGTGGACGTGGTGCGTCGGGCAGGTCGAGCAGTTCGCGGCCGCTTTCGTCGCGGAAGGTGACGAGTTCGCCGCGGATGGCTTTGATCGCGGCGGGCAGTCCGGCGAGACCGCACCAGGAGCGGATGTCCGAGGTGCTGGCGGGCCCGTAGGCGGCGAGGTAGCGCCGCACGAGCTGCTGCCCGACCGGATCGTTCTCGTCGCACGGGAGTGGAGCGATGTTACGCCCGAGCCAGGTGGCCAGGGGCAGGTTGCGGACACCGGCCGTCGTGTTCCACAGACCGCGGGGCGGGAGCTGGACCATCGGAACAAGGGCAGCGACGAGCAATTCACCCAGCACGCGGCGCGGGGGCGCCGGCCAGCGGTCCTCGAGCGACCGGACGAGTTCGGCCATGGTGCGAGGCCGCCCGTCGGCCATCACCGCCCTGCCCGCGGCGGCCACCTCGTCCAGGTCGACACCTGCGAGTTCACGGCGGTAGGTGGCCGTCACCCGCTGGCGCAGCATGGTGTCGTGGCGCGCCCGCCAGGCCAGTGCGTCCTCGGCGGTGACGAGGTGGACGGTGCGGCGCATCAGGTGCGTGCGCACGACCTCGCGTCCGCTGAGCGCCTCGTCCAGTTCCTGCGGATCGAAGGCGTGCAGCCGGGACCACAGGCCGGTGAAGGGTTCCTGCGGCTCTTGAGCCTGCATGCCGCACAGGTGCGCTACGGCATCACGGACAGGTGTGTCCCTGCGGGCGAGCAGGTACTGGCGGGCGAGGGTCGCTCGGTTGAGCGCACGCGTGTCGAGGACGGTCATGCTCTTCCCACAGGTGTCGATTACGGACGGTGGCCCGCTCTTCTTGGCATCTGTCGAAGGGTCCGCCGCGAGAAACGCGGCGCACCCTTCGTGCCGTGCGGCGAGCCGGGCGGTCAGCCGTTGTAGGGAGCGGTGACGTCCAGGACCCAGGTCACCCCGAAGCGGTCGGTGAGCATGCCGTACAGCGGCGCCCACTGCGCGACTTCCAGCGGTCGTACCACCGTCGAGCCTTCCGACAGCTTCTGCCACAGGCCGCTGATCTCATCGGCGTCGTCGCCGCGCACGGAGACGAAGAACGGGTTGTCCCCCTGGCTCCACGCCAGCTGGGAGGGCACGTCATAGGCCATGACGTGGAAGCCGCTGTCCGCGACGACCTCGCCCCACATCACCCAGTCGGCCTCGCTCTCGTCCTGCACGCTGCCGGCGTCCTTGTAGGTGACGGCGACGGTGCGCCCGCCGAACACCGACCGGTAGAAGTCCAGCGCCTCACGCGCGGCGCCCCGGAAATTCAGGTGGGTAGTGGTCGTGACAGCCATGAGCTGCTCCTCGCGTTCGTTCGGATGCGCGCCGCCGCGGGAAGGCCCGGGCCCGGCGCAGCCACTGTGACCTGGAGCGATTGCTCTCCCGGTGGCTTCGACCCCACCCTCGCAGAGGTAGCGGACAGGATGGGTCCTGTACTTTCGCCAGAATGGCGGGTGTGCAGAAAACGTCCTCGCGGCTGCTCACGCTGCTCTCACTGCTCCAGACGCGCCACGACTGGTCCGGCGACGACCTCGCCGAGCGTCTCGACATCACCCCGCGCACGGTGCGCCGCGACATAGGCCGTCTGCGGGAACTCGGGTACCCGATCATGACCTTCAGAGGACCGGCCGGCGGATACCGTCTGGACGCGGGCTCCCACCTGCCCCCGCTGCTGTTCGACGACGACCAGGCCGTCGCCCTGGCCCTCGCCCTGCACAGCGCCGCCACCAGCCCCACCATCGGTGAGGACGCGGCACGCGCCCTGGCCACCGTCCGTCAGGTCATGCCTGCGCGCCTGCGCCACCGGATCAACCAGCTCCGCATCACTTCCGTGCAACCGCCCGGGAACGACAGCGCCGCGCCGGTCGATCCCCATGTGCTGATGGAGCTGAGCAACGTCATCCACAGCCGTGCGGAGCTCCGCTTCGCCTACGGCCACGACGCCGCCACCACCGGCGAGCAACCCCGCCGGACGCACCCCCATCACCTGATCGCGTGGCGGAGCCAGTGGTACCTCCTGGCCTGGGACCTGGACCGCGACGACTGGCGAACCTTCCGCGTCGACCGGATACGGCCCCGTACTCCCACCGGCCCCCGCTTCACCCCGCGCGAAGTCCCCGGCGGCGACGTCTCCGTCTTCATCGCCAGCCGGTTCCGCGGTAACGACGACACCCGCACGGACTGGCCCTGCCAAGGCCACGTCATCCTCAACCTCCCCGCCACCGCCGTCGCCCCCTTCGCCCAAGACGGCACGGTCGAAGCACTCGGCCCCACCCGATGCAGACTCACCCTCGGCTCCTGGTCATGGACCGGCCTGGCCGCCAGCCTCGGCCGATTCGACACCGGCATCGAAGTCGTCGGCCCGCGCGAGCTCAACGACGCATTCGCCCAACTCGCCACCCGCTACGCCAACGCCGCCCGCACCACCACCCCGCTCTGACCCCGGGCCGGGACTCGGCGCCGCACGGCTTCGCCCGGCAGGGTGCCGCCCTGACGGGCCGACCGTGCCCGCGCAGCGGCAGCCGCCGGCAGCCGGGCCGCGGCCCGTGGCGCAGGGCTCCGCCGGGGACGGCGCTCCGTGAGACAAGGGTGCGGAGCGCCGCGGGACGGCGTGCCGTGGCAGGGGAGAGTGCCCGGCCGGGTCCGTGCTGGGCGCGCGGCGGCGCCGGATGCCGACCGACGGTCTGAGCGGGCGTTTCGTCGAGCGCCGCGTCGACCGCGAGAACCTGGAACGGTCCGCCCGGCTGGCCCTCGACGGACTCCTCGCACCCGTGATCACCGCTGTCCATCCGCTCTCCGACGCCCCGGCCGCCCTCGCCACTGTCGAGAACGGCCACACCGCGGGCAAGGTCGTCATCAAGGTGGCATGAGAAGTCCCCGGCCGCCCGACGCCGCCGACCGCCCCTTGCGGACCGGCGCGAGCTCGTGGTCACCGCATCGTCAACGGAGCACGTTCACCTGTACGGGGTTGAGCACGTTCAGGCGTACGCCGACACCGGAGCCTGCCTTCCCCGCCGAACAGCGGCTTGGTCGCCGGCGGGTGAGGGCGGTGCTTTTGTGTCGGGCTCGGGTATTTCTGTGTCGGCTTCGATCGGTAGTGGTCCTGCCGCCCCTCCCGGGGTGATCGCGCTATACGGTCACTGTCCATCTAGAGGCTGTGTCGGCTCTTCATCGAGCTGGTGACGGCGATCGGGCTGAGGGGGTGGCTGTGGCCGTTGAAGTGGATGCTCACACTCTGGCTGTGGAGCAGATGCGGCTGGGGGATCACGCTTTTGCGCACTACGCGGACGACGCGACGCGCTGGGGTGTGCTGGGAGTCTTCGCGCAGCTCGGATTGGCACGTGGTGAGAAGGTCATCGTGCTGGCCGATCCTGCTGTGCCGGAGGACGAAGTGTTCCAGCGGTTGTTTCCTCACGCGGAGTTGTACGAGGCGGAGCGGGATCGCGGTCAGCTGGAGTTCACGAGCATGCGCGAGCTGATCCGTCCCCAACGACGTTTCACCGCGGAGAGACAGATGGGGCGCCTGCGGGAGGAGACGGAGCAGGCGATCGTCGAGGGGTTCGCCGGCCTGCGGTCGATCATCGACATGGCCTGGGTACAGGATCTGGCGATGGACATAGAGGGCGTGATGCACCGCGAGACCCATGCGGAAGCCTTGTTCGAGGACCGCCTGTACGCCGAGATCTGCACGTACGACCGCCGCCGCTTCACTCCTGAGACCGTCGAGGCCATGCGCGTGGGGCATCCCGTCGCCCTGCTGGAGCAGCCCGGGCAACTGGGCGCTACCCATTTCGACCATGGGCTGCGACTGGTCGGGGAAGCGGACTGGTCGACCCGTGAGCAGTGGAGCGTGGCCTTCCAGGCCGCACTCGCCGGCTCCGGTCGTGGTGAGACGCTGATGATCGATCTCACGCCGGTGACCTTCCTGTCCGTCACGTGCGCTGCGGAAGTACTCCGGCAGGTCCAACGGTGCGGCCTGCGGGAGCGCGTGGAGGTTCACTGCTCCCCGTTCCATGCACAGCTGCTCCGTCGCCTCGGGGCCGCTCAGGTGGAGGCTGTGGTCCTGGTCGAGAGCGAAGGAGCTGCGCGATGACCGCACAGACGATCTCGGCGCAGGAAGAGGGAGAACTGCTTCTGGAGTCGCGCTTCTGCGCCGCGGACCTGGCGAGGATACGGGTCCAGGTAGATCTGCACACGTCACGGACCACCCTCACCGAGGCGCGCCGCGCCCAGTTCGTCCTGGCCGTGCACGAGGTGATGTGCAACGCCGTACGACATGGTGGAGGCGAGGGAACCATCCGGCTCTTCCGAAGTGCGGACGGTCTGTGCTGCCAGGTCAACGACACGGGGCCCGGCTTCGACGAGAACATGATCCCACTTGCACTGCCCTCGTTGGACACTCCCGGCGGCCACGGGCTATGGCTCGTCCGGGAGCTGACCGACCGAATGGACATCGCACGATGCGCCGTCGGTGCGAGCATCACGTTCGCGGTGCGCTTCGACGCCGCCTGAGCACACGAGCTGCTGGCCTCGGCCGGCGGGAACCGTGTCCCGGTGATCGCCCAACTGCAGCAGGCCGACGAGGACACCGTCCGCGACGCCATCCTCCGGTTCAACGAGATCGGCCCGGCCTGTCCGGCCCCTCGCTGGGCGGGCGGCCGCCCCCGCCTGCCCAGTCCTGACGACGAGGAGTGCGTCATCGGGGCACCCGCGCAGGTGTGCTCCGGCCTCGCGCGTGCTCCTGTCCGGCGTCCGGTGCGCAGTGCACGACGGATCGGATGCGGACGGTGTCGTCCCGTCAGGCCTTCTCGTCGACGGGGAGGAAGCGTTCGATGCCGCGCTCGGTCATCTCGTCAAGCACGCGCTGCCATTCCTTGACGTACTCGTCCAGCTGTTCCCGTTGCATGACCAGCTCGACGCAATACCCCGGCATGCTGGCGTCGTACCTGCGTTGCGCCTCTCGCCTCTGTGCGGAGACACCGTCGCGGTCGAGTCCCGCCGCTTTCTCCTGCACGTTCTTTCGGATTACCTCTTCAGGCTCGAACACTCTTCTCCTCAATTCAGCAGACGACCTCGCCGGGCCGATACGCCCACTGCGGCGGTGCAGCGGCACGATATGTGACGTGGGAGAACCAGAACAACATCGAATCGAGTCGCAGTCTGGCAGGTTTGCGACGTGAACCATTGCGTGACGATTTTCCTTCGCGGACAGTTTCTCGACTTGGCTAAGTCGTCGCGGGGCACACAGCGCCTCCCACGCGCCGCATCCTGACGAACAGCCCGCTCCAACACCTGAAGCAATCCGTTGACCTGCTGAAACACCGGACCCGGCGACTCTGTGGGTGCAGTCGGATCACTCTCGACGCCTCGAGGAGCCGGTTGTTGGTGTCGAGAACCTGCCAGAAGATGGTGCCCGTTCCTGCTGGACTAGAGATCACGCAACTCTGCATGTGATGCCCAACTCAGGACGGGATTCATGTCCACAGCAACCACCACTTCTGTCCAATCCCCCGCACCGACGGACCGCTCGCCGTTCATCTCCTGGCTGGCCGTCATTTCGATAATGCTAGGGATCTTCTCCATCGTCACGACCGAGATTCTTCCGATCGGCCTTCTCACGTCGATCGGATCGAGTTTCACCATTTCGGACGGAATGGCTGGTCTCATGATGACCATGCCAGGATTCCTCGCCGCGGTCTCGGCCCCCGTGGTCACGGTGGCCACGGGGCGCATCGACCGGCGGGTCATGCTGGGTGTGTTCATCCTGCTGCTGGCGCTGGCCAACTTCCTGGCGGCCGTCGCTTCGAGCTACTGGCTGGTCCTGGTCTCCCGCGTCATGGTGGGCATCACCATCGGCGGATTCTGGTCCATCGGCGCCGGACTCTCCAGCCAGCTGGTTCCCGCGAAGTCCGTGGGCCGCGCGACCTCGGTGATCTTCTCCGCCGTACCGCTCGGCTCCGTACTCGGCGTGCCGCTGGGCACGTTCATCGGTGACGTCGCAGGCTGGCGGACGGCGTTCCTCGTCATGGGCGGCTTCACGCTGGCCGTCCTCGTGCTGCTGCTCGTGGTCGTCCCGCCCCTGCCTTCCGACCGGGCGACGCGCCTCGACGTCCTCGGCGGCATGCTCCGAAGCGTCAACACCCGCTTCGCCCTGGTCATGACCTTCCTCGTCGTGCTCGCCCACTTCGGCACGTACACCTACGTCACCCCGTTCCTGGAGCAGGTGACCCGTGTCGGTTCGGGTCTCATCACGGTCTACCTGCTCATCTACGGAGCGGCCGGCATCGCCGGCAACTTCCTGGGCGGAGCCACGGTGGGACGCTACCCGCGGTCCACCTTCGCCGCGGCCGCCGCGCTGATCGCCGGCGCGACCCTCCTCCTGCCCGTCCTGGGGCGCTCGGACGCCGGCGCAGTGGCCCTACTGGTCGTCTGGGGCGTCGCCTACGGCGCTGTCCCGGTCTGCTCCCAGACCTGGTTCTCCAAGGCCGCCCCGGACTCCCCCGAGGCGTCCTCGGTCCTCTTCACCGCCTCCTTCCAGGCCACGATCTCCATCGGAGCCCTGGTAGGAGGGGCTGTCCTCGACCGCTCCTCGCCCTCCGCGGTCATGGTCCTGGGCGGGCTGGCAGCCGTCCTGATGGTCCTCGTGGCCTGGGCCCACTGGGCCGGAAAGTACACGTGGCCCAAGGCCTCCTAGCCACACCGCGATCGGGGCGGCCGTCCGCCCCGGCGCATGCTCCGCCGCTGTCCCCCTCGCTCTCGGTCGCGCCCGCTCCGGCGGGCCGGCCCGGCGAGAGGTGTCTCCACCTCCCTTTCTCGGACCACCTCGATGAGCCAGGTGCTCACGATCGCCTACCGAAGGAGAACGTCGCTTATGTGCGGCATTGCGGGCTGGATAGATTACGGGCGCGATCTCACCCAGGAGCGCGCCATCGTCGACGCCATGACACAGACGATGGCGTGCCGCGGTCCCGACGCCGAAGGCGTGTGGATCGATCAGCACGCCGCCATCGGTCACCGTCGTCTCTCCGTCATCGACCTGGAGGGCGGACGTCAGCCGATGACCGCCGAACAGGACGGGCGCACGCTGGCGGTGCTGACCTTCAGCGGTGAGATCTACAACTACCGCGAGCTGCGCGCGGACCTGATCTCCCGCGGGCACCGCTTCCGTACCGAGAGCGACACCGAGGTGGTCCTCCGGGGGTACCTGGAGTGGGGCGAGGGCGTCGTCGACAAGCTGAACGGCATGTTCGCCTTCGGCGTCTGGGACGTCCGGAACGAGGAGCTGCTCCTGGTCCGCGACCGGATGGGCGTCAAGCCGCTGTACTACTACCCCACGGCGAACGGCGTCCTGTTCGGCTCGGAGCCCAAGGCCATCCTCGCCCACCCGGAGATCCCGCGCCGGGTGAACGAGAACGGCCTGCGTGAGCTCCTCGACATGGTGAAGACCCCCGAGCACGCCATTTTCACCGGGATGTACGAGATCCGGCCGGGGCACACGGTCCGTGTCCGCCGCCAGGGGCTCGTCAAGCGCCGCTATTGGGCGCTCGAGGCCAAGGAGCACACGGACTCCCTGGAGACGACCATCGAGACGGTCCGCGGACTCCTCGACGACACCGTCAGCAGGCAGCTGATCTCTGACGTCCCGCTGTGCAGCCTGCTCTCCGGAGGCCTGGACTCCTCCGCGGTGACCGCGCTGGCGGCCAAGGCCCTGGCCGCCCAGGGCGGCGGACCGGTGCGATCGTTCTCCGTCGACTTCGTCGGCGCCGCGGAGAACTTCGTACCGGACCCCCTGCGGAGCACCCCGGACGCTCCGTTCGTCCGCGACCTGGCCCAGCACGTCGCGGCCGAGCACAGGGAGATCCTGCTCAACAGCGACGACCTGAGCGACCCCGGCGTCCGGGCCGCGGTCCTCGACGCCACCGACCTGCCGCCCATGTGGTACGGCGACCTGTGGCCCTCCCTGTACCTGCTCTTCAAAGCGGTTCGGGAGCGGTCCACCGTGGCCCTGTCCGGCGAGTCCGCGGACGAACTCTTCGGCGGGTACAGCTGGTTCCACGATCCCGAGGTCCTCACGGCCGAGACGTTTCCCTGGCTCACCTCGACGCCCGGCCCCTTCTACGACGGGACGCCGCTGTTCGACGGCGGACTGCTGGGCAAGCTCGACATCCCCGGCTATCGACGGTCTAGCTACGGCGATGCCATCGCCGAGGTGCCGGTCCTCCCCGGCGAGACGGGCCTGGAGAAGCGGATGAGGGAGATCAGCTACCTCAACCTGACCCGCTTCCTCAACACCCTCCTCGACCGCAAGGACCGCATGAGCATGGCCGTCGGGCTGGAGGTCCGCGTCCCGTTCTGCGACCACCGCCTCGTGGAGTACGTGTTCAACGCGCCCTGGGCCATGAAGACGTTCGACGGCCGGGAGAAGAGCCTGCTGCGCGCGGCCACCCGCGACGTGCTGCCCGAGTCGATCGTGAAGCGCGTGAAGGCGCCGTACCCGAGCACGCAGGACTCCGGTTACGAGAAGAAGCTCCGCGACCGGCTCGCCGAGGTGCTCAGCGGTGGTGACGCGCCGATCCTGCCGCTCCTCGACAAGGACCGTGTCCGAGGCCGGCTCGACGGCAGCATCAGCACGGCCAGCACCCAGATCACCCGGATCGACCTCGAGGTTCCGCTCTGGCTCAACGCCTGGCTGGAGTCCTACGGCGTCACGATCGACCTGTAGGCCCGGTTCCCGCGCAGCCGTGCGCCTCGGCCGTGACCGGCAGTGACCGGCCGTGCGCACGGCACCCGCTCTCCCGGTGGCCCCCTCAATCCCCCGTCGGGGGCCACCGGGCTCCTTCGCGTCGGCAGGGAGGCGGCAGTACGGCACGGGAGGGCCGCGGACTGCCCCGCCGTCCCCGGCTCCGCACGTGATCCAAGGCATCCGGCTCCGATCACCCGGAAGGGAACCATGATGGCCGCTACGGGACCGTCCCGTCCGACCGTGCGACCCGCCCCGCCCACGGAGGTCCGTCCCGGCGACGTGGCCGAACTGGCCGCCCGACTGGCTCAACTCTTCGGTCGACTGCGGACCCTGGACCTGGCGGGCGTCGCGCCGGCCCCGGTCTTCCGTGCGGCGACCGACCGCTGCCCCGTGGCCCCGGGAGCCTTCGATGCAGCCCTTTGAGCTGACCGTCGAGGACGCGGCGGCGGCCATGGCGGCCCGCGCGCTGTCCCCCGTGGAACTCGTCGACTCCGTCCTGGACCGGTGCGAGGCCGTCGAGGACCGGCTCCACGCGTACGTCACCGTCGTGGCGGACCGTGCGCGACGGGCCGCGCGACGGGCGGAGCGGGAGATCCGCCAGGGCGTCCACCGCGGGCCGCTCCACGGCATTCCGTACGGCCTCAAGGACCTGATCGACGTCTCCGGGATCCCCACCACGGCCAGTTCGCGCGCGTGGGCGGGACGGATGCCCGGCGGGGACAGCACGGTGGCCGCGCGCCTCACGGACGCCGGCGCGATCCTGATCGGCAAGACCCACACCCACGAGTTCGCTTACGGACTGCTCACCCCGCAGACGGCCAATCCGTGGCACGCGGACGCCGTCGCCGGAGGCTCCAGCGGCGGCTCGGCGGTGGCCGTGGCGGCCGGGACCGCGCTGTTCGCGCTGGGGACGGACACCGGGGGATCGATCCGCATTCCGGCCGCGCTCAACGGGATGGTGGGCCTGAAGCCCACCTACGGTCTGGTCTCCCGCCACGGGGTGGCGCCCCTGTCGTGGTCCCTGGACCACGTCGGCCCCCTCACCAGGACCGTGCGGGACGCCGCCCTCGTGCTGCGCACGCTCGCCGGCCACGACCCCTCCGACCCCGCCAGCGTCTCCGCTCCGGCGGACCCGCCCGCGTCGTCCCCGGCGGACGTGCGCGGGCTGCGCGTCGGCGTGCCCAGCACCTACTACTTCGACCGCGTCGATCCGGAAGTGGATGCCGCCGTCCGCGCGACGATCGACCGGCTGCGGGAGCTCGGCGCGACGGTGATGCCCGTGGACCTGCCACTCGTCGAGTACGTCGAGGCGACGCAGTGGGGCTTGATGGCCCCCGAGGCGTCGGCGGTCCACGAGGAGGGCCTGCGCGCGACACCCGACCTCTACGGCCCGGACATCCGGCTGCTCCTGGAGGCGGGACACCGCGTGTCCGCCCTGGACTACCTGCGTGCCCAGCGCACCCGGTCCCTCATCAGCCGCGCGTGGGGCCGGCTGTTCCTCGGCATCGACCTGCTCATCGCCCCGACCTCCCCCATCACGGCGGCGCGGCGAGGACAGGAGACCGTGCGGTGGCCGGACGGCGTCACCGAGACGGTCACCGACGCCTACGTCCGGCTCTCCTCCCCCGCCAACATCACCGGATTCCCCGCACTCTCGCTCCCGGTCGGCAGGGACTCCGCCGGACTCCCCATCGGCGCTCAGCTGATCGCCGCCCCGTTCGCAGAGTCCGTGCTCTTCCGGGTGGGAACCGCCCTCGAGGAGACGCAGTCGGACACGGGCAGACTTGCCGGGGCGGCTCGGACGGACATCATCCACAGTGCCTCGAATCGCTGAGGCAGGACCCGGAGGCACACCCGTGAAACCAGAGCTCGCTCCGTTCCCCGACGCGCTGCCCCCGGCCTTCTACCACGACCTGGGGGACGGCCGGTTCGAGAGCACCCCGGCCACCGCGGGCCCGTGGAGCGCGAAGTCGCAGCACGCCGGTCCGCCGTCCGCCCTGATCGGGCGGGCGCTGGAGCACCACGGCCGCCGGCCGGGCATGCGGATCGCCCGCGTCACTGTGGAGCTGCTGCGCCCGGTTCCGGTCGCGGACCTGCGGGTCGAGGTGCGGACGGTCCGGTCCGGCGGCAACGTCGAGACCCTGGAGGGGGAGATCACCGCCGACGACGTCCCGGTGCTGCTGGCCCGGGCCTGGAGGCTCGTCACCAGCCCCGAGGACACTCCGGCATTGCGGCCCGTCCCGCCCGCCCCCTCCCTGCCCGGGGCGCAGCCGCCGCACACCATGGCGGGCGCCCATCTGGACGGCTACATCGCGGCGATGGAGTGGCGCTTCGAGGACGGCGCGGGCTTCGACACGCTCGGTCCGGGGACCGCCTGGGCCCGGCAACGCATCCCCTTGGTTGCCGGCTCCCCGGACTCACCGCTGACGCGGGCGCTCACGGTGGCCGACAGCAGCTGGGCGGTCGGCTTCGAGCTCGACCATCACAGGAACCTCGTCATCAACACAGATGTGACCCTTGCCCTGCACCGGGATCCCGTCGGGGAGTGGCTGTGTCTGCGCTCGCACACCGCGGCCGGCCCGAACGGATCGGGGCTCGCCGTCGGGCAGCTCGACGACGCGACGGGCGGCTGCGGTCAGGTCCTGCAGACCTTGCTGATCACTGAGCGGCGCGGCCGGCCGTGACCCGCCGCGCCGGACCCGCGGCACCCGGTGGGGCGCGCGTCCCGCCCCGCCGGGTGCCGTCCGGCTCCGGGCCCGGAGGGTCATCCGGGCCATTCGACGAGCAGGCTCCGGGGACCGCGGAAGGAGACGTTCGCCGGGAAGTCGAAGTCCTGGTCCTCCACCAGCCGCATGTCCGGTGCCCGCTGCGCCAGCAGGTCGAGGGCGATCCGGGCTTCCATCCGCGCGAGCGGGGCCCCGATGCAGTAGTGGATGCCCTTGCCGAAGGCGAGGTGGCGGCGGGCATCGCCCCGGTGGATGTCGAACGTCTCGGGCTCCTCGAAGTGCTTCGGGTCCCGGTTGGCCGCGCCGAGCAGGATCAGCACCTTGGCCTGAGCAGGAATCTCGACACCGCCCACGTCCACCGCCCTGGTGGTGATGCGCCGCCAGGCCGGAATGCTGCTGTCGTACCGCAGGATTTCTTCAACCGCCTTGGAGATGAGACTGCGGTCGGCACAGATCGAGGCCCACTGCTTGGGGTTGGCCAGGAGCTGTCGGATCGCGTTCCCGGTGAAACTCGTCGTGGTCTCGTGTCCGGCGAAGCTCAGCCCGTAGGCGACGTTGGTGATGTCTTCGAGCGACAGGCTGTCGGGATTCTCCTGGCGTATCCGGATCAGGTCACTGGTGAAGTCGTCCACCGGTTCCGCGGCCCGCTTGGCGACGAAATCCTCGCAGTACTCCCAGTAGTTCGTCATGTTGGTGGCGATCTCGCGCTGCTCGTCCGCGCTCGGGCGTCCCCAGCTGAAGGCTATGCGGTTTCCGCACCAGCTCTTCAGCATGTCCATGTCCTCGTCCGGGAAGCCGATGAACGTGAAGATCATGTACGCCGGAAGCGGATAGGTCAGCGCGTTGACCAGGTCCACCTGCCCGGGCCTGATGGAGTCCACCAGCTCCGTGGCCTTGGCCCAGACCTTCGGCTCCAGCGACGCGATGCGCCGCGGGGAGAAGCCCGTCATGTTGTGCTTGCGAATGCGCGTGTGACGCGGCGGGTCGCAGTCCGACATCACCGGGTAGGCGCGGAACCCTTTCTTCAAAATCTCCTGCGCCTCTCCCGAGAGAGGGAACACCGGCTTCTGACCGACCCGGGCGGAGAAGGTCCCCGGGTCCTTGAGAACGGCCTCGATGTCGTCGTACCGGGTTATCACCCACATGTCGATGGCCGATGCGTAGAACGCCGGAGCCTCCTCCCGCACCGCGGTGTGGATCGGATACGGGTCGGCGATGTAGGCGTCACCAAGCGGGTCGAAACCGTGATGCACCGGGCAGCCGGCCTTTTCGTTCATCGGCATCATTGCGAAACCTCCTTGACTTGGTACTCCAAGTCTCCGCCATGGTCGCCTAATTGAAAACGAAGGAATGGTGAGGTGCGTTATGGGATTTCCTAATGACTGAACGGATCAGCCTTCGCCGGCTGCACGCCTTCGTGGCGTGCGCCGAGGCCGGAACCATGACGGGCGCGGCGCGGCAACTGTTCGTGACCCAAGGCGCGGTGTCGGTCGCGATCTCCCAACTCGAACGACAGATCGGCGTGCAACTGCTCCTACGCTCCAAGGCGAAGGGGCTGACGCTGACCGAGGCCGGCCGGCTCCTCCTGCCCGAAGCCCGGTCCCTGCTGGCCCGGGCCGACGCGCTCCAGGCGGGCATGCGTGACCTGGGCAATGCCCCTTCGGGGCGCCTGGTGATCGGCTGCTTCACCACGATCGCCCCGTTCCTCCTGCCGCGCGTCCTGGAGGAGTTCCAGGCCGCCCACCCCCAAGTGACCCTGGACTTCGTGGAGGGCTCGCTCAACGACCTGCAGCAGTTCCTCCTCGACGGGACGTGCGAGCTGGCGGTCCTCTACCGCGTCGACATCCAGGCCGGTATCGAGTACGACACGCTGTACCCGACCCAGCCGTACGTCCTGCTGCCGCCCGCCCATCCGCTGGCGGAGAAGGCGGAGGTCCAGCTCGCTGACCTCGCCGATCACGACATGATCGCGCTCGATGTCCCGCCCAGCCTGAGCTACTTCAACGAGGTGCTGAGCTCCGCCGGAGTGTCTCCCCGCATCCGGCACCGCACGGAGAGCTTCGAGATGGTGCGCAGTCTCGTCGCCCGGGGCGTCGGCTACTCGCTGCTCATACAGCGTCCCATCGCGGACGTCAGCTACGAGGGGCGCGGCCTGGTGATCCGCCGGATCAAGGACGAGATTCGGCCACTGGACGTCGTCCTGGCACGTCCGGCAGGCGTCCGGCTGACGCGTCGGGCGGCGGCGTTCAGAGCGTTCTGCCGCGCCTTGGCACCCCGCTGCTAAGGGCTGTCCCCTCGTGCGTACTCCCCCGCTCCGCGTGCGGAGCGGGGGAGTACGGGTGCGGCCGGCGCCGGGGTGGGGGGCGCGTCCTCGGGGCGGCCGCGGGCGGGGGACGGCGGTCGCCGTCCGCTACGGCATGAGGCGAACGAATCCGGCGGACGCCTCGTCGAGGGCCGATACGAGGCTGCCCACCACGGTCTCGGGTACGTCGATGTCGACGGACATGGCCGCCATCGCCCGGCCGCCGGACCGGGCGACCTCCATGTCTGCGATGTTGACGCCGGCAGCGCCCAGGATCAGTCCGGCCTTTCCGATGGCCCCGGGTTCGTCGGTGTACCAGAGGAAGAGCATGCGGTCCGTGAGGTCCAGATCGATGTCGCACTCGCCGATCTCGACCAGCTTGTGGGTGCCCTTCCGGGCGGACAGGGCGCCGGCGACGACCAGCGGTCTGCCGTCCGGCAGGACGCCGCGGACGGCGACGACGTTGCGATGGTCCAGACTCTCGGAACTGGTCGAAAAGCGCACGGAGACGCCGATCTCACGGGCGAGTTCCGACGCGTTCACCAGCGAGGGCTTCGTGGGGACGAGTTCGGCGAGGATCCCTCGGAGCGCGGCGGCCTCCAGGACCGTGACGTCCCGTCGGGTCACCTCGCCGCGGACCTCGATCTCCAGGTGCGTGGCGGCCCGGCGACCCGCGAGCTCGGTGAAGACGTGGCCGAGGTCGTCGGCGAGGGCCAGGTAGGGGTGGACCTCCTCCGCGACGGGACCTCCGGGGGCGTTCACCGCGTCGGGCACGAGCTCCCCCGCGAGTGCACGGCGCACCGAGTGGGCGACGGAGGTCCCGGCCTTCTCCTGGGCCTCGTGGGTGGAGGCGCCGAGGTGCGGGGTGACCACCACGTTGTCGAGGCCGAACAACGGGGAGGCGGTGCACGGCTCCACCGCGAAGGTGTCGAGCCCGGCCCCTGCGATGCGCCCGTCCTTCAAGGCGGCGGCCAGCGCCTCCTCGTCCACGATGCCACCACGTGCCGCGTTGACGATCCGTACGGTCCGCTTGACGATGCCCAGCTCCCGCTCGCCGACGAAGCCCACCGTCTCTGGTGTCTTCGGCAGGTGCACGGTGATGAAGTCGGACTCCCGCAGGAGCCTGTCGAGCGGTACGAGGCGTGCGCCCGCGTGCAGGGCCCGCTCCTGCGTGACGTACGGATCGTGGGCGAGGATCCGCATGCCGAACGCTGACATCCTCCGGGCCACCAGGGTGCCGATGCGGCCGAGACCGATGACCCCCAGGGTCTTCTCGGCCAGTTCGACGCCGGTGTACTTCTGCCGGTCCCACTCCCCGCTCTTGAGCGAGAAGTCGGCCTGCGGGATGGTGCGGGCCGTGGACAGCAGGAGTCCGCAGGTGAGTTCGGCGGCGCTGACGACGTTGGAGAGGGGGGCGTTGACGACCAGGACACCGGCCTTTGTGGCCGCGGTGACGTCGACGTTGTCCAGGCCGACGCCGGCCCGCGCGACGACCTTGAGGCGGCGGGCGGCGTCGATCACCCGGGCGTCCACGCGGGTCGCGCTGCGCACCAGAAGGGCGTCCGCGTGGGCAACGGCGGACAGCAGGGCCGGCCGGTCGGTCCCGTCGCAGTGCCGGACGTCGAAGTCGGGACCGAGCGCGGTGATCGTCGTGGGCGAGAGCTCTTCGGCTATGAGGACTATGGGCTTGGCCATGGGGAGAACTCGATCCGTGAAAGGCTCATGGGACGGAAAGGGCGAAAGGGGCCGCGGGAGCCGGATCCGGCGCCGGCCGGCTCAGGTCTGGGACGGCACGGGCACCGCGTCGACCACAGCGTGATCTGCGGCGAGCGGGGCGTGATCGCGCGATCCGCCGGGCAGGCCGATGCCGTCGAACACCTCGCGGTCCGCGATGCGGTACTCGCCGAAGGCCTCCGGGAGGTCGTCCTCGTAGAAGACCGCTTCGACCGGGCAGACCGGCTCGCACGCCCCGCAGTCGACGCACTCGTCCGGCTGGATGTACATCTTGCGCGGGCCCTCGTAGATGCAGTCCACCGGGCACTCGTCCAGGCAGGCCTTGTCCTTGATGTCCACGCAGGGTTGAGCGATGACGTAGGCCATGGGGTTTCCCTCCCGTGTCGGTGGTCCGTCGGGGTGTCAGCCGACGACGGACCAGGTGTCGTTTCCCACGAGCAGCGCGGCGAGGTCGCTCTTTCCGTACCGTTCCACCGCGGCATCGAGCTGATCGGCCATGAGGGTGTCGTAGACGGGGCGTTCCACCGATCGGAACACCCCGATGGGGGTCTGGTGGAGGGTGTCCGGGTCCGCCAGGCGGGAGAGGGCGAAGGCCGTGGTGGGTGTGGTCGCGCGGGCGTCGTGGACCAGGATCCGCGAGGCGTTCTCCGAAGTGACCGTGACGACCTGGAGTTCGCCGGTGGCCGGGTCGCGGACGACGCCCTTCTCGTTCTGGGCGCCGAAGCGGATCGGTTGCCCGTGTTCGAGGCGGATGACCGCCTCCTTGGCCCGGTCCTTGTCCTTGAGGACCTCGAAGGCGCCGTCGTTGAAGATGTTGCAGTTCTGGTAGATCTCCACGAGCGCCGTGCCCTGGTGGTCGGCCGCCTGCCGCAGCACCTCGGTGAGGTGCTTGCGGTCGGAGTCGACGGTGCGGGCGACGAAGGAGGCCTCGGCCCCGATCGCCAGCGACACCGGGTTGAAGGGTGCGTCGAGCGAGCCCATCGGCGTCGACTTGGTGATCTTGCCGAGCTCGGAGGTGGGGGAGTACTGGCCCTTGGTCAGCCCGTAGATCCGGTTGTTGAAGAGCAGGATCTTGAGGTTGACGTTGCGGCGGAGGGCGTGGATGAGGTGGTTGCCGCCGATGGACAGCGCGTCGCCGTCGCCGGTGACCACCCAGACGGACAGGTCGCGGCGGGAGGTGGCGAGGCCGGTGGCGATGGCCGGGGCGCGGCCGTGGATGGAGTGCATCCCGTAGGTGTTCATGTAGTACGGGAAGCGGGAGGAGCAGCCGATGCCCGAAACGAAGACGATGTTCTCCTTCGCCAGGCCCAGTTCGGGCATGAAGCCCTGAACCGCGGCCAGCACGGCGTAGTCACCGCAACCGGGGCACCAGCGGACCTCCTGGTCCGACTTGAAGTCCTTCATCGACTGCTGCGCCTCGGCCCGGGGGACCAGGTGGAGGAGGGGCTCACTCATCGATGGCCTCCTTGAGAACGGCGGCGAGCTGCTCGGCCTTGAACGGCATTCCGTTGACCTGGGTGTGGCTGCGGGCGTCGACGAGGTACTTCGCCCGGACGAGGGTGGCGAGCTGTCCCAGGTTCATCTCGGGCACGACGACCTTCTCGTACCGCTTCAGGACCTCGCCGAGGTTCTTCGGGAAGGGGTTGAGGTGCCGGAGGTGGGTCTGGGCGATGTGGCCGTTCTCCCGGCGGACGCGGCGGACGGCCGCCGTGATCGGCCCGTAGGTCGAGCCCCAGCCGAGGACCAGGGTCCGTGCGCCGTCCGGGTCGTCGACTTCGAGGTCGGGGACCTCGACGCAGTCGACCTTGGCCTGCCGGGTGCGGACCATGAACTCGTGGTTGGCCGGGTCGTAGGAGATGTTGCCGGTGCCGTCCTGCTTCTCGATGCCGCCGATGCGGTGTTCGAGGCCTGGCGTGCCGGGCACGGCCCACGGTCGGGCGAGGGTCTCCGGGTCGCGCTTGTACGGCCAGAAGACCTCGGTGCCGTCGGCCAGCTCGTGGTTCGGGCCGGTGGCGAACTGTGTCCGCAGGTCCAGGAGTTCGTCGACGTCCGGGATGCGCCAGGGCTCGGACCCGTTGGCGAGGTAGCCGTCGGAGAGCAGGAGGACCGGCGTGCGGTAGGTCAGGGCGATCCGGGCCGCCTCGATCGCCGCGCCGAAGCAGTCGGCGGGCGTCTTCGGGGCGACGATCGGGACCGGCGCCTCGCCGTTGCGGCCGTACATCGCCTGGAGCAGGTCGGCCTGCTCGGTCTTGGTGGGCAGCCCGGTGGACGGGCCGCCGCGCTGGATGTCGACGATCAGCAGCGGCAGCTCCAGGGAGACCGCGAGCCCGATCGTCTCGGACTTGAGCGCCACGCCGGGGCCGGACGTGGTGGTCACGCCGAGCGCGCCGCCGAAGGCGGCCCCGAGGGCGGCGCCGACGGCGGCGATCTCGTCCTCGGCCTGGAAGGTGCGGACACCGAAGTTCTTGTGCTTGCTGAGCTCGTGGAGGATGTCCGAGGCCGGGGTGATGGGGTACGAGCCCAGGTACAGCGGCAGGTCCGCCCGGCGGGAGGCGGCGATCAGGCCGTACGAGAGGGCCAGGTTCCCCGAGATGTTCCGGTACGTGCCGGTGGGGAAGGCCCGGGTCGCGGGGGCGACCTCGTAGGAGACGGCGAAGTCCTCGGTGGTCTCGCCGAAGTTCCAGCCGGCCCGGAAGGCGGCGACGTTGGCCTCGGCGATCTGCGGCTTCTTCGCGAACTTCTGCCGCAGGAAGGTCTCGGTGCCCTCGGTCGGCCGGTGGTACATCCAGGAGAGCAGCCCGAGCGCGAACATGTTCTTGGAGCGCTCGGCCTCCTTCCGGGACAGGCCGAACTCCTTGAGCGCCTCGACGGTCAGCGTGGTCAGCGGCACGGGGTGGACCCGGTATCCGTCCAGCGAGCCGTCCTCGAGGGGCGAGGTCGCGTAGCCGACCTTGGCCATGGCGCGCTGGGCGAACTCGTCGGTGTTGACGATGATCTCGCCACCGCGCGGCACGTCCCCGATGTTGGCCTTGAGGGCGGCGGGGTTCATCGCGACCAGCACGTTCGGTGCGTCGCCCGGAGTCAGGATGTCGTGGTCGGCGAAGTGCAGCTGGAAGGAGGAGACGCCCGGCAGGGTTCCGGCGGGTGCCCTGATCTCGGCCGGGAAGTTCGGCAGCGTGGAGAGGTCGTTCCCGAAGGACGCCGTCTCCGAGGTGAAGCGGTCACCCGTCAGCTGCATGCCGTCGCCGGAGTCACCCGCGAAGCGGATGACCACCCGATCCAGACGACGGACCTCGTGGTCGACGGTCATGCGACATCGGTCCCGGCCGTGCCCCGCGCGGGAGCTGCGGGCGCGTCGTGGAATCCGACGGCGCTGTCCCAGACCTCGGCGACGGAGCCGTCCTCCAGCTGGACGAGTCGGTGGCCGCCGGGTGTTCCCAGCGGCACGGCGACCGGGATGTCCTCCGGCGCGGAGGTCACCAGGGCCAGCCGGACGTCCGACGCGCGGGTGCTTTCCGGGCCGTCCGTGCCGACGACGAGCAGGTTCCCGACGGTGGCCAGCTCGATGCCGCCGCGGGTCCCCACCCGGAGGTGGGTGTCGCGGTCGAGGCCGAGGGCCGTCTCGTAGAGGCGGACGAGGGAGGCGAACACGCTCCGGCTCACCGCCTTGCGGAGGAGCAGCCGCACCCCCGGGTGTCCTGATCCTCGGCGCTCCGGGGGACGGGGCTGCTCGCCCGGGTTCGGGCGGTGCTCCACGAGCTCGGCGATCGCACCGTCAGGAAAGCGGACGCGGGCTCGGGCGCCCGGCAGGATCCGCTCCGGGGGTTCCAGCACGGTGGCGCCGACCTGGTCCAGGCGGCTCAGCGCACCGTCGAGCGAGGGCACGATCACGGAGTAGGCCGTCCGGCGCTGGATGTCGGTGAAGGGCCGGGCGCTGGCGATCAGGAGCATGTTCCCGACCGCCGCGAGCTCCAGCCCGCCGAAGTCGGGTATCGGCATCCTCAGGTCGGCAGGGATCCCGGTGAGCCGCTCGTAGGAGCGGATGCGCTCGTCGAGGACCGAGACGTCGATGAGGGAGCGGGCCAGCAGGCGCGGGCCCGGCAGCAGGGCGGAATCGGGCGTGGTGCGGAACCAGCGGTCCGGTAGCGCCGCCGCAGGAACAGTGGGCATCGCGTCAGGACTCCTTCCTAAGGTGCGACGTGGGTTCTCCCCACCATCTCCGGACGGTGAGTCCCCAGGACTCCAGCTCTTCGCCGACGAGGCGTCGCAAGGACGTGGCGTCACCGAAACGGTCGGGGATGCCGGTCACGGTGACGGTCAGCCGGTCCCCGGTCCGCAGGAGGCAGAGCGAGGCGCGCAGACGGGCCCGGTCCGGCCGGACGCCGGGCACGTTCATGGTGCGGACGGCGATGCCGGCGGCCTCCTGCCCGGTGAACCGGGCGATCGCCTCGGGGGTCCGGCCGAAGTTGGAGGCGACGACGGTGGTCTGCTGCGCCCCGGGGTTCTTGAGCCGGTGGGCGTGGCGCTCCGGGAGGAGGTGCCACAGGGGTTCCGGGACGAGCGTGCCGCTGTGCTCGCCCGTGGTGCGGAGCAGCTCCCTCGTGGCCCGTCGGGTCTGCCGGAGGCTCTGGTGCCGGGCGTGGCCGCCCGGCACGGTCAACGGCATCACGACCAGGGCATTGGCCCGGGCGTCCTGGTCGGACCGCCGCAGGCTCACGGGGATGCCGACGTCGAACGGTTCGGACGGGTCGCCCGCCCCTGCCGTCCGGACGAGGTTGGCGGCGATCTCGACGAAGAGGCTGTTGGTCGTCCCGCCGAACGCGTCCGCCTGCTGGTCCCACCGGGCGGCGTCCGTCTCGAAGATCGCAGAGGTGAAGAAGCGCGGTTCGGCGGGGGGTTCGGGACGGTCCGGGGGCCGCAGCGCGGTCCTGATCCGGTCGAGCCGTTCCGGGTTCGTCAGGGTCGCCGGGAGCCAGCGCGCGGCAGCCAGGCCGCCGCGGAGCGTCTGCTGTGCCAGGTCGGCCAGGTCGTCGAGCAGGCCGGGGCCGGCGGTCGGGCGGTGGGTGTCGTCAGGGGTGTCGTCACCGCCCGAGCCGATGGCGCGGAAGATGCCGAGCCCGTCGCAGCGGAAGTGGGGAACGGTCAGCGAGACGAGTGTGCCCGCACCGTACGGGGCCGCGGCCAGCCGCCACAGGGCGGAGCTGCCGGGCAGGAGCGGAGCCTTGACCTGGGCGTCGATCCAGTCGCCCAGGGTGGCGTCGGTCAGCGGCGTCGAGGTGATGCCGAGGGCTTCCTCGTTCCTGGCCGGCACCCAGCTGCGGCGTGCCCCGGGGACGGGCGAGCTCCGGGCGCGGCGGCTCAGCCACCCCTGGTCCAGGCCGTCCCACGCGGCTCGTAGCGCTGTGACGGGGACCGGGTCCCGGAACGTCCACAGCACCTGCACGATCCTGCTGGAGCCGAGGGTGTCGGCGGCGCGGTGGAGCATCTCGTCGGTGGGGTTGAGGCGGACGGTGGCCGTCATCGGGCGGCCACCTCCTCGAGGCGGGCGGCCGCGAGCTCGCCGATCGCCGGTGCCCGTTTGAACCCGCCGCCGTTCCAGCCGGTCGCGGTGACGAGACCGTCGAGTTCGGACCGCACGGTGACCTCGCCGTTCCCGGTCGGTGCCAGGGCGTCGTACGCGGTGACCCCGCCCGTGACCGGGGCCGTGGCCAGGTGCGGGTAGCGGTGGCGGAGGACCGCGCGAACGCGCTCCTCCTCGTGCACCGACACGCCCGGCCTGACGGTCTCGGGTACGTCGGTCTCCTGCGAGGAGACTCCCGCGAGGACCAGTGAGTCCGATCCCCACGGGCGCAGCCAGGCGCCCGTGGTGGTGTCCACGAGGGTGGGGAGCGTGGTGAGGTGCGCCGGTTCGGCGACCCGGAACAGGCAGTAGCCGACGGCCCGGGTACGCAGGGGCAGGTGGACGCCGACGCTCGCGGCCAGGGAGGTGCTGGCCGCGCCCGCCGCCAGCAGGACGCCCCGGGCCTGCACGGGTCCGGCGGTGGTGTGGACCCCGGTGACGCGCGAGCCGGACGTGAGCAGGTGGGTGGCGCGTGCCGCGATCAGTCGGAGCCGGGGGCCCGCGTCGCGTGCCATGGCGTGGGCCAGCGGTCCGACGGGGAGCCAGCCCGCGTTCGGTTCGTGGACCGCGACCAGGTCGTCGGGCACGTCGAGGGCGGGGAAGCGGGTGGCGAGTTCCCGGGCGGTGAGGATCTCCGCTTCGTGTCCGGCGGCGCCGAGGTCCGCAACGGCCGCCGCGGCCTGCGGGAGGTCGCCGCGCGCCACGAGGCTCAGGCTGCCCTGCCGGCTCATCGCGGGCCAGGTCCCGCGGTGACCCCGGCGCAGGTAGACGTCCAGGCCGGCGGCGGCCGACCGCCGTCGGGACGCGGACAGGTCGAAGGCGCGGACCAGCCCGCCGGAGGCGCCCGTGGCGCCTCCGGCGATGCCTGCCGGGTCGATGACGGCGACGGCGAGACCGCGGGCGCTCAGCCTCTCGGCGGTGGCGAGCCCGATGATCCCGCCGCCGACGACGGCGACGTCGGCGGTGGTGGGGACGGACCGGGTCACGGTGCGATCCCGGCGGCCAGCGGCTTCTCGTGGTCGTGGCTCAGGATCGAGTCGACGATGTCGGTCGCCCGTACCGAGAGCATGGCCAGCGCGCCGGCGTCGCCCATGCCGTGGCTCGCCTCGCAGAGCCCGTTGAGATAGACCTTGAGGGGCCGCGGTGTGCCTGCCTCCGTCTTCAGCTCGATCGAGTAGTCCCGCGCGACGACGGGGGCGCCGTCCTCGTCGAGCGGCAGACGGTGGGCGATGCCTTCCAGGAGCGGGTGGTACGGCTCATCGCCCGGTTCGCCGCCGAAGTCCCTGAAGCCGGTCGCCAGGATGACGACGTCGGTGTCGAGGGTCTCCTCGGTGAGGTGGTTGATGTCGCGCAGGACCATCCGGTGCCCCTGGCCGTGCGGCCTGCTGATGACGGCCTCCTGGAAGGGTTGCATCACGAGCCGGTCGGAGCCCGTCAGGTCGTACTCGCGCTGCACGCCGACGAGACGGTCTATCACGTCCTGGTCGCAGGCCGCGTAGTTGATGGACCGCAGTTCGTCGCGCAGGCGGCGCTTCTTGGCACTGGGCAGCGGGTGGAAGTAGTCGACGAACTGGGGGAGGAAGACCTGCCTGCTGTAGGGGCTGGTGTCCTTGAGCCGGAACCCGATGCTGCGGTGGACCGCGGTCACCTGGCGCACGTTGGGGCGGCCCAGCAGGTCGAGGATGATCTCGATGGCGCTCTGGCTGGCCCCGACGACGGCGACCCGGATCGCCTTGTCCTTGAAGCGCTCCATGGAGGAGAGGTACTGGGTGGAGTGGAAGACGCTCTCCCCCAGGCCCTTCTGGAACACGTACGGGATCCGGGGCGAGCGCCCGGTGCCCACGGAGACGCTGCGGCACAGGTAGCGGCCGCCGTCGTCGGTGTCGACGCAGAACAGCTCGCTTCCGTCGTCGTCCTCGACGAGCGAGAGGTGCACGGCCGACCGACCGTAGTCCACCTGGTCGCGGAAGGCTTCGGCGACCCAGGCGAGGTAGCCCGAGTACTCCCTGCGCAGCGGGAACTTGGCGTTCAGGTGGAGGTAGTCCGTCAGGTCACCGCGTGCGGCGAGATACTTGACGAAGGTGTGCGGGCTGTCCGGGTTGCGCTGCATGGCCAGGTCGCGGAAGGGGTTGTTCTGGATGTCCGCGCCCGGGAGCAGCTGTTCTTGCTGCCACTGGAACTCGGGGGCCCGCTCGATGAAGTGGGCCAGGCCGGCGCGGCCGCGCTCTTCGAGCGCGACCGCCAGGGAGAGGTTCGCGGGTCCGAACCCCACTCCCAGCACCGGGTGGATCTCATGGGTTGTCACGGTTCACGCATCCTCGACTCGTCGTGCATGCAGGAACGTTGTCGCGGGACCGACGGGTCCGGAGGTCACGCGCTGAGGAGCGCCGTCTCGGTGATCGCGTTGGTGTCGTCGACGTGGACCACGCGGGACTTGTGGTCGGCGACCTCGTCCGGGGTGAGCTGCGCGTAGCTGATGATGATGACCTTGTCGCCGGTCTCCACGAGGCGGGCGGCGGCGCCGTTGACGATGACCTGGTGGGCGGCCGGCTCGCCGAGGATCGTGTACGTCTCGAAGCGCGCGCCGTTGTTGACGTTGACGACGTGCACCAGCTCGTGGACGCCGATGCCGGCGGCGTCGAGCAGCTCCGGCGAGATGGTGATGGACCCTACGTAGTTCAGGTTGCTGTCGGTGACGGTGGCGCGGTGGATCTTCGCGTTCATGAAGGTGCGCAGCATGGTGGATCTCCTGGGAGGTGAAGGTGTCGTCCGTGCGGGAGTGGTGTGCGGGGCGGGTCGCCCCGCAGGTCATGCGGTCGGGGCGGCCGGGATGACCAGGCCCCGGAAGGGGTTCTCCGGTGTGCTGGAGAGGTCGGCGAGCAGGGGTGCCTTGCCGACGGTGGTCGGGCCCGCGAAGGCGGTGGAAATGCTCTCGGCGAGGTCGGGGGTGATCGGCCAGGCCAGGGTGCGCAGCGCCCACAGGAACCTCAGCGCGCCGGAGACCTCGCTCGCGGCGTCGACCCGGATCCGGGCGGAGCGCAGCGCCAGCACCTCCAGGTGGAGGGCGACCGCCTCGGCGGCCTTGCGGACGCTGAAGTTCTCCAGCCGGTAGGCGTCCTCGAAGCGTCGCCGGGACGCCTGCAGGGCCGCGTCCCACCACGGGGAGGGCGTCGCGTCGATGTGGTGGCCGGTCAGGGCGTCGAGCTGTTCGACGATCGTGGTGAGGGGAGCGTCGTAGCGTGCGGCAATGGTGTCGGCCGCGATGGGCTCGCTGAATTCCGCCTGCTGTAGTTCGGGGCTGGTCAGGGCGAGGACGAACCGCGCCCGGTCGCGGCCGACGGACTCCAGGTAGTCGCGCGCCCAGCGCACGTCGCCCTTGCTGGTGGAGAACTTGCGGCCCTCCAGCATGTAGTACTGGTTGGTGAGCGTGCGGGTCCTGGGGAGGGGCACCGGCATGCCGTGGCGGGCCGCGAGCAGCGCCAGGGTCACGTAGACGAAGGCGTTGTAGAAGCCGTTGTCAATGCCGATGAACTGGACGAGTTCGTCGCACTCGGCCCGGGTGTCCAGACGTGCTTGCTGCAGCCAGTGCAGGTGACCGACGTAGATCTCCGGCCAGGCGTTGATGGCCTGCGGCTGGATGTCGGGGCCGTCCCACTCGACCGTGATGCCCCAGGCGGTGGGGTAGGTCAGCGGGATGTACGGGAGCCGCCCGGCCAGCGTGTCGGCGACGACCTTGGCCAGGTCCGGACGCAGCTGCACGTCGGTGGTCCGGTACCAGTTGGTGATCATGGATCGGTAGCGTTCGAGGTCCAGGACCCAGATCGAGACCGTTCGCTGCGGCAGGGCGGATGCGGTGTCGGTGACGGGCAGCAGGGCGCCGGGCAGGTTGTAGAGGCCACAGGCCTCGCAGACGCCGGCCCTGGCGTGGGCCAGGCAGGTGGGGCAGCGTCCGGTGACGAAGGCCTCGGCCTTGTACTCACCGGTTTCGGCGTCGTACGGCAGATCGACCTCGCGCAGGTCGAACGCGCCGTGCTCCCAGAGCCGGGTGAAGAAGTCGCGGACGAACGTGGTGTAGTCCTCGTCCGGCCGTTCGAACAAGTCGACGTCGACGCCGGCCAGTTCCAGCGACTTCGTCACGCTCTCCAGCGCGTGCTGGATGAGCGCCTCCGGCGTGGTCCCGAGGCGTTCGGCGGTGGTGACGACGTAGGTCTGGTTGTCGTCGGTGCTGGTGGCGAAGGCCACGTCGTGTCCGAGGATCTTCTGGGACCGGGCGCACACGTCACTGTTGAGGACAGGGCCGGCGAGGTGGCCCAGGTGCAGGTCGCCATTGGGCGTGGGAGGCGAGAAGGTGACGTTGACGCGGCGCGGGGCGGTGGTGTCGGCACCCGGGGAGTCGGCCATCAGGCGTCCTTTCCGGCCTCGGCGGGCTGGAGCCAGTAGATGCTCACGAAGGTCAGCGGGTCGGACTCGCTGGTGTTCGTGACCTTGTGGTCGGTGCCGTGCGGGACGTAAACGACATCGCCCAGGGTGATCTGGCGCTCCTCGGTGCCGACGCGCAGGTACCCCTCACCGCTGATGAAGATGAAGGTCTCGTCGGTGGCGTGGCCGTGGGGCGTGCTGGACTCGGTCGGCCGGATGGAGCACAAGGTGCTGTTCCAGGGCGGGACGACGACGCCGTCCCAGGGGTAGAGCTGGCGGATGTCGCAGCCGTTCTTCCGGATCCGGGCGTCGTCCGCGTCGGTCTTCACGTGCATGGTGGAAGTCCCTTCGATGGGTGCGTCGGAGCCAACTGGGGCTAACCGAGGGCGAGCAGTCGCTGGATGGTCTCGAGGTGAAACGATTCGGCGGGAACGCCGTAGGCCCCCTTGAAGGTGGCGAGCCGGGATCCGGCCAGCACCGGGTCGGTGGGCCACGCCTTGGCGTACGCCTTGCGACGCGCGGCGCCCTCGGGGGTGAAGGTCATGTTCATCGCGGTGCGGACGGATCCCGAGATGCGCAGGCGGCGCATCCGCTCTTCGCGTTCGTCGACGTACGGCTTGAGGATCCCGGGCGACCAGGTGGCACTGGAGCGCAGCGCCTCCCACACCAGGCGCGCGTCCCGCAGGGCGATGGACAGGCCTTGGCCGACCACCGGATCGCTCCAGCCGGCCGCGTCGCCGATCAGGACCGCGCCGGGGACGACGGGGCCGTCCGTCCAGGCGTCGTTCATCGGATAGAAGGCGCAGGACTCCGAGGGGGTGACCGCGGCGAACATCTCGCTGTTGGGGATGCAGTCCAGCTGGAACGCCTCGAGGAAGTCGGCCTGCCGGGTCGGGCCGGAGAAGCGTCCCTTCTGGGCGACGTCGTGCAGCAGGTACAGCCGGGCCTTGGCTCCCGCACGGGGGAAGACGAAGTAGAGCAGGTCCTTCTCGGTGCCGATCGAGGTGACGTTGGCGGGCCAGTCGTGGAGGTCCTCCACGAGCATGCCGCCGCCCAACGAGTTCGGCGGGGTCTGGGTCAGGGAGATGCCGAGCTGACGCCGTACGGTCGAGGTGCGACCGTCCGCTCCGACGACGAGGCGGCAGGGCACCTCGTATTCGACGTCGTCGTACTCGTAGCGAACGCTGGGGTGGGGCCCGCCCGTCACCGTGACGTCGCCGATCCCCCTCACAACCGTGGCCCCGGCCTCAGCGGCAGCGGTGGCGAGCGCCTCGCACGCCTCGGGGTGACCGACGTCGAGCACGCCACGAATGCCGGGAAGCATGTCGTCCAGGTTGAGGGCGTTGGCCCAAGCGGTCTCCGGGTCGGTGATCTCGTCGAATCCGACGAAGCGGTCGATGTAGGTCCCGCCCGCATCGAGCAGCTGCTTCTCCAGGCCGAGTTCGAGGAGTTCGGCCACTCCCCAGCAATTGATCACCTCGCCGCGCACCTTGTCCCGGTAAACGGTCTGCCGCTCCAGGAGCAGGACGTCGTATCCGTCACCCGCAAGCACCGCCGCCAGGGCGGATCCGGCTATTCCTCCCCCGATCACGACTGCGTCCACACGCTCAACTGTCGCCATGGAAACCTCCACAGAAGCCTTTCAAGGCATTGCCGTATTGGCCGCCCCGGAAATGGGCAGCCGGAAGTCCGAGCTGGTCGAATCGATAGAGTTGCTGCAGGACAGCGAGTGCGGCACGGCAAGAGGCGTCACCGCCAGGAGAGCCCCTGGCCCACGCCCGACGGAGTGGAGCAAGGCTGCCGACGGCCTTGCCTCTTGGAGCTCTTCCGGTCGCTAGGGAGGGTCTGCCGCCGCCCCGGATCGCCGCGCCGACCCCATCGGCCACGGATTGAACAAGCTTGAGGACCTGCGGAAGTCGCCGGCACCCGCGCATTGATCACACACGCCGGCTCGGCCTCCCTCACTGGTCCGCCCTTGGTACTAGTGTCGGTTGCGGCATCCACGATCCGTGCCGGAGCGGGGTGCGGCAATGCCGACTCGCGAAAATCGCACCCCGATTCGAGCAAAGATGCGAATGCCGCTCCCCCTCGGCGGGAACCGACGGAGTGTTTGCCTGAAGGTTCGATTGTTTTCGAGTCCCGGCCTTCGAAGGTGGGAAACCCAGCAGGGCGTGGTTCACGGCACCCGGCAACCTCGGGCATGCTGAGTGGGAGCTCCTCGAGGTGCACCTCCCGACACGGAGACGCCCCGTACCGTGAGCGGCCGAGAGAACGGTTCGACCGCGTGCTCCGACGGTGCCGGACCCGCACCCATGCGGACTCTGTCCGAAACCGGCGCGGTCGGCCCCGCCCTCGGCGGCGACGAGCTCTCAGGCCGCCCTCCTGATACGCCGCGCAACCCCCGTCACGAAGACGCGAGGCTCGACGGACCGCAAATGCCTCGCTGGATGATGTCCCACATCTGCCTGATCTCCTCCACCGTGCCCGGTTCGCGCGGCTCCTGGCCGTTCTGCTCGCTCGCCGCGCGGGCCCGGTACTCGGCGCCGAGCATCAGGAACCGCGACAGCGCGGCCAGATCCTCCGGACGGACCGCGGCGTGCAACTGTCCGTCCCGATAGGCCTGACTGAAGAGGTCCTGCACGGCGGCTTCCCAAGAATTCATCCAGGCGAGGTCCCCGTCCGGCAGCTCGCGGCTGAGCCGTGCCGCGGAGCGGACGGCCGGCTCTTCCTCGAGCAGCCGGGCCAGTTCGAGGGTCATGTCGACGGCTCGGTGCAGCGCCGGTGCCGGGCCTGACGGCAGGGCGCCGAGCGCGGCCCGGGTGACGGTCTGCCCCTTCGCCTGCACGGCGGCGGCCAGTTCGCCCTTGGTCGAGAAGTGAAACGTCAGGGCGCCCATGGTTATCCCGGCGGCCCGGCACACCCGGTTCAGTGCGGCGCCGGCATAGCCGCTCCGGTCGAACTCGGTCGCCGCGGCGTTCACCAGTGCCTGCCGGGTGCGTACCGCACGTAACTGCCTCGTCATGCATGTCTCCGGTGCGCTGGTTGATGGTCAACAAGACGGCCCCATCCGGCACCGACAGCGGGGACGGCAGGTGCGCGCACCACACGTACGACGGACGCCGTGAAGGCGAAGTGCGCCGACCTGCCCGTCCCCGGCTCGGTCCGGTGGCAGAGCGCCGGACGGCCTCCACGGGAGCGGAATGTGCCTGCGGCCCCCTTTCTGCGGGCGTTGCCGGGGGGGCCGACCTCGTCGTCCAGCGGTCGTGGCGGCAAGTGTGACGCCGCAGGTCAGCGTCTACAAGCCCGTCGATCACGGTTGGCCGGTTCACGCAGAGTCAGGCCTCCGGACCGAAGGCGCCGACCTCATGGCCGGGTTGGCTGATTCACTCCGACAAAAAAATAGCAGCCCCTATTATTCTTTGGGCGTCGATCTCTGAGCCGCACCCCCCGGAGCCCCTCATGATCAATATCGCCTACGGTGCCGACCGGCTGTCCACCCTGGAAGAGGGCCATCGAGTCGCCGGATTCGCCGATCAGCTCTTCACGCACTTACCGAGAGCGGACCAACGCCGCTGGGCCGCCGCGTACCTGCTGGGACTTCTGGCGGTCTCGGGCAGGAAGTCCGTGCGCAGCCTGGCTGCCGCCATCACGGACTCCCCCACCGCCTCGCAGTCGCTGCACCGCTTCATCAACGCCAGCCCGTGGGACTGGCAGCCGGTCCGGGGCGAGCTGAGGCGCTGGGTCGAGCAGCGGACGCGGCCGAAGGCGTGGACCATCGGTGTCGCCGTGGTGCCCAAGCGGGGTGACCAGTCGTGCGGGGTGCACCGCAGGTTCGTGCCGCCCTTGGGTCGGACCATCAACTGCCAGGTGGGCGTCGGGCAGTTCCTGGCCACGAGCCGCGGTCAGATTCCTGTGGACTGGCGCCTGCACCTGCCGAGCGAGTGGAGCGAGGAGCAGTTGCGCCGCCGCACGCGCATTCCCGAGGCCGTCCAGCCCCTTCCGGTCTGGGCGCAGGTGCTCGACCTGGCCGACACACTGGCCGCCGGCGCGTCCCCGGCCCTGCCCTTGGTAGCGAATCTCCGCGAGCACAAGGAGTCCGACCGGCTCCTCCTGGGGCTTCGGCAGCGCGGCCACGACTTTGTCGTCGCCGTCCCCGACGGCCTGGCCGTGCAGCCTGGCGCGGCAGCTCCTCCCTCCGGTCCGGCCGCCGACGGCACCGCTTCGCCCATCAGCGCGCGTCGCTTCCTGGAGACCGAAGGCGAACTGTTGCGCTCGGTCCTGAGGGCGAGCCCTCTTCGCCCCTCGCGGCTGACCCGTGTGGTCACCGGACTGGTGCGCCTGCCCCGCGGCCCGCAGCCGCAGCGCTTCTACCGGCTGTTCGGCGAAGTTCCCCGCGGGGGCGAGCAGCCCACCGCGCTGTGGGTCACCACCCTCGTCCACCTGCCGATGGAGGAACTTCTGGAGCTGGCGTCCCTGTCGGCCGCCACCCCCCGGGCATTGCGCCGACTCGAAGGCAGCTTCGGGCTCCAGGACTTCGAGGGCCGGTCCTATCCCGGCTGGCATCGCCATGTGACGCTGGTGTCGGCGGCCTGCGGTTTCCAGGACCTGGCGGACGTCGACCCGTCCGCCCTTCCCGGGATCCGCGCCTCCGCCCGTCTGATCAGGACGCCCCGGCGGCCGGCGCGGCTGCCGGTCTGACTTCACGCGGCCCCGCACGACGGGTCCCCGTGGCACCGTTCCGCTCGTGCCACGGGACAGGGGCCCCGCTCGCACTACCCGTGTCGCACGCGCGCCGGGCGCCATGACGTCACGCGGTTCGCCCGGCCGTTCCGACGCCGTCTCGACCAGGACTCGGCACGGTTCACACCGCGCTCCACCCGCCGTCCACCGCCACCGCTCCGCCGGTGACGAAGGATGCCCGGCCACTGCACAACCACAGTGCGGCCTGCGCGATCTCCTCCGGGTCTGCCAGTCTCTTCTGCACCGCGCGCCTGGTCAGCCTCTCGACTGCAGCGGCGGTGCCGTCCAGGTACGGCTCCAGCTGCGGGGTGCGGGTGGCTCCCACCATCAATGCGTTCACCCGAATTCCAGCGGCCCCGTACTCCGCCGCGGCGGCTCGAGTGAGGCCGAGGACCGCGTGCTTGGCCGCGATGTACGGGGCCGTGGCGCCCGTTGCCGAATGACCGGCGACGCTGGAGGTGTTGACGATCGCGCCACCGTTCTCCTGCCGCAGCATGACGGGGATCTGTCGGCGCATGCAGTTCCAGATGCCCCGGACGTTGACGTCCATGACCGTGTCATAGGCGTCCTCGTCCAGTTCGTGCAGGACCGGGCCGAACGCCCCCGACCCCGCGTTGTTGAAGGCCGCGTCCAGTGCACCGAACTCCTCGACCGCCCGGGTGACGGCCTCCCCCACCTCCTCGGGATTTCGCACGTCCCCCTGCACGACCAGCGCCCTCCCCCGTTCCGCGCGGATCGTTTCGGCCAGTCCCTCCAACGCGTCCTTGCGCCGGGCCAGCAGCACGACGGCCGCACCCTCCCTGGCAAAGAGCCTCGCAGCGGCGGCCCCGATGCCGCTCGACGCCCCAGTGATCATGGCTGTTCGCCCCTGTAAGGCTCCCGCTATAGGTGACATAGCCAGATTCAACGCCATGCACAGCGGGCGCGGCAGCCCCTTTGGGTGGCGATCAGGTTCAATTCACGCCATGCGGAGGAGAATCGTCGTCATCCAGGCGCAACGTCTCCATCACCCTGCTCGCGCACTCCTCGCTGGCGATGAGCGGCAGCAACAGGACCCACATCTGCCGGATGCGGTCCGGAAGGTCCCTTCGGCCGCTGTCGAGCTGGGCGTTCATCTGGGCCCCGGTGCAGGCGTTGACCACGAGCTGCGCCAGCTGCCGCAGTTCCACGTCCGGTCGCAGTTCGCCGTTCTCACCGGCCTCGCGCAGGAACGGCTGGAGCACCTCTGCCCACTGCCGATAGGAGTTGCCCTCCTCGTCGCAGACGAAGTACTCCTGGTCCATCACCAGTCGGGCGCCCGCCAGCAGTAAAGGGTCCTCCCTCAGCTGTGTCGCCCAAGCCAAGGTGATGTCCACGGCGCCCTGCACGCCGGCTGCCGTGGGCCCGGCCACCAGCTCCGGCTGGGTCCGGACGATCTCACGGGCGAGCTCCCCCTTCGACTCGAAGTGGAAGTAGAGCGCCCCCAGCGTCAGGTTCGCCCGCCTCGCGATCTTGTTGACGCTCGCCCCGGCGAAGCCAAGCTCGGCGAAAACCTCGGCGCCCGCCCTCAGGATGGCCGCTCGTGTCCGAACGCTCCGCTCTTGTTGTGCCATACATCTGCCTCCCCAGCATCTCGACAATAAACATAGTCATCTCTATGTTACTGCGCAGAGTTCGTTGCACCGATGTCTGCAGTGCCGCCTGCACCCAACTCGCATCGTTCCAGGGGGGAACTCCCGATGAACATCACAACTGGCTTAATCACGCCCTTCGAAGGCGTCCAGCAGGCCTCCACGGCTTTGACCCGCAAGACCGCACCCGGTCAGGCGTTCCTGTCCGGATGGCGCCGCCACGACGACGGCGTCTCCCACACCGTCATCGCCGAATGGCCCGCGCACCACTCCTTGTACACCTCCCACAAGGGCCACTACCACCCGCTCCTCCTCTCCGAGACGATCCGCCAGTCCCTCGCCCTGTTGTCGCACGTCGCCCATGACATACCTCTCGACTTCCGCCTGGGCTGGGATTCCTACGACAGTTCCGTCGTGCCGACAGCCATGCGGACCCGATCAGTGCCGGCCGTCGTGCGCTTGACGGTCACCCACACCGAGGTGGACCGTCACCGGCGCGGATCCGTCCGCCTCGCCACCCAGATCACGGCGATGCGCGACGGAGAGCCGCTCGGCATCGCCCGGGTTCGCTACACCGCCCACCCTCCCGCGATATACGAAAGACTGCGCGGGGAGTACGGGGACGCGCAGGCCGCCACGGCACGCGCCCTCCCCCTCGGGCCCGCCCTCGACGACGCCACGCGGGGGCGGCAGACCTCGCTGGACGATGCCGTCCTGAGCCCGATCGGAGAATCGCATCGCTGGCAGCTGCGTGTGAACACCGCCAACCGCTCCTACTTCGACCACGCACACGACCACGTACCGGGGCTGGTCTTCCTCGAAGCCGCCGCCCAAGCCGCACAGGCCCTTTCCGGCGCCCCCCAGACCGTCCCCACGGAGTTCGACGCCCGGTTCGCCCGCTACGTCGAGCTGGACTCCCCTTGCTGGGTCGAGGCGACCCCACTGCGCCGCAGCAGGAGCGGCGTCGTCCGTACGGAGGTCACCGGGCACCAGACCGGCACGAAGGTCTTCTCCGTGCACGTGACCGCCTTCGAAGACGCCTAAGACCTCGTTTCTTGCTTCTGGCAGCGATCTACCGGCGGTTCGTCCAGTGGAGCCGGAATCACACATGGGCAAGGCTCCACCGAGTGGTCCTCGACGAGCTCGGCGCCCGCGGCCAGCTGGACTGGTCGCGGTGCGCGATCGACTCCGTCAGGGGGAGGGCCGCAAGAGGGCCACTAATGGGACCGAACCCGACCGATCGCAACAAGTCGGGATACGGGCTCTGAGCTGGTCTGCTGCTAGCCGACGAGCAGTTCCGCCGCTTGGCCGTACTGTTCACCCTGCACCTGCGTCAGCCTCCGCAGTGCGGATGGCCCGCCCGGATACCGGGGCTGACCGCAGCAGCCGCTCACTGGATGTGCTGGTCCCGGCCACCGGGTACCGGCGCCCGGCCGGAGCCCCGGCCGGGCGTCCTTCGCGTACGGGCAGTCAGCGAGGGGGCCCTGCGACGGGCCACAGGACCTCCGAGGTCAGGTCGAATGCGGCCCGGCACATGTCGAAGTGTTTGGAGAACAGGCCCGGGTTCTCCGCCTGGTTCACGTAGAAGACCGGGCGCTCCCTGCCCGTGACGGCCGTCATGAGGGCGAAGAGGAGGTCGCCGGAGTGGGTCGTGCCGTCCGGGTCGACGAACCAGAAGGTGTCGAACAGCAAGGACAACTTCTTGATCGTGAGTTGCCTGCGCAGGCGCTGGTGGACCTCGCTGCCGACCCGGTCGGCTATGAAGCGGTCGAGGTACAGAGTCGAATCCGGGTTGGTGAGTACGTCGTCCAGGCCCGCGAACTCCGACATGGCGTTGCCGAAGATGATTTTGTTGAAGGTGTAGCGGATCTTCTCGTCCCACAAGTCGGCCACGAGGATGCGAACGGTCTTCGATGGATCCCGCACGAGGGAGTCCAGCAGCGCGCCGAACATCTCGGTGTTGTTGTGCAGGTTAAGCAGGAAGTTGAGGTTGTTGCCGACCAGAAACAGTTCGCGCTGGTAGTGGTCGAAGATTTGCGGCATTTGGAAGTTCCGGGATCCGGTGATGTTCTCGTTGTAGGTGACGGTCCCCGTGAACCGGTCGGGCAGCAGCCGCCTGCTGTCCACGGTTTCGGTGATCGCACGCTCCAATTGGGGGTGCGTCTGTTGGAACTGCTCCCGGAACGCGAACATCTCGGTATCGCCGAGCCCGACCATCCGGGCCAGTTTCTCGGTCAGCCGCCGCACGTCCTGGACGTCGCGCAGCGATACGGCCTGGAAGTCCGCCAGCGGGGGGCACACGACCCGCAGTTCCTTGGGGGAGAGGTCGAACAGCAGCGGAAAGACCCGGCCGGCGCGCAGGGAAGGATTCAGGCATCCGCTCTCGTAGATGACCCAGGGGCTGCGCGCGGTGCGCTGGGACAGGAAGATGAATCCGAAGTGGGCCTCGTTGAGTGCCTTGTAGATGCTCGGCACGGCGTGTTCTCCAGGAGCGATCTCCCGCGAGAAGAAGAAATCCACGCGCTCGCTGAGCAGTGAGCCCAGCCACTGCTTGAACAGTTGGGCCAGTGGTTCGATCCGCGGGTCCGCCGTGGACCAGCTGAGGAATGCCTTCGCCTTCGTCACTACCGTTCCCCCTTCGGTGTGTTCCGGGTCCTACAGCGTCGTCAGGAACTGTCGGATCTCCAGAGTGTTGATCTCCTTCAGGTCCGGTGGCCACACGACCACCGTGAGTTCGCGCGTGATCACCCGGTCCCGGGAGGCCGCGACGAAGGAGAGCAGGATCATCTTCAGCAGGTTCTCGTGACTCAGGGTGTCGATACGGCCCAGGGCGCTGCCGATGACCGGGATGGTGAGCGGCTCGCGGTGTCCGTGTGCGTAGACGGATTCCCACAGGCGGCACAGGCTCACCCAGACCCTCTCGGGGCTGGACTCCGCGACCAGGTCGTTGGTCAATCGACTGTAGGCCAGGCCGAACAGCTTGCGGTCACCCCTCGGCATGATCGCGACGGTGCCAATGGGATAGCGGTTCAGTTTGCCCTGGGGTTTGTCCACGCGCGACTCGACCGATTCGGGCACGTGCAGTGCCAGTGCTTCGGTCAGCGCATTGTCGAGATCGTCCTGTACTCCTGAGTAGAAGCGCTCCAGCAACTGCCCCTGGACGCTTGAACGGCTGATCACGCGGTCATCCGCGACGGACGTGTCGAAGGTGTCGGTGAATCCGATGACGAGGTGCCCCGGCTGGTCGAACAGATCTCCGGCGATCACGCGCACCCGTGTCCTCGGATGGTCGAACGCGCGCTCTGCGGATGCCGGCGGGAATGCTTGTACGGCGCCCCAGACGACACTGGCGGCGGCAGTTGCCGCGATGACCGCCACCGGTGCGGAAAAGGTCAGGGAAAATAGGGCGGCAACCAACTGCACTAGGCCCGCGAGCAGTCCGAAGGCAGCCAGTGCGTGCGAGCAGAACACGTGCAGGCTGCGGCGCCCCCACACCAAACGTGCTGTGAATCGGGTCCTGCCGGTCATCCCACCCCCGAGTGGATTTCGCCTCTCCCGAACACCCGCATTCACCGTCCTTCCCCCCGCCCGCTGGCAGTGTGCCCTACGGGCAGACGTCCCAATCGGGTGGACGACATGACTTTTCCGTCGCGCCATCGCCTCCGCGGGCGAGCAGCCGAAGGCGTCGACGTCAATCCGGCTGCCTGCTCTGATGCAGACGCGGGCGGGCGACGTCCCGGTTCGTTCGGTCGGGCCGGGACCGCGGGCACGGGTCGGGAGGGGCGGAGCGATCGGTCGTCGTCACAGGTCCTGGATGCGCCGGAAGGGGCGGTCCGCCTCCAGCGCGAACGCGACCTCCAGCAGTTTCCGTTCGCTGCCGGGGCGGCCGGAGAACATGACGCCGATGGGCAAACCGTCGACCGTCACGCTCGCGGCGGGCACCGAGATCGACGGTGTACCGACGACGTTGTCGACCGGCGTGAACGCCACGTACGAGAGGATCCGTTCGATCAGCGTCGGGTAGGGAACGGCCGGGCTGAGGTGACCGATCGGCGGCGTGGTGCGGGCGAGCACCGGCGAGAGCACGAGGTCGAGCCCCCGAAACGCCGTCGCGTACGCCTCCTTCGTGTGCTTGAGCCTCCGCAGCACGCCCGGAGTGCGCTGCCAGTTCTTCAGGTACGTCTCGCGCAGCCCGCGGCTGAGGCCGTCCGTGCGGTGCCGGTCGAAGTCCGCGCCGAGGGTCCGGCCCGTGACCCCGAGGAGGAACGACAGCATCCCCCAGTACGTCAGGAAGTCGTCGGTGAAGCCGGCGTCGATGGCCAACTCCACCGGCTCCACGGTGTGGCCCAGCCGTTCCAGCGTGGCCACCGTCTCCGTGACGGCCGCCCGGGTGGCGGGGTCGGAGTGGACGCCGTTCGGCGAATCCAGCAAGAACCCGATGCGCAACCGCCGCCCCGAAGGGCCTTCGACCAGGCCCACGGGTGGCAGTTTCGGGTTGCGCCAGTACGTCTCGGCGGCGGCGAGGAACGCGGCGGTGTCCCGCACGGAACGACTCACGATTCCGTCGGAGACGAGGTCAAGCGGCAGTTGACGGCTCTGGGCGTTCGCCACGACCCTGCCCCGAGTGGGCTTGAGACCGACGAGTCCGCAGCAGGCGGCGGGTATCCGGATCGAGCCACCGCCGTCGTTGGCGTGCGCGATCGGCACCGCCCCGGCGGCGACGAGTGCCGCGCTGCCGCCCGACGAACCACCGGACGAGTGGCCGGTGTGCCACGGGTTGCGCACGGGCTCGGCACCCTCGTACTCCGTGGTCGGACTGAACCCGAACTCGGGCAGCCGCGTCTTGCCCAGCACCGTGACGCCGCTGCTCAGGAACTGCCGCGCGAACGGCGCGTGCCGGCGCGCGGCCCTCGGAGTGAAGGCCGCGCTGCCGTGGCCGGTGGGCAGGCCCAGGTAGTCGGTGTTGTCCTTGACGAAGGTCGGCACCCCTGCGAAGGCACCGCCCGTCCGGGTGGTGGGGTGCGTCGGGACCTCGCCGTGCACCTGAACCGCATTGAGCCGTGCCTCGACCGCCCGCACCCGTTCCGCCGCGTCCCGGGCGACCTCGGCGGCACCCACCTCGCCCCGCCGGATCGCCGCGGCCAGACCGACGGCGTCGTGCTCCCCGAGGGCGTCGTCCCGGAAGGCGTGCACCGTGGCAGGTTCCTCGAAAGTCGTCACCGCTACCTCATCACCCGGTCGTGTGGATGGTCGTCCGCCATCATCTCCTACTGTCGAGTAACACGTGAGGGGTCAGCCGTCCCGCCACCCCTGCGTCAGTCGAGTCCCGGCTCGCCAACCTCAGACCCCTCCGACCACCCGTTGTCGTGCGGGACGACGGTCGGACTCGCTGAACTGCTTCATCAACGCCCTCAGCTCGCGGCCCGGTGCCACCCCGAGTTCACGCCGGGTCAAGCCGCAGTAGGCGTCATAGCTACGCAAGGCCTCCACCAGGTTCCCCTCCGCCAAGTGGGCCTCGATCAGAGCGCGTTGGGCGCTCTCCCGCAACGGTTCGGCACCGACCGCCACCAGGGCGGATTCGACGGCCTCGGCATGGCGGCCCACATGGGACAGCTGGCGACTCAGTGCCTCCAGGGCATGCAACAGCCGCTGCCGGACGCGTTCGCGCTCGAGCAGCACCCAGTCGTCGTACCAGCCGGGCAGCAGGTCCAACGCGTCCGTCCGCCACTTCAGGGCGCACAGGTCCTCGCTCCCGGCGGTACCGCTGATCAGTCGCCCCGCCCAGCCGTACAACACGTACAGATCGACCACCGTGTGCTCGCGCACCGACAGCGAGCACTTGTCGGAGTCGAGCAGGTCGATGCCGGCCGCCTTGAGCCGCCACAGCGCCGACCGCAAGTTGCCGGCCGCCCGCAGGTCGTCGCCGGACGGCCACAGCGTGCCCGCCGCGTGCCGGCGTTCGACGCGGCCGCCGTTGAGTGCGACGAAGGCGAGCAGCCGTTTGCTGCCCTCCGGCACATCGAGCCCTCTCCCCCGGTGGACGACGCGCGGCCCACCGAGGAGGTGGAGGGTCGGCGCGTCCCCAGGCCCGAGAATCCGGACCGGCGACTCGAAGAACTGCGGATTCGGATGCATAGGCGGTCCTCCCGCTAGAAGCCCGGGCGGCAGATGCTATGCGCACGACGTCACCCGGTCATCACCGAGAGCAACCGACGAGCCGGTCTCCAGGATCTACCTAGAGCCCGGATTCCGGCTCCGTCCGGAGCTCCCCGCCCTCCCCGCCCGCCACGACCTCTCCCTCCTGAGGGTGACGTGCCTCGAACCGCGAGTCTCCTTCCTGTGGTTCGTGACAACGCCGTCGTTCCCGCCGGACGAACGCGACCCAGTGGGTGGTGGGTTCCCCCTGCTCGTCTACGGGGAGCAGCACGTCCACCTCCGCGCTCCCGTCCAGCCGGATGCGGTCACGGTGCTGGGCCTCCTGGACCGCTTGTGCGACATCGGCAAGGCCCCCTACGCAAAATCGCAGGTCCCGGCAGGCCTCCAGCCAGATCCGCACCTGTTCGAACGGACTGCGGTGCTGATCGCCGATCGTGAGGGGCAGGTAGCCGGCGGGTGGCAGCTCCGCGATGCCCATGCGGTCCAGGGGATACGGAGTCGTCCGGGAGGCAGCGGGCTTGACCAGCCCGCCGGTGTCGATGTCCTTGGCGAGCTGGAACAGTTCGCGGCTGATCTCGTCCTTCGTGCGGCGGTGCAGGTACTTCGAGCCGCCGAGCCGGACCAACTGCTCCAGCAGCGGTGCCAGATCCGGTTCCGGCCGCTCGGGCGCCCCGACCAGTTCCGCGAGCTGGGCCTGGAACTGGAGGACTTGGGCGACGAAGACGTCCCACGGGCGCATGCCGAGGCGGGACTGCCACTGCCGGTACGGCGGGGCCTCGCCACGGTCCCGGCGGGCGGCCCAGATGTCCACCTCCCAGGTGTCGATCCCGCAGGGCTGCGGGATGAGCACCGCGAGCCGCACGGCCTGCGGCTTCCCGGGGACCCCGGGCGGAGCCCAGGACAGGGGCAGATCGGCGCTGCCGGTTCCGTACGGCCACGGGGAGTGCTCGGTGCGCTCGGCGGCGAAGAGGCGGGACGCGATCCAGTTGCGACGGAACTCCGGATCGCGCGTGCCGATGCCCCGCTCGGTGGCTTCCGTGAGCCTGATCCGCACGCCTTCCGCGGTGTAGGGACGCCGGGTGGTGCCCGCGCCGGAGCAGGGATCGTCGCAGTAGGAGCCCTGTACCGGCGCCTGGCCGTACTGCCAGGATTCGGGGACCGCTTCGACCCACCAGAAGGTGTCGGCGTCGTGTGTGAGACCGGACAGGGGCAGCGTGACCAGCCGCTCCGAACGCAGCGGACGGCCGTCCGCCGTGATGGCGAGGCCGGCGCCGACCCGCAGGACCCCGTCCTTCAGGGTGACCTGGTAACCCTCGACCACCCCGGGGCCGCCCGCCGCTGCGACGGCCAGGGCGAGTTCGCGCGCGTAGTCCTGGATTCGGTTCAGGTGTTCGGCGCGCAGGAACAGCCCGTCGAAGGCGTTGAGCCGGTCGATGCCACCGCCCGCAGTCGCGGGTGTTCCGTCGGAGCCCGGCCCGGGCGGTCCCGGCGCCGGCCCCGACGCGGTGCCCGGCGCAGGACCGGAGGGGGGTGGCGCGGGCGGCACCACCGGTCCCGCGCCGTAGCCCGCGGCCCCGGCGGTTCCTTCGGTCATCGTCATTCCTCGGTCCTCCCGGCGGACGTTTCGCGCGGCATGTCAGTGGTGACGACGGCGTCGTGCCCTTCGTGGCGCGTGCCGGGCGGGCCGCCGACGACGCCTGCGAACGGCACGTGGTGGGGGGCCGCTCCGTAGAGCGGCTTGGGGCCGGTGCCGCGGATCCGGATGCGTACCGTCTCGTACGCGGGCCGCTGGTCCAGGTCCACCCACACCTGGCGCCGGTCCGGGGACAGCCCGATCGCGGCGACCTCGTCGGTCGCCCAACCCCGCCCGTGCCGGGACAGCGAAGTGATCTCCACGCCCTCGGGCTCCGCGGAGCCCTTGGCGAGGGGCACGGTGATGTCGAACGTCAGACGGGTGTTCTCGCGTCCCCATTTCAGCGTCTCGGGGATCAGGCGCGGGCCGCCCGCGTCCTCCACGGTCCCGGAGCCCAGCACGCCGGGCGCGAGCCCGCACACCAGCTCCTGGATGGTGGTGGTAGGAAGGATCACGTCGCGGACGGCCGGCTCCACCCTCACCTCACCGATCCGCACGCACTCGTCGTACTCCGTGAGTTCGACGGTCAACCGCGCCAGCGCGACCGCGGCGTGGTCCTCCGTCATCGGCGCCCGGGGAGGGCACGCATCACCGTCCTCGCGCTGCGGCGCCTGCTCGGTGGCGTCCTCTGCGGCCAGTCGCCGGAAGGCCTTGAGCAGTTCCCGCGCCCGCAGGTGTGCCGGGGCGTGCGCCACTTCGTGCGCCGCACGCAGCGCCTCCTGGCCGGCGGGGTCCGAGGGTGCGGCCTCGTCGAGACCCAGCAGTACCCGCACCCGGTGGTAGGGACGCCAGTGGTCGGGCTCGGAGGTGCGGATCGTGATCCGCGCCGTTTCGACGGTCCGGGAGAAGTCGTCGTGCCGCCGGGTGACGTCGCAGGGGTCGGCCAGTGCGGGCACCGGCCGGTCGGGGCAGGACGCGAATTCGGCGTAGACCCAGGCCGTCACCATCCGGCGCCCGGGCGGGCAGGGCCCGTGGTCGCTGTCCTGTCCCGCTTCCTCGTGCTCGCCTTCCGAAGGGTGCCGTTCGAGCCACGAGGCCGCCCATTCCGTCAGGGACACGCACCACGACGCATCCAGACTGAGCTCCCGGCCGAGTCCGTCCACGGCGAGGCCGGGCACCACCGTCAGTGCGTCTGCGTCCCGTCGGACACCGAGCCCCCACACCACGCCCGAGCCGTGCAGCCACGCGTTGTGCAGCATGAGCTTGCCGCGCGGGTTGCCCATCAGCACGCGGAAGTCGTCCTCGCCGAGGAGCATCCCGAAGGCCACGCGCAGCGCGAGGAACGGGTTGACCGGCAACTCGTCGCCGGTGCACGGCCCGGGGGCGCAGGATCCCGAGCCGTGTGAGGTGTCGTGCAGGTCCGGGGCGGACGCGCCGCCGCAGCCGCACGGGGTGCTGCCGGTGCCGAGCGCCGTCATGATCTCTCCTTCTGAGTGGGCCTGTCGGTCGCCGTGTCTGGAGCGGGCGCGCCGGTCCGCGCCACGGCGAGCGCCCGCGCGGCCCGCCGGTCGCCCGTCGCCCCCTGCCCGGGCGGACTGCAGGGGAACGGCCGGCCCGCCTTCCCGTACTCGCGCCGCATCGCGTCGACGAGATGGTTCTGGCGGATCCGGCAGACCGTTGCTCCGTCGTCGGCCGCGCGGAAGGCGGCCCCGATCGCGGCATTGCGGATCCATCCGCCGGGCACCGGATAACACCGTGCCAGCGCTTCGAGGTCGATGTCTGAGTGCAACAGGTCTGCCGGGAGGTGAAGTTGCCACATCCGGTGGCGCCCGACGTCGTCGGGGAGCGGGAACTCGACCACGAAGTCCATCCGACGGATGAAGGCCTCGTCGATGTTCTGGCGCAGGTTGGTCGTCAGCACGGCCAGCCCGTCGAACCGGTCCAGCCGCTGCAAGAGATAGGCGGTCTCCATGTTCGCGAAGCGGTCGTTGGCCTCGGAGATCTCGGTTCTGGTGCCGAACAGCGCATCGGCCTCGTCGAGCAGGAACACCGCCTGGGTGCGCTCGGCCACCTCGAAGCACGCCGCCAGGTTCTTCTCCGTCTCGCCGATGTATTTGGAGACCAGTTCGGAACCGTCGACGATCAGCAGGTCGCGCTCTGCCGCGGTCGCCAGTACCTCGGCGGCCAACGACTTGCCCGTACCGGGCGGCCCCGTGAGCAGGAGGCGTACGCCGCGGTTGGCGCGGGCCGTCTCCCTCAGCTGCCAGCGGTCCAGCACGAGGGCCTGGTGTTTCAGCCTCGCCACGGCATCCCGCAGTTGTCCGTCCGCCTCCTCGGCCAGGACGAGCCGAGGCCACTCGGCGCATGGACTGACCAGTTCCACGCCCGGGGGCAGCAGCGTGCCCGCGCGGGCCCGGATGGCGGCGGAGACGTCCACGACCCAAGTCGTGTCCTCGCCCCCGTCGGCGGAGGCGAGTCCGGTGCGGCCGCGCATGTCGAGCGCCACCTGCGCGGTGAGTGCCGGATCGAGCGGATGGCGGGCGGCCAGTTCGGGTGCGTGTTCCCAGGCGTTGGGGAGCGCCGCACGCCAGGCCGTGCGGCGGTCCGCGGACTCGATCGGCCCCAGGGGCACGGCCAGTACGGGCCGTTGCGGCCCGGGGCGTACGGTACCGGGAGCGGCGCACACCAGCAGCGGACCCCGCAACATGGTCACGGCCGGGGTGAGCGGTCCGGAGCCGCCCGGCTGCGGTACGGCGACCAGCAGCGGCACGGCGTCGCGGACGGCGGCGTGCAGTCCCAGCAGTCTCATGGCTTCGGGGTCGTCGGGCCGGGCGCGGGCTGCGACGAGGCCGAGTCCGGCGGCGTCCGCGAGCGCTGCGCACCGGCTCAGCGCGACGGTCTCGTCCCGTGCCGTGACCAGGAGGACACGGGGTTCCCTCGATCGGAGGGCGGCAACGGCTCGCACCACCTCGGGGAGTCCGAGCCATCCGTCGAGCCCGGCGACCGGCGGTCCGGGGTCCACCCCTTCGAGCGAGGACGGCCAGGCGCGATGGCCGTGCAAGGCCTCCCAGAGCTGGTCGGCGAGGACGAGGGAGCGTTCGTGGAAGGGGCCGTCCCCCTCCAGGGTGAGGACTCCCCCGCGTACGGCCGGGCCCTCGTGGAGCAGTCGGCGCAGGGCCACCCGGTCCGGACGGCGACCGTGTGCCGCCGCGTTCCGCGCGGCCCCGCGGGCGGCGCGGTCGACGAGGAGGGAGGCCAGGCCCACGCCGGGGTGCGGCTCGCCGCCCGGATGCATGGCGCGGAAGGTCCCGGCCAGGCCCTCGTGTTCCTCGGGCAGTCCGGCGAGGAGGACGAGTTCGGCTTCCAGCGGGCCGATCCCCAGCCGGTGCACGAGCCGGTCGAAGGGCGTGCCGGTCAAGGGCTCGGTGCCGCGGATCTGTTCGGCGCGGCGCACCGCGCCGTTGGCCCAGTCACGGAGGAGGGCCGAGGATTCGCCGGCGGCTTCCTCGCTACAGGTCGTTTCCAGGAGTTCGGCCACGCGGAGGGCGACGGTAGCGGCCCGCGCGGACAGGTCATGGCTGGTGCGGTCATCGTCATGCATAGACGTACCTCACGACCGAACCGAGCCAGGGCACCCAACCGGGGTCGAGGTCCAGCCCGGCGCGGCGGACGGCGAGATCGGTGTCGGCGACGGCCAGGTGTGCCTCGATCCAACCGGGTTCCGCGGTGATGCGTCCGGGCCGGCGGGCGACCGCGGCCACGACCCCGTCGGGGTCGTCCGGCCCGCCGCCGTGCAGTCGTACCGCGGTCGCCCGCGCCCAGTCGGCGGCGAGTGCGTGGACGCAGGCGAGTTCCTCCGGTGTCGGTTCCTGTGTTCCGAGTACGAGGGCTGCCCGGGCCGGGCCGAGTCCGGCCAGGGCGAGGAGCGCCGCGTCCTCGGCCACGATGCCGGGTACGAGGGCTCGTCCGGCCGTGTGCAGCACCCAGGGCAGTGGCCTCGCGGCAAGGCCGGGCTCGTCCAGGGCGCGTTCGGGGAGTCCGGCTTCGGCGGCCGTCGCGATGAGGAACAGCAGACCGGCCCAGCCGGTGGCGATCCCGCCCAGTGGATCGGGGCCGCCGGGTGCCTGCTCCGGGGGGAGCCCCCCGGCCACCGCCCGGACGGTCGGCCGCGCGCCGGAGTCGTCGGTCGCCCGGACCGGGTGCCCGCGGCGCGGCCCTTCGGCGGGCCCGGGCCTCGACGGGGGCGCCAGTGCCCCGTCCCGCGTGGCCGGGGGCGGGAGCGGCGGTGCAGGCCGGTCCGTCGGGTCGCTGTCGGCCCCTGCGGACGGGGCTGGGAGCCGGGCCCGGTCCCGCTTCCGGGCCCGGGCATCGCCTTCGGCAGGGACCGGCGGCGGTAGCTGTCGTGGTATGGGCCTCGGGGTCGCGTCCTGCCGCTCGGGGGCGCCCGTCAGCGCTCGCAGAGCGCCGGCGAGCAGCAGGGGCAGCCCGGCGCGCGGGGGCCGGTGGAGGGCGGCGGGGTCGGTTTCCGCCACGAGCAGCACCGCCCAGGCGGTCAGGGTGTCTTCCGTCGGCCGCAGCCCGGTCTCGCGGACCAGGGAGGCGAGGCGCGATCCGGCCGGCAGGGCGGCGGCGAGGGTGCGGGTGCTCTGGTGCACCGCCGGGTCGGGATCCGGTCCCGGTCGCGGCTCGGACCACTCCGGCACGGCGAGGGCTGCGGCCAGCCGCTGCCAGCCCGCCCGGCCCAGTGCCCGGTCCAGCGGGGCCAGTCCGCACGCGTCGGCGGCGCGCAGCAGCGCCGCGGCGGCCTGCTCGGGGTGACGGTCGAGCGCCGTGAGGATCGCCGCGCCTGGTGACGCGTCGGGCGACGGGTCACCGGGCCGCAGGATCCCCGTCTGCCGCCAGGCCCACAGCCGTTCGGTACGCCCGTTCGCGAGGCCGGTGACCACGTCGGCGAGCAGTTCCACGTCGTGGCGGTAGTGCACGACCGCGCCGGCCCCTTCCCGTACGGTCCGTTCGATCGTGGCGACCACGGCTAGGGACCAGTCCTGTGCGAGTGCGGGGTCGGGGCGGGTGAGATCGAGGGGCAGGGTCAGGTCGAGGCGGGACAGGCACCAGCGTCCGGGCGGCAGCCGAAGTCCGCGCAGGGCCGCTTCGAGCCGTCCGCCGACCACATGACGGAGCGGTCCGCGCAGCCGGTCCTCGATGGCCGGCGCTTCCTCGGCGGGGTGGCGCAGGGTGGCCGAGAGCCGGTCGATGACGATGTCGGGGCCGCTCATCCGACCCTCACCGCCCCGGTGATGGAGGTCTCGCCGACGCGGGCTCCGGCGGCGGGTACGCCCACGATGCCGTCCGCGCCCACCCGGGCGCCGCCGACCACTGCGGGCGCCCATCCGACACCGGGGCCGACCACGGAGGTGAGGCCGAGGTGCAGGGTTCGGCCGATCCTCATCCCCGCGCCCAGGGGACAGATGCCGACGAGGGTGTGCGCGGGCTTGTGGCTCTCGACGACGGCACGGACGACGTCGAGCTGCTCGGTGCTCGGATCGGCGGGGATCAGCACGGTGAACCGGTGGGCGGTCGCCGTGTAGCCGTCCGCCCCGGGCCGGGTGCCGCCGACGGTGAAGCGGCCGAGCGCACCCGCCGTGGCCGCCCCTCCGCCCACGGCGGGTGCGGGAGGCCCGCCGGGCTCCGTGCCGAGTACCGCGCCGCCCAGCCCGCGCAGGCGCCAATTCTCCACCACGCTGACCGGCAGGGGGAGATAGAGCCTGAGGATGCGTTCCAGGCAGGCCGCTGTTCCGCGGATGCGGAACAGGTCGTGGGCCTGAGCGATCAGAGCGCGCCGGGCCGGCATCGGCCAGCGCCGGTCGAGGGCCAACCCGACCAGGCCCGCCAGCCAGCCGAGGGCCTCCTGCGGGGTTGCCGTCGGATCGAGGAGCAAGGTGCGCAGGGCGGCCCGCCCGTCCAGCTCGTGCAGGAGGCCTTCGGCGGGGGCCAGGAAGCGCTGCAGGAATGCCGCGTCGCTCTCGTCCCGGCTCCAGGACCTGGGGAGTTGGGCGGGCAGCCGGTGTCCGGAGCGTTCCACGCGCAGGGCCCGGACCCGCGGGGTGAGCCGCCGGGTGCCGATGAGGCGGAGCACGATCCACAGGTACCGGCCGGGTGGCGCCTGCACGGGGGCCTCGTACGTCTCGAAGCTGTCGTCGGGGGCGATCTGGGCCCAGGGCCATTCCCGTCCGGTGGGGCGCCTGAAGAGCGGGGCGGGGGGTTGGAGCCGGGCGGCGAGCTGGGCACGGGAGGGGAGCGGCGGGGTGCGGTCCGGATGTCGGATGGTGCGTCCACCCTGGGTGGGGGCCGACCAGGACAGCGGGTCGGGGACCGTGTCCTCGTCGCTGGACAGGCAGCTGACGCGCACTTCGGTGCCGGGCGGGATGCAGGCGTCGAGGAACATGCGTCCCCAGCGGGTGCGGTACGCCTGCGCGTCCAGCCGGTAGCAGATGACGCTGCCGGCCTGCACGTAGCGGGCGGCCGGCCCGGCGGTGTGGCCGATCCCCGCGGGGGTGGTGAACGCGATCCGCCCGTCGGGCCCGATGGTCATGGCGCCGCCGTCGAAGCCGGGTGCCCGCAGCGGTTCGATCTCGGACCAGGAGGTCCCGTCCGGCCTGAACCGGCGGAAGGGGTGCCCCGGGACACGGGCCACGACCAGGGTGCCGTCGTCCGCCAGGTCCAGGTCCACCGCGCCGGGCACCACCAGCGCGCGGGTGCCGTCGGTGCGGGCGATGACCGCCCCGGTGCCCGGTGGTCCCGTCCAGAGCACGTGGAGATGCCCGGCGTGACCGGCGATCCGGGTGGGGCGCAGCCCTTCGGCGCCCGACGGACGGCGCAGCGCCGGCCCGCGCCGCGGGCTGCGGCGGCCCTGGAGGACGACGATTCCGGCGGGCCGGGTGAGCAGGGCGGCCACGCCGCCGCAGTGGGGGGTGACGTCGAGGGGCCGCCGGTGCGGATGGGTGGTGTCGCGGACGGAGACACGGCGCAGCGGCCGCTCGCCCCACAGGTCCACGACGTGTACGGCGCCGGCGCCGGATTCGGCGATGTAGAGGCGCTGCGCGCCGTCCACGGCGAGGCCGCGCGGCACGCACAGGGCGCCGGGCCGGTGCGGGGCGCCGGAGGGAGATGCAGATGCGGCCCCCGAGGTGGCCTCGACGCGTCCGGTGCGCGGGTGAGAGCGGTAGGCACGGCCCCGTCGGTCGAAGGCGAGCCCTGCGGGTCCGTGGCCGGCGGGCCCGCCCGGACCGGGGCCAGGTTCCGCTCCCGGTTCCGGCTCCGGCTCCGGCTCCCAGGCGAGCCCGACCCCGCCCTCATCGAGCAGGGCAGTGGAATCGTGGCGGCAGCGGGCCCACTGGTCGGGATGTACCAGCACGCTGAGGGCGCGGTCCCCGTGCATCAACACACCTCCGGAGGCAGCGGTACGACGACGGGGTCGCCGGGAGGTGGGGGCGGTGTCCCGTATCCGGTCCCGACGGGCAGCGGGCTACCGGTGACGACGGTGACCTCGGCGAGCCGGGGCACTTCCCACGGCCGCAGCGGTACGAGGTGCAGCGGCGTCCACCCCCCGCCGCCGGAAGCACCGCCGGAAGCGCCGCCGGTGCGCCGGGCCAGCAGCAGCTCGTCCTCGATGTACTCCACTCCTTCCACCTGTACGGCGACGGCCTCCAGTTCGGCGCGGCGCACCGCCCTGCCGAGCGGCCAACCCTCGCCCTCGGGTCCGTACGGCGGCAGCGGCGCGAGGTACTGACGCACGATCAACTCGACCCAGCGGCGAACCGCGTCGGGTTGGTGGCCCTCGCGGGTCCGGACGCCCACCGACACGGCGATGTCCACGTAGGTGGGCGGGATGACGTACAGCTCGGTGGTGACCAGGCGCCGCGGGTTGAGGTGCGCCGCCACGTGGCGCAGCAGGGCGAGGTCGGGCAGTGGGGCGCCCGGGTCACGGAGGTCCTCGGTGGGGAAGACGAGCACGCTGATGACTCCGGCCGCGGGCTGGGTGGGCGTGTCGGGGTGCAGCAGCGGAAGGGTCTCGGCCCGCCGCACACCGGGGACTTCGAGGGTGAGTGCCCGGAAGTCGTCTGCGGTGACGGCCCGGTCGCGCCGGTGCACCTCGGCGGGCAGCGCGTCCAGGGCGTCGGCCAGGGAGGCGGCGTCCGCGCCGCCGGTCGCGGGGAGCGGATTCCTGACTTTGACCGCTGCGACGCCGGTCAGTGAGCCGATCGCGCCCGCCGCCACGTTCCCGGCCGAGCCGCCGCCGTACCGGTAGGACAGGACCCGGATGCGCTCGCCGATCTGGGGCAGCCGACAGCGCGTACCGAAGCGCACCACTCCGGCTTCGGCGTCCAGGACGTAGTGCCGGTCGAAGGGACCGCTGGAGGCGAAGTCCTCGGCCTCGGTCCAGGGGCGCCAGCCGTCGGCCTCCTCCACTTCGAGCCGTACGCTGCTCGCGATGACGGGGCGCTGGGTGAGGCGGAAGGCCTGCCCGGCGTCGGCCGTGCCGATGCCGAGGAGTTCGGGTGTGGCGGTGCGGGACTGCACCGCGCCGACGGCGTTGACGCCGACCCAGCGGATGCGGTGGATGGCGTCGTTCTCACCGGCCGGGCGGCGTACCCGCAGCCAGCCCAGGACTCGCGCGGCGAGCTTCTCGTCGTCCAGCGGGGGTGGACTATCCAGCCCGCCGGGGCCGCTCTGCCCTTCGGGGTGGGTGGGGAAGCCGCCGGGCAGGCCGACGCTGACCACACCGGTCGTGGTCAGTCCGCGGGTGGTGTCGCCGAGGACGGCGAGAGGGGTGAACGCGGTGGCGGCGACCGGGCCGTTCCACAGCTCCCACAGGGTGGCGGGCGGGGCGGTCAGCAGGTCGTCCGCGCGCAGCCGCGTGGGGTCGTGGGGATCCCTGGCCACGAGGTCGAAGGGGCGGCGCAGTTCCTCGTCGAGCACCACGCCGACGAACAGCGTCTGATCACGCAGCTGTTGCGGGTTGGTGCTGTTCTTGCCGAGCAGGGCGATCCACAGGCACTGGTCGATGGTCGTGCTGACATCGAGGGGCGGGTCGTCCGTGAGCGGATCGGTGGGGACGCCCGTGGTGACGTAGAAGGAGACGGGCGCCCCGGCCCGGGCCCGGCCGAGCTCGGCGGCCGGGAGGGCCTCGACGGCGTTCTGCCGTCGCCGGTTCTCCGCGGCGGCGCGCGCGGGGTCGCCGGTGGACGGTACGGGAGCTGCGGTCTTGCCGACGGCGAGGGATTCCAGGGGCCAGGCGACCACCTCGTTGTCGGTCTCGAAGACGACGGCGCCGGCCCGGGCCTCGGCGCCCCGCAGTACCTGGACGCCTTCGGGGCGCTCGGTTTCCAGGACGAGCAGGGTACGGGCGGTCGTCGCCGGGCGTGGACGCACGCCCAGCAGCCGCAGGAAGGCCACCTTGGTGGTGTCGGGGATCTGGTTGAAGCGGAAGAGCAGCGACTCGCCCAGGTGCGCGAACAGTTCGAGCAGGGCGATGCCCGGGTCGCTCGCGTTGTGGTCCGTCCACTCGGGGGCGTAGACCGGGATCCGCTTGACCAGCTCGTCCCTGAGCTGTTCGAAGGTGCGGTCGTCGAGGATGGGGCCGATCAGGGGCATACCGTCATCACCCGGCCGCTACCGCAGGTAGAAGGGGTAGACGAGGTTGTCCGGCCGCAGGTCGACCAGTCGTACGTACGCGATGTCGATCCAGACCATGGTCGGCTCCTCCCCCGGTGTCACGGCGACCTCGGTGACCCTGATCCGCGGCTCCCAGCGGGTGAGCGCCTCGCTGATCTCCTCGCTGAGCGCGGTGCGGGTGGCGGTGGTGTTGGGCGCCATGAGGTAGCGGCGCAGTCCGCAGCCGAAGGTGGGTCGCATCACGCGCTCCCCGGGCTCGGTGTCGAGGATCGTCTCGATCGACTGCCGGATCAGGGCCTCCCCGCTCGCCCAGCCCAGCCCGCCCGCGTACCCGCCACCGGCCCCCTGCGGCCGAATCGGAAACCGGACCCCGGTCCCGAGCCAGGCCTCCGCCGCTGTCAGGGCTCTTCCGCCGGCGCCACCGGCGACTGATGTCAGAGCGTCAAATGCTGCCATGCCGCTCATGGTCCGGGCCGACCGTCACCGCAACGTTTCCGGTGGACCGATCCACAGGGAGGTGGCCGCTCAGCGCCGCGACGACTTCCCGGGAAGCCGCGAGGGCGCGCAGGTGGACCAGGCCCGGATCGTCCCGCGGGGTCGACCCGGACGGCGAGCCGGCCCGCACCAGCAGGGTGATGACGAGGCTTCCGTCCCGCCGGTGGGCGGCGCGCAGCACTCGGTGCTCTCCCAGTCGCTGCACGAACAGCCCCGCTGCGGGCAGGAGTTCGACGTCGGCGCCCCGCAGCGTGCACACGTACAGGAACTCGGCGCCGCAGGCCCGGACGGTGAGCAGAAGGGAAACGAGATGGGTCCGCAGGCTCCAACCGACCTGCGAACCGCCCTCATTGTCGGTAGCCGCCCTCTCCAGTGCGACGAGCATCCGCTGCCACACGTCGATCTCCGCGTCGGTCGGCTCGGGTGGGCCGAGCTCCAGCCACACCGGACGGGCCAGCCAGGCCCCCGCGCACACGGTCAGTGCGCAAGCGGCCGCCAGAACGGCCTTCGGGTCCGTGGCGGGCAGCTGCGCCTGCTCGTAGCCGATGCGGCCGACCACAATGAGGAGCGAGGTCCACTGCGCGCCGGTCAGCGGGCCGATCCGGCGAGCGCGGGCATCTCCGCGGGCGAACTCGATGACGAAGCGGACGATCGCGTAGGCCGTCAGCCAGAAGAGCACGGCTGTGCCGGGCGCTGCGGCACCCAGAGCGAAGGGTGTGGCCAGCGCCGTCACCGCGAGCAGTGCTGCCCCGTCCAAGAGCTGCACGGGGAAGAGCCGGACTCCTGCCAGCGGATCGTCACCATGGAGCCCCCGCGTATAGCGAATGCCGAAGCGAGAGGGCCGACCGTGGCAGCAGCCGTGCAGGAGACAGCCCCAGCGGCCTGCTGCCGTCACCACCCCGAGCGCCACGACGAGGCAGTCCAGGACGGTCCTGACCGGTTCCCCCAGCAGGTGCGCCACGATTCCGTTCACCGCGAGGACCAGCAGGACGTTCTCGAGCAGTACGTGTCGCTCCCGGCCGAGCAGCGCCTTCTGTGCCAGCCCCATGAGGACGAAGGCAGCCGCCGAAGCCACCACGGCGACGACCAGGGCCGAGGTGGCCGGCCCCCGCGCGGCGAAGAGGGCCGCGAGGGTTGCGGTGCCCGCTCCGATGCCCGCGAGACCACACACCAGGTACGGCGGTCCGTCGCAGCCGAAAGGCGCGCCGGGTGCGGCGGCCAGTCCGTCCAGCCATCTGCTCGTCCGGGAGGGTGGGTCGGCGTCTTGGATGCCCGGCCGTCGGAGTGGCGCGCTCAACGTGGCACCTCGCCGGACGTGACGGAGACGGTACGGGCCACGGCGGCGGGGATGACGTCCTCGCGCCGGAGGAGTTCGTCCCCGTCCATGCGGCCGTGCACGTAGACGGCGTAGAAGAGCTCCTCGCCGTTGTCCAGTACGTAGGAGACCGCTGCCTGCCGCGGTTCTTCAGAGGGCACTTCGTCGCGGTGAAGGTGCACGCGTACGTCCAGCACGGTGCGACCGAGCAGTGAGCGCAGCCAGTCCGGAGCCTGGGGGGTCCGGCTCAGTCGGTGGCGATCCGCGTACGGGTCGTCGCCGAGCGCCTCGTCGTGAACGAGGACGGAGAGGCCGCTCGGCCAGACGGTCAGCGCATGGATCAGGCCGTCGGAGAATTCGAGCTGGACGGGACCGGAGACCGAAGGGAAGAAGAGCGATGCGGCGCCTCCTCGCTCCGTGAAGTCGGCGGGTCTGGTCGACGTGATGCGCTCGATGTCTTCCAGGGTGCGGCCGACGGCACGCCGGAGCAGGTCCCTGCGGTTGAGCGGCAGCATGGTTTCCGGGTCCTGGTGTTCGGTCATGGACCCTGCCCCTCGGTTCGCAGCCGGAGGATCCGCCGGCAGCGGTCGATGATGTTGTCGATGCGCCCGCTCGGGGCGCTGTTCGGGGTGAACCCGGTGGGGTCGTTGACGAAGACGGCGCCGTCGGATTTCCGGATGATGAACTGGAAGTCGCCCACGTTCATCCGGGCATCTTGGAGGCGTTGCCGGATCGCCTCCAGGTCCGTGATGGTCCGGGGGGTGATGAACCGGGCGTTCTCCCGGGCCGCCGCCGGGTCCGCGGGTGGCTGTCCCTCGCGGCCGATGGTCTCCTTGCTGCCGACACCGTCGATCCTCTTCAGGATGAGACGTTGGGCACCCGTGGTCGTCCTTCCCTCTGCCACGTACACGGTCGCGATCCCGGCGAGTTCGAGTTCGACCATGGCCGCCGCCTCCGTTCCGGCTCGTCCCGCGCCAGTCTTGCTGGCCAGTTCGGGCCGGCCGACGATCTCCGCGACCGATCCGGTGCCCCCCTTGCCGATGACGGGCCCTTCGGTGACGGGCCCCGGCACCGGCGGCCTGCCTTCCGCCCACTTCAGCAGGGCGTCGACCCTTCTGGTCCGTTCCGGACCGCGCGGGACGGCCATGGTGCCTTCCAGCGCGACCATGACGGCCGGATCCGCTTCGGCGAAGAGCCGGTCGAGTCCGGCGGCCCTCCCAGAGGTGTAGAGGCCCTCCGTGATGGCGCGGACCCGCAACGGGTGCTGCAGTTGCTGTTGCGGTACCACCCCGGGGATCCGCGTACCGGTGCGCGGATCCGTCCGGGGCCCGCTGCCGCCCCCGCCACGCTTCTGCCACTTGGCCTTGGCACCCGCGGCCATGTCCGCGCCGGGTCCGACGATGGTGGTCATGTCGATGGTGACGGGGACCAGTGCCGCATCCGTCTGTTCTCCCCCCTCGATGTCGAGGGGGAAGCAACCGCACGCGGGTTCTCCTCCGAGCGGTGTGAAGGCCGATCCGTATCCGGTCTTCGTGTAGTCCTCACCGACCCGCTCGTACGGGTCGCTGCAGGAGACACCGGGCGGGCACGTGTAGGCCGGGCCGGAGCCCGACCCGCCGCTGGGCGGCTTGCGAAGGCACTTCCAGATGCAGCTGCAGCCCAGCGACCCCCACTGCGCCGTCGCCGTCGGGTACCACTCGTGGCCCTTGGGGCAGGCCTTGGTCTTCTGACTGCAGCCCTGCAGTCGCAGTCCGCGCTGCTCGGCGAGTCGACCGTGGACACTTCCTCCTCCCAGCACCTGCGCCGCGGCCCGGTCCGCCTCGTGCTCCAGGGCGTCGTCGTGGGCGAGTCCCCACTCTTGCGGCCGACTTGGGACCCGCTTCCCCTGCTGAACGGTGTGGGCCAGTTCGTGGGCGATCAGCGCATCTCCGTACGGCGTTCCGGGCCGGTACTGCTGGTCCGCGAAAGCGACGTCCTGGCCGTAGGTGAAGGCCCGTGAGGACAGCTCGGCGGCGAGCCCGGCGGCCTCGGCGTCGGTGTGCACGCGGACGCCGCCGAAGTCGCGCCCGAAGCCCTTCTCCATCCGGGAACGCACCCCGGATTCCAGTGGCTGCCCGTTCTGCAGCCGGTCCCGCACTCCTTCCGGGTCCGTGGGTCCGGCCCGGTCCGTGTTGCAGGCCCCGGCCTCCTTCCGCTGGACGACGGCAGCTTCCGGTTGCGGGGTTCCGCGATCGCCCGGTGCCTGCGGGCCGGCGGGGGCGGCGGATCGGCCCTGGTCGTGGCCGAGCCACTCGGCCGGTGCGGCTCCCGGGAGGATCTGGGTGAGCTGTGCGGCCAGCGAACCCCCACCCGGCGGGAGCGCCTCCGCCCCGTGCCGACCACCGCATCCGCCGGTGGGACACTTGGTCGCCCCGCACGACTGCACCGTTTCACGGGTCACGTGGTTCGTGCCGCACGAGCAGTCCGGTGGGGCCTTGCCCTGTGCGCGCGGGCGTCGCGTGAACATCGCACCTCTTCCCTCAACCGCAGAGCGGGTCGTTCACCGGCGGTTCCGGCTGGGGCGTGGGCATCGGGACCGAGGGCGGTGGAACGAGGGCGTTCAGCAGGTCTGCGCCGTGTTCGTCCTCGATGGCACCGGATGCTTTGAGTTGGGCCGCCGCCCCCTTGGAGCCCAGGAGTTCGTCGAGCTTGACCAGCTCCGCGGCGCCCATGGTGGACAGCTTTCCGCCGCCGTCGAAGAAGGTCTTCAAGGCGGCGAGCGCGGAGAGCGAGGGCGGCAGACAGAAGCGCAGGGCGAGCAGCCACCACAGCTGGAAGAGGAACACCACGATCGGCAGGAACATGCTGAACAGGAAGAACGCCACGATCATGAAGATCTCGAGCGCGAACGTGCAGGTGCGCGGGAGCGTACCGCCCACCGAACCGCCACTCGGGGTGCCGCCGCCGGGGTCGAAGGACAGCTGCGAGCCGGGCGGGCTGGTGATGGCGACTCCGCCCGGCCCGGGGGACGTACCGGCCCGGGCGGCGACCGCCCGCAGATCGGGCAGGGTCAGCGAGGTCTTGCGGTTCTTGGTGCCCTCCGGGTCGAAGAAGGGAGCCAGCCGGAAGGGCTCGGTCGGTTCGCTCCACGAGGTCTGCCGGGGGCAGTGCTCGTGGCCCGGTCGGGGGGCGCGACGGACGAAGCAGAGCGCTTCGTAGATGTGGTGCTCGTCCAGCTTCGGGACTCCGAAGTCGTCGTGCTCGCCGGACGAGGTGGGTACCACCCCGAACCACAGCGACCGTTCGGGCGGCGCTCCCGCCGGGCAGCCGCCCGATCGGGACGGCAGACGCCACATCGGCAGCTCCTGCTCCCGATCCTCGGGGCGGTCCTTCGGGGGGCGCGTGCCGAGCGCGCGCCACTGCCCGCCCGCGGCTCCGGCCATCCATGCCTGGGTCTCCGTCTCCAGGCCCACCTGGTCGAGCAGTTCGCGGTGGGTCGTCTCGAAGCGCAGCCGGTGCGCGATGTCGGCCCACAGGACGTCTTCGACCTCCGACCCGTGGACGCGCCGGTCCTGGCCGCCGTCGCGCTGGGCGGCGAGCAGGTCCGTGGTCAGCTGGTGGGCGAGCTTGCGCAGGACGCCCGGCGGCGCGGTCATCTCCACCCGGCGGCGGCGCATCACGAAGCCCACCTCCAGCCCGTCGGCGGACTGCGGCCGCGGCAGACCCGGCCGGTCGCAGAACAGCTCGACGACGATCCCGTAGAAGCGTTCGTGGCTGGGCTGGTAGAGCTTGCGCAGCCGGGTGCGGACCAGCTGGTGGGTGGCGAAGCGGGCGCGGCCCGAGCCGCGGTCCGCGAGGGGCACGGGCACCGCGTACGACCAGACGTCCTCGGCGTCGTCGAACCGCAGCGACTCCCGCGGATCCGATACCAGCCCGCGGACGAACTCGGCGGAGTCGTACTTCTGGAGCGCCGGTGTCCGCGCCCCGGGGTCGAACCGGTCGAATCCCCCGCGCTCGCAGACGTACCAGGGGGCGAGCACCTTGAAGCCGTGCCCGGGGAGGGGGGCGTCGCCCGCGGGGCTCACCAGATGTTCCCGGCGCCGGGGGTGTAGGCGGGCGAGATCACCATTTGCTCGGTGACCAGGGTCGCGCACTTCACCAGGCCGCTGAAGGTGGACAGCGGAGCGTTCACGGTCACCACGGGTGCCTTCACGTCGATGGACACGTTCGCCTGGATCTCGATCGAGGTCGGCGTCAACCGCACGACGCAGCCATTGCCGTGGTGCACCGTCACCTGCTGGGTGGCGTTGTCCAGGGTCACCTCGTGGCCGGATTCCATGGTGATCCGGACCTGCTCCGCGCCCGGTGTGTCGTCGAACTGGAGGCGGCTGTCGGCCCGTGACCGCAGCTGCCGCAGGTTGTTGGCGCGCTCGGGTTGGTGGGGCAGTGCGGCCCGGCCGTTCCAGGCCGCGCCGAGGACGTACGGGCGGCGCGGGTTGCCCGCTTCGAAGGCCACCACGACCTGGCTGTCCACGTCCGGCAGGACGAGCAGGCCTTGGGCGTCGTCGGCGTACGGGGAACACAGCGTCGCCCAGGCGCGTACGTCGCGGTCGCCCTCCGTGCCCAGCCACGGGAAGCGCACCTCGACCCGGCCGAGCCGCTCGTCGTCGACGATGTCGGTGACGATCGCCGGATAGACCCCGAAGTAACCGGGGGCGGAGCCGTCAACCGGAGTCGGCAGGGACATCACACCGCCCCGTTCAGGCAGGAGCGTTCGGCGTCGAACCGGGTACGGAAGCCGCGCTCCAGGTCGAACGAGTGCCTGATCCGGGTCACGTAGTAGCCCTCTCCCTCGAAGGGTGCGCCGACCGAGCGCAGGGTCAGTCGGCTGCCGACGACGAGATCGGGGCTGCCGTTGGTGGTGCCCGCCACGGTGACGAACCGGCGGCCGCGGCGCAGCATTTCGGCGCGCGCCCACGCCTCCGCCTCCTCCGCGGTGAGCGCGGCCTCCCGGACCCGCAGGCTGGTGCCGGGGCCGAGCGCCCGGGCCAGGAGTCTCGCGCCGACCCGGCCGCCCGCCGTCTCGGCCTCGACGACCTCGGGGCCGGCCCGCTCGTCGATGCCCTCGCGCCGGTCGGCGTCGTAGCCGGTGACCACCACCTCACTGCGCTGGTGGGCGAGGTCGGCTGCGAACCGGACGGAGAGCAGCCGGCCTCCGTACACGAGGGTCTGCGCGTCGGCGCCGCGGCTGCCGCGGGCCCGGAAGTGCAGTGTGCGGCCGGTGGCCCACAGCTCGGCCTGGACCAGCCGGGCCCGTTCGCGCAGAAAGGCGAGGTCGCTCTGGTTGAGCTGCTGGACGACGTCGTAGCGGGGGCCGGGGGCGTCCGCGTCCGCGCTGAGCCCGTGCTCGCGGGCCACCTCCTCGGCGATCCCGGCATCGGTGACCTCGGTGTACGTACGCTGCCTACGGGTCATCCGCAGCCGCATGAGAGCGTCCTCCGCGTGCACGAGGACGAGCGGTGGTTCTCCGTCGCCGAGGACGAGCTCCAGTGCGGAGACGACGCCCTCGAAGACGTAGCGCTGCGCGGACGGCGGGCCGAGCGCGACCTTGAGGGTGCTCCCCAGGGCGACGGTGGTCCCGTCGAGGTGCAGCAGCCGATCCTGCGGGCCCTTCGCCCCGGAGCCGACGGCGAGGAGGTGGGCGCGCAGGGTCCGCAGTCCCTCGACGCCTTCCGCGATGTCAAGGCGTACGCAGTCGCGGGCGAGGTCCTTGACGAGCATCCCCTCGACCTCGAAGGCCGGCGAGGCGGTCGCGGTCGCCGGCTCAGTCATCGAAGCCCTCCGCTGCCACGCGGGCGGCGAGCCACGCGGCGTGCTCGCACGCCTCCTGGTGGCGCTCGGCGGCGGCGTGGACGCCGCCCGTCCCGCCCGTCCCGCCGCCCGGTGGGCTCGCGCTGCCCGCGGGTACGACCTCGGTGTGCAGCTCTCCGATGTACACGCTCATGTCGGGCCTCCTCGCGGTGTCCACCTCAGAGTGTTCAGGCCTGCGTCACGGCGGCGTTGCTCGCAGTCGGCGGCGTACCGGCCGGGAGGGTCCGGGGGCAGTCGTTCCCAGGGCGCGGCGCCGGGGTCGGGGGCCGGGGTCTCCTCGTGCCGGGCCCGGTCGGCGAGGCTGCGTCCACCGCCGGCCTCGACCTCGGCGAGTGTCGCGGCATCGGCGCGCGCCCGTAGGGGGACGCCCTGGCCGTAGCTGACGGAGCGACGGTCCGGGCGGCGAAGTGCGCCGGGGGGTGCGGCAGGACCTGCGGCTGCCGTCCGGCCCGGGCCGGGCCCGGCCGGACGGGGGCCCCGGGCGGGAGCCGCGGTGGCGGAGTAGGGCCCCGGAGCCGCGTCGGAGACCTCGAACGACTGCCGCGCCCTGGCGGTGGCGAGCTCCACCGCGGCGCCCAGAACCGCATCCGCCGAGGCCACGATTCCCCCTCCGGCGGAGAGCGCGAAACCCGCGAGGGACGCCTCCGCCCCGACGCCGTACCCGGAATCGGCCCTCTCCCCCGCCCCCGTGACGGACGCGGCCGCAGCCGCGACCGCTCCGCCGCCCGCCGTGCGGGGCGAGCCCCGCCCGGGCCGCCCCGACCGGGGATCCACCGGTCCGCCGCCCATCCCCAGGGCGGCGGACAGTCCGCCCACCGAGGTCGCCGCGACGCCGCCGGCGAACCCGGCCGACAGCCGGATCCCCGCCGCGGCCGAAAACCCTGCGGACACTTCCGCGCCGAGCTGTACGGAGGCCCCCGCGGCCAGCGTCAGCGGACTGTCGAGCCCGCTCATCGCACCGCGCCACGCCGCCGGGTCGAGGCCGAGCCGGGACAGCAACTGCTGGGCGGATTCGCCCTCCTGTGCCTGGACGACCTGCTGCGGGCGTGCCGTTCCGGAGGTGCCCGGCGCCGCGCCCGTCCTCGGGGCGCCCGGTTCGGTGGCGGACCCGGTGTCCCGGGTGCCGGGGCCCTCGTCATGGGCCTCGTAGGCGAAGTTCTGCTCGACGATGGTCACCCCGACCTTGGCCCGTAGCGGGGTGCCGTCCGGGGCGAAGTAGTCCAGTTCCTCGTTGACCTGGGTGACGATGCCGTTGTAGCGGAGCGTCCCCCAGACGAACCGGACGACCGGCGGCGGATCCGCGACCTTCCCCTTGGGCGGTTCGACGAACTGCCGTACCAGCGCGGTCCAGAGCCGGACGTCGACGTACTGTCCGCCGCTGCGCTGCTCCGCGGTGTCGAATTCCAGGTCGAAGGTGAGGGTCGAGCCCTCTTGGGCGGGATGCTGGCGCTTCTGGGTGCGGGTGGTCGTGCCGCCGCGGTCGGTGTTGTTGTTCCGGCTGATGCGCAGCGAGACGGGGTTGAACTGCACGGGTACGGCGGGGCCGTCGTCGAGCACCCGGGCGGGCGCGTCCTTGCCCTCGGACGGTCCTCGCTTGAGGCGTTGCAGGGTGGCGTGGGCCAGGGCGGTCATGGCGTCCGCTCCAGACGCAGACCTTCGTGTGCGATGTGCAGTTCCTCCATGGCGATCTCCCCGGTCTTGCCGTTGAGGGTGGGTCCGGTGATCTTCAGGGGCAGGCCGCGGCTGAACTTCCAGTGGGCGACGACCCGTTGGCCGACCGGGTCGAGCACCTCGACATCGCCGTCGTACCGGGGTGCCGGGGTCCGGCCGCTGACCATGCCGTGCAGCCAGTCCCACAGGCTCGTGTCGGTGCTGCCGCCCGCGGTGGCGATGAGCATGCCGCGTTTGAGCACCAGGGGCTGGAGTTTGACCCGTCCGATCCTGCGCACCACCTCTCCGTTGGCCCCGCCCTCCAGGTATTCGCGGAGATCGGCTTCCAGCCCCAGTCCGGAGCACTCCTGGAAGCCGCCGTCGCCGATCCGTTCGGGGCCGCTGCTCCCGGTCGCGCTTCCCGGGCCGGCGGCGCTCGCCTCGCGGCGGGCGCCGCCCTCCTGCCCACTGGTCAGCGGGAGCACGGGCGGGGGCTCGGCCGTACGGCTCGGAAAGCCGCTGCGTCCGATCCGGACCCGGAAGTTGAAGGTCTGTACGAGCTCGGTCATGGATCACACCACCGTGACGGCGCCGTCGGCGTCCTGCGCGATCCGCAGGACGAGGTACTCCAGGGGTCGCGCGGGCGCCACGCCGACCTCGGCGACGAGCCGGCCCAGGCCCAGCGACCAGCCGGGGTTGAGGTGTTCGTCGCAGGTCACGAAGAAGGCCTCGTCCTCGCTCTCGCCGGCGAGCGCGCCGGAGCGGTACAGACCGCGCAGCAACTCCACGATGGAGCCACTCAGTTCGGAGCGAAGTCGGGCGGAGTGGGGCTCGAAGGCAAGCGGCTGGGCCTGCCGGTCGAGGACCAGCCTCAGCATGGTCATCAGCCGGCGAACACTGAGCTGACGGTAGTCGGGGTCGCGGGAGAGGGTACGGGCCGACGCGAGCCGAAATCCGTCCCGTTCGCCGCGGAAGACGTCGATGTCGAGCAGGTGCAGCTCGTCGTGGTCGGCTTCGCCGATGCGCTCGGCCGCGGTCACGGCTTCGGCGGCGAGAGCATTGGCGGGACCCCAGTGCAGACCGAGCCGCCGCTCCCGTTCGGCGATGATTCCCGCCGCGAACGCCGAGGGCGGAACGGACACGGCGCGGTGCTGCGGTTCGTCGGGCGCGACCACACCGAGCCACGGGTGGTAGGCGGCGGTGTACGAGCTCTCGAACCCGGCCCGCCAACGGGCGACCGCCCGCACGGGTAGCCCCGGCGGTACGTCGAGCAGGGCCACGAAGCGCCGCTGCCGCTCGGCGAGCGCCGCGAGCCGCTGCTGGCGCCGGACGATCTCGGGCAGTTGGGTGCCGCTGTCCAGGAGCCGGGCGTGCTGCCGGGGCGCGGTGACGGTCATGGGTTCCGGCCGGGGCGGGCACGGTACGAAGACGGGGCTGCCGGGCTGCGACGGGGTCTCGGTGGTGGTCTCCGGGGCATCGCTGTGGAACCACAGCAAATCGGGTACGGAGAGCAGCGCGACCTCGGGCACCAGCGCCATTCGGTCCATGCCGACCTCCTCCCGGCCCGGATCCTCGATGCTCTCGCCGCCGCCGATGGGCAGCAGTTCGACCGGGGTCGTCCCGTGGAAGCTGTCGGCGTTGATCCCCGCATAGCGGTCCTCGCCCCCGCGGCCCCGTACGACGGCTGACTCGACGGGGGCGAGGAAGGCGTCGGGCGGCAGCAGGACCTCGGGCCACTCGCCGTCAGGGGTGGTGAACAGGGATTCGGTGGCCAGCACATCGGCGACGAACCGCTGGTGGGCGCGGTTCAGCCCCAGCCCCGCGAACCGCTCCTGCCGGGGGCGCGCCGGATCCGTGTCGGTGATGGTGACGGTCGCGGTGACGAGTTCGGCGTCCACGTCCACGGGCCGGGTTCCCGGCCCGGGCTGCCGGTCGAGCACGGCGACGCGGCGCCGCAGGCCCGGGGTGTCCTGGCGCACGGCCTGTTCGAGGACGGAGAAGAAGCCGCCGGCGGGCCCCAGCCCAGGTGCCCGGAGGCGCAGCAGGGTCCCGTCCGGTGGAGTCGGTCCCTCGGGCAGGGTCAGCTCCCGCCCGTTGGCCGTGGCGGTGAAGTGGCCCGCTGCGGTGAAGTCCCAGCGCACCGAGAGCCGTCCGCCCCAGCTCCCTTCGTCGCGTGCGCGCAGGTGGACGTCGTAGGGACGGCCGCCCCCGGCGGCGGCCGGACCGTCCGCCCGGGCCAGCCGGATCCGGTGCAGCGCGCAGGCCGCCAGGGCGGTGGGATGCGGGGAGCGCGGGAGTGGTGCCACGCGCAGCACGTGGGCGCGGGCGCCGCCCTGCGCGAAGAACGCCCGTACCGCGTGGGGCAGCAGCCCGGGCCCTTCGAAACCGCCGAACCTCAGCACGTAGTCGGACCAGCGGTCGACGGCGACCGGGGTGTCGACGGGTCCGCGCGGCGCCACGCCGACGAATCCGGCGATGTCGAGTCGTAGCGGCTGGAAGGCGGGCGGCGGGCGACGCCCGTCCCGGTACGCGCCCGGCGCTCCCAGACGCAGTCCGGCGGGGGTCACAGCGACAGGAAGTCGATGCGCTCGGCGACGAGGTGGAGTTCCTCCATCGCGACCTCTCCGCCGCCCTTGCCGGTGAGGGTGGGACCGACCCACTTCTTGGGCTGGGCGGCGCGCAGCACCCAGGAGCAGACCGGCTGGCGACCCTCGTCGTGCAAGGTCACGGTGACCGTGCGCGGGTCGAACTCGCCCTCCCGGGTGGCCTTGATCCAGGCGAACAAGCGCAGATCCCCGATGATGCCCCGCTTGAGGGTGACGTCGTTCGTCGAGTTGGTGTTGGCGATCTTCCGCACGTGGTTCTCGGGGTCGTTGCCGTTGCGGTACTCGGAGAACTTCACCTCGTTGCCGGCTCCGCTGAAGTCCGAGAAACCGCCCGCGATCTGGTCCTCGCCGCCGGTGTCGCCGAGCTTGACGAGGAAGTTGAAGGCCCCGTAGGGGTTGTTGCGCGTTGCCATGGTCCGTCTCCTGATCTCCTGGGCGCGTGCGCTGCGGGTCCGCGTCAGCTGCGCTGCGCGTCGGCCGTGAACTGTCCGATGCGGAACACGACGAACTCTGCGGGGTAGGTGGGCGCCACGCCGATGAGGCAGATCAGCCGGCCGTTGTCGAGGTCGTTCTGGGTCATGGTGGTGCGGTCGCACCGGACGAAGAACGCCTCCTCGGGCTTGGTGCCCATGAGGGCTCCGGTGCGCCAGGTGGCGATCAGGAAGTCCTCGACGGTCTGGCGGACGGAGGCCCACAGCCGCTCGTTGTTCGGCTCGAACACCGCCCACTGGGTCGACTTGTCGATGGAGTGCTCGAGGTAGATGAACAGCCGTCGGACGTTGACGTACTTCCACTCGGGGTCCGAGCTCATCGTCCGGGCGCCCCACACGCGCCGGGCCCGGCCCTCGAAGAACCGTAGGGCGTTGATCCCCTCGGGGTTGAGCACGGACTGCCGGTCGTAGGTGACGTTGGTGGTGAAGTCGTTGATGCCGAAGACGACTTCGTTGGCGGGGGCCTTGTGCACTCCGCGCTCGATGTCGCTGCGGGCGTAGATTCCGGCGACGTAGCCGGAGGGCGGCACGTCGAGGAGTGGTGCCGGAGCACCCGGGTCCGGGCGCAGGCCGGGATTGATGATCCTCACCCAGGGGTAGTAGAGCGCGGCGTACTTGGTGTCGAACTGGGCCCGGAACTTGCGTACTTCGGAGATGGAGCTGTCCTTGGGCGGATCGACGATCGCCATCCGGTAGCGCAGCCGTTCGCAGTGCTCGATGAGATCGTCCACGGCGGTCTTCTGCTGGTCGGGCGGCAGGGTGACGGTGTCCGGGACGGCGACGATGGCGATGTCGTCGATCTCGGCGAGCGCTCCGAGCCCGCGGGCGGGATCGGTGAGGCTGTCCGGGTTGGCGAGCCGGCCGCGCAGGTCCGCCGCGACGAGCGTGCCCCCGTCGCCTCCCCCGGTGAGGAACGCGGCGGCGCCGGCGCCGCCGTTCAGTAGGGCGGTCAGCACGGCCCCCGCCGCAGGCGCGGGCTGCCCCGCAGCGGGGGTGACGACCTGCAGCCAGACCAACGAGAACTCGTCGGCGGGGTCCACCGCGGCCAGCACCCGGCCGACGGCGCGCGGGTGCGCCTCGTCGAGTTCGAGCTCGTTGTAGACGTCCACGCGCCCGCCGAACCGTACGGTGACGGCCAGGGTGAGGTGGAAGGCGGCCGTCCCGGCGGACACGTCGTCGAACGTACCGTCCGGCTTCCGGTAGCCCAGCACCCCGTCGGCGCGCGGGATGACGACCCGGACGTTCCCCGGCTGCGGTGCCGTGTCGTCGGGGATGCCCGGCACCGCCCCGCTTACGAGCGGGACGACCTCCACGGCCGCTCCCGGCTGCACTCCGGTGAGGCGCGGCGGGGCGCCGGCTCCGCCGCCCTGGACGATGATGTTCTTGCCGCGGCGGAAGGTCACCGCGACGCTGATCTTCGATCCTGCGGATCCCGGCCAGCGGGCGCGCCAGCGCAGCAGCGCGCTGCCGGTGGGGGGAAGGGCGAGCGAGGCGAAGTTCTTCGGGGTGTCGATGACCGGGGTGGCGGCCGTGGTGTTGGCGAAGGTGAAGACCCGCGAGACGTACAGCCGCCGCCCACCATTGGCGAAGAACGCCCGCGCGGCCAAGCCAAGTTGACAGTCCTCGCTACCGATGCTGAGTCCGCCGAAGGCCCGTTCGTACTCCGTGAAGCTCGTGACCAGGGTCGCGCCGGGCAGCACGGTGGGGTCGCCCGGGGCGGGCAGACTGTACGGAACGGGTCCGTACTCGGTCCGTCCGGCCATGCCGAAGGTGCTGGTCGGCACGCCCTCGATGGACCGCGAGCGGAAACTCGTCTCCTCGACGTAGACGCCGGGTGTCAGGTACTCGGGCATGGACGGATCTCCTCGGTCGCGGGTCAGGCGGTGGTGTGGGGCAGGTCGTCGGCGTGAACCACCTGACCGACGGTGAGTGTGCGGACGGTGTACGCGGAGGCGGTGTGGTAGCCGGCCGGCACGTCGGTGCCGCGCAGGAGCCCGTTGTCGAGGTCCTGCGGCCGGGGCGGGGAGGCACTGCGGGTGACCGCTTCGGCGACCAGGTCCGCCAACGGGTCCAGTGGATCGGGTGGCGGGGCGTTCGCCGGATCCGGGGCGTGGGTGCGCAGTGCGACGGGGAACTGGGACTGCACCGAGTACGGCAGGCGGTCGATCAGGAGCAGCACCTGCCCGTGTTCGTCACCGTGGGCCCAGCCGATCTGGACGCCGCCCTGACCGTACGCGTCCACGCGCGGCCAGCGCACCGGTTCGCCCGCGCGGATGACCCGCAGCCGCATGCCCGTCAGGCCCTGCGGCACGGGGTAGGACGGGCCGGGCAGCAGCCACGGGAGCAGCAGTCGGGCGTCGGCCCGGACGTGGGCGGCGGTCGGCGGCCGGGCATCGGCGCCGGCGAGTTCGGCGCGGGTCCACAGCGGCAGGGAGAAGCGCCGCGGGACCCAGCGGCGGGCGGGGTCGTCGACGCGCACGGTCACGGTCTGGCCGAGGGCGCCGGCCGTGCCGTGCCGCAGGACGAATCCGGTGGCGCCGTGGCTCTCCAGCGGCCGGATCAGATCGTCGGGGCGCGGCCGGCGGCCGGGGGCGTGCCCGGTCTCCCGGCCGACGCGCAGACCCGGGCCGGCCGGGGCACGGGTTCTGGCGTCGAGCGGACGGACGGCCAGGGCGAGCCGGTGCAGTACGTCCACCACGCCCACCTCGACGGTGATCCGGTGGTCGGAGCCGTCCGTCATCGGGCCTTCTCCGACAGCGCAGTGGCGACGACGGTGACCTCGCCGGATGCCCGTCCGGGCCGCCCGTCGATCCGGACGACCCGGGCGAGATAGGGCATGCAGAGCCGGTAGTCGGTGGTCATCGCCTGGAACGCCTCGCTCATCGAGTCCATCGCCAGGTCGTCGGGGATGATCTGCACCGAATCCCCCGCCTCCCAGTCCCCGCTGGCGTGGAGGAGGGGGCCGGTGAGCGGACCCGTGCTCTCCAGTGCCCGGGTGGCGAGGCCGAGCCATTCCAGTTCCGACTCGACGAACTTGTCCCATGCGGCGATGAGCAGATGCATCCTCAGCGGCAGCCGGGACGTGCCGTCCTGGGCCGCGACGGCCGCCCAGGAGGGCCGGGTCTCGCGGTCGATGCTCAGCCGGTAGCAGTACACGGTGACCGCGGGCCGGCGGATGACGGCTCCGGCGGTGTCCACCTTGTCGAAGTCCACCGGCCCGGCGAGGACGGCCTCCGGGCGCGGGCCCACGGGGATCTCCTCGATGAACCGCCGGTTGAGCAGGTCGACGACGCTGCGCCCCACGGCGGCGAGTGCCCGGTATCCAGCCATGGGCCGATGCTGGGGCCCCTGCCGTCACGCCGGCGTTGCGGGAACGGGCCGAGGTACGGACAGCTGCGGCGATGGCCGGGCGACGGGCCGGTGACACCGTCCGGACCAGACTCGGTGCGCCTGCCCCCTCGACCAGGAGAGCCCATCATGAGCAGCACCCCCCAGACCCGATCGGACAGCACCGACAAGGGCGGCGACTGCAACCCCGGTGCCATCGACGATCTCACCTGTAGTGCCAGGGGCATCCACCGCCGGGCCGAGGTCACCGAGGAGCACCTCCCCCAATTGAAGGACTTCAAGGAGAAGTTCGACAGCGCTCGGGCGGAGTACACCAAGGCACGGGACGCCGCCGAGAAGGATCTCGACGCCGCGCGGGGGACCCTCCACACGGTCCGCGAGCAGATCCGCTGCCGGGTCCACAAAGACCAGAAGCAGTGCCTGGCGCGCGCCGTCGACGAGGTGTTCGAGGACATCAAGGACTGTGCCGGTGACTGGGGCTGTCGGGTCGAGGAATGCGCGTGCGAGTTCGACGACGAGGTCGAGGAGGACGACACCGTCGCGACCCTCTCCGCCCGTATCGCGCGCTACACCACGGAGGTCGAGAACGCCGCGTACTGCTTCACGCGGTTGCACCGGGAGCTGGAGGATCTGCCCGAGCGCGCAACGAAGATCAAGACGGAAGCGGCGCAGCTGTTGGCGGACGCCTCCGATCCCGACACGGGCAAGGACGTCGTACGCCTCTACGCCCGCCTGCTGATCCTGGAGCGCCGCATCGAGGAGGTTTGGCGGGGCTTCACGACCGTCGAGGCCTATGTCGGATGCCTGTGCAAGGCGCTGCTGTGCGTGCTGCGGGGTCGGCAGGCCATCGCCACGCTGGAAGGCGCCAAGGCCGTGCTCATGTGCAAGGAGGAGGCGGGGAAGGCAGCCTGCGAGCGCAAGCAGGCCCAGACGCCGGAGGAGGTCATGGCGGTCTACGAACGGCTCTGCCCACCCTGCCCGCCGAAGCGCGCCGCCACGGCGGAGGACGGGGACGACACCGTCGAGGTCGAGGCCGTCGGTGGGACACTCACCTGACACGATCCCGGATGCCGAGCCCGGGCCCGTGGACGCCGGGCCCGGCACGAGGACCGCGAGCGGTCTACACGGCCGCCGGTTGCGTCCAGGTGCTGTAGGCGCCCCGGCAGTAGAGGAGGGGGTCGCGGGGAAAGACGGTTCCGCCGTCGACCCGCGCGATGATCAGCCAGTGGTCGCCGGCCTGGACCGTCTGTTCCGTGCGGCACTCGGCGACGGCCAGCGCGACGTCGGTCAGCACGGGAGCGCCGTCCGCCACCGGGGACGGCTGCCACTCGATGCCCGAGAACTTGTCGTGACCCTTGCCGGCGAAGATCCGTGACGCCTCGGTGCCCGACGCGCCGAGGAAGTTCACCGCGAAGGCCCCGGAAGAGAGGATCGCCGGGAGGGTCTGGGACTTCTTGTCCACCCCGATCAGCAACAACGGCGGCGAAGCGGACACGGCGCAGACGGCGTTGCACGTGAATCCCCGAGGCTCGCCGTCCTCGTCCATCGCCGTGATGACGGCGACGGCGGTCGGGAAGGAACCGAAGATCTCGCGGAACTGCTGGGAAGTGACGGGCATATGACTTACCGCGTTTCATAGGTGGGGTACCGCAGCGTGCGTGGGACGTCAGAGGAGCTCGTGCTCCATCGCGCGCAGTGCCTGGTACGAGCGTTCGATCTCGGCGTCGTCGCGGTGGACGAAGAAGACCGCGCCCGGAGAGGAGTTGAGGTCGACCGTCCGGCTGGTGACCGCACCGTCGCCCTTGCGGAACCGGATGCTCTCGAAGGCCGGAAGGCCCTCGAGTGCCGCCCGGACGGCCCGCTCCGGCAGCGGCACCTCGCGGTGGGCGATGAGGTTCACACAGCGCGCCGACTCCTGCTGCGCGTAGCGCACGGGCCGCCGGCTCAGCTCCGGTGCGTCGGCGGTGTAGCAGTCCAGCGTCAGACTCACCTGGTCGGCGCCGGTGCACCGCTGGAGGGCGGGAGGGTTGGCGAGTCCGGAGATCCGGGCACCGGTTTCCAGCAGCACGGGACCACCCGCCGTGAGGATCAGTTCGGTGTGGGCCGGGCCGTTGGCGATGCCGAGTGCGTCGAGGACGTCGCAGACGTAGGGCAGGATCTCGTCGAGACGCGGGTCGTCCGGTGCGAGCAGGTCCTCGTAGTCGTAGATCTTCCGTCGCTCGTCCACCACCACCTTGCGGCTGATCCACGCATCGGTGAACCGGTGCGTACCGTCCCTGCTGACCGAGTTGATGATGTACTCGTCACCGACGAGGTATTCCTGTCCCAGGACCGCCTCGTTCGCCCGCAGCATGAGGTTGGTCTTGCCCATGATGGTCTCGACCGCGGTCTTCACCTCCTGGTCGGTGTCGCAGGTGAAGACGTCCTCGGAGCCGGCGCTGTCCAGCGGCTTGACGACGACCCTGTCGATGCCCTGCTCACGCTGCCAGGCCAGCAGCTGATCCGGATCCGTCCCCTTCAGCTGGCGCGGTGTGCGTACGCCCGCCGCTGCCAGGGCCTCCATCATCAGGGCCTTGTCCCGCCGGGCGGGCGAGAGCGAAGGGTCGTTCCCGCGCAGACCCAGCGCTGCGGCGATCTCGTCGGCGGTCTCCACGCCGAACTCGCTCGCCGGGATGACGGCGACCGGACCGAGCTCAGCGAGACGTCGCTGCACGTCCTGGGCGTTGCCCGGGTAGGTGAGGTCCACCTCGAACAGTCCGGCCGGGAGGCTGGCGGCAAAGGTCTGCGGGAGCTCGCGGCGCGAGCGGACGTGAATGAGGCGGAAGCGGCCGGCGGCCTGGCGCGCCAGCAGGGCGCCGCTGGAGAACGCGTCCACCAGTACGACGGCAGGCTGATCGGAAAGTTCTGGGGTCACGGGTCGTCTCGCCAACTGGTAGGGAAACTATGCATGGTTGAGTCACGTCTCGGCCAGGGCCGCAGCCTGGTCGTAGCGGTCGGCGACGTGGTTGAGCATGGCGTGGAGCCGGTCGGAGCTGAAGTCCTCGACACCGGCGCCCTTGGACGTCCCGGGCAGCGGCAGGTTGCCGCGGGAGCCCCACGCCAGCGCCCCGCGGTCGTCGATCACGCTGGTCGTCGCGCCGGCGTTGTCCGGGTGCAGGCCGAACGGGATGTCGAGGATCCCTCGTTCGAAGGCCTTCGTCAGCGCGGTACCGACATCGGGATCGAGGCCCAGCACCGTGTCCACGAGAAGCCTCGCCTCCTCCAGAACCTCGTCGTAGAAGGCGTCCTCCAGGACGGTCGGCGCGGCCGGGGTGCCGTTCGACGCGTCTGCGGCGATCCGCAGGGCGGCGAGGTTCTCGGCGACCGTCGGGATCTGCCACGCCTCGGAGACCGTCTTCACGATCATCCGCTCGCACCCGGCGTCGCGGGCGAGCCGGGCGCTGTCGCGGATCAGGGCGGTGGCGCCGTCCGGCGTCTTGGGGAACAGACCCATGTACGTGTAGAGCACGACGTGCTGGTCCACCCCGGACAGGTGCTCGGCGGCGAGCGTGCGCAGCGCCCGGAGAGCGCCGCGGTCCTGCTCGGCGAGCACCCCCTGGGCGAAGCTAAGCGACATGTGGCGCAGCCCGTGCTGCTGGAAGAAGCAGCCCTCCAGCACGGCGGTGGCCACCAACAGCGAGGGCGGGCAGAGTTGGCCGAGCAGGCACCCGCCGAAGCTCTCGACGTGTCCGTGCTCGGTCTCGCCGGCCAGGAACCGGCAGCTCTCCGCCCAGGCCTCAACGGCCCGGGCGAGCGGCAACCGGCTGTAGGGGAGGCAGTACGAGACGGGGCCGCCCTCGGTGGCGTCGAGACCGACTTCGACCAATCGCTGGAAGACCCGCAGCGGTAGCGCGGTGCCGTGCCGCACCTGGACCGGGAACGCGGGGCCGTGGAGCCCGTCGAGCAGTGCCCTGGTGGCCTCGGCCGGGTGGGAGACCAGCGGGTACCCGTTCAGCTCCTCGCCCGCGGCCAGCCGCTCCAGGGGCGTGGTGTAGTCGCCGACCCGGGTGTAGCTGTCGAGCGTGAGCGTCCCGACGGCGGGCAGCCCGAGCGACGCGACCTGGGACAGCCCGTCCTGCATCGCCCGGAGGCTGCCGAAGCCCATCCGCGGCTGTACGAGCACCGTGCCCCGGCCGCGGCTTTCGGTCACCAGCCGGTCAAAGTACCCGGCCACGTCACCGACCCGATATGAGTTCGAGGACGGGTAGGCCCGTGGTCGGGTCGACCGTCTTGACCTGGCTCTTGTGCGGGTCGCCCGCGCGCACCCGGGAGATCATCGTCTGCTGCGCGCCGAAGTCCACCAGTGCGCTGCGGTAGAGCGTGCGCAGGTCCGTCAGGGACAGCGCGGAGATCTTCTCCAGCCACTCGGCCGCCCCGTCGGTGTCCGTGCCGTCACCGCGCAGCGCAGCGTGCAGCTCTGCGGTCCTGTCGGCCATCTCCGGGTGGCAGGACGCGATGAACCTCTCCAGCCGCGCGCCTTCGTCCGTGAAGGGCGAGTAGACCATCGCGGTGAGCGCGGCCTCGCTCAGGCCGAAGACGTCGCGCGCGTAGGCGGTGGCCACCTCCCGCCGCTCGACGATCTTGGCCGGCGAGTCGTAGCGGCTCAGTGCGAGCCGGATCAGGTTCTCCGGCATCTCCTTCTTGCGCATCATCGCCTCGGCGAGCTCCAGGTACTCGGAGATGCCCGCCTCGTAGGTGCGGGACTCCACGTACTGGGCGCGCAGGCCCCGCAGATGGGCCATCAGGGTCGGGTTCGCGCAGTCCGACTCGGTGAAGCTGAAGGCGAGGTCGTCGAACCGGAAGCCGAGGAAGTCGACGATCAGGTCCCAGTGGTCGTGGACGCGGTAGCTGACCATGTCGTAGATCGAGACGAACTCGGGCTGCATCGAGCGGTCTCCGGTGGAGACGGCGCGCTCCGCGACTTCTGCCTCGCGACCGTCACCGAAGAGCTCGCGGAAGTATGCGTCACCGATGCCGCGCAGGGCCGTGAGCAGGCCCTGGAAGCCCATCCGGCGGCATTCCTCCACGTCGATGCCGCTCGCCTTGGCCAGGCGCATGATCCAGGCGGAGTAGAGCGCCTGCTCGCGCCGGGAGTCTCCGGTCATGATCACGTCGACACCGTCCTGCCACCAGGCAGCGCGACCGTAGAAGTCGGCCACCGCCAGGTTGCAGCTGTTGCAGAACGTCGGCCGGCCGTCCCCGGCCGACCGGTGACCGTTCATCAGGACGTCGAGCCGGTTGAGGTTGACCAGGCGCTCCGGCAGCGGAAGGTCCACGCGGAACCGGCGGATCTCGGTGTGGTCGATGGTCAGGAGCTCGGCCCGCTCGTCGTCGAGCAGCCCGAGGGCCTCGTACACCCGGTGGATGTTCTCCATGACGGCCAGCGGCACACCGGCGTGCCGCATGTTGGCGACCCGCATGACGAACGTGTGGCCGTGGGTGAGCTGGAGGTGCAGCTGGACCGCCCGCACGAAGGCGACCACGTACGTGCTGTCCTTGCCGCCTCCGTAGGCCACCATCACCTTGCGGCCGGGCAGCAGGTCGGGGCCTCCGACGGCCTCGACGAGTCGGTCACCGACGGCGACCATGCCCTTCAGCTCGATGTCGCTGAGGAAGGCGGCCAACTGCGCGTAGCGGTCGCGGTCGCTGAGGCGCTGGTCCTGGGTCGGCTGGTCCTGGGTCGGCTGGTCGTTCACAGCGAAGTCACCTCGAATTCGAAGGTCTCGATGATGCGGCGGATGTCGGCCTCCACCTGGGCCTGGTCGTCGTGCAGCAGGATGAACCGGCCGGCGTGCAGGGCGTCGTACGCGCCGCCGGGCTCCAGCACCTCGCCCACGGAGGGCAGCAGTTCGCGCCATACGGCCGGGACCGATTCCCGCATGGACGATGCCTTCCGGACCACCGCCGGCAGGCCTGCCGGCTTGGGCACGACCAACCAGCCGCCGGACGGGTCGCCCGAGGTGGGTGCCGGCATGATCGACTCCCCGCACATGGCCCGCAGCCAGATTTCGAAGAGGTTGACCCCGAACAGCTTGTTGAGGAGGTGGGGGACCTCGCTGCCGCCGACCCGGCCGCCGATCTCCAGGAAGACGATCTCGTCCTCCGGCGTGACGAAGAGCTCGAGGTGGAACGGTGTGTCACGCATGGCGAGGGCGCGGACGCACCCACGGGAGAACTCCTCCATCCGGTCCCTCAGGGGGGAGCGCTGGAGCACGACCGATCCCAGCGGTTCACCGGCACCGAAGGACAGGCAGTCGTTCACGTACCGCGACGTGACCTGGAACCCGATCTCGGACCGGGCGTCGGCGAAGCCGTCCACGTGGTGGATGGTGCCGGTGACGAACTCCTCGATCTCGTAGCGCTTCAGGTCGACCGCGGCCAGGAGTTCGGCCAGCGTCGCCTCGTCCTCGACACGGTGGACCCCGATGCTCGCGGCGCCGTCCACCGGCTTGAGGATCACCGGGTAGCCGCACGAGCGGGCGAAGGCGAGTCCGCTCTCCACGTCGGTGCACGCGGCGAAGCGGGGGACCCGGACGCCGGCGGCCGCCAGGATCTCCTTCATCCGCACCTTGTCCCGGTAGACCGCGACCTCGGCCGTGGTCGGCCCGGGAAGGCCGAGGTCCTCGCGGACCTTGGCGGCGATCTCCAGGGTGAACTCGGACAGGGCGATCAACTGGTCGACGGGGCCGACCTTTTCGGTCACCTCGACGACGGCCGCGCGCAGCGCGTCGACGTCGTTGACATCGTCGACCCGCACCAGGTGTGCGATCTTCGCCGGATCGGCGAGCACTCCCTCGGCGCCGAGCGCGTCGACGACGTAGCTGACCTGGTGGGCGTCGTGGTCGATGAACTCCTCGTAACGGGTGAGCTCGTTGTCCCACCGTACGCCGTCTTCCTTGAACCGGGGCCACCGGTTGACGATCACGATATGCATCAGTGGACCTCCGTGGTGCTGAGTCCGGCAAGGTCCCAGGGTGGGATGACCGCGGCGTCGGCCTGCCAGGCCGGGAAGCCTTCGGACTTGCCGAAGTGAAGGAAGGTGAGGAAGCGGTCGATGGCGTCCTCACCGGTGAATACGTCGGTGTAGCCGTGGGCGAGGAGCTCACGGCGGGTGCGGTCGTTGTCCGACTCGGCCGTGGTCAGCTTGCCGCCGGCCACGCTCGGGACCTCGAGCCGCCGCTCGCGCAGGGCGGAGAGCAGCAAGCGCGCTCCGTGGAGTCCGTGGCCGTTGACGCTCGACACGACCAACAGGTCGGGCCGGTTCTCGGAGACGGCCCGTACGACGTCGTTGATGGGCGTGCAGGCGCCCAGGTTCTGTACCTGGGCTCCGTTCTCCTCCAGGAGCTTCTGGAGGTACACGAGATTCCAGATGTGGGAATCCGACTCGACGGTGCTCAGCAGGCACCGGAAGGTTGGACTCATGCCGAGACTCCTGAGACGACCTCGTCGTTGCGGTTGGCCAGCGCCTTGCGGAAGCTGCGGATCGTCAGCGGCAGGAAGACGGCGCCGAAGAGGCACAGCAGCACCGAGAGCACGGTGACGAGCTGCTGCGGGCCGGCCGCGGTTCCGACGCCGGCGACGAGCAGGCCGGCGATGGGGAACGAGAGCAAGTTGAGGAGGTAGAAGGGGCCCATGATCTTCCCCAGGTGTTCCTCGGGGATCACCTTCAGCCGCTGGGTCCGATTGAAGACGTTGTAGTAGGCGGATCCGATCAGCATGGCCACGAAGGCCGGAGCGTAGACGGCGAAGGACGGGGCGAACCCTGCCGTGAGCAGCGCGGCGCACATCGCGGTGAAGCCGATGACTCCGAGCGCCCCGACGCTCAACCGCCGAAGCAGGAACGGGATCGCCATCAGGTTGAGCAGGCCCGTCACACCGACGCACGTGTTCAGCCATCCGAACGACGAGTCGGGAGCATGGAAGACGTCGGTCACCAACGCCGCGTTGACGCTCAGCACGCTCGCCACGACCAGGTTGATGGCGAAGTTGAGGACGCCCAGCAGCAGGACGGGCTTGTTACCGATCAGCAGCCGCCATCCGAGACCGAGTTCGGCGAAGACCTGCCCCGCGCTACCGGCTTCGCCCGTGCTCGGGGCCCGCAGTCCACGGGGCAGCGGCAGCCAGGTCGCCGAAGCGAGGGCGAAGGCTCCGGCGGCGACCATCAGCAGCCATACCTTGCCCAGCACGGACGCGGCCAGGACGGCGAGCGCGGGTCCGAGTGCCATGGCCAACAGCTCCATGTTCTGGACGAGGGACTGGGTGCTCGCCACCTTGTCGCCCTTGGCCAGTTGCGGGACCATCTTCTCCACGGCCATCCGCGTCGGCGCCATGAAGACGGAGAGGAAGGCTCCGCCGGCCATCAGGGCCCCGGTCGTCCACGACGACTGGGTCAGGCAGATGACGACCACGCACACGAGCACGGCAGCCCGGGCCGCGGTCACCCGGGAGAAGAGCCGGGCACCGCCGTCCCGGTCGGCCAGGATCCCTGCGAAGGGGTAGGCGATCAGGCCGGGAAGCCATTCGAGTGCGAATGCTAAACCGAGGCTCGCCACCTCGTGGGTGTCCTGGTATATGAGCAGAGGGACGGCGAACAGCACGACCTGTTCCGCGATGAGACCGAGGAGGACGCCGGAGGCGAAAAGACTCCGGTGAAGCCGATTTTCGGTCATGCCGTCCGCTCGTTCTCTTCGTGTCTGCGGATCAGCGGGAGCACGTGCGTGTAGAACGTGCGCATCTCGTCGCGGGTCGGCCAGCCGGAGAAGATGAACTCACTGACGCCTGCCGCCTTGTAGGAGTGCAGGTATGCGGCTACCTCCTGGTAACTTCCGACCACGCACAGTGCGGGGCCGCCGCGATAGGCCACGGCGCCGGAGTAGAGAACCGGAGAGAGCCAGTCCCCATCGGCCTGCTCGGCCAACCGGAAGGAATTCCGCACGGCCTCTGAGTCGGAGGCGGCGACGAACTTCGCGACCCACTCGCGGTGGTCCTCGTCCGGATCGCGCATCATCTCCGCGAGGTCGGCGAGCGCCTCAGCACGGGTCTCGCGGGCCAGAACGTGCATGCGGATCCCGAGCCGACCGCCCTTGGCCAGCACCGGTGCGGCGGCCTCGGCGATGCCCTCGGGCGTGTCACCGTAGCGGAGCCAGCAGTCGCCGTGCTGGAGCGCGGTCTCCTGGGCCGGACCAGAAGCTCCACTGATGTAGACCTCCGGACGCCCGCCGCCGAGATATCCGAGCCCGAGCTGGGCCTCCTCGATGCGGTAGTGCTCGCCGCTGTAGGAAAGCGGCGTTTCCCCGCGCCAGGTGCGGTGCAGGATGTCGAGGAATTCGTTCATACGGGCATAGCGACCGTCGTGCGCCACGAAGTCCCCGTAGTACGCCTGCTCTGCCGGAGAAATACCGGCAACCAGATTCAGCGATATACGACCATTGGACATCCAGGAGACCGTGTTGACGATCTGCGCAAAAAGTGTCGGGGAAAGCAGTCCCGGGCGATAGGCCAGGATGAATTTGACGCGCTCTGTTTCCCGGACCAGCGCACCGATCATCGGCAGTGGATCGGGCATGTGATAGCTGATTCCCATCAAAAGGGAATCCACTCCGAGCCGGTCAGCCTCCTTGGCGAAATCAACGATTCCGTCGAAGTCCAGATGACCGACCTGATACTTCTCGGTGGCCTTCTGCTGACCGCTGTCGAGGGGGGAGCACCAGTGGAACCGCAGCTCCTCGGAGCCCGGTTCATGCTGGTGGGAAGCGTTGCTCAGACCCACGGGTCAACCTCCGGTCGTGTGATGCACCTGTGCTGTCTCGGCACACGGAAGGACGGCCCGCGCAGAGACGCCAGCGTCCGCGGCCAACGCTCTCGTCGATTCGACGCGGGCTTTTCCAAGGAAATTCATGGCTTGTTCAGCCGCGACGCTGGGGTATCGAACATAACAATCCCGGGGCCATTGCTCCGTGCCTCGGAGATCTTGACATGGAAGCTCCATATGAGTCAAGATCAATTCCCGGGCTGCACTACCCTGCGAGAGCTGCGGCGATACATCCGCAGAAGAATCTTCCGCTCAGTGATCTCGGCCACACTTCTTCGGCGGCGGATATGGAATTCCAGGTTCCGAATTGTTGTCGCGCATTGCCCGGCTTCGGACCCAGTCCGGAGCGTCACACCCCTCTATCACCCGCCTCGTCACAGCACTCGAACGGAACGAGAGATTGTCCGCTGAGAACACGGGGGCCACGCTCCCGACGCCGCTCGCCCATCTGACTTCGGAGCGCACCCGCGCCGCACTGCTCGTCCAGAACCGGTTCCTGGCCGGAGCGCGGGACTTCCTCTCCGGTGAGGGCTTCACCGAGCTGTTGCCGCCCACCATCGGCCCGGTGACCGACCCGGGCGCCCGCGGTGCCAAGCAGGTCGACATCGACTACTACGGTCACCGCTACAAGCTGATGACGAGCGGCATCCTCTACAAGCAGGCTTCCCTGCTCAGCTTCCCCAAGATCTTCCACGTCGCCCCGAACGTCCGGCTCGAGCCGCTGGAAACGGCGGTGACCCACCGCCACCTGACCGAGTTCCACCAGTTGGACGTGGAGATCGCCGGCGGTTCGCGCGAGGAGGCGATGAGGGTCGCGGAAGAGCTGACCCGGCACTGCGTCGAGCACGTGCTGAGCACCGCTCAGCGGGAGCTGGAGATCCTCGGGCGCGACCTGGACGGGCTCAAGCGCGTCCTCGACGCGCCGTACGGCCGCGTGAAGCACTCGCAGGCGGTGGCCCAGCTCGCCGGGGGCGGATACGGCCAGGACGAGAACACGGAGATCGAGTGGGAGGGCGAGGAGATCATCTCCAAGGCGGCCGAGCACCCGTTCTTCATCACCGACTACCCCAAGGGCTCGCGCGGCTTCTACGACAAGGAAAGCGCCGAAGAGCCCGGTGTCCTGCGCAACTTCGACCTCATCTTCCCGGGTGGCTTCGGGGAGATGATGAGCGGCAGCGAGCGCGAGTCGGACTACCGCAACCTGATGATGCGGATCCGCGAGACCGGCGAGAACCCGGCGAAGTACGAGTGGTACCTCACCCTGGCGCGCGAGGGGATCCCCTCCAGCGCGGGCTTCGGCCTGGGCGTCGAGCGGTTCACCCGCTTCTTGGGCGGACTCGATGCGGTGTGGCAGGCGACGGCCTACCCCAAGCTGCCGGGGGAGCTGCGTCCGTGAGCGGCCTGACGGCTCCCGGGTTCCCGGAGCAGCAGGTACGGGCCCGTGCCCGGCACGGCGCGGCCGCGGCCTTCCCGGAGAGCGGGAACTACGGGACCACGCTCTACGGCGAGCACGGCGAGCAGACCGCCCGGCCGGAGGACGCGATCGACCGGGCCCGTCTCGTACCGCCCGTCTTCGTACCGCACCGCATGGAGAAGTTGATCGACCTCGGTCGTGAACCGATCAGTGGGGACGTGGACCTGACCACGATGATCGGCGGCTTCCGCTCCGCCTTCCCGTTGTTCGTCGCGGCGTTCGGCTCCACCAGGGTGGCCAGCGGCGACCTCGGTGAGGCCGTCGCCCGGCAGGCCGGAAGCCTGGGCGTTCCCATGGTGATCGGTGAGAACATCGTCCCCGTGTCCGGCTACGGTCGAATGGCCGAAGAGAAGGAGAGCTCGCTGCTGCGCCGCATCACCGCGTACGCCGCGGCGGCGCCGGACGGGTTCGGCGGTGTGGTCGTCCAGCAGAGCACCGAAGACGCCGACGCCGAAGTGTGGAACCTGGTGTACAGCGACCCCTCGGCCGCCCCCCTGCTGGAGAGCGGTCGGCTGGCCTTCGAGTTGAAGGTCGGTCAGGGTGCGAAGCCCGGCGTGGGCGGCATGACGTTGGTGCCCCGCAAGCGCGCGGCCGAACTGGCGGCGCAGTACGACGTCCTGGACATCTACGAACCCGCCGAGGACTCGGTGCTGCGCTGCAGCAGCCCGGGAACCTTCACCGAGGAGATCCTCCGCCAGCAGATCCGGCTGATGCGCAACAACTATCCGCGCTGCCGGGTGTGGGTCAAACTGCCGCCCTCGCGCGACGTCCACCTGGCTGCGGCCGTTGCCTGGGCGGCCGGGGCGGACTCGGTCACCGTGGACGGGGCGGAAGGCGGCACCGGCTGGGCGCCCCGCGCCTTCCTCGACCACGTGGGGCTCCCGCTGGCGGAGTGCCTGCAACGCCTCGACGCGCAGGACAACTCCCTGCTGGTCAGCGGTCGCATCTGGGAGGGTGCCCGCGCGGTCAAGTGCCTGGCGCTCGGGGCTACCGCGGTGGGCCTCGGACGGGCGGCCCTGGTCGCGTCGGACGAGGACGCGGAGGCGGGCCTCACCAATTTCGTCGACTGCCTGGCGTTGGAGATGCGCCTGCTGATCAGCTCGTTGGGCAAGTACCGGGTAGCGGAAGTGAGTGCCGAGGACATCTGGACCGAAGCGCGTTCCGGGGAGGCGTACGTCCCTCGGAACGGGTGACCGACCCACCGCCCAGGGGCGGGTGCCACCGGTCAACTCCCCGGTCGCACCCGCCCGTACGGCGTCCCGGCGCCCCGGCGACGCGACCGTCAGTGGCCGCGCACCCCGATCTCCTCCAGCAGGCTCGCCACGCGCGGCACCGGGACCGCGTGCAGCCCGGCGGCCCTCAGCACCGCCCCTCCGATCGCGTCCGTCTCCAGCGGTCGGCCGGCCTCGGCGTCGCGCTGCATGGACGACTTCGCCGCGGCGGGGAAGGCGTCGTACAGCCGCACCGTGCCGGCGGTGTCGCTCGGCGCACCGCAGGCACGGCTCACCGCGGCCACCTCCTCCACCAGAGCCAGCAGTTCGTCACGGTGCTCGGTGCGGATCTGGCCGATCGGAAGCCGGTAGCGCGTCGTGAGCAGGGCGAAGGGGGCCAGGAACGCCAACTTCCCCCACAGCGCACCGGACTCGTCGTCGCGCACCCGGGTGGTGATTCCGGCGTCCGCGAGCACACCGGCCAGCTCGTCGAGGCGTTCGCGATCCGCCGTGGCGCTCGCCAGATCGATCTCCGTGAACGGGCTGCCGTGCACGATCCGGCCCGGTGCCTGCCGGCTCGATTCGACGCGTATCACTCCCGGCACCACGAGCTCCGCCGAGTAGCGCTTGCGGAGCGTGGCGGGGTGCTCGATCCCGTTCAGGAGCGGCACGACGAGGCCGTCGCCCAGAACCTCCGACGGCACTCGGTCGAGCGCCGCCGCCAGCGCCGTTTGCTTCACCGTCACCAGGCACAGGTCGACCGGCTGCCGCAGTTCGGTGTCCGCGTCGACCCTTGCGGTGAAGGCGCCGAACTGGCCGCTGCTCACCTGGATGCCGTCACGGCGCAGAGCCTGCACGGTCTCCTCACCGGCCAGACAGGTCACCCGGTGGCCGGCTCGTGCCAGCAGGGCGGCGAGCAGCCCGCCGACGCCCCCGGGTCCGAGTACCGCCACGCTCAGGGAACGGCTGTCGGTCATCGTATTGCCTTTCGTTGGGGCAGCGCGGACGGATCCGACGGATCGCGGGTCGAGCCGGATGCGCTGCACGGAAGATCCCAGGGGCTGGTTGTCCCACGCGGAAGGGCCGCACCGTTCGGTCCGCCCTACGACGGGGCGTCAGGGCGGGTCGGGGGAATCGGGCAAGGGTGCGCGGGGTGTGGTCACGCCTCCTGGTCGAGAGTGCATGCCGGTCGTTGGTTGCCGGGCGGAGCGGTGAAAGCGCAGGTCGACGGTCGAGTGGCCGCCTGCTGGGGCCCCTCGTACCGACCGGCGCGGGGCCGCGGCGGTGGGAGCGGGTACCCGGCGCCGCTCCCAGAATGATCTTAGGAGCGGAGCCGGGGCGTGACGCGGCCGCCCGGTGTGAGTTCCGCTACAAGGCGTGTCGGAGCCGCCCAGGCACGCCGCGCCGTGCTCCGTGGGGTGTGATGTACTCCAGTCGATCAGGGTCCTCGGTAGCGTGATCACCTACTGCGTGGAGAGTGACCATGCGCCCGGTTGGCCCGTACGAGGATGCCGGCGGAAAGTAGCGAGGTTGCGATGGGTGAACTGACGAAGCCCGAGGTCGAACTTCCGGAGGGTGACGCTCCGCAGGAGCTGACGATCCGGGACCTGGTCGTCGGGGACGGCCCCGAGGCGAAGCCGGGCAGGGTCGTCCGGGTTCACTACGTCGGGGTCACCTTCGAGTCCGGAACGGAGTTCGACGCCTCCTGGGACCGGGGCGAGCCGTTCAAGTTCGCCGTGGGTGGTGGCAGGGTCATCAAGGGCTGGGACCGGGGGCTCAGGGGGATGAAGGTCGGCGGTCGGCGCGAGATCATCGTTCCCCCGCGGCTCGGCTACGGCAACCAGTCCCCCTCGCCGTTGATCCCGGCGGGTTCCACGCTCGTCTTCGTGGTGGACCTCCTCTCAGTGGTCTGAGCGGGGCCTGCTGCTCCCCGACCTCCGTGTTCGGAGCCGAAGCCGGGCAGCACCGGCCCGACGGCATCCGCGACCGACCCGGCGGGTTCGTAAGGTTCATCCTTCAAGAGGTCCTCGCGAACGATGGTGCAGGTGCACACCGTGGTGGGAGACCCGGAACGAACGGTCGGGTCACACCGCCCTAGGGCGGCGTGCGAAGGTTCGCGCCCCCACCCAAGGTCCCAAGATGCACACGCACAGCCATCACCCTAGTGTGGTTTTGGGGGAGTCATCGCACTCCGGGGGCTATTCGTGGCCGCAGCAGCCACTGCACTCCAGGGAGTACAGCATGGCCAAGCAACGCGCTGCCCGCCGTCCGGCTTCGGTCTACGCCCTGGCCGGCATCCGGCTCTTCAACGGCATCACCGGGCTACTCGCTCCCACCGTGCTCGTCCGGCGCCTCGACCCCGATCGTGACGTCAGTCCCGCGGCCGTCTACGCATTCCGGCTCTTCGGGATCCGTACCGTCCTGCTCGGTCTCGATCTGCTCACCAACCACGGCCAGCGGCTCCAGGAAGACCTTCGAGAGGGCGTGCTGATCCACGCCAGTGACACCGCCACTGCCGCCTTGCTCGGCCTCCGCGGCCAACTGCCGCCCCGCACCGCTGCCCTGACCACGCTCATCTCAGCCGTCAACACGACCCTGGCCGCCAGTGCGGCCGACTTCGGGAAGAGGAAAGGATAGTGACCGCGGAGTCCGGCGCTCCACCGGCCGAAACGGGCTTCGACTTCGTCGTCGTCGGCGCGGGCGCCGGCGGTGGCCCCTTGGCGGCCACCCTCGCGGCCTCGGGCATGCGCGTCCTCCTCCTCGACGCAGGGGGTGCCGAGGAGAACGACGACTACCTGGTTCCCGCCTTCCACGCCGACGCCTCCGAAGACCCCGTCCAGCGCTGGGACTACTTCGTACGGCATTACGCGGACGAGGAGCAGCACCGGCGCGACCGCAAGCTCGTACCGGGCAAGGGCATCCTCTATCCGCGGGCCGGGACGGTCGGCGGCTGCACCGCGCACCACGCGCTGATCACCGTCTATCCCTACAACCGCGACTGGGACGACATCGCGCACGAGACCGCGGACGCGTCGTGGCGCAGCACCGCCATGCGCCGGTACTTCGAGCGGCTGGAGCGCTGTACTTACCGCCCCCGCCCCAAGGAGCCGCCCGCCAATCGGTGGTTGGCGGCCTTGCTGGAGCTCCTTCCCTTCGCCGCTGCCCGGTACCGCAACGACTCGCGTCACGGGTTCGACGGTTGGCTGCCGACCGATCTCGCCGACCCCGAACTAGTCGTACGGGACGAGCAGTTGTTGAAGGTCATCCTGTCCGCCGCGCAGGACACGCTCGCCGACTTCATCGGCCGGCCGCTCTCCCCTCTGGAGGGGCTCGGGTCGTTCGTCGATCCCAATGACTGGCGCGTACAGACCGAGGGCCTGCAGGGGCTGTGGCAGATCCCGATCTCAACGGCTGCCGGCCGGCGCAGTGCCGCCCGCGAACGCGTGCGGGCCGTACAGCGCAGCCACCCGGACAACCTGGTCGTCCGGACGCACTCGTTGGTGACGCGGATCGTGCTGGACGCGGACGGAGCGGCGACGGGCGTCGACTACGTGCACCAGCCGCACGCCTACCGGGCCGACCCCGGGACCCAGGACGTTCGCGCGCTGCCGGTCGCGCGCAGGGTGCTCGCTGCCCGTGAGGTGATCCTGGCCGCAGGGGCTTTCAACACGCCTCAACTGCTGATGCTCTCGGGCATCGGGCCGCGTGAGGAGCTGGAACGGCACGGCATTCCCGTACGCGTCCCCCTCCAAGGCGTGGGCGCCAACCTGCAGGACCGCTACGAAATCGGCGTGGTGAGCCAGATGGACCGCGAGTTCCCGGTCATCGAGGACTGCGACTTCCACGCGCCGGAGCCCGGAGCTGTGCCGGACCCCTGCTACCGGGCCTGGCAGCTCGGCGACGGGCCGTACACGACGAACGGCGCCGTCGTCGGGATCACCCGCAAGTCCCGCCCGTCGCTGGACTCCCCCGACCTGTTCATCTTCGGCGGCCCCTTCGACTTCCGCGGCTACCACCCCGGCTACTCGCTCGACCTGACGCGTCACCGGGACCGCTTCACGTGGGTCATCCTCAAGAGCCGCACCCACAACACCAACGGCCGGGTGCAACTGCGCTCCGCCGACCCCCGGGACACCCCGTTGGTGACCTTCCACTACTTCACCGAGGGCACGGACGAGCACGGAAGGGACCTCGCCGCCGTGGTCTCCGCCGTGCAGTTCGTGCGCAGCATGAACCGCAGTGCCGGTTCCGTGATCCGCACGGAGCTGTGGCCGGGCGAGCAGGTCGGTGACCCCGAGAGCGTCCGCCGCTTCGTACAGGACGAGGCGTGGGGCCATCACGCTTCCTGCAGTTGCAAAATGGGCCGGGTCGACGATCCGTCGGCCGTCGTGGACAGCCGCTTCCGGGTACGTGGCGTGAACCGCCTGCGGATCGTCGACGCCTCGGTCTTCCCCCGCATTCCCGGCTTCTTCATCGCCGTTCCGATCTACATGATCAGCGAGAAGGCGAGCGACGTGATCCTCGGCGATGCATCGCGCACGCGACCCGTCCCGGCCGCCCCGCGGCACCCGACCTGACCCGGGAACCGATCCTGAGGAGCAGCACGATGAGCATGCAACGACGCCCCGTCCCCCGACGATCCGGCTCCGGATACCGCTCCTCCCTACCGTGGCGGATCATCACCCGCATCGCCGAGTTCGTCGACCGCCGCACCGGTTGGGACCGCCTGGCGGTCACGCCCGGTCTGCTGACCCTCTTCGGGCTGCGGGTCAAACTCCGTCAGGAGAACCTCCACGACACGTCGCGGCTGCCTTCCGTCGGCCTCCCGACCCCTGCGCCGCCCTCCGACGGGCACCGGGTCAACCGGACCGCCGACGGCAGCCACAACGACCTCGACGAGCCGCGCATGGGCATGGCGGGAACGCGCTTCGGCCGGAACATCCCGCTGGACAAGATCGCCCCGGCCACGCCCGAGAGCGTTCTTTCGCGGCCGAACCCGCGCGAGGTCAGCCGAGTCCTGCTCACCCGCCGGACACTGATCCCGGCCGAGTCGGTCAACTCCCTGGTCGCCGCCTGGCTGCAGTTCATGGTCCGCGACTGGTTCAGTCACGGAACCAGTCCCACGGAGCGGCCCTGGGAAGTTCCGCTCCTGGACGACGATCCGTGGCCCGAACGCCCGATGCGGATCATGCGGACGCCGGACGACCCGACGCGGGACCCCCGGTCGCCCGCGGGGACTCCCGACACCCGCGTCAACGTCTCGTCCCACTGGTGGGACGCATCCCAGATCTACGGCACGAACGAGGCGGAACAGTGCCGGGTGCGCACCGGCAAGACGGGCAAACTGCACCTCTTCGGCGACGAGGCGACCCCGCTCCCCTCCGACCCCGCCCGCGATCCCTCGCGCGTTCCCGGCTTCTGGCTGGGCCTCGTCATGATGCAGAACCTGTTCGCCCAGGAGCACAACTCGATCTGCGACCACCTGCACGCCGTGTACCCGTCGTGGGACGACGAGGAGTTGTTCCAGCGGGCCCGCCTCGTTAATGCCGCGCTCCTCGCCAAGATCCATACGGTGGAGTGGACGCCCGCCGTGATCAGCCACCCCACCACCGTCAAAGCCCTGCGGTCCAACTGGTGGGGCATCGCGGGTGAACGCGTCCACAACTTCTACGGCCGGCTCACGGAGAGCGAGACCGTCAGTGGCATCCCCGGCAGCAAGACGGACCACTACGGCGTCCCGTACTCCCTCACCGAGGAGTTCGTGGCCGTCTACCGCATGCACCCGCTCGTCCGCGACGACTGGCACCTGCGCTCCGCCGCCGACGACTCCACCCTCAGCGACTGCACCTTCCGCGACATCGCCGGACCTGCGGCGCTCAACGTGCTGAAGACCAAGGGAATGGCCAACCTGCTGTACAGCTTCGGCACCCTCCACCCGGGGCTCGTGACCCTGCACAACTTCCCCCGCTTCCTCCAGGACTTCGAGCGCCCCGATGGGGGGCGACAGGACCTCGCTGCCACGGACATCCTGCGCAACCGGGAACTGGGGATCCCCCGCTACAACGAATTCCGGCGGCTGCTGCGGCTGAAGCCCGCGGCGAGCTTCGAGGACCTGACGGACAACCCCGTGTGGGCCAAGGAGATGGAGCGGCTCTACGACGACGTCGAAGACGTCGACCTGACGGTCGGAATGTATGCGGAGAAGCTTCCGACCGGATTCGCCTTCAGCGACACGGCGTTCCGCATCTTCATCCTGATGGCCTCGCGCCGACTGAACAGCGACCGCTTCTTCACCGAGTACTACACACCGGAGGTGTACTCCAAGGCCGGCATGGCTTGGATCGACGACAACAGCATGGTCACCGTGTTGCTGCGGCACTATCCGGAGCTGCGTACGTCTCTCGCGGGACTCAAGAACGCCTTCGTGCCCTGGCACGTCGCCAGCGGCAGCGGGCCTTCCTGAGGGGCGACGGCCGCCAGGTGGGCCGAGAGGGAGAGGGGCTCCGAAGGAGGTGTCGCGGCCCGGCCTCGCCCCGTGCGGAGCGGGCGCTTACGATGCCGGTATGGATCAGCAGGCGACGCGCGCAATGAAGCCGCTCGGGCTGCGTTCCCCTCTCCTGCTGGTCCTGGCCGTGTTGGTGGGCCTCGTGGGCATGCACGGCCTGGGGCCGGGCGCCGTTCCGGTGTCCGCCGCCGCACCCGGGTGCGCAGCCGCCCACGGGACGGCCCCCGCGCACGGCACGCCTGCAGCCGGCGAGCACGCGGTGCAGCACGGCGGCGCCGCGCGGGCCGATGAACCGGCCGGCGACGGAAGCGGCGGGCACGCCCAACACGCGGATGCGACCTGCGCCGCCGCGGGCACCTCGGGCGCCCCCGTCCTGCCCTGCCCGGCCGCCGCCCCCAGCGGCGTTGCGGCCGTCCCGGTCGCCGGTACCGGGATCGACGTGAGCGGTGCGGTCGGCGGACGCGCGCCACCGTCACTGAGCGAATTGCAGCTCCTGCGCATATAGGGCGGTCCGAGCACTCGGACCGTTCCCTACCCCGGCACGCCCCGACGCGCGCGTGCCCTCACCGCAGGAGCAACAGCATGACCAGCAAGCGTTCCCCGATCCGCCGTGCCACGGCCGTGGCCGCGGCCGTCACCGCCACACTCGTCCTCGCCGCCTGCGGCGGCAACGGCGGCGATTCCGGCTCGGCCCACGACGGACACGGCTCCTCCGCCTCGCCGTCCACCCCTGCCCCGGCACGGCAGGGCGACCACAACACCGCCGACGCGGTCTTCGCCCGGGGGATGATCCCCCACCACCGGCAGGCCGTCGAGATGGCGGACCTCGCCGCGGCCCGCGCGGAGTCCGCAGAGGTCAAGAAGCTCGCGGAGGAGGTCAAGAAGGCCCAGGATCCGGAGATCAAGACCCTCTCCGGCTGGCTGACCTCCTGGGGCGAGAAGGTCCCGGCCACGGACGAGGACCACGGTGGACACACCATGTCCGGCATGATGACCGCCGAGGAGATGCAGCGGCTCACGGCCGCCTCCGGCAAGGCGTTCGACACCGCCTTCCTCCAGATGATGGTCGAGCACCACGAAGGCGCCGTCGCCATGGCCGAGACCGAGCAGGCCGAAGGCACGTACGGGCCCGCCAAGGACATGGCCGCAGCGATCATCACCTCCCAGAGCGCGGAGATCGCCCGGATGAACACCCTTCTCGGCAAGAGCTGACCGGCACCAGCGGCTCCGGTGCGGGCAGTCGGCCTCGGCTGCCCGCGCCCCGCTGCTGACCGCTACGGGCCCTTCAGTGCGGCGGACGGTCATCGGGCGGGGACCGGCACGACTCGGGGCGCGGCTCCATCCGGGCCACCACCTCCGCGAGCCGGCCGCAGAGCTGCTTGATCTCCTCGTACGTCCGGTCGCGTTCGGTGATGACGGCCGCGAGGAGGAGGGCCGTCAGTGCGGTCGTACCGTTGAAGGCCTGCAGCGTCACCATGTTGGCGAAGACGTCGTCGCCGACGAACGGGCCCCTGTCGCCGGCGGCCGCCAGGATCGCCAGGACCACCACGGCGAGCGCACACGGCGCCGCGCCGGCCAGCCGGAAGCGGAAGGCCGCCCAGATCAGGAACGGCGAGACGAGGAAGAGCAGGCTCGAGTCCCGCGTGCGCGTCGCCAGGAGCGTGACGAAGAGCGTGCCGAACGCCAGCGCCGCCGCCTCGAACCATCGCCCCGGGCCGGCCCCGGACGGCCACCGGGCCTTGCGCAGCACGAGCAGGAAGGGTGTGACGACGAGGATTCCCATCGCGTCGCCGGTCCACCACACCGACCACGTGGGCCAGAAGTCGCCGGCGTCCAGTGCTCCGGAGAGGACCAGTACCCCGGCGCCGATGGTCGCACTGATCGACATCCCGGCGAGCGCACCGAGGAAGACCAGTGCCAGTACGTCCCGCAGGCGGTCCAGCTCGTTCCTGAACCCGGCTCTGTGCAGCATCAGGGCGGCGCAGACCGGCGCGAGGGTGTTGCCCGCGGTGATGGCCAGGACGGAGAGCAACGACGGCCCGAGGAACACGTTGGCCAAGAACGCGCCCAGCGCGATGCCCGGCCAGACCCTGAGTCCCATGATGAGCAGCGCGGCCAGCGCGACGCCGGTCGGCGGCCACAGGGGGGTGACCTGGTCGCGCACCAGCTGCTGGAGGAGGCCGATCCGTGCGGCCGCGTAGTAGACGGCGGCGACGGCGAGGATGCGCAGCGCGGTGGACCCGAGACGTCCCATCTCCGCACTGCTCACGACAGCAGTCTGCGCTCAGATCCCGCCACCGGCGACCCCAGTGGCCCCCGTGGCCCCGTCCGTCAGCCCGGCTCCCGGGGGCCGTCGTAGCGGACGACGAGGACCGCGGCGTCGTCGCGGTGTCCCGTCAGGTCGGCCACTTTGACGACGGCGGAGGCCAGCACATCGGGGTCGGCGTCGAACCCCGCCCGCACCAGTCTGACCACCTCGGCCAGACCGGACTCCATCGGGTAGTTCGGACCCTCCACCACCCCGTCGGTGAGCAGCACGAGCACCCCGGCCTCCGTCAGACGCCGGTGGGTCACCGGGTAGCGCTCGCCCGACACGATGCCGAGCGGCGGCCCACCGCGGTCGAGTGCGATCCCGTGACCGCCTCCGGCCGTGGCCCAGACCATCGGGACGTGGCCGGCCCTGGAGACCGTCAGATCGCGGCTGACCGGGTCGAAGCGAAGGAAGCAGCACGTCGCGAAGAGGCCGCACCCCATGGCGATCAGCAGATCGTTGGCGCGGCCCAGCACCTCGCGGGTGTCGCTCGTCGTCTGTGCGAGGGCGCGCAGACTGGTCCGCACCTGTCCCATGAAGGCGATGGCCTCCACGTCATGACCCTGCACGTCGCCGACCGTGAGCCCCAGTGACCCGTCGTGCATGACGAACGCGTCGTACCAGTCGCCGCCCACCTCCAGACCGCCCCGCGAGGGCGCGTACCTGGCGGCCAGACGCAGCCCGGGCAGCTGCGGCAGCCCGGGCGGGAGCATGTGGCGTTGCAGGGCCACGGCCAGTTCGACCCTGGCCCGCTGGTACTCGATCCGGTCCAGGGCCTGATCGACGAGCTGCCCGAGAGCGACCAGGAGTTCTTGCACGTCGTCGGGCGGCTCGGGGCGGTGTCCGCGCATCACGGGCTCCTGGCTCTCCCCCGGCCTCTTCACCTCACCCTAGCCGCTGCCCCGGCATGCCTCCACAGCGGTGGATCGCGGTGAAACAGCAGGCCGGAGGCAGGTGCCGGGCCCTCGAGGGGAACTCGGGGCGTCAGGGGCCGATCTCAAACTCGGGTGCCTCGAGACCCTTCAGGCATGCGGTCTTCGGCGCAGCCGGGTCGTCGAAGAACGAGACGGTGATCTCCTGGGCGCACTTCGAGGTGGCGAACACCACGTGGGGCTCGTAGGGGACCGTGACGACCTTGGCCTTGCCCAGCGTGCTGGCGACGTACGGCCCGTTGTCGGCCCCGGTCTGGGAGTCGAACCCGCCCGACAGGGCGAGGGTCGGGATGTCACCGCGCGTGGCGTCCCGGATCGAGGGCGACGCCGCAGGGACGTTCCAGGCGTCGCAGTCCGGGTGGAGGAAGGCGAGCTGCGGGGCCTGGGCCTGTACCGAGCGGGGGAAGGACGGGAACGTCGCCCGTCCGCCCTGCAGCGCCGCGTCCTCGCTCTCGTACGGTGTCCACGCGCTGCAGAAGACGCCGTAGGAGAGGCCGTGCGCGACCCTGCCGATGGCTTGGGGGCTGAGCTTGCCGCCCGCCCACTGCTGGGCGATCCGCTGCGGCTTGCCGTGCGCCAGCTCGTCGAGGGCGGCGGGCACCTGGGGCGCCACATGGGTGGCGGAGGTCATCCAGTTGACCAGGGCTCCGCCGTCCAGGACGACCTTCACCGGCTTGTCGCTGCCGGGGAGGGTGACGGTGGTGGTGACCGGCTTGGCTTCGAGTTCGCGCACGAGCCGGTCGAAGGTGGCCGACAGATTCGGATAGCGCTCGTTGCACGCCGGCTGGTCCGCGCAGGCCTTGAACAGGCCGTCGAAGCCCTGCCGGGCGCTGCTCCAGGTCGCGGCCGACCCGGCCTTGGACGGCGGCAGTATGCCGTCGATGCCCACCGAGCGGAGCCCCTCGGGGTGCAGCCGCATGTAGGCCAGCGCCAGGTGGGTGCCGTAGGAGATCCCGAACAGGTTCCACTGCTCGATGCCCAGCGCCTTGCGCAGGTCCTCGTAGTCGGCGGCGCTCTCGGTGTCGTTGTAGGCGCCGAGGTCGATCCCGCGGGCCGCCAGTCGGTCGCGGCAGGCCTTGGTGGCCTCGACGTGCAGGCGTTCGGTGGACGGGGCGTCGTAGACGAGGCCGACGGAGCGTGCGTTGAACTCGTCGATGTTGGGGCAGAGGAGGTTCGGCTCGGCCGAGTACGTACCGCGCTGGGACATGAAGATCACGTCACGGTCGCGGTTCAAGCCGCCGTCGATCGCCATCTTCGCCTCCCCCACGGCGTCGTCACCGGGGCCGCCCGCGAGCCACACGATGGGGTCGGGTTTCGGCTCGTCGGTGGCGGCGGGCACGATCGCGACGCCGAGCTCGATCGTCCGGCCGCTCGGTTCGGCGCGGTTCTCGGGCACGGTGAGCGTTCCGCAGCGGGCGCCGTCGAGCGCTTCGATCGGTTCCGGCGTCTTCGGGCAGGGGCCCGGTTCGAAGCGGGCGTCGCCCACCGCGCGGGCGACCGTACCGATCGGCGCGTCGGGGCCGGTGCTGGCATCGGTAGGGGGCTGCGCCGGGGCAGGCGCTGCGAGCAGGCCGGTGACGAGGAGACCGGTCACCGTGCCGGCGGCCGTCGTCAGGAGGCGTCGTGCGGTGCGGCGCCGACGGTGCGCCGGGTGGAGTGCCATCTGCCCTCCCGGTCATTTCGGAATGATCGTGAATGGTTCGGGCTTCAAGTCGTTCACGCAGCTGGTGTCGGGGGCGGTCGGGCGAGCGAGGAACGATGCCAGGACGCGTTGGGCGCAGGGCGACTGCGGGACCACCCAGTGGCCGATCCCGGGGACCTGCACGGCGGTCGAACGGGACAGGTCGCGGGCCACGCCCTTCGCCCAGCTCGCCCCGGTCTTCGCGTCGAACGTGCCGGAGACGAGGAGCGCCGGCACCGGGCTGACCGTGGCCACCCGCTGGACGGAGGCGCGGTCCGGAACGTTCCAGACCCGGCACACCGGGTACTGGAAGGGAAGTTGCGGCACCTGGGCCAGGACCGTGTCCGGCCACCCGGGGAAGGCCTTGCGCCCCGCCTTCAGCACGTCGGTTTCCGAGTACCCCGGCGCCCACTCGCTGCACGCCACGGATTCGGTGAGGCCGTGTGCGAATGCGCCGACGTTCTGGACGGAGCCGGCCGCGCGGGCCCGTGCGAAGCGCTCGGGGTTTCCGCGGCTGAGCTCGTCGAGTGCCGCCGGGAGGTCTTTGGGCCGGGGGGCGAAGGCGACGATCTGGTTCAGCAGCGCGCCCCCGTCGAGGACGACCTCGACCGGCTTTCCACCGCCCGGCGGCGGGACGTGCAGCGTCAGGGGATGCGCCTCCAGCTTGCGCACCTGCTCCGTCAGCATGCGGGGGAGGTCCGGGTACCGGCTCTTGCAGGCGGGCTGCGCCGCGCACGCCGCGAAGATGTGGTCGATGCCCTCGGCTGCGCTGCTCCATCCCCACGGCAGGGTCGCGCTCTGGGGAGGCGTGACCGAGTCGATCGCCACGGCGCGGATTCCCTCGGGGTGCAGGCGCACGTAGGTGAGGGCCAGGTCGCTGCCGTAGGAGTACCCGTAGACGTTCCACCGGGGGATGTTCAGCGCCGTGCGCAGGTCGGCGAAGTCGGCGGCGTTCTCGGTGGTGTTGTAGGCGCTCAGGTCGACGCCGTCGGCCGTCAGGCGGTCGCGGCACTCCTTCACCGCCTTCAACAGGAGCTGCTGCGCCTGCTTCGCGTCGTAGCCCAGGCCAACGGCCCGGGCGTTGAAGCGGTCGATCTCCGGGCAGGCGAGGTTCGGCTGGTCGTAGAGGTTGCCGCGCTGGGCCATGACGATCAGTTCGCGGTCCTTGTTCAGCCCGGACTCGACGAGGAACGGTATGTCGTCGAACGTGTCGCCCCCGGGGCCGCCCGCCATGAACACCACGGGCTCCTGCGCCGGCGTCGCCGGTTCGGCGGCCGGAATGACCGCCGCGGCGAGCTTGATGGTCCGGCTGCCGGGGCGGGAGCGGTTCTCGGGAACTTCGAGGTAGCCGCAGCGTGCGTTGCCGAGTGCTGCGATCGGCTCGGGCGGCTTCGGACAAGGCCCGGGCACGAACCGGGACGGGGCCTGCGAACCGGTCCCGTCGGCCGCCTGGCCGGCGGACCGGGCGGCCGACCGGTCGGGCGGTGACGGGGCGCTGCTCGGTGCGGGGCCGAATGCTGCCAGGGAGACCAGAGCGGCTGCGGCGGTCACCGCGTGGATGGCGTGCTGTGGCATGGGTTCTCGTTCCTCTGCCGACATCGGCGGCGGCCCCGCCGGGCCCGGGCGCGGCAGCGGTGTGGACGGAACGCTCGCTCTCGACGCTACCGGGTGGACCGTGCGCGCGCACGCGGAGCGACCGGCCTAGACGAGGGACCCGCCGATGGGCTGCTCCGTCCAGATGGTCTTGCCGGTGCTGGTGAACCGGCAGCCCCAGCGGTCGGTGAGCTGGGCCACGAGGAACAAGCCCCGCCCGCCCTCGTCCGTTTCCCGTGCACGACGCAGGCGTGGCTGAGTGCTGCTGGGGTCGGACACCTCACAGACGAGCACCCGGTCGCGGATCAACCGGAGCCCGACCGGTCCTCCTGCGTAGCGGATCGCGTTCGTGACGAGCTCGCTGGCGACGAGTTCGGTCACGAAGCCCATTTCGTCCAGCTGCCACTCGGACAGCTGGCCCACCACCAGCTCACGGGCGTGCGCGACGAGCGAGAGGTCGGCTTCGAGTTCCCACTCGGCGACCCGGTCGGACGAGAGCGCGTGGATGCGGGCGAGCAGCAAGGCGGCGTCGTCGGCGGCCTCTTGGGGCCGCACCCCGTCGAAAACGGCCCGGCTGAACTCGTCGAGCGGCAACCTCGGGTCGGCTCCGGCGAACGAGCCCCGCAGTCTTTCCATCCCTTGCTCGATGTCGCCGCTCCGACTCTCCACGAGTCCGTCCGTGAAGAACGCGAGCATGCTGCCGGGCCGGACGTCGAACTCCGTCACCTCGAACGGCACTCCGCCCACCCCCAGGGGCGGCCCCGGCGTCACGCCGAGGAAGACCGGCTCTCCGTCCGGCGGCAGGAGGACCGGTGGCGGATGTCCCGCGGCGGCAGCAGCACACTGACCCGTCACCGGGTCGTAGACGGCGTAGAGGCACGTCGCTCCCAGCACGGCCGGCTCCGAGCGCTTCGAGCGCTCCGAGCGGGATTCGCTGGTCATCTGCTCCTCGGAGAAGCCGAGCACCAGGTCGTCGAGGTGCGTGAGCAGTTCGCCCGGATCCAGGTCGAGGTCGGCGAGGGTCTGCACCGCGGTCCGCAGGCGCGCCATGGCCGCGGTGGCGTCGAGGCCGTGGCCGACGACGTCCCCGACGACGAACGCGACGCGCAGCGACGGGAGGGGGATCACGTCGAACCAGTCTCCGCCGACTCCCGAGCCGCCGCCCGCCGGTTGGTAGACGCCCACCGTTTCGGCGGCGGCGGAGTCCAGGGCGGAGCGCGGCAGCAGGCTCCGCTGCAAGGTCACCACCGACCGGTGTTCCTTGGTGTAGCGGCGCGCGTTATCGACGCCGAGCGCGGCCCTGGACACGACGTCCTTCAGCAGTGCGGCGTCCTCCTCCCCGAACGCGGAGGGCAACTGGCTGCGCCAGACCGTGACGCAGCCGAGGATCAGGCCTCGTGCGTAGAGCGGCATGGCCAGGGACGAGTGCGCTCCGCTGGGGACGAACAACGGCAGGGCCTTCGGATCCATGCCGAGCTCGGCCTGCAGGACGGCGACGTCCGGCACCAGCACGGGCAGCCCCTTCATGAGGGGGCGCATCAACGTGCTGTCCGTCACCGGAGGAAGCGCCTCTCCCACCGCCAGCAGGTCCTCGGCGGATATCTCCGGGCTCTGTGCGGCAGAGGTCCGGCGCAGGCGGACGTCGCCGCTGGTGTGGAAGTGCGGGGGCTCGTCGCCCACCAGCACGTTCTCGGCTATGTCCACGGTCGCCAGGTCGGCGAAGTCCGGTACGAGCAGATTCACCAGGGTCTCGGCCAGCTCGATCACGTCCAGGGAGGTGCCGATGCCCGCGGCGGCGGCTTGGGAGAGCCCGGTCCGGCGTCTTCGCGCATCGCGCTCGGCCGCTTCCTCCGCCGTTTCCGCCGGGGTGACCAGGACGAGCCATTGCGTGGCAGCGCCCGCGCCGCCCGGAGCGTGGGCCGCGAGCCGGACGACCGTACAGACCAGCGGAGCCTCGTGCCCCGTGTGACCGCCGCCCGGAACGGTCATCAGGTGCCCGATCGGCCCCGCATCCGTTCCGACGCGCGGCACCATCCCCAGCAAGGGCGCACAGGTCCGGCCCGGCGGGCATTCCAGCAGCGCCGCGGCCCCCTCCGAACGGGCGATGACCACGCCTGCGTCGTCCAGGACGACCGCTGCCGTGCCGCTGACGGAGGCCGAGGCCGGCCCCGGGCCGCGATGCTCCGGTTCACGCATGTCGCCTCCACGCACCGTGACCTTCAGTATCGTCCCCGAGCGTGGCCCCGGCGACCCGCAGCGCCACCGGTTCCCGGCACCTGCGGCCCGGAAGGCCGTGGGGCCCTTGCGGGCCGCCCGGGTCGGTCAGGACGGGAGCCAGGACCGCCAGGTGGCCTCGTTCTGCTCCGCCCAGCGGGCCGCTGCTTCCTGCGGCGACAGCTTCTCCTCGGCGATCATCAGGGCGACGTCGTTTTGCATGTCGGTCGTCCACCGGAACTTCTTCAGGAAGGCCGCGGCGTCGCCCCCCTCGGATGCGAACCGGGCGTTGAGGAACTTCTGCAGCGGCGTGTGCGGGTAGGCGCAGGCCACCTTCTGCGGGTCGACGTCGCAGCCCTCCTTGTACTCGGGCAGCTCCACCTCGGTCATCGGGACCTTCTCGAACAGCCACTGGGGCTTGTACCAGTAGCTGAGGAACGGCTTCTTCTCCTTGGCGAACTGCCTGATCTGGGTGATCTGCGCCGCCTCCGAGCCCGCGAACACGACCTGGTAGTCGAGGTCCAGGTTCTTCACGAGGGCCTTGTCGTTCGTCACGTAGGACGGGGAGCCGTCCAGCAGCTGTCCCTTGCCGCCGCTCTCCGCGGTGCGGAGCTGGTCGGCGTACTTGTTGAGGTTCTTCCAGTCGGTGACGTCCGGGTGTTCCTCGGCGAAGTACGTCGGTACGAACCAGCCGATGTGGCCGGTCACTCCGAGGTCGCCGCCCCGCTCGATGGTTCCCTTGTCGTCGATGTACCGCTTCTCCTGCTCGGGGTGGCCCCAGTCCTCCAGGATGGCGTCCACCCGGCCCTGGCTGAGCGCGTCCCAGGCGGGTACCTCGTCGATCTGGACGGTGTCCACCCGGTAGCCGAGCTCGTGCTCCAGCAGGTACTGGGCGACGGCTACGTTCGCCTGCGCGCCCACCCACGACTGCACGGACAGCGTGACCGTGCGGGAGCCCTTCGCGTCGGCGTACGGGGAGGCCTGGCGGGTCATGTCGGCGGCGCCGCAGGCCGTGAGGGCCGTCAGGGTGAGGGCGGCGGCCGCGGCGAGTGCGGCGGAGCGTGTGGTGCGAGCCATGTCAGGCCCCCTTTCGTGCGGGGTCGCGGCGCCCGGTCGGCTGGGTGACGCGGTCGAGCATCAGGCCGAGGCAGACGATCGCCGCTCCGGCGACCAGGCCGGTCGCCAGGTCGCCCTGGGCGAGGCCGAAGACCGCGTCGTAGCCGAGCGCGCCGCCGCCCACGAGGCCGCCGATGACGACGACGGCGAGGACCAGCACCACGCCCTGGTTGACAGCCAGGAGCAGCGCGGGCCGGGCCAGCGGCAGCTGGACCTGGAACAGTTGCTGCCGTCCGGTCGCGCCCATCGAGCGCGCGGACTCCAGTGCGCCCGGGTCCACCGCGCGCACGCCCTGGGCCGTGATGCGCACCACCGCGGGCAGCGCGTAGACGACGGCGGCCGCGGCGGCCGGGGCGCGACCCACGCCGAAGAGGGCGACGACGGGGATCAAGTAGACGAACTGCGGCATCGTCTGGAAGACGTCGAGCACCGGACGCAGCGCGCGCCCCAGGCGGCTGCTGCGGGCCGCGGCGACGCCGAGGGCGAAGCCGATCAGCAGGGTCACGGCGACGGCGGCCAGGACCTGGGAGAGGGTGTCGAGCGCCGGGTCCCAGACGCCGAGGACACCGATCGCGGCCATCGCCAGGACGGCGGTCGCGGCGGTGCGCCAGGTTCCGATGAGCAGGGCGAGTACGCCGACGGTCAGCAGGACCGTCCACCAGGGCAGCCACTGCAGTCCGTCGCGCAGGGGGCCCAGGACCCAGGTGGTGAAGTGCCCCGCCCAGTCCGCGGTGCCGCCGACGAGGGGCACGCCGGAGTAGAGGTGGGCGGTCATCCAGTCGACCGCTCCGTTGACGGGCCCGGTGATGTCCACCGTCCACGCGTCGGGCCAGGAGAGCCGGTCGAGCAGGCGGGCTGCGACGGCGACGGCGAGGGTCACCGCCGCGGCGACGGCCCAGCGGAGCCCGGACCGGTCGGCCGGGGCCCGGCCGATCCGCTCCCCCGCGGCGGCGGTGACCCGGTCCAGGGTGATGGCGAGCAGCACGATCGGCACACCTGCGGCGAGGGCGGCGCCGACGTCGACGGAGGCCAGCGCCTGGTAGACGCGGTCGCCGAGACCGCCCGCGCCGATGACGGACGCGATCACGGCCATCCCCAGCGCCATCATGATCGACTGGTTGACGCCGAGGAGCAGTTCCTTGCGGGCCAGCGGCAGCCGGGCCGTCAGCAGTTGCTGCCTGCCGGTGGCGCCGAGGGAGGTGGCGGCCTCCACGACCCCGGCGTCCGCGTCGCGCAGCCCGAGCGCGGTGAGGCGGGCCATGGGCGGGGCCGCGTAGACGACGGTCGCGAGGACGGCCGCGGGCACGCCGATGCCGAAGACGAGGACGACGGGCAGGAGGTACGCGAAGGCCGGCAGCACCTGCATGGTGTCCAGCACGGGCCGCAGGATCCGGTGCATGCGGTCCGACAGGCCGGCGGCCAGCCCGAGGAGGCCTCCGAACAGCACGGACGCGGCGACGGCGACCACCATCAGGGCGAGCGTCTGCATGGTGGGCACCCACATGCCGAGCAGTCCGCACACGGAGAAGGCGGCGAGGGAGGTCAGCGCGAGTCGCACGCCCGCCACCCGCCAGGCGAGCAGACCGGCGGCGGCGGTGACGCCGGCCCAGCCGAGAGCGAGCAGCACCAGGTACACGGCGCGGACCGACAGGACCACGACGTTGCTGATGTGCCCGAGGAAGTAGAGGAAGAACGGGTGGCTGTCGCGGTTGTCGATGATCCAGTCGCTGATGCGCTCGAGCGGCCCCGACAGGTCGACGGTGAGCGCCGCGGGCCAGTTCCCGGCGCCCAGGAGCACGCAGCCGAGGACGAGCGCGAGCGCCGCGCAGACGCCGATGAGCCGACCGCGGTGGTGCGCGAGCGTGCGCAGCACACCGGGCCCGTCGTCGGTGGGGGACGTGGTGGTGGTCGGGGTCGTGGGGCCCGGCGGAGCGGGGGGTGCGGTGGTGGTCATCGGTTCCACCGTCCGGTGTGGGCCGGCATCGTGCTGGTGCCGGCGCCGGTGGTGCCGCACGGCGGCGGCCAGGTCGTGTGGCCGTACATCAGGCCACCGCCTTTCCCGTCTCGGCCGGTATCCCGGCGACGACACCGAGGAGTCCCGCGCGGTCGACCACGCCGAGGCACCTGCCGCCCTCGACGACCCGCGCGTTCTCGCCGGTCCGGGCGACGGCCTCGATGGCCTCGTGGACGGTGGCGGTCGGGGCGAGTGCCGGGCCGGCTTCGGACTCGTCGGTGAGTGCGGGGCGCATCGCCGAGCGAACGGTCAGCACCTGCTCGCGCGGCACGTCCCGGACGAAGTCCCTGACGTAGTCGTCGGCGGGGGCGCCGACGATCTCCTCGGGGGTGCCGAGCTGCACGATCCGGCCGTCGCGCATCAGCGCGATGCGGTCGCCGAGCTTCAGCGCCTCGCTCAGGTCGTGCGTGATGAAGACCATCGTGCGTCCCTCTTCCCGGTGCAGGCGTACGACCTCCTCCTGCATGTCCCGGCGGATGAGCGGGTCCAGCGCGCTGAACGGCTCGTCGAACAGCAGGACTTCCGGGTCCACGGCGAGCGCGCGGGCAAGGCCCACGCGCTGCTGCTGGCCGCCGGACAGTTGGCCCGGCCTGCGGTGCTCCATGCCGTCCAGGCCGACCTTGGTGACGAACTCGGCAGCCCGGTCGCGCCGTTCGCCGCGTCCCACGCCCTGGATCTCCAGCCCGTAGGCGATGTTGTCGAGCACCGTCCGGTGCGGGAGCAGCCCGAAGTGCTGGAAGACCATGGCCGCCCGGTGCCGGCGCAGCTCGCGGAGCCGGCCGCTGTCCATGGACAGCACGTCCTCGCCGTCGATGGAGATCGTGCCCGAGGTCGGTTCGATGAGCCGGGTGAGGCAGCGTACGAGCGTGGACTTGCCCGAGCCCGAGAGGCCCATGACGACGAAGACCTCGCCCTTGCGGACGTCGAAGGAGACGTCGCGGACGGCGGCGGTGCAGCCGGTGCGCTCGCGCAGCTCGGCGGCGCCGAGGGCGGCGAGCTCCTGGTCGGCGGGCACGCGGTCGGCCTGCGGACCGAAGACCTTCCACAGGTCGCGTACGGAGAAGACGGACTCCGCGGGTGCCTGAGGCCGGGTCTCGGTGTCCGGCGTCGCGGTGTGCGGCGTCTGGGTGTGCGGCAAGGTGTTCATCGGGTCGTTCCTCCCAGCAGGTCGGCGCACTTCTCGCCGACCATGAGCACGCCGATCATGGGGTTCACGGCGGTCATGGTGGGGAAGACGGACGCGTCGGCTATCCGGATGCCGTCGAGGCCCCGGATCTTCAGATCGGGCGCGACGACGGCGAGTTCGTCGTCGGCGGCCCCCATCCGGCAGGTGCCGGCGGGGTGGTAGACGGTGTGCGCGACCTGGCGGGCGTACGCGCTGAGTTCCTCGTCGGAGGTCACCTCGGGGCCCGGGCACACCTCGCGCTTGAGCCAGCCGGCGAGCGGTTCGCTCGCCGCGATCCGTCGGGCGATGCGGATCCCGTCGACGAGGGTCCGGCCGTCGTAGTCGTCCTCGTCGGTGAAGTAACGGAAGTCGAGCGCGGGCTTGACCCGGGGGTCGGCGCTCGTCAGGTAGAGCCGGCCGCGGCTGCGCGGCTTGGGAATGTTCGGGGTCAACGACACGCCGTGGGCGGGCCGTTCGTAGCCCAGTCGCTCCGGGTTGTCGGTGAAGGGGATCTGGTAGAAGTGGAACATCAGGTCCGGACCCTCCGCCTCGGGGTCCCGGCGGACGAACAGTCCGGCGTCGGAGTCCATCGCGGAGTTCTCCGGGATCGGCCCGTGCGTCTCCCACACGATGACCGACTCGGGGTGGTCGAGCAGGTTCTCCCCGACGCCCGGCAGGTCGTGCACGACGGGGATCCCGAGCTCCTCCAGGTCGGCTCGCGGCCCGATGCCGGAGTGCAGCAGCAGGCGCGGGGTGTCCACGGCCCCGGCGCACACCAGGACCTCGCGCCGGGCGCGTACGACGTGCTCCGCGCCCTCCTTGGTACGGATGTGCACGCCGGTGGCACGGGTGTCCTCCAGCTCCAGCCGGAACGCCCAGGTCTCCAGGGCTATGTGGAGGTTCGGCCGGTCCAGGAACGGGTGCAGGTACGCGACGGAGGCGGAGGAGCGCTTGTTGGTCTCCGGGTGGTAGGCGAGGTCGAAGAAGCCGGCGCCCTCGTGGAAGGGGGCCTTGTTGAAGCCCTCGACGTGCGGCACTCCGAGGGCGGTCTGCGCCGCGTCGACGAAGTCCCGGGCGATGGCGTTCCGGTCGGCCTCGCCGACGGGGACGACGTTGTTGCGCAGCCGGGTGAAGTAGGGGTCCATCGCCTTCGCGTCCCAGCCGTCGGCGCCGGCCTCGGCCCACTCGTCCCAGTCGGAGGGAAGGGGTTTGAAGGCGATGAGGGTGTTGTGCGAGGAACAGCCGCCCAGGACCCGGGCGCGGCTGTGGCGGATGTGCGAGTTGCCCCGGGGCTGCTGGGTGGTGGGGTAGTCGTAGTCGAGCTCACCGCCGAGCAGGCACATCCAGCGGCGCAGGGTGAGGACGTCGTCGCGGCCGACGTCGCTGGGGCCGCCCTCGATGACGGCGACGCTGACGTCGGGGTCCTCGGTCAGCCGGGACGCGATGACGGATCCGGCGGTGCCGCCGCCGACGACGACGTAGTCGTACACGTGGTGCTCGTTCATGTTCAGCCCTTCGCCGTCGTACCCGCGAACCAGCGCACGGGGCGCGGGGCGAGGTTCTGGTAGATGTGCTTGGCCTCGCGGTATTCGGCGAGGCCGCCGGGGCCCAGTTCGCGGCCGATGCCGGACTTTCCGAAGCCGCCCCATTCCGCCTGCGGCAGGTAGGGGTGGAAGTCGTTGATCCAGACGGTGCCGTGCCGCAGCAGGCCGGCGACCAGCCGGGCCCGGTGTTCGTCGGAGGTCCACACCGCGCCGGCGAGGCCGTACTCGGTGTCGTTGGCGAGGGCGACGGCCTCTTCCTCCGTGCGGAAGGTCTCCACGGTGAGGACCGGGCCGAAGACCTCTTCGCGGACGACGCGCATGCCGCGGTGGCACCGGTCGAGGACCGTGGGCCGGAAGAAGTAACCGGGGCCGGCCGGCCTCCCGCCGCCCGCGCGCAGGGCCGCGCCCTCGGCGAGGGCGGAGGCCACGTACGCCTCGGTCCGCGCCAGCTGGGCCGCGGAGACGAGCGGGCCGCACTCGACGCCCGCGTCGGTGCCGCGACCCAGCCTGATCAGTTCGGCCCGGCGGGAGAGCTCGGCGACGAACCGGTCGCGCAGCGGCTCCTCGATGATGAGGCGGGAGCCGGCGGAGCAGACCTGGCCGCTGTGGATGAAGGCGGCGTTGAGCGCCTGGTCGACGGCGGTGTCGAAGCCTTCGGGCGTCGAGCAGGCGTCGGCGAAGACGACGTTGGGGTTCTTGCCGCCCAGTTCGAGTGCGACCTTCTTGACGCTGTCGGCCGCCGCCCGGGCGACTTTGGTACCGCTGACGAGACCGCCCGTGAACGAGACGAGGTCGACGAGGGGGTGCTCGGCGAGCCGGGCGCCGACCGTGTCACCGGGGCCGGTGACGATGTTGGCCGCGCCGAGCGGAAGTCCGGCTTCCAGGAGCAGTTCGACCAGCACGACGGTGGTCAACGGGGTGATCTCACTGGGCTTGATCACGAAGGTGTTGCCGGCGGCGAGCGCGGGCGCGATCTTCCAGCTGGCCTGGAGCAGCGGGTAGTTCCACGGCGTGATCAGGGCGCAGACGCCGACCGGCTCGTACACGACGACGCTGCGGATCTCGTCCGAACCGGCGTCGACGGCCCGGCCGCCGCCGTTCTCGTTCTCCACGAGGTCGGCGAAGTAGCGGAAGGCGTCGCGGACGCAGTCGACGTCGACGCGGCCTTCCGCCAGCGTCTTGCCCGCGTCCCGGCTCTCCAGGGCGCCGATCCGTTCGCGGTCGCGCTCCAGCAGTACGGCGACCCGGCGCAGCAGGGCGGCCCGCTCCGCGACGGGCGTGCGCGGCCAGGCACCGAAGTCGAACGCGGCTCGCGCCGCGGCCACGGCGTCGTCGGTGTCCGGGACACCGCCCTCCGCCACGACCTCGAAGGGGGTCGCGTCGACGGGGTCGATGATCTCGCGCGTGGCCCCGGACAGGGCTGCGCGCCACTCTCCGCCCACGTGGATGGTCTGCTGTGCTGCCGTCACGGTACGTATTGCCTTTCGTTCCTTTGAGTCCCCCTGTCGGTCAGACCGACTTGATCCGGCCGCCTGCCCCGACTCCCGGAACCCATGCGCAATGCGTTGCGGAGAGTGTTCTGCTTCACGCGCGAAAATGACACAAATAGGGACATGCGTCGCAACTCGTCGGTGCGAGGTCGACGCACCGCAGCGGCTCGAGACGGTGGACGACGCGGACTCACCCGTTCGGAGTACGCCATCCCCAGGGCAACGGGGCGGGCGTTTGCGCAGGTCGGCTTCGCCGGGAGCCGGGTGCGGCAGGGGTGGGGGCGGACACGCCCGCAGGCAGCAGGCCGGGGATGCCGTTTACCTGGCAGCACGTTTCCGTGCGAACAGGAGGAAGTGCTCATGGCCAAGCAAGGCAGGAAGAAGGCCGCCTCGCCCGGAGCGGCACGTGCGAACCTGGAACGGGCCGTCGCCGACGTCGACCGCGTGCTGGGGCTGCAGGAGATCCGGACCGGCCGGAGCGGCGGCGCCGCGATCGCCGGCTTCCACAGCACCCAATCGATCGGTTGCAGCACTTTGAGCGTGGGCTGCAGCCCCGGCGGCGGAACGGTGCAGATGTGATTCCGCAGGGGCCGCTCATCCACAGGGGCCGGCCACGCCGCCCCGGCGGATGAGCACCCGTGGAACAGCGGGCGGCCGTGGCCGCCCACCATCTCTTCGGCCTCGTCGACGACCGGCACTACGAGCCGCTGTCCCGCCGGGCCATCACCCCGCAGTACCGCGACGCCCTGCAGCGGCTGCTGCCGGACGCCTGGGCCCTGGAACGCAGTGACGTGTGGCTGCACGCCCGGATGGTGGCGGGCACGACGGGCATGAGGGGCGTGAGGGGCGTGGCGGACTCCTCCCGGCGGACGGCCCCGCCGCCCGCCCAAGGCTTCAAGATCCACGTCTCCTCCGCCCCCGCACACGCCTTGCGGCTGTTCGATCTCGTCGTCCCCGTGTGCGTGGACAACGGCGTCGAGTTCAAGACCGCCGCCGATCCTGTGCTGCTGGGCGTGATCAACTCGAAGACCCAGGAACGCGGTTTCTCGGGCAAGTTCATGACGATCTATCCGCCCGACGAGGACGTCTTCGTCGAGCTGATCGAGACCCTGTACCGGCGGACGGTCGACGAGCCGGTCGACGGCCCGTACGTCCTGTCGGACCGCCGCTACCGGGACAGCAGGGTCCTCTTCTACCGGTACGGGGGCTTCCGGCCACCGCGGCGGCTCAACATCGACGGCACGCACAGCACGTTCCTGGTCTCCCCCGACGGCACCTACGTGGCCGACGAGCGGCTGCCGTACTTCCGGCTGCCCCCTTGGGTCCGCGACCCCTTCGCGGAGGAACCGGCGGAGGAACCGGCGGAGGATTCCGCTGCGCGCCCGGCCGGGGAACCGGCCGCCACCCTCCGAGACGGCCGCTACCGCATCGAGGGCGCCCTGACGTTCTCCAACGCCGGCGGCGTCTACCACGGCACGGACCGCGTCACCCGCACGCCCGTCGTCGTCAAGGAGGCCCGGCGCCTCACCAACTGCTGGACGTCCGGCAACCGCACGGTCGACTCGGTCGACATGCTGCGCCACGAGTACGAGGTACTGCGCCGGCTGGAGGGCCTGGAGTTCGTTCCGCGTCCGGTCGACCTCTTCCAGGAGTGGGAGCACACCTTTCTGGTCGAGGAGCGCGTGGACGGCATCGCCTTCCACGACTTCTGGGCACGGGACGACGTCATCCTCGCGCCGTACATCCGCCGCGAAGGGCGGGTGGCACGGTTCGTACCCCGCTTCCGGGAGGTCGTCGGCCGCCTGATCCACATGGTCGATGAGGTGCATGCGCGCGGGGTGGTCCTCGGCGACCTGTCACCGAACAACGTCCTGATCGACCCCGAGACGCTCCGGATGTGGTTCATCGACTTCGAGAGCGCGGTCCACGAGGACGACGAGGCGGCGCTCCTGGCCTACGGCACCCGCTGGGGCACCCCCGGATTCCTCCACCCGGACCGCGCCTCCCGGGACAGACTCCTTCCGTGCGACGACTGGTACGCCGCGGCCATGCTCCTCTACAGCGGCGTCGTGCCCGCCACCGCGTTCTTCGCCCTCAACCCCCTCGCGCAGGACCTCATCCTCGACGAGCTCGTCGCCCTGGGCGTCCCCGACCGGGTGAGGTCCGTCGTGTCGTGCCTGGCCGCCGGCCGGGTGGACGAGGCGAAATCCGTGCTCGCCGACTGGGAGGACGGATGACGCCGTGCGCCCCTTGACGAACGACGCCCTCGCGGCCGAAGGGGGCGCCCCGGCCCACCCGGACGCGGAGGTCCGGCGCACCCTCGCCGGCATCGCCCACACCCTGCTCCGCACCCACGACGCACGGCGCACCGACCGCCTCTGGCCCGCCGACTACCTTGTGTTCACGACGAACCCGCTGAGCGTGGCCTACGGAGCCTGCGGGCCGGCCCTGTTGCTCCGTTCCCGGGCGGGCGCCCGGGAGCCCGCCGCCGCACTGCCCGCCGAGGTGACCTCCTGGATGCTGGGGCAGCGCCTCGGCACGGACACCTATCCGCCCGGGCTGTACGTCGGGCTGGCCGGCATCGCCTGGGCCTTCCACGATCTCGGCTGGGAGGACAGGGGCGAGGCGGTAATGGCGATGCTCCAGGCGTCGCCGCTGCTGTACGACGAACCGGGCATGTTCTTCGGGGTCGCCGGGTGGGGGCTGGCCTCCCTGCGCTTCCACGCGAGGACCGGTAAGCAGGTCCACCTCGACCGCGCCGTGCAGGCGGGGGAACACCTGCTCAGGACCGCCCGTCAGGAGGGCGACTCCTGCTACTGGCGGTCCTCCCACGACGACAGCATCCACTACGGGTACGGTCACGGGGCGAGCGGCATCGCCCTCTTCCTCCTCCACCTGCACCTGATGACCGGCGACGCCCGCTTCCGGTCGTACGCCGTCAGGGCCCTGGAGTTCGATCTGGCCCACGTGAGCGAGAGCGGTCTCGGCCTTCAATGGCAGCGGGTACAGGACGACCCCGTCCTGTACCCGTACTGGATCCACGGGGGCGCCGGCGTCGGCAGCGTACTGATCCGGTTCCACCACCTGCTCGGCATCCAGCGGTACGGCGAGCTCGCCCGCCGGGTGGCGGAGGACACCTTCGTCAAGTACTCCTACGCCCCCGGCCTCTTCGAGGGCCTGGCCGGCATCGGCGAGTTCATGCTGGACATGTACTCCTTCACCGGCGAGCGGGAGTACCGGGACAGGGCTCGTGACATCGCCGGAACCATCCTGTGGTTCCGGGTCGAGAACGCGGACGGCATCGCGTTCCCCGGCCGCTGGCTCAACCGGATCGCCCACGACTACGCGACCGGCTCGGCGGGCATCGGCCTGTTCCTCTCCCGGCTCCTGTGCCCGGGCGAACGCCCCTTCGTCGACCTCGGGCGGCCTTGAGCCCGGGGCCACCTGCCTCCCGCTACTTCTCCACGATCGGATCCAGCACCACGGAACCGGGCAGCGCCCCGGCCATGTCGTGGGCGTAGACCCCGGGTGGCCGGCCGGGGCCTGCGATTCCAGCTGCCGCACGGCGGTGGCCCGCTGGGGTCACGTCTCCCGGAGCGGTGCGTACGCCTCGGCTCCGAGGCCGAACGTCCAGGCCACGCCCTGGCGGGCCGTCCGGGTCGTCGGCGGTACCCGCAGCCAGTAGGTGCGGCTGGTGCCGTCGGGCTCCGGCGTCGAGTTGACGACTTCCACCATCACGACGGCCTCGTCGTCAGGCATGGGTATGCGCCACAGGATCCCCGTCTCGTCCCGGTGCACGGGGGCGGCCCCCGACTCCCGCAGATAGCGGTCGTACCCGTAGAACTCCAGCATCACCCGGCGCAGTTCGGCGTTCTCCTCCTCCCGGATCCGCTCCGGCGTCAGGGTGTCCAGTCCCGCCAGGAATGCGGCGGGAACGGGCATGCCCCGCCACGCGTGCAGTGCGAACCCGTCGGGGAACGACAGCGCCGGACCGTCCCCGCGGTCCAGCCTGCCGGCCTCGTCGCGGTGCAGCTCCACCGGGCGCTCGCACAGCACGGCCAGCCGTTCGTAGGGCCACCACCAGCCGGCCGATCGGGCCAGCACGCCCAGTCCGTGCAGGGGCGTGCCCTCCTGCGTGTCGAAGGCGCACAGCCAGGCCGCGTCGTGCTGCCCGAGCACCGCGTCCAGGAGCAGCAGGCGCAGCGAGCGCTCCTCGGCCGCGGGGGCGGCCGCCCCGACCGTCAACTCCTCGACGAGACCGGTGCGGATCCGTTCCGCCAGGCGTTCCGTGTTCTCCCACAGGCGGCCGCCCGTCGCGCTCCAGTGCCGCCCCCAGCCCTGCGGGCCGAGCTGCCGCTGCACCCGGTCCCGTTCGGCAGCCCACGGCGCACTGCGCACCGTCTCCCGTACGCCGCGCCCGCGCCCGGCCGGCCCGCACGGCCCGTCGTCCCCGCCGAGCAGGCCCACCGCCTCCCGGGGCGAGTCCGCCCAGACGATCCGCTCCGGCTCCGCCAGGCCCGCGGCCCGGTACGCGAGGCGCACCCCGGCCTCCGCGGCCGCCCGATCGGCCGGTCCGGTGGCTGCCGCGGCCGCCCTCCACACGTCGATGTCCGTCATCACGATCCCCGTTCCCCCACTGTCCGACACGCTGTCAGTCCGCCACGATCCGCACGGATCCGGGTATGTACTCCCGCTGCCGCACGACCCGGTACCAGCCCTTGGGCAGGGGGATCGCGGCGTGCTCCTCGTGCACCACCCGCCCGCCGTCCGGGAGGTGGAGCAGCAGCGGGCCGAAGGCTCCCGCCTCGCGGACGAGCCGCCCGGGCCCGAGGACGGCGTGGGCGTGCCCGGTGACCTCGCCCAGCGCGAGGACCATCCGGCCCCGCCCGTCCCGTGGTTCCTGGTCCGCGTCGACCGCGTGCGGCGGCACCGCCGACTCGTCGAGCGGCACGATCAGCACGTCCCCCTGCCGGTACATGGGTGTCCCCTTCCCCCGCGCCGCCCGGTGCGCCGCGTTCTTCTCCGAAGGTAGGGGTCAGGTCTGACAACGGCCTCGCTCCCACCCTGCCCCTGCCCCTGCACCCGCACCCGCACCGGGCCCTGCCTCGGCCGCTGTCAGTGCCCCTTGGTACAACTTGCAGCACATCGGACGCGACAGGCGAGGAACGGCGGGAACCCCATGAGTCACCCGAGACACCTGACGGAATCGTGCGGGCTGCCCGTCTTCGATTTCCCGAGCCGGGAGGACGCTGACACGACTCCCCTGCCCGCGGCGGACTCCGTCGCCTGGCGGGTCTCCAGCGACAGCTACGACAGCGAGGAGAGCTGGACCGAGGTGTTCGCCCGGTTCCGCGCCGCGGTCGACACGACGAAGGTCCGTGCGATCGTCGTCGGTGCCTGGGAGGAGGCCTACGACAGCGGGCCCGAGGAGATCATCGGCGCCCTCCTCGACGCACGCCCGGACCTGCCCGCCCTGCGCGGCCTGTTCCTCGGGGACATGCACTCCGAGGAGTGCGAAATTTCGTGGATCAACCAGAGCGACGTCGGCCCGCTCCTCGACGGCTTCCCGGAGCTGGAGGAGTTCGGCGTGCGCGGTGGCTCCGGGCTGGTCTTCCCCGCCGTCACGCACCACAAGCTGCGCTCCCTGACCGTCGAGACCGGCGGCATGCCCGCCGAGGCGGTCCGCGGCGTCGCCGCCAGCGACCTGCCCGCCCTGGTCCACCTGGACCTGTGGCTCGGCACGAGCGAATACGGCGGTGACGCGGAGATCACCGACGTGGCGCCGATCCTCGACGGCGACCGCCTGCCGCACCTGCGTCACCTGGGCCTGCGCAACAGCGACATCCAGGACGAGATCGCCACCGCCGTCGCGTCCGCGCCCGTGGTCGCCCGTCTGGAGACCCTCGACCTGTCCATGGGCGTCCTCACCGAGCAGGGCGGCGCCGCCCTGCTCTCCGGCCAGCCCCTGACGCACCTGAAGAAGCTGGACCTGCACCACAACTACCTCGGTGGGCCGCTGCGCGAGCGCCTCCTGGAGGTCCTGGGCGGCGCCGGCGTCGCCCTCGACCTCGACCGCGGCCACGCCGAAGAGGACGAGGACGACGGCCGGGTCTGGCGCTTCGTCGCCGTCGGCGAGTAGCGCGCGGGCCATGACGGACCACGCACCACCGCCGCGCTGGGCGGTCGTCGGCAACCCGGAGAACCGGCGCGTCGCCCTGTTCTCCGGGGCGGTGCGCGATGCCGGGCTGCCCGCGCCGCGCGTCGTGCCCTGGACGGACGTCCTGCGCGGCGGCGGCGCCGCGTTCGCCGCCGACGAGATCGTACGGATCGAGTCGCCCGGGGAGAACGCCGAGGTCGACCGGCTCCTGCGGGGTGCCGGAGACCCCACCCGGGTGGAGGGCGGAGCCCGCTGGTACGCCGCCTTCACGGCGGCCGTCCGGACGCTGACCGGCGGCCGGCGCCTCGACGACCCCGACGAGCTGGCCGTCCTCTTCGACAAGCGGCTCTGCCACGAGGTCCTCGCCCGCGCCGGGGTCCCGGTTCCGCAGTCGCCGACCTCCGGCGGCACGGCTGCGGTACGCGGCTGGGACGACGTACGGGCCCTCATGTCCGCGCACGGCATGCCGCGGGTGTTCCTGAAGCCGGCCCACGGATCCTCGGCCTCCGGTGTCGTCGCGGTCGAGACGGCCGGCGGGGGCCGGATCAGGGCGACCACCTCCGTGGAGGGCGCGGAGGGCGGCCGGCTCCACAACTCCCTGCGGGTACGGCGCCTCACGCACGAACCGGAGGTCGCCGCGCTGGTCGACGCCCTCGCCCCGGACGGGCTCCACCTCGAACGGTGGTGGCCCAAGGCCTCCCTCGGGGACGGGTCGGCCGACCTGCGCGTGGTCGTCGTCGCCGGTCGCGCCACCCATGCCGTGGTCCGCACCAGCCGGACCCCCATGACCAACCTCCACCTCGGCGGCCGGCGCGGCGACCTCGCCGCCGCGGTCCGGGCCGCGGGCCCCGCATGGGCCGAGGCCCTGCGGACCTGCGAGCGGGCCGCGTCCTGCTTCCCGGGCACCCTGTGCGTCGGTGTCGACCTGCTGCCCGCCGTCGGCTGGCGCCGGTTCGCCGTCGCCGAGGTCAACGCCTTCGGCGACCTCCTACCGGGCCTGACCGGACTGCCCGGCAGCGGCGCCGAGGGCCGGGACACCTACGGCGCGCAAGTGGCCGCCGCCATCAGAAGACACGTACAGCACCACCCCGCGAGGAACCACCGTGCACCCGCCTGAGACCCCAGCGCTCCCGCTCCCCGACATGAACGAGGTCGTCGGCCGCGACGACCTGCTCCTGCTCACCCTGGACACCCTGCGCCACGACGTCGCCGTCGAGCTGGCCGCCGCCGGACGCATTCCGAACCTGGCCCGGCACCTGCCCGGGGGCGTCTGGGAGGAGCGGCACGCCCCCGGCAGCTTCACCTACGCCTCCCACCAGGCGATGTTCGCCGGCTTCCTGCCCACCCCCGCCCGGCCCGGCCCGCACCCCCGGCTGTTCGCCGCCCGCTTCGCCGGCAGCGAGAGCACCGCCGGCCGCACCTACGTGTTCGACACGCCCGACCTGGTGTCGGGCCTGGCCGCGACCGGGTACCGCACGGTGTGCATCGGCGGCGTCGGCTTCTTCAACAAGCAGGGCGCACTGGGTGACGTGCTCCCCGGCATGTTCCAGGAGAGCCACTGGGAACCGGCCTTCGGCGTCGCTTCGCCGACCTCCTTCGAGGCGCAGGTCGAGCGGGCCGAACAGGTCGTGGCCGCGCTCCCCGCCGACCAGAGGCTGTTCCTCTTCGTCAACGCCTCCGCGCTGCACCAGCCCAACTGGTTCCACCTCGCCGGCGCCACCGCCGAAGCGGGCGACACGCGCGCCACCCACGCCGCCGCCCTCGAGTACGTCGACCGGCACATCGGCCGGCTCCTCACCGCCATGAGCTCCCGCCGCCGCTGCTTCGCGATCGTCTGCTCCGACCACGGCACCACCTACGGCGACGACGGCTACACCGGCCACCGCCTCGCCCACGAGGCCGTCTGGACCGTGCCGTACGCCCACTTCTTCCTGGAGCCGTCCGCATGACCGCCCCCGCACCCGCGCCCGCCCCGCTCGCGCCCACCGCGCCGCCGTCGGGCCGCCCGTACCACGCCTACGTGTACGCCTACCCCCACAAGACCGCCTACCGGCCGCTGCCCGAGCGGCCCGCCCTGCGCGACCTGTGGCACGGCGAACGCAAGGACGCCCTCTCCCTCTACCTCCACATACCCTTCTGCGAGGTCCGCTGCGGCTTCTGCAACCTCTTCACCCGCATCGGCGCCCCCGACGGGCTCACCGGCCGCTACCTCGACGCCCTGGAGCGCCAGGCCACCGCCGTCCGCGACGCCCTCGGCGACGACGGCCCGGTCTCCTTCGCCAACGCCGCCTTCGGCGGTGGGACGCCCACCTTCCTCACGGCCCCCGAACTGGAACGGCTCTGCGACATCGCCGAACGGCGCATGGGCGCCGACCTGCGCGCCGTCCCGCTCTCCGTGGAGACCTCCCCCGCCACCGCCACCGCCGACCGGCTCGCCGTCCTCGCCGAGCGCGGCGCCACCCGCGTCAGCATCGGCGTCCAGAGCTTCCTCCCCGAGGAGGCCCGGGCGGCCGTGCGCCCCCAGCGCCGCGCAGACGTCGAGGCGGCGCTCGGCCGCATCCGCGACGCCCGCGTCCCCGTCCTCAACATCGACCTGATCTACGGGATCGACGGCCAGACCCCCGCCACCTGGCGCACCTCCCTGGACGCCGCCCTGGCCTGGCGCCCCGAGGAGCTGTACCTGTACCCCCTGTACGTCCGCCCGCTCACCGGGCTCGCCCGGCGCACCGCCGTGACCGACCGGGCCTGGGACGAGCAGCGCCTCGGCCTGTACCGGCAGGGTCGCGACCACCTCCTCGCGCACGGCTACGAACAGGTGTCGATGCGCATGTTCCGGCTGGCCGGTACGGCGCCCCGGGGCCCGGACGACCACGCCTGCCAGACCGACGGCATGATCGGCCTGGGCTGTGGCGCCCGGTCCTACACCTCCGCGCTGCACTACTCGTTCGACTACGCGGTCGACATGGGCGAGATCCGCGGGATCATCGACGACTACACCGCCACCGACGACTTCACCCGCGCCGTACACGGCCGGCCCACCAACGGCGACGAGGCGCGCCGCCGCCACCTCCTCCAGTCGCTGCTCCAGGCGCAGGGCATGCCGGTCGCCGACTACCGGGAGCGGTTCGGCGCCGACCCGCACGAGGACTTCCCGGCCGAACTGGCCGCGTTCGCCGCCCGCGGCTGGCTCGACCAAGACGGCACCGGCCCGCTCCTGCGCCTCACCCCGGAGGGCCTCGCCCACTCCGACGCGCTCGGCCCCGAGCTGTTCTCACCGGCCGTTCGGGCCGCGATGGCCGCCTACGAGGCCAAGTAGCCGCCGTGGACCTCACCCTGCTCTACCGCGGCCCGCTGGCCTCCTGCGACTACGACTGCCCCTACTGCCCGTTCGCCAAGCGGCGCGACACCACGGCCCAGCTGCGGGCCGACCGGGCCGCCCTCGAACGGTTCACCGGCTGGGCGCGCTCCCGTGCCAGGGAGGACCGGCTCTCCCTCCTGTTCACCCCGTGGGGCGAGGGACTCGTCCGTTCCTGGTACCGCCGTGCCCTCGTCGACCTCTCGCACCAGCCGGACGTCGACCGCGTCGCCATCCAGACCAACCTCAGCTGCCGCACGGACTGGCTCGCGGAGGCCGACCCCGCCACGCTCGCCCTGTGGTGCACCTACCACCCCGGGCAGACCCCGTACGACCGCTTCCTGGCCAAGCTGCGCGACCTCGCCGACCGGGGCATCCGCCACAGCGTCGGCATCGTGGGCCTCCCCGAGAACCTGGAGCACGCCCGCAGACTGCGCGCCGCACTGCCCGCCCACGTCTACCTGTGGGTGAACGCGGCCGACGGCCACACCTACACCGACGCCGAGGCCGACACGTGGACCGCCCTCGACCCGCTGTTCCCGTACAGCCGGCACCCGCACCGCTCGGCCGGACTGCCGTGCCGCACCGGCGAGTCGGTGATCTCGGTGGACGGCGACGGCACGGTCCGCCGCTGCCACTTCGTCCGCGCCGAACTCGGCAACCTCTACGACGGCACCTACCGGACCGCGCTCGGCCCGCGTCCGTGCCCGCTGACCACCTGCGACTGCCACATCGGCTACGTCCACCTGGAAACGCTGCCGCTCTACGACGTCTTCGCGGGCGGCGTCCTGGAACGCGTCCCGGCGGCCGGTACGCCACTGATACCCCTGCTCAGGAAGCCGCCGGCAGCAGGCTGACCGCCCGCACGATGCCCCTTCCTCCGTCGGTCGGGGTCGTGGTCCCCTCCCCGGACCCCACCGGAACGCTATAAACTTAGGTCAGCCTAACTCCCCCTGCCGCTAGGAGACTTCATGCCCCCGGAGACCGTCTTCGCCGCGTACGGGCTGCCCGGTGAGCCGGGGTCCGAGGAGTTTTGGGCGGCGGCCGCGGGGCCGGGGGCGGTGCCCGCCGAGGGCGGCGGCTGGACCACCCTGTTCCTGTGGCGGGGCGCTGAGGCCCGGATCGGCTTCGAGAGCTGGTCGCCGGAGGTCCCCCTGCGCCGGTGGGGCGACACGGACTGCTGGTACGCCGAGGTCCGCATGCCCGCGCGGCTGCGGGTCACCTACCAGTTCCTCGTCGACGACGCCGCGTACGCCGACCCGTTCAACCCGGTCGGAGCGGGAAGCGACCGGTCTGTCGCCGCCACCCCGGACGCTCCGGCCCAACCGCACTGGCCCGCCGTCGGGGCCGACGACGTACTGCCCCTCCCGCGGACCCGGCTCCGCTGGGCGAGCGAACGGCTCGGCGGGCGGCGGACCGTACGGGTCCACCCGGCGGGCGGCGGCGGACCCGTGGTCCTGCTGTTGGACGGGGACGACTGGCTGTACCTGCACCCGGCCGTGACCGCGTTCGACTCCGCCGTCGCCGCCGGCGAGATGCCCCCGGTCACCCTCGTCTTCCTGCCGACGAAGGACCGGGAGGCCGAGTTCGGGTGCCGGCCGGAGCTGTGGGAGGCGGTCCGGGACGAACTGCTGCCGCTGGTCGCGGAGTCCGGGGTACCCGTGGAAGGGGACCGCCTGGTGGTCGCCGGGCAGAGCCTGGGCGGGCTGAGCGCGGTGTACGCGGCGTTGGAGTTCCCGGACCTGGTGTCCCGGGTGGCGTGCCAGTCGGCCTCGCTGTGGTGGACGCCCGGCGCCGTGCGGTCGGCGGACCCCCTCGGCGGCCCGGTCGGCGGCTCCGTCGCCGCACGCCTGCGGGAGCGCCCCGACCTGTCCGGCCTGCGGATCGCCTTCGACGTGGGGGAACACGAGACGCGGATGCTCCCCCACTGCGAGCTGGTCGAGGCCCTGGCCGAGCGGTCCGGAGCGACCGTGCGGGCCTCCCGGTCGGCGTCGGGCCACGACCGCGCGGGCTGGCGCCAGGCCCTGCTCCGGGACGTGGCCTGGGCCCTCGGCTAGGCCGTGACCGGCGGGGTTCAACGGGTCAGCGGGCCACCGCCAGGCAGTATTCCTCGTCTCCGGCGAGGAGGTTGCGGTGGGTGTCCTCGGCCGTGATGACCCCGTCGTCCAGGACGAGCACGCGGTCGGCGGCGTCCAGGAGGGCCGGGCTGCTGGTGATCACGACCGTGGTGCGGCCCCGGCGCAGCTCCGCGATGTTGCGTGCGATGAGCTGCTCGGTGACCGCGTCCACGGCCGTGGTCGGATCGTGCAGGACGAGGACGTCGGCGTCGGCGGCCAGGGCGCGGGCCAGGGACAGCCGTTGGCGCTGGCCGCCGGAGAGGTTCGCGCCTCGGTCGCGGACCCCGTGGTCGAGTCCTTCGCGGTGGAGGGCGACGACGTCGGTCAGCATGGACGCCTCGACGGCCTCGGCGACCGTGCGGCTGGTGCCCGACGGGTCGATGTTCGTGCGGAGGGTGCCCGCGAAGATCTCCCCGTCGTACGGGTTCACCAGCAGGTGCGCGCGGACCGCCTCGATCGACAGGGCGGCGAGCTCCTCCCCGCTGACCCGCACCGCTCCTTCGTACGCGTGCGGCGGGACCTTCACGGCCAGGATCGCGGCGAGGTCGGCCGCCGCCCGCGGCTGGTAGACGGCGATCGCCACGAACTCGCCCGCCGGGACCTGGAACTTCAGGGCGCGCAGGGCCCCGTACCGGACGCAGTCGACCTCCAGGCCACCTCCGGCGGCCGGGCGCTCCGGCCCGTGGGTGGCCACCGGGGGCGCGCTCAGCACCAGCGCCATGCGCTCGGCCGAAGCGCGCGCCATCATCACGTACTTGGGCATGTCCGAGAACAACTTCAGCGGTTCCATGATGAACTGGGCGAGCCCGACGGCCATGACGAGCTCCCCGATGGTGATTCCGCCGTTGAAGGCCAGCCACCCGGCCGTCAGGGTCACGCCGGCGGCGAGCGCCGCGTTGAGGGCCGTCGCCGTGCCCGTGTAGGCACCGTTCACCCCGGCCACGGTGATCGCCTGGTGCTTCGCCTCCGTGCTGACCTTCCGGTAGGACCGGAAGGCGGCGTGGTTGCCGCCGAAGCCGTGCAGCGGGCGCAGGCCGGTGATCAGGTCGGCCACCTTCGCGCCCGCGCGGGCCACCCGGGCCTGCTGTTCGCGGGTGCTGGAGCCGATCCGGCGGGACATCACGCTCAAGACGGTGAGGATCAGGGCGGTGCCCACGATCACCAACAGGCCGAGCCGCACGTCGGCCAGTCCCAGGGCGACCGCCGCGACCAGCACGGCGACCAGTGAGCTGATCAGCAGCGGCACCACCTCGATGATGTCGGCCGTCTGGTCGGCGTCCTCGGTGGCGATGGTCAGCACCTCGCCGGACTTGAGGCCGGCGTCCCTGGCGACCGGCTCCAGCCCGCAGTCCGCGACCCGCACCCGCCAGCGGTGCGCCTCGGTCGTGTTGGCCTTCTGCAGGATGCGCATGCCGAACCGCCACGACAGCGACACGGTCGTGATGATCACGGCCAGCGCGCCGATCGACAGGGCGAGCGCACCGGGGCTGCGGTCCTGCATCGTGTGCTCGACGATCAGACCGAGCGCGATGGGGAAGGCGGTCTCACCGGCCTGGTAGAGGCCCATGAGGACGGTGCCCCAGGTCATGGCGCCGATGTTGCGGCGCAGGGCGGTCTTGAGGATGTCGGACCCCGGTCGGGGCCGCTGCGTGTCAGGAGTTTTCATCGAGGTGACGGGCAATCATTTCCGGAGTTCGCAACGTGAACAGATCACGGACCGTGATCACAGGACCGTACTCCCGGCGGAGCAGGCCGATCAGCCGCACCGCCAGCATGGAGTGCCCTCCCAGGGACACGAAATCGCTCAACGCGCTCACCTCGTCGTCGTCCAGGTCGAGTGCTTCGGCGAAGAACTCGCACACGACGGTCTCGGTCTCGGTCTGCGGTCCGCGCTCCCCCGCCGTGGTCAGCGTGCCGAGCGGCTTGGCCTCCGGCAAGGCCTTGGTGTCGGCCTTGCCGTTCACGGTCAGCGGGATGCGGTCCACCTGGGCGTAGTGCGTCGGGCGCAGGAAGTCCGGCAGCCCGGCTCCCACCTCGGCGGCGACCGCCGCCAGGTCACAGCCGTCGGAGCCGTCGGAGCCGTCCGGGCCCCCGAGTACGAGGTAGGCGGCCAGCCGGTAGGCGCCGTCGACCTGCGGGTCGGGCTGGGCGACCGCGGCGGTGAACCGCACGGCCGGGTGCGCGGCGAACGCGGCCTCTACCTCGCCCAGTTCGACGCGGTGTCCGCGGATCTTGACCTGTTGGTCGGTGCGGCCCAGGTACATCAGGTTCCCGTCGGGCCGCCGGGCCACCAGGTCCCCGGTGCGGTACATGCGTGCGCCGGGTGCACCGAACGGGCAGGCGACGAACCGGTCCGCGGTCTGGGCGGGCTGCCCGAGGTAGCCGCGGGCGATGCCGATGCCCGCCACGTACAGCTCGCCGGGGACGCCGTCCGGCAGCGGCCGCAGCCACGGGTCCAGGACGTACACGTCCGTGTTGTCGATGGCCACGCCCACCACCGGATCCTGGCATTCGAAGGTGCCGACGCCCAGGGTGTTGATGGTGTATTCGGTGGGTCCGTACAGGTTGTAGCCGGCCGTGCCCTCGGTCTCGGCGAGCCGCTGCCACAGGGTCGGGGTGACGGCCTCGCCGCCCAGCAGCACCAGGGCCGGCCGCCGCTCGGGGTGGTCGAGCAGGCCCTCGGCCACCAGCTGCTGCGCGTAGGTCGGGGTCACGTTGATGACGTCGATCCCGTGCTCCAGGCAGTACTCGACCAGGCGCGGGGCGTCGCGGCGCAGTTCCTCGTCGCAGATGTGCACCTCGTGGCCGTCGGCGAGCCAGAGCAGTTCCTCCCACGACATGTCGAAGGCGAAGGACACGGTGTGGGCGATGCGAAAGACCCGGTGGCCGTGGTCCGCCAGCACCGGCTCGAAGATCCGGCGCTGATGGTTGATCAGCATGTTGGTGAGACCGGCGTACTCGGTCACCACTCCCTTCGGCCTGCCGGTGGATCCGGACGTGTAGATCGTGTAGGCGGGGTGGCGCAGGCGGTCCGGGTCCTCGGGTGCGAAGGTCACGAACGGCTCGGCCCCGGGCAGGGGCCGGTCCAGTTCGATCAGGTCGCTGGTCAACCGGGGCGACACGGAGCTCACGGTGAGGGTCACCTCCGGGCGGGCGTCCGCGACGATGGCGGCGATCCGCTCGTCCGGATGGTCCAGCTCCAGCGGCACGTACGCGGCGCCCACGCGCAGTACGGCGAAGAGCGCGACGATCGAGTCGAGGGAGCGCGGGACGGCGAGGGCCACCGTCGTCTCGGGTCCGATGCCGCGTGCGGCGAGCACGCCCGCCAGCTCGCGGCTGCGGTCCCGGAGCCGCTCGAAGGTCATGGTCCGGCCGTGGGCGACGAGCGCGACCCGCCCCGGATCGCGCTCGGCCGCCAGGTCGAACCGGTCGACGACGGTGTCCGTGCCGACCTCCGTGCGTACGGCGGGCACCGGCTCGGGCCCCGCGCCCGGCAGCGCGCCCAGCGGCCCGGTGGAGCGGGCCAGCTCTCCGAGCAGGTCCAGGTAGTCGTCGAGGAGCCCCTCGGCCGCCCCGGTGTCGTGGTCGCGGTACTCCAGCTTGACCGTGAGCCGGTCGCCGGGGGTGACGACCCAGGTGAACGGGTAGTGGGTGGAGTCGTCGGCCCGTACCGCGGTGATGCCGTGCCGGGTGTTCATCTCGGCGAAGGCTTCCATGTCCAGGAAGTTCTGGAGCACGAACAGGTTGTCGAACAGGGTGTCGTGGCCGCCGGCCCGCTGGATCTCGCCGAGCCCGAGGTGCTCGTGCTCCATCGCCTCGACCCGGGCCGCCTGTACGGCCGTCAGGTACTCCCGGACGGTGTCGTCCGGCCGGGCCCTGGTCCACATGGGCACGGTGTTGAGCAGGACGCCGACGACCTCGGAGAGGTCCTCGCCCTCGCGGCCGGAGACGGTCACGCCGAACACGGCGTCGGCGCGGCCCGTGCGGGCGCCGAGCAGCAGCCCGAAGGCGCCGGTCAGCACCGAGTTGAGGGTGACGCCGTGGGTGCGGGCGAGGTCCCGCAGCAGCTGTGACGCTTCGGCGGAGAGGGTGCGCACGAGCGTCCGCGGCAGCGCGTCGACCAGGGCCGGCGTCGGCCCGGCGAGCAGCGTCGGGCCGGGGAGGCCGGTCAGGTGCTGCGCCCAGAAGCGTTCCGAGACGGCCGGGTCCTTGGCGTCGAGCGCCCGGGCGTAGTCCTCGAAGCCGGGCGTGGCCGGGGTCGGGGGCGTCAGCTCGCCCGCCACGGCCGCCTCGTAGGCGTCGAACAGGTCCCGCAGCACGATCTCGCGGGACCAGCCGTCCCACAGCAGCAGGTGGTAGCTGAGCAGCAGGCCGTCGCGGTCGCCGGGCAGCCGCACCACGGTCAGGCGGATCAGCGGCGGCTCGCCCGGGTCGAATCCGGTGTCGCGGTCGCGGGCGAGCAGGGCGTCGACCTCCGCGTCGGTCGCGAGGTCGATCGTACGGACACCGACCCGCCCGCCGGCGCCCAGGACCTGGACGGCCCTGCCGTCGTCGTCGGTGGTGAAGCCGGCTCCCACGACCGGGTGCCGGGCGATCACCCAGGCCATCGCCTCGGCCAGCGCGTCGGTGTCCAGACGCCGGTCGAAGGTGAACCAGCTCTGCGCGACGTAGTGTCCGGCCGGGCCCGCCAGCTGTGCCTGGAAGAACAGGCCGCGCTGGAGCGGGGTGACCGGGGCCGTGCGCTCGGCGGTCGTGGCGGCGACCGCGATGTGTTCCAGGGCGGCGCGCCAGTGCTCGGTGATCTCGTCGGGTACGCCCTCGACGAGGGTGAAGACCGCGTGCAGGCTTCCGGTGGCCGCGTCGGTCCAGGCGTTGACCTCGACGGCGTACGGGCCGCCCTCGTCGACGCCGGTGACGTGGAGGGCCTGCGACTCGCTGCCCCGACCCAGGTAGTTGAACAGCACCTGCGGGCGGGCGGTGAGCAGGGGGGCCGTCTGCGGGTTGAGGTACCGGAGCCCGCCGTACGCGATGTGCGCGCGCTCGTCCGGCTGGCGTTCGAGGACCTCGCGGGCCGCGGCGACGGGGTCGGTGTGCGCCGTGAGGCGCACGGGGGCGATGGCGGTGAACCAGCCGACCGTACGGGTGTAGTCGTGGTGCGGCGAGGCCGGGATCCGGCCGTGCCGCTCCAGCTCGATCGCCAGGTCGGTGGGCGCGGGCTGGATGCGGGTGAGCGCCGTGCGCAGCGCGCCGCACAGCAGTTCGGTGAGGCCGACCCCGAGTGCGGCGGGCGCGGTGCGCGTCACCTGGTCGCTGACCTCGGGCGCGAGGACGACCTTCGTCTCGCGCGGCCGCTCGGCCACGGGCAGCAGCGGGGGTGCCTGGAGGGTGGTGATCCAGTGCCCGAGGCCGTCGCTCTCGTGGGCCGCTCGGTCGGCCAGTGCCTGCGCGTACTCGGCGTAGGAGGTGGTCGGCGGCGCGAGCGGATTCCCGTGCAGGGCGGTGTCGATGTCGTCCAGCAGGATCAGCCAGGAGACGGCGTCGACGGCGAGGTGGTGCACGGTGACCACGAGGGTCCGGGTCGCGTCCAGCCAGGTGAACGCGATGACCTCCCCGGTCTCGGGGTCGAGCCGTCCGGCGGCTTCGTCCGCGGCGGCGCTCGCGTCGGGCGCGTCGCTGCGTACGACGGTGACCGCGCGGGCCGGTTCGGTGCGCAGGGCCCACACCCCGTGCTCGGTGCGCAGCCGCAGCCGCAGGGCCGGGTGGGCGGCGACGACGGCGTTCGCGGCGCGCTCGGCGTCGGCGTGACCGGTCCCCTCGGCCGTGACCAGGGCTCGGGCCTGGGCGAACCGGGCAAGGGATCCGCCGAGTTCGCGCCGGCGCAGGATGATCGGGGTCGGTGTCAGCGGGCCGTCCTCGCGGGGGGCGGCGGCGGGCGCGCCGGGCGTCGCGGGGCGCGGGGTGTGCGTCGCCAGGTGCTCGGCGAGCGCGCGCGGGGTCCTGAGCAGGAACACGTCGCGGGGGGCGATCGCGAGGCCCAGGGCCCTGGCCCGGTTGACGACGGTGATGGCGAGGATGCTGTCGCCACCGGCCCGGAAGAAGTCGCTGTCGCCGTCGACGGCGGTGCCGGGCAGGGTCTCGGTGAAGATGTCGATCAGGGCGGTGAGCGCGGACGCGGCCGTGGATCCGGTGGCGGATCCGGTCGTGGCGGCCGGTGCGTCGTGCGGTGCGGCGCGTGCGGTCAGGGCCTTGCGGTCCAGTTTGCCGTTGACCGTCAGCGGCAGGGCGTCGACGGGCAGGACCAGGCCGGGGACCATGTGGACGGGCAGCTTCGGGGCCAGCAGCGCGGCGAGGGCGGCGGTGTCGAAGGGGACCCGGGCCACGACGTGCGCCACCAGGTGGTCCGCGCTGTCGGCCACGGTGACGGCCGCGTCGATCACGCCGTCGAGTTCCCGGATCGCGGACTCCACCTCACCGAGCTCTATGCGGAAGCCCTTGAGCTGCACCTGGTCGTCGGCCCGGCCGGCGAACTCCAGCTCGCCGTCGAGCGTACGGAGGGCGAGGTCGCCCGTGTGGTACATGCGGGAGCCGTCGGCCGCGAACGGGTCCGCGACGAACCGGCCGGCCGTGAGGGACGGGCGGCCCAGGTAGCCGAGGGAGACCTGGTCGCCGGCGACGTAGATGGCGCCCACCCGGCCCGGCGGGACCGGTCGGAGCCGGTCGTCGAGCAGGTAGGTGACCAGTCCGGGGATCGGGCCTCCGATCGGGCTGGCCCCGGCGCCGGGGCGGAAGTCCTCGTCGGTCAGGACCCGGTGCGTGACGTGCACGGTGGTCTCGGTGATGCCGTACATGTTGACCAGCTCGGGCGAGGTCGTCCCGTGCCGCTCGACCCAGTCGCGCAGCCGCCCGGGATCCAGTGCCTCGCCCCCGAAGACGATCCGGCGCAGGGTGGTGACGGGTTCGTCGGCGTGCCGGTCGGCCTCGATGAACTGGTAGAAGGCCGAGGGGGTCTGGTTGAGGACGGTCACCCGGCGCTCGCGCACCAGGCGGTGGAAGTCGACGGGCGAGCGGGTCAGTGCGTACTCCGGCACCAGGAGCTCGGCACCGTGGGCCAGCGCGCCCCACAGTTCCCACACCGCGAAGTCGAAGGAGTACGAGTGGAACTGGACCCACACGTCGTGCGGACCGAAGTCCATGTCGGGTCGCGTGTTCGCGAGCAGGGTCACCACGCTGGAGTGCGGGACGACGACGCCCTTGGGCGTGCCGGTCGACCCGGAGGTGTAGATGACGTACGCGGGATCGTGCCAGTCGACCCCGGGCCCGGCGGCGTCCGCAGTGACCTGGTCGTCCCCGGTGACCCGGGCGTCCTGCGGCGGCAGCTCCCCCTGTACGAGCACGCGGGCCGGTACGCCCGCCCGGGCCAGCAGCCGCGTGAAGCGGTCCCGGTGCTCCCGGTCCACGAGCACGACCTGCGGGGCCGCGTCGGCGAGGACGTACTCCAGGCGTCCGTCCGGGTAGGCGAGGTCCAGCGGTACGTACGCACCGCCCGCGGTGACGACGGCGACGAGGGCGACGACCTGCTCGAGGGAGCGCGGGACGGCGACGGCGACCCGTTCGCCCGGCCGGACACCGGCGGCGCGCAGGGCCGAGGCCAGCTCGTCCTTTGCGTCGGCCAGTTCGCCGTAGGTCAGTGACCGGCTGCCGCCGTCGAGGGCGCACTGGGTGACGGCGGTGGCGGCCGGATCGCGGTGCGCGGCGGCGTCGAACAGTGCGCCCAGCGTCGTCGGGGTGATCGGTGCGGGGGTCCGGGTGCCGGTGGGAGCCAGGTCGTCGACGAGGTCGTCCGGCCGGCCGAGCAGGCCGGTGAGGGTGCGGGTGAAGGTGTTCAGGACCGTCCGGGCGGTCGACTCCCGCACCAGCGCGCCGTCGTAGATCAGGTTGAAGCGGGGGCGGCCGTCGAGCGCGCGCTCCACCACGAGGGTCAACGGGTAGTGCGGGGCGCCCTCGTTCACGACGTCGCTGATGACGAGCGTGTCCTCGGGCCCGCGCAGGTCCGCCACGTCGGTGGCCACGTCGAACACCACCAGGGTGTCGAAGAGCGGGCCGGCTCCGCTCAGGCGGCTGATGCGCGCCAGTGAGACGTGTTGGTGCGCCAGCACCGCGCTCTGGTGGTCCCGTACCGAGGCGAGCAGGTCGCGCGCCGGGGTGCTGGCGGCCCACCGGGCGCGCACCGGGATGGTGTTGATGAACAGACCGACCATGTCCCCGATGCCGGGCACGTCGGCGTCGCGCCCGGACACCGTGGAGCCGAAGACGACGTCCCTGGTGTGCAGGAGGCCGCCGAGCGTCGCGGCCCAGGCGCTGTGCACGGCCGCGCTCAGCGGCACACCGGCGGATCGGGCGGCCTCGTCGACGTCCCCTTCCGGCGAGGTGGCGGTGTCGGCGAACCGGTCGGACGGCGTGTGTCCCTCGGCGACCAGCGAGGGGCCGGGGAGCCCGGCGAGCTGCTCGCGCCACACCCGGTCGCTCTCGTCCTCGTCGCGTCCGGCGAGCCAGCGCACGTAGTCGGTGAAGCCGCCGAGCGGGTGCACGGTGCCCGGCGCACGGTATTCGGTCAGCAGTGCGCGGAGCATCGGTGGCACCGACCAGCCGTCGGCGATGATGTGGTGAACGGTCTGCACCAGCACGCTGCGGGCGGGTCCCGTACGGATCAGCGTGTACCGCATCAGCGGGCCGCTCGCCAGGTCGAACCCGGCGCGGCGGTCCCGCTCGGCGTGCTCGCGGATCTCCTCGTCGGTGATGCCGGGGCGGTCCAGGGTGGTGAACGGGGCCTGGACCCCGCCCTCCAGCACGGAGACCACGCGGCCGTCGGCGAGGGCCGTGAACCGTGCGGCCAGATTGGGGAAGAGCGTGAGCAGTCGGGTGGCGGCCGCGGCGAGCCGATCGGCGTCCACCTCTCCGTCCAGGGTCAGGAGCTGTTGCTCGACGTAGCTGCCCGCGGAGTCGTCGTCGAAGACCGAGTGGAAGTAGAGGCCCTCCTGGAGCGGGGTCAGCGCCAGAACGTCCCGCAGCTCCGGGCCGTCCAGCTCGTCGACGTCGGCCTGGGTGAGTGCGGGCAGGGCGAAGTCACTGGGCGAGTGGCCGCCGAGACCCAGTGCGGCCAGGTCGATGACGGCCAGTGCGGCCAGTCCGGCCAGGGCTTCGCGGAAGTACCCGCCGATGGTTTCGATGTCCTGGTCGCCGAGCAGCCCGTCGGGCCAGGAGAGGGTGGTGACCAGTTCGTACGCGCCTCCGGCCGCGGTGGGTTCGGCGATCGCATTGAACTCCAGGGCGCGCGGCAGCCGCATCCGGGGATCGCGCTTCTCGCCCAACTGTGCCGTGGTGTGGGCGAGTTCCCAGTCGCCGGCGGAGCCCGCGTCGAAGCGACCCAGGTAGTTGAAGAGCACCTGGGGTGCGGGCGCGTCGAACGCGGTGCCGTCCAGGTAGCGCAGGGCGCCGTAGGAGACGCCGTTGCTCGGCACCCGGGCGAGGTCCTCCTTGACCGCCTTGAGCGCGGCGACCAGGTAGGCGGGGGCCGTCAGGTCGTCGGCCGCGCCGGGGTCGACGGTCACCGGGAACAGGGTGGTGAACCAGCCGACGGTCCGTGACAGTTCCGGCTCGAAGCCGGCGGAGTCCGCGACGTGGCGTCCTTCGCGGCCGTGGCCCTCCAGTTCGATGTGCGCGAACGTCTGGTCCTGGCCGAGGTCGCGGCGCCACCGGGCGAGGGTGACGGCGAGCGCGGTCAGCAGCACGTCGTTGACCCCTGCGTGGAACCTCGCGGGGACCTCGCCCAGGAGCGCGGCCGTGACGTCGGGGCCGACCGAGAGGGTCGTCGTGCGTTCGCGGGCGACGGTGTCGGCCGCGGACGGCGCGCGCCGGCCCAGCGGCGCGTCCGCCCCCGGCAGGGCGCGCCGGTAGTGGTCGCGGTCGGCGTCGAATCCCGCGCGCTCCAGCAGCTGCGTCCAGCGCCGGAACGACGTGCCCACCGGGGGCAGGTCGATCGGCGCGCCCGAGACGTACCAGCGCCAGGCCGTGGAGAGGTCCTCCATCAGGATCCGCCAGGACACGCCGTCGATGACCACGTGGTGGGCGACCAGGACCAGCTGGCGCGCCCCGCGGCGCCAGACGGCGCGCAGCATCACTCCGTTCGCCGGGTCCAGCCCGTCGGTGGCGAGTGCGACGCACTCGTCGAGGGGCAAGTCGCTCTCCTGCCAGCGCTCTACGGCGTGGTCCGGCTCCGGGATCTCGAAGCTCCAGCGCTCGCCCCGCACCAGCTTGGCGCGCAGCATGTCGTGCCGTGCGACCACGGCGGCCAGGACGGCGTCGAGCGCGTCGGCCGTGAGGTTCGCCGGGGTGTTGAGCACCACCGACTGCACGAAGCCGTCGATGGCGTCCGTGGTCGCGCCGAGCCACTGCACGATCGGCGATCCCACGACCGTACCAGTGGCGACGTCGCCGTGGTCCACGGCGGCGGCTTCGCGGTCCGCGACCGCCGCCAGCGCGCCCACGACGCTGTTGGTGAAGATCTGGCGGGCCGTGACGTGCAGGCCCGCTTCGCGCAGGGCGCTCAGCAGGGAGATCGCCAGGATGCTGTCTCCGCCGAGCTGGAAGAAGTCCTGGTCGACGCCGACCGCGTCGCGCCGCAGCACCGCCGCAACTGCTGCGCACACCAGGCGCTCGTTCTCGGTGACGGGCGGGGCGAGCGCGCCCGCGCCGGTCCGGGGCTCCGGCAGCGCGCCCCGGTCGAGCTTGCCGTTCGCGGTGAGCGGGAACTCCTTCATCACGACGATGTGGGTGGGCACCATGTACTCCACCATGTGCCCGGTGGCCCACTGCTTGACCTCGTCGGCGCGCAGGTCCTCGCTGCCGGTGGCGGGTATCACGTAGCCCACGAGGTAGGTGCCGCCGGCCGTGTTCTTCTTCGCGACGACGCAGGTGTGGCGTACCGCGGGGTGCTCGGCGAGGCCGACCTCGACGTCCTCGATCTCCAGCCGCATGCCGCGGATCTTGATCTGGTTGTCGGCGCGGCCGAGGAAGTCCAGGGATCCGTCGGGGGCGAAGCGCGCGAGGTCACCGGTGCGGTACAGCCGGGACCCGTCCGTGGCGAAGGGGTTCGCGACGAACCGGGAGGCGGTCAGGCCGGGCGCGCCCACGTATCCGCGCCCGAGCAGGAACCCGCCGACGTACAGCTCGCCGCCGACCCCGACCGGGACCGGGCGCAGTTCGTCGTCCAGCACGTACAGCTGGGTGTTGGGGTTGGCCTTGCCGATCGATGTCGACAGGCGTTCCGCGGCGCCCCGGTAGATCACGTGCGAGACGCCGATGGTCGTCTCGGCCGGGCCGTAGCCGTGGTACATGGGTAAGTCGAGCCGGGTGCGGAAGCGCTCGTACAGCTCCGGGGTGAGCACCTCGCCGCCGCACCACACGTGCCGCAGGCTGTCGAGGCGTCCGGAGTCGCCCGCGATCTCCAGCAGTACGTCCAGCATGGACGACACGAGGTAGGTGAAGGTGACGCGCTGCTCGGCTATCACGCTCAGCAGGTGGTGCGGGTCGCGTTCGCCGCCGGGGCGCAGGACCACCAGCCGGCCGCCGCACACCAGCGGCAGGAAGATCTCGTTGATGGAGATGTCGAAGGACAGCGGCGCCTTGAACAGGGACGCGTCGTCGTGGCCGAAGCCCAGGATCTCTTCGACCTGCCACAGCAAGCGCTCGCTGATGGCCTCGTGGCGGATCATCGCGCCCTTGGGCCGGCCGGTCGAGCCGGAGGTGAAGATCACGTAGGCCAGCGCGTCGCCCGGGACGGTGAGGGCGGTCCCCTCGCCGGGGTAGGAGCCGAACCGCCAGTCGCCGAGGTCGACGGGCACGGCTTCCGGTTCGTCCGGGGCGTGTTCGCCCGAGTCGTTGAGCTGCAGTACGACGCGGGCGTCGGCGATGACGACGGAGCGGCGGGCGGCGGGCCACTGCGGGTCGAGGGGGACGAACGCGGCTCCGGCCTGGAGCACGCCGAGCAGGCCGATCACCATGGCGGCGGAGCGGTCCAGGGAGATGGCGACGACCTGTTCGGTGGTGATTCCGCGTGCGATCAGGTGGTGGGCCAGCTGGGCGGAGAGCTCGGCTGCCTGACGGTAGGTCAGCGAGCGGTGTTCGTCGACGATCGCGACCGCGTCCGGCCGCAGGCGGGCCTGCTCGCGGAACATCTCGACGATGGTCGGGCGGATCCGGTCGGCCCCGGTGTCGTTCCACTCGGCCAGGGTGGCGAGTCTCTGCGCGATGCCGGACGGGCCGATGGTGGCGAGGGACCGGCCCGGGAAGTCGGCCAGGTCGTCCAGGGCGAGCTGTGCGTCAGCCGGTACGACGCCTTCCGGGAGGGTGATGCTGCGGCCGTCCTCGCCGTCCGGGCCGTGCGCCCCGACCTCCCAGCCGGCGGTTGCGGCACCGCCGTTGTCCGCCCAGCCGAGGACGTCGGCGAAGAGGGTGCCGGGGGTGAGTTCCAAGCCGTCGGGACTCCGTCCCGTGGCCCAGTAGGCCAGTGCGATGGCGCAGGCCCGGGCAATGGTCGTGTCGCCGTAGTCGCCGGACCGCCGGCGCACGTCTGCCAGGCGGGTGGGGGGAAGCAGCACGAGACGAGCGGTCGATTCCGTCATCGGAGGCTCAACGCCCTTTCCAGATCGATATGTCGGCCCAACCGAAAAATGGGCTGCCTAACTGCCTTCGCGCCAGGCCCGCCACAGTCGTGCGTAGCGGCCGCCCAGGGCCACCAACTCCTCGTGCGTCCCCTGCTCCACGACGCGTCCCGCGTCCAGTACGGCGATCCGGTCCGCCGCCATCGCCTGGGTCAGCCGGTGCGCCACGAACAGCGTGGTCCGGCCCGCGCACGCGGCGAGCACGGCCCGTTCCAGCTCGGCCGCCCCCTCGCTGCCCGCCTCCGCCGTGGATTCGTCGAGCACCACGACGGGGGTGCGGCCCAGCACCAGCCGGGCCAGGGCGATGTGGGCGACCTTGGTGCCGTCGAGGCGTTCGCCGCCCTCGCCGACGGGCGTGTTCAGCCCGTCGGGCAGCGCGTCGACCCATGCGTCGGCACCGATCGTGCGCAGGGCGTCCATCAGCTGGGCGTCGGTCGCCTCCGGTGCGGCCAGGCGCAGGTCCTCGGCGAGCGGACCGGAGAAGACGTGCGTCTCCTGCGTCAGGATGCTGACCAGGGCCCGCGCCCCGGCCTCGTCGAGACCGGCGAGGTCGGTGGACCCCATGTGCACCGATCCGGCCTGCGGGGTGCCGATGCCCGCGATCAGCGCGGCCAGGGTGGACTTGCCCGCGCCCGTCGCCCCGACCAGCGCGAGCGAGGTGCCGGCCGGGATCGTGAGGTCGACGTCCCGGACGACCGGCTCCTCGGAGTCGGGATAGCGGAACGTCAGCCCGCGCACCGTCACGGGCACCGGGTCGGGCGGGTCCGCCGCACGGGCCGCGGCCAGGGCGCCCACCAGCCGGTCCTCGGAGTCCTCCTCCAGCACTCCGACCAGGCGGGTCAGGCTCGCGCCCGACTTCTGCGCCTCGTCGAAGGTGAACATGATGGAGCCGAGCGGGGTGAAGAGGCGGTGGAACAGCAGTGGGGCCGCGGAGACCTCGCCGAGGCTGGCGGCGTCGGCCTCCAGCAGGGCGTACCCCACGACGATGATGAGGACCAGTCCGATGAACTCGGCGCGGTTCTCCCGGCCGACGAAGCGGCCGAAGAGCCGGAACACCTCGATTCCGAGTTCGCGCACCCGCCACGACTCGTGGGTGACCTTCTCGCGGACGGCCCCTTCGAGGCGGTACGCCCGGACCGTGTCTATCCCGTTCAACCCGCTGATCAGGGCCTGCGCACGGTCGGCCTGGGCCGCCCGCTGCTTCTGGTAGAGCGGGGCGGAGCGGGGCAGGTACCAGCGCAGGGCCAGCCCGTACGCGGGCAGCGCGCAGGCACCGGCCAGTCCGAGCCGCCAGTCCAGGCCGAACATGCCGAGCGTGGCGATGACGACCAGCACCCCCGCCGAGAACACGGTGGGAACGGCCGTCCTGATGCCCTTGGACAGCACGGCCACGTCGTCGCCGACCCGGGAGAGCACGTCTCCCCGGCCGACCTGCTCGATCCGGGCGCTCGGCATCCCCAGCACCGCCCGGACGGCGCCTTCGCGCAGCCGTGCGAGCAGGTCCGCACCGAGGCGCCCGATGAGGTAGGTCGACAGGGCGGTGGCCGCCGCGCCGAGCAGCGCGGCGGCCACCATCAACACCCCGGTCGTGACCAGGATCGAGCGCGGTCCGCCCGCGACCACCCCGTCGACGACCCGACCGAGCAGGAGCAGCGGGAGCACCTGGAGGGCCGCCCCCGCCACCGTGGTGAACACGGTGGCGATGGTCAGCCACGGCACCTCGCGGCAGTGCGCCGCGACCCAGCGGGTGGCCTCGCGTCCGGTCGTGGTGCGCAGGGTCGACGGGGCGACGCGCGCGGCGGTGATGCTCACACTTAACCGACCGACTTGACGAGTTCGTCGATCGCGTAGGGCAGGGAGAGCAGGGTGCCCTGGGACATGGCCGCGCCGACGGCCGGGCCCTCGCTGTCGAGGAGGTAGGAGACCTTGCCGTTCTTGACCGCGTTCAGGTTGGTGAACAGCTGGAACTTCTTCAGTGCTTCCTGGTCCGCCTTGTCGGCGATGACGAAGAGGCGGTCGACGTCGACGAGGTCCATGCGCTCCGGGGAGAGCGTGGTGTAGAACTTGCCGTCCGCGATCTTGTCGATCTCGGTCTGGCCCTTGTAGCCGATGCCCGTCACCAGCCGGCCGCGGACGTCGGTGGTGGTGAACGGGGCCACCGAGTCCTTGTACCAGGACAGGGGGACGGCGGTCTGGTTCGCGAACTCGGGGTGCGCCTTCTTGGCCGTGTCGAGCTTGTCCTGGATGCCCTTCACCAGCTCGGTGCCCTTGGCCTCCTGGCCGAGCGCCTTGGCGATGTGGACGGCGTTGTCCTGCCAGGGAGCGCTGAACGGCTCCTTCTCGGCCTTGGTGCGGCCCACCGTCGGGGCGATCTTGGAGAGCTTCTCGTAGCCGGCCTGGTCGATCTCGGAGTACACGACGATGATCAGGTCCGGGCGCAGGGCCGCGATCTTCTCGTAGTTCGGGCCGGCGTCACCGTTGTTCATGATGACCTCGGGGCGGGTGTCCCCCCACTTGTCCTTCACCCACGGCCACTGGGTGTTGATGTCGGGGGAGGTGCCCGGCGGGTTCGGGTACTGGTCGACCATGCCGACCGGCTTGATGCCGAGCGCCAGGATGGCCTGGTCGTCGGTGTATCCGACCGAGACGACCCGCTTGGGGGCCTTGTCGACCTTGGTCGATCCGAAGGCGTGCTCGACGGTGACCGGGAAGGTGCCCCCGGCGGCCGGGGCGCCGTCGCTCTTCTTGTCGGCCTGGTCCGCCGAATCGGAACCGCATCCGGCCAGGAGGCCGACACCGAGGGTCGCGGCGGACACTCCTGCCGCCAGCCGCTGCCAGGGCTTCATACGTGTCGTTCGATGGAAAAGCATCCGAAATCCCTTGCTTTCGTGCCGTCCACTGCAGTTCCGCCCGAGGGCAGCCAAACCCTACCGCGCTCAAGTGAGGCTAGCCTAGCCTTACTTGCAACGTAACTTTGTTTGATCTATGGGGTGTTCACGTGGGCGCGCCCGATGGGCACGATCAGCGGCCGGTCCCCCACCGGGTCGTCGATCACCTTGGCGCGCAACCCGAACGCCTCGTACAACAGCTCCGCGGTGATCACGTCACGGGGATGCCCCTGCGCAAGGATCGAACCGGCCTTCATCACGATGAGGTTGTCGCTGTAGCGCGTGGCCAGATTGAGGTCGTGCAGCACCAGGACCACGGTGCACCCCGACTCGTGCAGGTCGTCCACGAGGTCGAGCACGTCGATCGCGTGCGCCAGGTCCAGATAGGTGGTCGGCTCGTCCAGGAGCAGCAGGTCGGTGCCCTGTGCCAGCGTCATCGAGATCCAGACCCGCTGCCGCTGCCCGCCGGACAGCGCGTCGACCGGACGGTCGGCCAGGTCGGACACCCCGGTCATGGCCAGGGCCCGCGCCACGACGTCGGCGTCGTCGGAGGACCACTGCCGCAGCCAACTCTGGTGCGGATGGCGCCCCCTGGCGACGAGGTCGGCCACGGTGAGCCCCTCCGGCGCCACCGGAGCCTGCGGCAGCAGGCCGAGCTTCTTGGCCACGTCCCTGGTCCTGAGCCGGCCGATGTCCTCACCGTCCAGCACGACCGATCCGCTGGTCGGTTTGAGCAGCCGGGACAGGGTCCGCAACAGGGTCGACTTCCCGCACCCGTTGGAGCCGATGATCGTGGTGATCACCTGCGGGGGGATCGACACGTGGAGGTCGTCGATGACCACCCGGCCGCCGTACCCGACGGTGACCCCTCTGGCCGCCAGCCGTACGGCCTCGTCCCCGTCGGACTCGATCCCGGCGATCTGCGATACGGCCACAACTCCCCCTGAAATAGGCATGTCTGAAGGGTCTGGTGTCTGAAGGTCTGATGTCTGGACGTCTACGGGGACACCGGCTAGCGGAGGTTGGCCCGCACCAGCAGGTAAATGAGGAAGGGGCCGCCGATCACGGCGGTCACCACCCCGACCGGGAGGGTGATCGGCAGTGCCGTACGGGCGACCAGGTCCGCGCCGATCAGCAGCAGGGCCCCGACCATCCCGGAGGCCGCCATCGGCGGTGTCGGGCACTTCGCCAGCCGCATCGCCACCTGCGGCGCCACCAGTGCGACGAACGAGACCGGGCCGGCGGCGCTCACCGCCACGCCGGCCAGCAGCACCGCGCACAGCAGCAGCACCGCGCGCACCCTCGCGTACCGGACGCCGAGGCCCGCGGCCACGTCGTCACCGAGGTGCAGCGGTTTGAACTGGAACGCGACCACCGTCACGACGACCATCAGGGCCAGGGTGCACCACAGCGCGACGCCCACGTCGTCCCACGACCGGTTGTCCAGGGAGCCGACCAGCCAGGCCTGGGCCCGGGCCACGTCCCTGATGTCGGCCGTGACCAGCAGCCAGGTGGTGATCGCCTCCATGACGGCGCTCACCGAGATGCCGATGAGGATGAGCCGGAAGCCGTCGATCCCGCGTCGCCACGCCAGGAAGTACACGAGGAGCCCCGTGCCGAGGCCGCCCGCGAGCGCCGCCCCGGACAGGCCCACGGAGTTGACGACCGCCGCCGCGGTCCCGCCCGACACGGTCACCAGGAACACCGCGACCGCGCCGGCGCCCCACGTGATCCCCAGGATGTCCGGGCTGGCCAGCGGGTTGCGCGCGATCGACTGGGTGATCGCCCCGGACACCCCGAGCGCGATGCCCACGACGAGCCCGGCCAGGGCGCGCGGCATCCGCAGGTCCATGATCACGAACTTGTCGACCTGCTCGCCGCCGCCCACGACCGTGGCCATCACCCGTGACAGGCCGATGGGGAAGTCCCCCACGCCGATGGACACGCAGAACATCAGGAAGGTCGCCGCCGCCAGCAGCAGCGTGACGCACACGACCCACGGCCGCCACACGAACGAGACGGGGCCGAGCCGCACGCCCGGCGTCACCGGTGCCAATGCCTTCACCTCGGTCACCTCGGTTCCGGTCATGCGCTCTTGAACTTTCCGCGCCACACCAGGGCCGCGAAGAACGGGGCCCCGAGGAGGGCCACGACGACCCCCGCGTCCAACTCCCCCGGCCGCACCAGCAGACGCCCCGCGATGTCGCAGACCAGCAGGACGACGGCACCGAGCAGGCCCGCGTACGGCACCAGCCAGCGGTAGTCCGGCCCGGTCAGGTACCGGGCCATGTGGGCCACCATCAGGCCGAGGAAGGCGATGGGGCCGCACGCCGCCGTGGCGGCTCCCGCGAGCAGGGTGATGGCGGCGATGCCGATGGTCCGGCTGAGCACGATGTTCACCCCCAGCCCCCGCGCGACGTCGTCGCCGAGGTTGAGCAGGTTCAGGGCGGGCAGGGTGATCAGCGCGAGCAGCAGCCCGACGGCGATGAACGCGATCACCGGCCAGATGACGTCGAACCCGACACCGGCCACGGAGCCCGCGTTCCAGAACCGCAGGGCGTTCAGCGAGGCCTTGTCGGACAGCGCGACCGCCGTGGTCATCGCGGCGAGGAACACCGTGACCCCTTGTCCGGCCAGCGCGAGGGTCAGCGGGTTACCGGCCCCCCGGCCGATGCTCGCCAGTCCGAAGACGACGACGCCGGCGACCGCGGCGCCCAAGAAGGCGAACCAGACGTACTGGAACGGGTTGGCGAACCCGAACAGGGCGATCACCAGCACCACGGCGAAGGAGGCGCCGGAGTTCACGCCCAGCAGGCCCGTGTCGGCGATCGGATTGCGCGTGTACCCCTGGATCAGCGCCCCGCCGACCCCCAGGGCCACGCCCGCCGCGACCGCGAGCACCGTGCGCGGCACCCGTACGGTCCGCACGATGAGGCGTATCTCGGTGAGTCGCTGGTCGGGGTCCGGCGCCGCCGATAACCCGCGCCACACCTCGGCGGGGGTCAGCGCCCGCGCACCGACGGCCAACGAGACCACCACGGCGGCCAGGAGGACCAGCACCAGGGCGAGTGAGCCCACGACCCGCCGCCGACGGGCCTCCGTCACGCCCCCGGGCACGGGGCGTTCCACTGCGATCGTGCCCATGTCGCTCTACGTCATCCCTTCGATCCACCGCCCGGACGGGTCGGCACGCCGACGCAGCCGCGACCGGAACTTAGGCAAAGCTAAGCTGATTCCATGGCGCACTGTCGATAGACAAAACGGGCACGCGGGAGTGAGGGGCCACCAACTCGCCCCGGAATATGTACTGTTGATCGATTAGATTAGCCTAACCTTACTTCAACTGATCGACGTCGCACAAACGCGCCCCGGCCCATGGCCGGGGCGCGTTCCGGTCCGTCTGCGAGGAGTCCGGGCCGTCAGGTGTGCAAGCGGCTGTTGGGGCCGTCCTGGTCCCCGGCGCTCTCGTCGTTGAACCAGTAGTCCCCGGCCGCCAGGTACCGGAAGGAGTGCGTGCTCTTGCTGGGCAGCTCGACGGTCACGGCGCGCTTGCCGTCCTTGCGGCGGGCCAGGGTGTGGACACCGGGCTGCCAGTCGTTGAAGTCGCCCACCACGCTGACCGGTCCCGGCGGGGTGTCGACGGGCAGGATGAAGGTGACCTCGGTGTGGTCCTTGCGCAGTTTGCGCTCCAGCATGGTGAGCTCCTGACAACGGCAGTGGGGGTGGTACGCCGCCCATAGTCGGCGGCGGACGCACCGGACGCACCCCGGCGCCGCCACTCCCACCACGGACCCACCACATCGAGTGACTCGCGGGCACGCGATGTCACCCTTCGTGTCGACGCCCCGGGGTACCTCCCCTCCCGTCCTGTCAAGGTACGAATGGCCGGGACTACGGCCTCGACCCGCGTCCGGGCACGGTGGACATCGACCTTCCTGCGCGAGAGCAGGAGCGAATCGCCGTCCGTACCGGAGGCATCCATGTTCCGCCGTGCAGGGGCCTTCGTGACCCGTCACCCCCGGCTCGTCCTCATCGGCGCGCTCGTCTTCCTCGTCCTGTCCGTCCTGTTCGGCACGGATGCGACCGGCCGGCTGAAGACTCAGGGGTACGACGATCCGCGGTCCGAGTCCAGCCGCGCCGCGCACCTGGCCGCCGACCGCCTGGGCGCCTCCCCGAACCTGGTCCTCGTAGCCCGGAGCGGCAGCGGTTCCGTGGACGGACCGGCCGCCCGCGGCGCGGGCGCGGAACTGACCGGACGGCTCGCCGCGCAGCCGCACGTGAGCGCCGTGACCTCGTACTGGACCGGCGGCGCGGCGGAGCTGCGCAGCCGCGACGGCCGCGCGGCGATGCTGGTCGCGCACGTGGACGGCGAGGGGGAAGAGCTCGCGGCGCGGGCCGAGCGGCTGCGCGCGGAACTGACCGCCCCGGCCGGTGCCGACGAGACCCTGACGGTGCACGTCGGGGGGAGCGCCCTCGTCGACGCCGAGCTCCAGGACATCTCGGAGTCCGACCTGAAGCGGGCCGAGTCCGTCGTCCTGCCGGGCACCCTGATCCTGCTGGTCCTGGTGTTCGGCAGTGTGGTCGCCGCGGCCCTGCCGCTGCTGATCGGGGTCCTCTCCATCGCCGGGACGCTGCTGGTCCTGAGCCTCCTCGGCCGCGTCACCGACGTGTCCGTCTTCGCGCTGAACCTCACCACGGCGCTCGGCCTGGGGCTGGGCATCGACTACGGGCTGCTGGTCGTCTCACGGTTCCGGGAGGAGCTCGCCGCCGGCTTCCTGCCGAGCACCGCCGCCGTACGGACCGTGCGCACGGCGGGCCACACGATCGCCTTCAGCGCCGCCACGGTCTCCGCCGCGCTCGCCACGCTGTTGGTGTTCCCGCCGTACTTCCTGCGCTCCTTCGCCTACGCGGGCATCGCCGTGGTGGCGATCGCGGCGGTGAGCGCCGTGACCGTACTGCCCGCCCTGCTCGCACTGCTCGGGAAGCGGGTGAACGCCTGGGCCGTGCCGTGGCGCCGCCAGGTCCGCTCCGGCTCCCGGTCCGGATTCTGGGAGGGGCTGGCGCGGATCGTCGTACGCCGCCCGCTGATCGCGGCGCTGCCGGTGATCGGCCTGCTGGTGCTGCTCGCCGCCCCCTTCGCGCACGCCGATTTCGCCACCCCCGACGACCGGGCGCTGCCGCCCGGCGCGTCCAGCCGGCAGACCGGTGAACTCGTGCGCGACCGGTTCGACATGAAGGGCTCGGGCGCGCTGACGGTCGTCACCACGGGAGGTGCCTCCCCGTCGGAGCGGGTGGAGTACGCCCGCCGCCTGTCCGCGTTCCCGCAGGTCGCCCAGGTCGCGGGACCCGACGGCGGCTTCCGGGACGGGGAGCGGTCAGCGATCCCGGGCCAGGCCTCGGCCACCGCCCGGCCCGCCGTGGACGGCCCGGTCCAGCTCTCCGTGGTGCCGCTGGTTGACCCCCAGTCGCACGCTGCCCAGCAGCTCGTCCACGACGTCCGTGCGGTCCCCGCCCCCGCGGGCACCGAGGCCCTCGTCGGCGGACCGAGCGCGGTCCTGGTCGACGCCAAGGCCACCGTGGGCGACCGGATCCCGCTGGCGCTCGCACTGATCTCGCTCACCACCTTCGCGCTGCTCCTGGGCTTCACGCGCAGCCTGCTGCTGCCGCTGAAGGCCATCGCGCTGAACGCGCTGGGTCTCGCGGCCGTCCTCGGCGCCATGGTGTGGGTCTTCCAGTCGGGTCATCTCCACCAGCTGCTCGACTTCACACCGGGGCCCCTCAGCACGACCATGCCGGTCCTGCTGTTCTGCATCGTCTTCGGGCTCTCGGTGGACTACGAGGTGTTCGTCCTCGCACGCATCAAGGAGGCGCACGAGGCCGGGCAGGACAACGCCCGCTCGATCGTCACGGGCATGGCCCGCACGGGCGGGATCGTCACCACCGCCGGCGCGCTGCTCGCCTTCACCCTCCTGAGCTTCGGCACCTCGCAGGTGTCCCTCCTGCAGTTCTTCGGGATCGGCGCGGGCCTCGGCGTCCTCCTCGACGCCACGCTCGTACGGGGGGTCCTCGTACCGGCGCTGATGCGCCTGGCGGGCGGCCTGAACTGGTGGGCGCCGCGTCCCGTCCGGCCCAAGGAACCGCTCCCTGCCTCCCGTCCGCCCCCGACGCCCGTCCGCAGGTGTCCCGCGGCCCGGCCCGCCCCGCGGACCCCGGCCCGGGCGCGCCACTGACCGTCGTCGCCCACCCGTCCCCATCTCCCCCCACATCCCCCGTCTCGACCCCGTCCCGCCCCCGTCTCACGGCAAGGAAGAACTCCCATGACCGACATCGCCATCACCGGACTCGGCTGCCGCTTCCCCGGTGCTCCCGACATCAGCGCCTACTGGAAGCTCCTGCTCAGCGGGGAACGACAGTTCTCCGCCGTGCCCAAGGAGCGCTGGAACCACGAGGCCTTCCACGAACCCGGCAATCCCTCCGCACCCCATGCCGCGTACACCGACCAGGTCGCCTTCCTGGACGACGTGGACCGCTTCGACGCCCTGCACTACGGCGTACCGCCCGCTCGCGCCCGGGCCATGGATCCGCAGCACCGGCTGCTCCTGGACGTCACCCGCGAGGCCCTGGACGACGCGGGGCTGGGCCGGGGCGACTTCGACCGGGCGAACACCGGGGTCTTCTGCGGAATGTCGGTGTCCGACTACAAGGACCTGATGTCGGCCCCCATCCGGGCCATCGCCCTGGCCGAGGACGCGCGGCAGGCCGCGGCGGACCCCGGCGGCTTCCTCGACGCCGTCAGGGACCACGCGGGATCGCTCGGCACCGTACAAGCCTTCAGCCTGCCGGGGAGCCTGCTCAACATGGCCCCCGGCACCGTCAGCCGGCACTTCGACCTCGGCGGGCCCAGCTTCGCCGTCGACGCCGCCTGCTCCGGCTCGCTCGTCGCCCTGGACCAGGCCGTGGCCCAACTGCGCCAGGGCAGCTGCCGGATCGCCGTCGTCGGCGGCGTGTACCTGAACCTCACCCCCGACAGCCTGATCGGCTTCTCCACGCTCCGGGCGCTGTCCGCCACCGGGGTGTGCCGCCCCTTCGACGAGGGGGCCGACGGTTTCGTCCTCGGTGAGGGCGCCGGCGCGATCGTCGTCCGGCCGCTCGCCGACGCGCTCGCCGCCGGCGACCGGGTGTACGCGGTGATCAAGGGCATCGGCTCGGCCAACGACGGCGCCTCCCCCGGGCCGCTGGCGCCCGCTCCCGAAGGCCAGCTGCGCGCCATGCGCCGGGCCTACGACGACGCGGGGGTCGCCCCGTCCACGGTCGGCTTCCTGGAGGCCCACGGGACCGGTACCGCCACTGGCGACCGCGCCGAGGTCGAGGCGCTGCGCCGGCTGCGCACCGAGTACCCCGACGACGACCCCTCGCTGTGCTACGTCGGTGCGGGCAAGGCCCTCATCGGACACTCGCTGTCCGCCGCGGGCATCGCCGGACTGATCAAGACGGCCCTGGTCGTCCACCACCGGACGATCGTTCCGCAGCCGCGGACCGCCCCGCACCCGGGCCTGGGCATCGACGCCGCGGGTCTGCGTCTCGCCGACGCGCAGCGGCCCTTTCCGGACTCCAGTGCTCCGCGCCGGGCCGCCGTCAGCTCGTTCGGCTTCGGCGGGACGAACGTCCACGTGGTTCTGGAGGAGCGGCCCGCCCCTGCCCCCTCCCCCGCTACCGGCCGTCTCCCGGAACGCACCGGGCGGACCGGGGCCGCCCCGGACACCGGCCCCCAGCTCGTCTTGCTCTCGGCCGGCAGTCCCGAGCTCCTGGACCAGCACATCGGCGACGTTCTCGACGCACTCGACGCGGCGGACCCCGCCCCGCTGGCAGCCGTGGCACACACCCTCGGCTCCCGCCGGCCGCTGACGGCCCGGCTCGCGATCGTGGCCGCCGACACCGAGGCCTTCGTACGGCGGCTGCGCCGCGCCCGCGAGCAGCTCGTCGAGGGCGAACGGGGCGACCTCGGGAACGACGCCTTCGCCGCCGACGCCCCGCTGCCGGCCGAGCGGCGCCGCCTCGCCTTCCTCTTCCCCGGTCAGGGCAGCCAGCGGCCCGGCATGATGCGGGACCTCCACGAGCGGTTCCCCGGCTTCCGGGCGACCGTCGACGACCTCGGTGCCGCGGCCCGCGAGGCCACCGGCCCCGACATCGGCGACCTGTTGTACGGGGAGGCGGCGACCGCCGAGGGCGACGCCGAAGGGGCCGGGCGCAGGCTCGCCTCCACCGAGGTGTGCCAGCCGCTGCTCGGGGCCGTCCAGATCGCCGCCACCCGGCTCCTCGCCGGCTTCGGCATCGCTCCCGACCTGGTCCTCGGCCACAGCGTCGGGGAGTTCGCCGCGGCCGCTGCGGCGGGCGCCCTCACCGACGGGGACACCGTACGACTGCTGGTGCACCGGGGCGCGACCCTCCGGGAGGCCGAGAACGGCCTGCGCGGCGGGATGCTCGCCGTACAGACCGACAAGGACACCTGCCGCCGGCTGGTGAACGGCATCGACGACGTGTGGCTCGCCTGTTTCAACCAGCCGCGGCAGGTCGTGGTCAGCGGCACGCCGCACGGGCTCGACGCCATGCGGCGGGCCTGCGCCGAGGCGGGGGTCGTCACGGTGGCGCTCGACGTGTCGAACGCCTTCCACTCGCCGCGGCTCGCCGCCGCGGACGAGGAGATGCGCGCGGACCTCGCCGAGCGCCCCGTCAGCAGCCCCGTCCTCCCGTTCGTCTCCTCCGTGAACGCGGAGGTCTGCACCGAACCCGAGCGGCTGCGCGAGCTGTGGGCACGGCACGCGTCCGCACCGGTCCAGTTCGCCGATGCCGTGCGCACCGCCTACGACCAGGGGGCCCGTGTCTTCCTCCAGGTGACCGGCGGCAATTCGCTCCTGACCTCGGTCCGCCGCAACCTCACCGACCACGGCGACGTCCACGTCGTCCCCGTCGCCGGGGTGGCTCCGGACGGCGGCCGGAGCTTCGTACGGGCCCTCGCCCGGCTCGCGGTCCTGGGCGCCCCGGTCGACCCGCGCGCCCTGGTTCCCCAGGGGGAGCGCCGACTGCTCGACCTGCCGGTGGCGAAGCTCGCCACCCAGTCCTACTGGATGCCCCGCCGTCGCCCGGCAACGACGGGCACCCCCGCCCCCTCCCACCGGCCCCCGGCCCGGTCCCGGCCCGTACCCCCCGAGGAGACCACGATGAACGACTCGCCGCTCCACCCGATGGAGGAACTGATCCGGCTGGTCCAGCAGCAGACGGCGCTGCTCGCCCGCCTCGCCGAAACCCTCCCCGAGCCGAACCCGACCACGGAGGCGGCGCTGCTGGCCCGCCTCGCCGAAACCCTCCCCGAGCCGAACCGGACCGCGCCGGCCGTCGCCCCGGCGACCGCCGAAACCGCCCCGGTACCCCCCGCCGTGCCCGCCCCGCCCGCCCCGCCCGCCGCGCCCGACACCGAGGAGCGGCCGCCACCGCCGCCGACCGGGGACCTCACCACGGTCACGGAGTCCGTGCTCGCGCACGTGGCCCGGGTCAGCGCGTTCCCGGTCGCCCATCTGCGCGACGACCAGTTGCTGATCGACGACCTCGGTTTCGACTCGCTGATGCTGACGGACCTGTTCTCCTCCCTCAAGCGGCAGTGGCCTCAGTGGACCCGCGACAAGTCGGCCACCGACCGGCCGACCGTCGGAGGGATCGCCGCGATGATCGCGCGCGGCTGCGGCGACTCCGTACCGGCCCCCGCCCCCGCCCCCGTACCCGTAACCGCTCCCGCTCCCGTTCCCGAGCAGCGATCCGGAGCCGAAGAGGCGCCGGCCCCGGCCGCCGCCCCGTTGCCCGAGCAGCACACTCGGATCGAGTGCTTCCCCGAGGTCACCGCCCACGCCGAACGCATCGCCTCGCTCTCCGGGCTGGGGCTGGCCAATCCGTACTTCCTCGTCCACGAGGGCGCGCTGACGGACACCACCGTCATCGACGGCCGGGAACTCCTCTCCTTCTCCAGCTACAACTACCTGGGCATGGCCACCCACCCGCAGGTGAACGAGGCGGCCCACGAGGCGATAGAGCGCTGCGGCACCTCGGTCTCCGCCAGCCGGCTGCTCTCCGGCAGCCGACCGCTCCACCTGGAACTCGAAAGCGAGATCGCCGACCTGCTCGGGTGCGAGGCCGCGGTCACCCTGGCCAACGGCCATGCCACCAACGTCACCGTCATCGGCCACCTCGTCGGCCCCGGGGACCTCATCGTCCACGACTCCCTCGCGCACGACAGCATCCTCCAGGGGTGCCGGCTCTCCGGCGCGACCCGGCGACCCTTCCCCCACAACGACGCCACCGCCCTCGACACCTTGCTGACGCAGGTCCGTGACCAGTACCGGCGGGTGCTCGTCGTCGTCGAAGGCGTCTACAGCATGGACGGGGACATCGCCGACCTGCCCGCCCTCGTCGACGTCAAGCGCCGACACGGCGCGCTGCTGATGATCGACGAGGCGCACAGCATCGGGACGATCGGCCGTTCCGGCCGCGGCATCGGCGAGTACTACGGCATCGACCGCTCGGCGGTCGACCTGTGGTCGGGCACGCTGTCGAAGGCGCTGGCGAGCTGCGGTGGCTACGTCGCGGCGAGCCGCCCGGTCGTGGAGTACCTGCGCTACACCGTGCCGGGCTTCGTCTACAGCGCCGGGATGACCCCGGCCGACACGGCGGCGTCGCTGACCGCCCTGCGCATGCTGCGTGCCGAGCCGCAGCGGGTGGCACGGCTCTCGGAGAACGCGGCGCTCTTCGTCCGCCTCGCGCGCGAGGCGGGCATCAACACAGGGGACAGCCATGACACGCCGGTCGTACCGTGCATCGTCGGGGACTCGCTGAAGACCCTGCGGCTCGCGGAGGCCCTGTTCCAGCAGGGCATCAGCGTCAATCCCATCCTCCATCCGGCCGTACCGGAGGAGCTGGCCCGGCTGCGGTTCTTCATCACGTACGACCACACGCCCGGCCAGATCCGCCGGGCCGTGGCCGCGCTGGCGCACGAGCTGCGGCTCCTCGACCCGGACGAGGAACCGGTCTGATGACCGGCGCCGTGGACGCCGCCGCGACCTCGAACGCCGGAACCGGTCGGACGCTCGCCCTCGTCCTCGCGCACCCGGGTGGCTGAGTGCCCCGCGTGACGGTACTGCGTTGGTGCTCCTTGTCCGGCTGGATCATTCTGGTCAGAGGAGCGCCTGGCCGTGCACGTCCCCGTGGGGCGGCGGCAGCGGAACGAGCGAGGGCGAGATGAGTGGCGATGGAGCAAGTTCCCACCTCTCCTGGTGAGCGGCCCGAGGAGACGGCCGCCCCCCTCGAGTCGGCCTACACGGCCTCGGCGACGATCAACGAGCAGGGCATCGTCACCGAGTGGAGCGAGGGTGCGACCCGGCTGCTCGGCTACGTGCCGTCCGAGGTCGTGGGGCTGCCCGCCGCCCACCGGCTCGCCGATGTCCTCAGTGACGCGGCGCGTGAGGTGCCGTCCGAGCGGGAGCGGTGGAGCGGCACGGTGGCGCTGCGCCACCGGGACGGTCACCGCATGGAGGTGGCACTGCTGGCGCACCGCTGGACGTCCAGCGGCGGCACCGTCAAGTGGTTCGTGGTGTCCGCCGCCGGGGGCGCACCCCGCTCTCCCTGGGGCGAACCGCTGAAGGAGTGGGCGTTCACCCAGTCCCCCTGCTTCCTGGCGATCTTCGATGCGGACCTGCGCCTGGTGCGGGCGAACGCCGGTATGGAGCGCACGCTCTCCCTCACGGAGGCCGAGATGCGGGGGCTACGCCTGCCGGAGATCGCGCCGGATCCCGTGAGCGACGAGACCGAGCGCCGGATGCGGCTGGCGCTGGACTCCGGTGAGCCGCAGTACACGGAGGCCTTCGTCCACCCGACGGGCGCCGGTGCGGAGCACGGTTGGACCACCTCGCTGGCGCCGTTGCGGGACCAGGACGGCCGGGTGCACGCCGTATGTCTGGCCGCGCACGACCGGAACGGGGTGGAGGGGGTCCAGCACCAGATGCTCCTGACGGACGAGGTCGACACCGCGCCCATCGGGACGACGCTGGACAGTGTCCGCACCGCGCACGAGCTGGCCGACGCAGCCGTCCCCCGGTTCGCCGATTTCGCGGTGGTCGACCTGCTGGAACCGCTCCCGCGCGGCGACGAACCGTCCTCGGTCCCGGCGGACGGGCCGGTCACCGTGTGCCGCGCCTCGGCGCGGTCGGTCCTCGACGGGACCCCCGAGTCCGTGGTGGCCGTGGGGGACACGACCAGCTACCCGCCGCTGTCACCGCCCGTCGAAGCGCTGGTCTCGGGCCACGGCGCCGTGTACGGGGCCGCCGACCCGGCCCTCGCCCGCTGGGCGGCGCAGGACCCCGGAGCCGCCTGGATCGGCGAGTACGGGGCCCACTCGATCATGGTGGTGCCGATGCGGGCCGGCGGCGGCACGCTCGGTGTGGCCGTCTTCAGCCGTCACCGGCGCCAGGAGCCCTTCCAGCCGGAGGACCTGCGGGTGGCCGGGGAACTCACGGCCAGGGCGGCGGCCGGGATCCGCAACGCGTACCGGTCCGGCCGGGAGCACACGACGACCATGACCCTGCAGCGCAGCCTGCTCCCGCACACGCTGCCCGATCAGGCCGCGCTGGAGATCGCCTCCCGCTACCTGCCCGCGGCCGGCGAGGCCGGTGTGGGAGGCGACTGGTTCGACGTGATCCCCCTGTCGGGCGCCCGGGTGGCGCTGGTCGTGGGGGACGTCGTCGGCCACGGCATCCGGGCCACCGCCACCATGGGGCGCCTGCGCACCGCCGTACGCACCCTGGCCGACGTCGATCTGGGACCCGACGAGCTGCTCACCCACCTCGACGACCTCGTGATCCACCTGTCCGCCGACGAGGGTGACCAGGAGTCCGGCGGGGAGACGGCCGGGGGCATCGGCACCACCTGCCTGTACGTGGTCTACGACCCGGTCATCCGCCGCTGCACGGTCGCCCGGGCCGGCCACCCGCCGCCCGCCGTGGTCTCCCCCGAGGGCTCCGTGTACCTCCTGGACGTCCCGGCCGGTCCCCCGCTGGGCCTGGGCGGCCTGCCCTTCGAGACGCTCGAAGTCGAACTGCCCGAGGGCAGCATCCTCGCCCTGTACACCGACGGTCTGCTGCAGGCCCGCGACCACGACATCGACGAGGCGTTGGACAGCATGTTCGCGGCCCTGGTGCGGCCCGCGGACACGCTGGACGCGGTGTGCGACCGCGTGCTGACGGCCATGTTGACGCATCGCCCGGACGACGACGTGGCCCTGCTCGTCGCCCGGACCAGGAGCCTGCACGCCGACCAGGTCGTCGTCTGGGACCTGCCCTCCGACCCCTCCGTGGTCGCCACGGCCCGGCGCCAGACCACTGACCAGCTGACGGCCTGGGGGCTGGAGGAGGCCGCCTTCGTCACCGAGCTCCTGGTCAGCGAGCTGGTCACCAATGCGATCAGGTACGGCCAGCCGCCCATCCAGTTGCGGCTGATCCACGAGAAGAACAGCACCCTGATCTGCGAGGTCTCCGACGCGAGCAGTACCGCCCCGCACATGCGGCGGGCCCGGACCTTCGACGAGGGCGGGCGGGGCCTCCTGCTGGTGGCCCAGCTCGCCCAGCGCTGGGGCACCCGGCACGCGGCCATCGGAAAGACGATCTGGGCCGAGCAGTCCCTCACCGAGTACTGAGGGCGCGCACCAGGTTGGGCGATATGCGCGGAAATGTTCCCTGTGACGCGCCTGTGACAGTCGACGGACAGCTCCATGAAGTCCCACCGACAAGCTCTTTATTAGGGACAAACACCGACATTCAGGTATACGTCCCCTGCTTCCGAGGACGTGAGCAGTGATGACCAGACCGATCCGTCGGAGGAAATCATGAGCCTCACCCTCGTCGCCCCGCAGACCGAAGCCACCACCCCCACCCTCGCCCCGCGCGAGCAGGAGGCACTGCGACACATCGCCGCAGGCTGCACCTACCTGCAGACGGCTCGCCAGATGGGGCTCTCCAAGCACACGGTCGACGCCTACCTGCGCCGCATCCGCGCCAAGCTGAACATCAGCACCACGGCCGAGATGACCCGCCTGGCCATCTCGATGGGGCTGTGACGAGCGCGGGATTCGCGCAGGAACGACCTACGCAGGACAGCGGAAACGCCCGCCCCGCCCGTTACGGGCGGGGCGGGCGTTTGGCGTCTACGGGCCGCCGGGCCGGCCGTAGAAGACCGGCCGGGCCCAGACCGGGGGCTCCCGCGGGGGCGCTGAGTCCCCCGGGACACCGGGGGGACGGGAATCCTCCCGTGACGGCGGATCGGCGTAACGGCCGGTGCCGCCTCCCGTGGCGACGCGCAGCGCGGCCACGAATTCGAGGCAGGATCCGTAGCGGTCCTCGGGGACCTTCGACAGGGCCTTGGTCAGTACGTCGGCGGCGGCGGGAGCGATTCCCGGCCGCCGCTGCGTCAGTGGGGGCGGGGGGTCGTACTGGTGCGCCCACAGCAGCGCCGCGTCCTCCTCGCGCTGGAAGGGCGGCCCGCCGGCGAGCGTTTCGTAGACGACGCACGCCAGGCTGTAGAGGTCGCACCTGCCGTCCACCGGCCTGCCGGAGATCTGTTCCGGCGCCATGTAGTCGAGCGTCCCGACGAACTCGCCGTCCGTCGTGAACCCGGTCAGCGCCAGCGCCTTCTTCGTCAGCCCGAAGTCCGTGAGGTAGATGTGCTCGGGGTGCTCGCTGTCGGTGCCCGCGGCCACCAGGATGTTGCCGGGCTTGACGTCCCGGTGCACGAGGTCGTGGTCATGGGCCGCGTCGAGCGCCGATGCCACCTGGGCGGCGATGCGCAGGGCGGTCGCCACGGGCAGCGGGCCCTCGCGGTCCAGCAGCGCGCGCAGGTCCAGGCCGGAGACGTAGCGCATGGCGATGTAGAGGACGCCGTCGGTCTCGCCCGCCTCGAAGATGGGCACGATGTGCGGGTGGTCTATCGATGCGGCCACCCGCGATTCGTGCGTGAAGCGGCGCCTGAAGGTCTCGTCGCGGGCCCGCTCGGGGGCGATGAGCTTGAGCGCGACCGTACGGTCCAGGCGCAGGTCCTTCGCGCAGTAGACGACGGCCATGCCACCGCGGCCGATCATGCGCTCCACCCGGTAGCCCGCGATCTGCTTGCCGATGAGGCCCGAGGCTCGGCCCGCGTACACGCTGAGGTTGGACGCCTCGCTCATCGGGCGCCCCCCTCACCCCGCCGGGTGACGCCGCCGGACGCGGCAGGCCGCTCTTCCATACCTGGAAGTCTATCGAGCGCCCCGCCCGCGTGCCGCCCGCGCGCCGCCCCGTCGAGCGGTACGGGGGGACGGACACCCGAGCGGACGCGCACGCGCACCGGGACCGGTCCCCGAAGGGAACCGGTCCCGGTGCGCGCCGCGGTCCGTGGCGGTCAGTCGTCGTCGTTGCCGCCGGCGCCGCCGTTGCCGCCGAAGCCGCCGGTGGTCCCGCAGCCGATGCCGAAGCAGAGGCCGCCGTCTCCGCCCGTGCCGCCCTTGCCGCCGTCACCGCCGGGCAGCGCGACCCCGCCGGTGCCGCCGGTTCCGCCGTTGGCGCTGCCGTTGCACGTCCCGGCGCAGATGCCGCCCTTGCCACCGGTGCCGCCGCTGCCGCCCGGCACGCCCGTGACGCCGGTGCCGCCGTTGGCGCTGCCGTTGCACAGACCGGCGCAGATGCCGCCCTTGCCGCCCTTGGTGCCGTTCACCGATCCCTCGCAGCTGCCCGCGCAGACCCGGTCACCGACGCGGACGCTGCCCTTGTCCACCTTGACGCTGTCGAGCACCGCCCTGCCGTCGAACCGGCCCCCGCCCGGGGTCGCGTCGCCGTCGGCGAAAGCGGAGACCGTCCGAACGGTCTGCGCCGGGGCCGCCGTGGCGACCGGTGCCATTGCACCCGCGCCGATCAGGGTCGCGGAAATGACGAGACCGAGCCGAAACTTCGTGGATCGCGTACGCATGAGAATCTCCCTTGCCTTGGAAATTACTTTCCGTGACGCGGCTGCGGAGTCCCGATTTCCCGCTTTCCGCGTTCCTTTCGAATGGGCCAGATCGATGTCCGGCTGTTCTTTCCCCGGTGCCCGAGGTTCCGATGGCGCCCCGGCCCGTTGTGGACCGGGGCGCCTGGGCCTGGAAGGCCTTACGAGCGGACGTCGTCCGCCATCAGCGCGAACCAGTCGCCGTCGACGTAGTACTTCTTCCAGTTGTCGATCTGCTCGTCCGTGATCTTGTACTTCTCGGAGATCTTCTTCGTGGTCTCCTCCGGGTCGTCGGCCGCCAGCACGATGAGCACGATGCGCACCTTGTCGACCACCGTCAGATCCGCCTTCGGCTTGTCGGGCAGGTCCTCGAACTTGAAGCAGCCGACCCCGCCGGGCTGGCCGGGCTCGCCCGGCTGACCGGGCTCGCCGCCCCGACCGCCCTTGCCGCCCTCTCCGCCCTTGCCGCCCGCCCCGAATCCGACGCAGTGTTCGGGCGTGTCGGCCGGGGCCGAGGCGCTGATGTTCGTGGGGGTGTGGGACTGCGACGCCTGCGCGGCGCACGCCGTACCGGTGACGAGGGCCAGAGAGGCCGTGACCAGGATGATCGGACGCTGCCAGGACTTCGTGAACATGAGGGGTTTCTCCGTTTCGGCACATACCGACGAGGGGTGTGGGGGGTGGGGGGTGGGGGGTGGGGGGGCCGGGGGGCCCCCCCCCCGGGGGGGGGGGGGGGGGGGGGGGGGGGGGGGGGTGGAGGCCCTGAGGCCTCCACCCCGTTGAGCGGGTACTGCGGTGCGGGTCAGGTGAGGGTCAGAAGAGGCTGCCGCCACCGGCACCGCCGTCGCCGCCCTCGCCACCGATCAGGCCACCGAGGCCGCCGTCTCCGGCCTTGCCGCCGTTGCCTCCGTTGAAGAAGCTGAAGCCGCCGTTGCCGCCGTTGCCGCCCTTGCCGCCCTTGATGAAGCCGTCGCCGCCCCCGCCGCCGCCACCGGCGTTGCCGCCCTGGAGGACGCCGAAGCCGCCGTCGCCACCGTTACCACCGGCGCCACCGATGCGGCCTTCGCCGCCACCGCCGCCACCGCCACCGGCGCCACCGAGCAGGAAGCCATCCCCACCGGTACCACCGTTGCCGCCCTTGCCACCGGTACCCGTGACGCTGCCGCCACCGGAGCCACCGGCACCACCGGCGCCACCGACGAGACCGCCGGTACCGCCCTTGCCACCGTCACCTCCGGCGCCCCCGGCGTTCGGGAGGGCCGTAGCGACGTGGGTCGCCACCGGAGCGGCCGAGGCCATGGATGCCGGAAGGACGACTCCTCCTGTGACCACAGCGGCCGCGGCGACCAGAGTGGCTACGCGGAAACCGCGGCGGGTGGGACGGACAACGTTGTTGGTGTGCATCTTGCGGTTCATGACTTTCTCCTACAGATTCAAGAGGGGTGTATGACGCCCCGGATTTCCGAGACGCTGCGGTGATGTCGACGAAGGAAGAGGTATTCCTTTTCTTTCGTCTGCCTCGTTTTGTTTCCGGTGAGGCCCGCACCACAAGTAAGCCCCGGGGGCCACATCCGGGTCATGTTCCGGAATCTCGGGACTTGACACCCTCGTGAAAATCGCCTAAAAGCTCAGTCGGCCGGGCGGCGGGTCCGGCCTCAGGCGCCGGGTGGTGGGGCCAGCGCTCGCAGGCGGTCCTCCAGGGCGCGGACCTCCGCGAGGGAGGAGGCGTACGTCTGCGGGACCTCCGCAGCGAGCTCGCGCAGGATGGCGACCGACTCCTGCGCGGCGGCCAGCGACGCCTCCCGGCTGAAGTGCATCCGGGCGAGGTTGCCGAGCGCCATCGCCACGTCGCGCCGGTGGACCGCCGGATTGGCCAGGGCCAGCTGCCGGTAGAGCGTCACCGCCTCCTGGGCGCTCCGTAGGGCCCGGCGCCCTTGGTTGAGTACCGACCTGCGGCGGGCCAGGTTGTTCACCGCCTGCGCGAGCCCGAGGGCGTGGGCGGCCGGGTCCGCCGAGATCAGCCGCCGGTACAGGGCGACGGACTCCTTGGTGACCTTCAGCGCCTCGGCGTGCAGCCCGAGGCGGGACAGCACCACGCCGAGCAGGCTGAGCGCGTTGGCGAGCTGCGGGCGGTGCGCGGCGTCCCTGCGGGCGAGCCTGCGGTACAGGGCGACGGACTCCCGGGCCATCGCGAGGGCCTCCTGCGGGCGGCCCAGTCCCCACAGGGCGGTGGCGAGGCCCATCAGGGTGGCGCCCAGGGGCGCGGCGAAGGGCGCGTCCGCCTGCTGCGAGCGGCTCAGGGCCACGGCCTCGGAGGCGGTGCGCAGGCACTCCTCCCACCGCCCCAGCTTCGACAGCGCCTCGCAGCGCAACACCAGGACGTAGGCGAGCGGGGCGGCCGAACCCAAGGCTTCGAGCCGGCCGGGCCGGGCGGCGATCCGCTCGCGGTAGAGCCGCGCGGCCTCGTCGGTGGCCGTCAGGGCTTCCTCGTACTGGCCGGTGAGCACCAGGCGGCCGCTCAGTTCGAAGGCCGCCCGGGCCGGGTCGGGTACCTCGTCGGCCTTCGTCTTCCCGTCGGGCACGGAGCCCCCCGCTCTCGCGGACGGACGGGGGCGGCCCGGCCCGCCGGTCGACAACGGAAGCTGTGGTGCCACCGGGCCGGCCCCCCACACCCCGACGACCCCGTCAGCATGCCCGCGGGGGCCGCCCCCGAACCGGGTGGCGGCACCCGCCGTCCGGCTCCGCCCCGGGGAGCGGGGCGGAGCCGGGTGGGTTCAGCGGGACTCGACGAACGCGCGGCCCTGGTGGCCCTCGGCGGCGCAGGAACGCTTCTCCGCGGTCGTCATCTTGCGGCTCTTGACCACCACCGCGTTGCTCTTGCCGTCCGTGCCGTTCTTGGCCGGGCTGGTGATCGTGTCCTGGAAGAACCAGTAGTAGTGGCTCCACTTGGGGCTGTCGTAGTGGGTCTGCCAGGTACCGGAGACCTTCTGCATCACCTGGGCGCGCGAGATCCATCCGACCTCGCCGGGCTTCACCGTCATGTTGAGCGAGCTGCTCTCCGAGTGACTGCTCGACCAACTATGGCTGTAACTCGCGGTTACGCTCAGGTCAACGATGCCCGCTATCTTGCCTCCCGCCGTGACGGAGACGCCCAACGAATCGGTGGAGCCCACCGTGTCGTCCCAGGTCATCGACTGGGTGGCGTCCGACGTGGTGCAGTTGAACAGCGAGTTCGACACCTGGCGGAACTCACCCAGGTACGCCTCGCCGAGCTGGGGCGAGTTGAAGGTGCACTTGCCTTCGCCCGAGGCGCAGTCCGCCATGAGCTGCTGCCGGGTCGGCTGGTCGGCGGCGGATGCCGGAAGGGTGGTCGCCGCAGCGACGGCGCAGGCCGCGACCGCCATGGTCAACGCGCGTGCCGCGTAACGCCTGACGCGGTGTGTGGTCATCGTGGTGCCTCTCACGGTACTGGGGGGATCGGTGAACCGCCCTACGACAGGGGTCCGTTCACTCACCCCCGCCCGCACGGACGATCACCGCCTCTTGCTCCTGAGATTCTCCCGACCTACCGGAGGGGTACGGTCCATTTCAGTCAACCCGCCGCCGGGCACAGCACCATGAGCTCCGGGCCGAAGGCGACCACGAGCCGCCCTCCCGGCGCGGACCCGAGCGCGCCCGCCGGGAGCGGCAGCGCGTACTCCTTCCCGACCTCTCGCCCGACGGCGGGGTCCCAGAACCGCACGGCCCGGCCCTGGCCGATGGCCACCACCGGCGGGGCGCCCCCGGCGGCGACGGCCAGGGGCCCGTTCGGATCCGTGTGGCCGGTCAGGGGTTCGCCGATCTCCCGCATCGCGGCCAGGTCCCACCGGCGCACCGTCTGGTCCCGGCTCCTGCTGACCGCCACGGGCCTGCCGTCGACCAGGGTGGTGACCACCGATGTCACCCAGTCGGTGTGGCCGGTCAGCGGTTCCCCGATCGGCCGGCCGGTGGTGAGGTCCCACAGCCGTACGGTCTTGTCCCAGCTTCCGGTGACCGCGACGGGCCGCCCCGCCAGTTCCGTCGTCGCGACGGTGGTCACCCTGCTGGCGTGCCCGGTGAGCGGTTCGCCGACCGGGCGGCGGGTGGCGAGGTCCCAGACCGCCGCGGTGCGGTCGCTGCCGGCCGTGACCACGACGGACCGGCCGGCCAGGGTCGCACCCGCCAGGGCCAGCACCCGGCCGTGGTGGGTGGTGACGGGCTCACCGAGGTGTTTCCCGCCCACCGGATCCAGCAGGTGCAGGTCGTCTCCTGAGCCTGCGGTCACGACCACCGGCCGCCCGTCCACCACCGATGCGACCATGGCGGTCACCTCTCCCTCCAGACCGGTCACGGGGTCCGTGACCTGCTGACCGGTGGTCAGGTCCCAGACGCGCAGGGTGCGGTCCGCGGCAGCCGTAACGACCACCGGGCTCCCCTCGAGAACGGCTGTGGTGATCGCCGAAACCGTTCCGGTGTGGCCGGTCCGGGCCGGCCCAGCCCCAGGGGTGCGGGTGAGGTCCCAGGTCCGGAGCGTGTGGTCGGCGCCCGCCGTGACGGCGACGGTCCGCCCGTCCACGACGGTGGTGGCCACGTCCCAGACCTTGCCGGTGTGGCCGGTCAGCGGCGGGCCCACGGGCTGTCCGGTGGCGCGGTCCCGTACCACCACCGTGTCGTCCTGCTCCACGGTGAACAGGACCTGATCGCCGCCGTCGGAAGGACCGTTGCCACGGCCGGAGATCCGCTGCCAGAGGTCCCCTGCCGGCTCCGGGCCGGGCGGGAAGGCCGGCGCCGTGCCACTCGCGCCGACGGCACCGATCACCCGCGTGCCGTTCACGCGCGGCCGGTCGTCCGTCAGGTCCCAGATGCGCTGGGATCCGTCCGCTTCGATGGTGAGGGCGACGGCACGTCCGTCCAGCACCGCGGTCTCCCGGGCCCGGGCCCGTACCAGGGCGCCGTTCTGACGGGCGAGGGCCAGGGGGCCGATGAAGCGGGGCTCCTCGCCGTCGAGGCCGACGGCGACGGCACGTCCGTGCACGAGCGTCACGGTCGTCGGGCCGGGCCGGGCCGCGCCGCCGGCCAGGGCCGCGGCGGCCGAAGGGGTCTCCACCGGCTCGCCGGTGGCCAGGTCCCACAGCCGCTGCGCCTCCTGGCCGGGCTCCCGGGCGGTGACGACGAGCACGCGTCCGTCGAGTTCGACGGTCCGCACCACCTCCAGCGACCGGGCCAGCTGATCGCCGGTGCCCAGGTCCCACACGCGCACCGTCCGGTCCACGTCGATGTCGTCGACGGTGAGGACGACGCGGCGGCCGTCCAACATCGCGAGGCCGGCCGCCGACGGGAAGGCGGTGACCCGGCGGCCGGTGAGCAGGTCCCCCACGTACAGGGTCCCGTCGGCCCCGAGGGTGAGGAGGACCCGGCGCCCGTCCAGGACGGCGCTCTCCACCAGTCCGACGAACTCCCCGGCCGCACGGCCGGTGGCCAGGTCCCACACCAGGACCGCGTCGTCGCCGTGCAGGCTGAAGGCCACGGGCCTGCCCTCGGCAACCGCCGTGGCCACGGACAACACCTCGGCCGTCATCGAGGACACCGGATCGGTACGACCGGTGACCGGATCGTGGAGTTGCCCGCCCGTCGCGAGGTCCCAGAAGCGCACGGTGTCGTCCCGGCCGCCCGAGACCGCGACCGGTCTGCCGTCGACGATCGCGGTGGCCACCGCCCGCACCGGGCCGCCGTGGCCGATGAGGGGTCGCAGCTGCCGCTGGTCCGGTACGGGGCCTTCGGCCCACTGCACGGTCCACCGCGGATCGTCGAGCGGGCCGTTCACGTCGTCGGGCGCACCCGTGGAGGTCTCAGACATGCCCCCGAGGCTAGACACCGCCTCTGACATCGCCCTTCCCTACCACATCGGGTGCCGCCGACCGGAGCGTGCGAACCACCACCATTCCGCCCCGTGCCGGGCCTCGCTTCGGTGGGGGGCGCGGGCGGAGATTATGCGGGGCCACCGCCCATGTGCGGCTGGAACGGATGGCGTTGAGTCGGTCCTGTCGATCGGCCGGCCAGGAATCCACATCACCGTGCGTCCCGCGCACCCGACCTTCGAGGAGGTGATCCGGATGAGCGTCCTCAAGCTTCAGAACATGGAGGCCCGCGTCACGCCCAGTGCTGCCGCCACCATCAGCCTGACGAGCAGCAGCAGCGACTGCTGCAAGTCTCCGCACCAGCCGCACGACCCGAACTGACCCGTCGGGTCCGTGCGGGGGCTCGGCGCGCCCCCGCACGGACCCGTCGTTCCCGATGGCCGCTGCCGCTGCCGCTGCTGCCGGCGGCCCCCAGGACGATCACAGAGGCTGACATGCGCAACGAACGCTGGGTCTACCGCTTCCTCTTCGCGTGGAACGACACACTGTTCTTCGACCCGCTCGACGTCTTCTACGAGCCGAACGCGGACCACTTCCTCGCCGCGTTCGACGAGCGGGTGCGGGACCGCTTCGTCCGCAGCGGCATCTGGTGGAGCTTCCGGCACAACCAGAACCTGCCGGCGCAGGGCTGGAAGATCCACGTCTCGTCGAGCCACCGCCACGTGCGCGAGGTCGCCGCCTCGGTGATCGGCCACCTGACGGAACGCGAGATCGATTTCAAGATCGCCCTCGACCTCAACATCTTCGAGATGCTCAACTCCAAGGCCATGTCCCGGGGCAGCGGCGGCAAGCTCGTCACCGTCTACCCGCGCGACGAAGACGAGTTCCGCACGTGCCTGGCGGACCTCGCCCGCCTCCTGAAGGGCGTCGAAGGTGCCTACGTCCTGTCGGACCTGCGCTACCAGGACAGCAAGGCCCTCTACTTCCGCTACGGCCAGTTCCTCGACACCCACACCGTCGACGTCCTCGGCCGCCGGCTGCCTCAGGTCCTCGGACCGGACGGGCCCGTCCCCGACGACCGGCGCCCGGGCCGTGCGCAGCCCTCCTGGGTGCCCTGGCCGTTCGACGACTGGCAGCCCGCCGACGAGGACGAGGGGGACGGCCTGCTCGGGGGCCGTTTCCGGGTGACCGGCGCGATCCAGTTCTCCAACAGCGGCGGCGTGTACACGGCCGAGGACACCGCGGACGACGACCGCCCGGTGCTGCTCAAGGAGGCCCGGCCGCACACCAACATCAACCCGCGCCAGGACCACGACGCCGTGGACATCCTCGACCGCGAGTGGATGTTCCTGAACCGGCTGGCCGACGCGGGCTCGTACCCAGCGCCGATCGCCAAGTTCCAGCACTGGGAACACCACTACATCGCCGAAGAGTTCGTCGAGGGCTCCGACATCCGCTCGGTGCTGCTGGAGCGCAACCCGCTGGCACGGCCGGGGTTCGACATCGAGCGGTCGCGGGAGTACCTGCGGACATTCCTCGCCGTCTTCCGCGGGCTGGCCCGCGCGATCGGGGCCGCCCACGACCGGGGTGTGGTCCTCGCCGACTTCACCGCCGCCAACCTGCTCATCGACCCGGACACCTACGAGGTGACCATCGTCGACCTGGAGGCCTGCCGGCTGGCCGAGGGCGGCGACGCCGCTCTGGCGAAGCCGGTCGAGCTCTACACCCCGGGGTTCAGCCTCTCCCGCAACCGCTTCAAGGCGTACGGGCCGGAGGGCGACCGGTACGCCCTCGCCTCCACCATGGCGTACTTCGTCTTCCCGATCGCCGCCATGTCGTACCTGCGCGAGGACGTCCTCGACCTGTACCGGATCTTCATCACCGAGGGACTGGGCTGGCCGGAGCGGGTGCACCGGCTCATCACCGACCTGGCCCGGAACCGGATGGACCTCACCGGCCTGCTGGAGGCCCTGGAGGACGAGGCCGGCCTGCTCGACGCCGTCGAGGCCCTGCCGCAGCGCCCGGTCGTCGAGGAGCAGCTCGCCCTGGCCGAGGCGGAGGCCGGGGTGGCCGCGTTCGTCGAAGCCACCGCCGACACCGATCGCGACACGCTCTTCCCCGTGGACCCCTTCGCACACGTCACCAACCCGCTGAGCCTGGGCTTCGGAGCGAGCGGTGTCCTGTGGGCGCTGCACGCCAGCGGTGTCCCGATCCGCCCGGAGTGGCGTGCCTGGCTGGGCAGCAGGCTGGCGGACATCGATCCGGCCCGCTACCCGGACGGTCTCATGAACGGCCTGTCCGGCATCGCCTGGGCCGCCGACTCCCTCGGGCTCGCCGCCCGGGCCAGGGAGCTGCTGACCCGGGCCAACGAGCGCGCGGTGGAGAAGGGCGACCACACCTTCTACTACGGCCTCTCCGGGGTCGGCATGACGAACCTGCGCTTCTTCCTGCGCGGCCACGACCCCCGCGACCTCGCCGCGGCGCAGGAGTGCGCGCAGGCGCTGTACGAGACGGCGCAGCGCGACGGCGGGCAGGCCCACTGGCTCAACGAGTTCACCGCGAAGGGGCCGCTGACCGGCCTGGGCTTCGGGCAGGCCGGCGTCGCGATGTTCCTGTTGCGCATGCACCAGGTCACGGGAGAGGAGCGCTACCTGCGGCTGGGGCGGGAGGCGCTGGCCTGGGAGATGGCCCACGCCAAGCCCATCGACGACGAGGGCGGCCCGGTCATGTTCGAGCACGAGCGGACGATGGAGCCGTACGTCGAGGTCGGTTCCGCGGGCGTGCTGAAGGTGCTGCTGCGTTACGGGGACACCGAGGCGGCCCGGACCGTCCTGCGCGGACTGGACGTCCGGTACTCGGTCATGCCCGGCTACGCCTTCGGTATGACCGGGGTCGCCGACGCCCTGCTGGACGCGGCCGAGTTCACCGGCGACCGGTCGTACCGCGACACGGCGCTGCGCCAGCTCGACTTCGTCCGGAAGGTCTTCCTCTTCGAGCCCGCGGACCGTTTCGGGCTGCGCCGCGCCGAGGGCCGGCCGCCCCTGCTGGCACTGCCCGGTGACGGCCTGCTGCGCTGCTCCACCGACTACCTGACGGGCTCGGCGGGCGTGCTGCGGGTGCTCCACCGGGTCAACCGGGGAGGCCCGGCCGACTTCCTGCTGGACGAGGTCGGGCGGTGAGGCAACTGTGGGTCACGCTGCGGGGGCACCGGTCCCCCTTCGTGGTGGTCCTCGTCGCCGAGGCCACCACGAGCGGGCTGGAGGCGCTGCTGCACCCGCTGCTGCTGAAGGCCCTGTTCGACGAGGCGATCCTGACCGCCGACCTGCGGCGGTTCCTGGTCCTCGGCCTCGCCTACCTCGTGCTCGGGCTGACCCTCAACCTCACCGGGTACTGGGTCGCCTGCCGGCGCAAGCGGTTCGAGAACGCGTTCACGCTGGTGCTGGAGACGCAGCTGCTGGGGCGCGCCCTCGGCCTGGACGGGCGGAAGGTGTCGCGGGCGGGCAACGCCTCGTACGTGAGCCGCATCCACAACGACGTGTCCCAGGGGGTGCTGCCCGCCGTCGACGTGTCCCTGCGCATCGCGCGCCAGGCGGTCGCCTCGGTCGTCTTCCTGGGGGTGCTGCTGTACTTGTCCTGGCAGGCCAGCCTCGTCCTGCTGGTGATCGTGCCGCCGCTGGTGTTCGTGAGCAACCGGCTGGGCCGGCGGATCGAGGAGAACACCGGTCCCGAACGCGAGGCGGAGGCCCGGTACGTCAACACGCTGACGCGGACCCTGGAGGCCTTTCCCGCCCTGCGCGGTCTGCCGTCGCTGCTGCCGGGGACGCGCCGCGCGAACCAGGACGCGCTGCGCGGCTTCCTCGGCATCACCTTCGTCAACTTCCGGCTGGCGCAGCGCCAGCGGACCCTCAGCGACCTGGTGATGAACCTGTCGGACACCGCTTCGATGGTCGTCGGGGCCTTCTTCGTCTTCTCCGGCCGGATGTCCTTCGGCAGCTTCCTCGCCTTCGTCAACTCGCTGTGGCGGGCGGTGACCGGGATGTTCGACCTCATCAACATGATTCCGCAGGTCCGCCGGAGCACCGCCGTCCTCGAACGGATCGAGTCCCTGCGGGAGGCCCGGGAAACCCCCTACCACGACGAGGGGGCGCTGGTCCGGGTCCGCGGAGCCCGCGTCGTGTACGGCGGCGGCGCCGACGAGGACCGGGCCGGGACCGGGGCCAGGGCCGGGAAGAGCGAGGTGGCCGGGGTCTCGTTCGACACCTTCGAGCTGCACGCCGGCGAGCACGTGCTGCTGCGCGGCCCCAACGGCTGCGGGAAGACCACCCTGCTGCACATCATCGCCGGGACGCTCGCCCCCGATGCCGGGTCGGTCACCCTGCCGGCCCGGGTGGCGAGTCTGACCGCTCCGGTGAACCTGCCCCCGCTGCCGGTGCGCGACCTCGTCCCGGACGAGCGGCTGCGCGCCGCGCTCGACCTGGACGCGTCGGCCGACCAGCTGCCCTCGGAACTGTCCTCGGGTCAACGCCAACGCGTCGGGGTCGCCGCGCTGCTGTGCGAGGACGCGGACGTCTACCTCGCCGACGAGCCGTTCGCGAACCTCGACGACCGCGGCAGGGAACTGGTGTTCCGGCTGCTGCGCGAGCGGACCGCCGGGCGGGCGCTGCTCGTCGTGCACCACGGGGACGAGGACCTCGACGGCCGCTTCGACCGCGTGGTGACCCTGGCGGCCGGACACCCGCTGGCCCGCCTCTCGTGAACCGGGCCCACGGCCTACGAGGCCACCAGGTCGCGGGTGGCGGTGGCGAAGGCCGTTCGGTTCGGGTGGCCGGTCTTCTGCAGGAGGCTCGCGACGTGCTTCTCGACGGTGCGCAGCGAGATGTGCAGACGGCCGGCGATGTCCTTGTTGCTGATGCGCTCGGCGACCAGCCGGGCCACCTCGAACTCGCGGACGGTGATCCCGCAGCGGCGCAGGTCCGGCGGCACCCGCTCGGTGCCCGTGCGCCGTTGCCGGACCGACGCGCCCATCCCGCGCAGCAGCGCCCGGCTGGCTCCGGCGACCGCCTGGAGGCCGGCCTCGTGGAAGTACTCCTCCGCTTCGCGCAGCCACTCGACCGGCGTGCCCCAGCCGTCGTCGTACGCCGACTGCGCGACGAGGCGCAAGCACAGCCTGCGCGCCACGGGGAAGGGTTCGGCCGCTTCGAGTGCCTTGACCGCGGCGGCCGTCGCCTCGTCGGGGCGGCCCTCGCGGCCGAGCAGCACGGCGTGTGCGAGGCCGGTGAACTGGTGGTTCCAGCGGGTGGCACCGGCGCTCGCCAGGGTGACCTCGGCGTGGTGGCGCCGGCCCATGCGGCCCTCCAGTACCCCGAGCAGCAGGATGATGCCGTGCTTGCCGAACCCTCCCATCGCGGGGTTCTCCGCGTCGTAGGCGAGTGCCTGCGCGAACTCCTGCCCGGCGGCCTCGTGCCGTTCCTCCAGCAGCGAGCAGAACGCGCGGGCCAGCCCGTACGACATCGCGCGCACGCCGGGTGCCGCGTCCAACAGCGGGGCCAGTCGCTCCAGTGCTCCGCGCATCTCGGCGCGGCGACCCTGGTGGGCGTACCGTACGGCTTCGGCGAGCCGCAGCATGGCCAGCGGGCGGCCCAGTCCGAGGCGCGAGGCATCGGCGGCGGCTTCCCGGATCCGGTCCCGGGCCTCCTCGAACCGGCCGTGCTGGATCCGGTCCAGCGCGAGGACGAAACCGGTGTCGTGGACCAGGGGCAGCAGGCCCATGCCCAGTGCCTCCCGCCGGGCCCCTTCGATCCCGGTGGGCCGGCCGTCATGGCCCGCGGCAACGATGGCCAGGTGGACGTCAGCGGCCACGCGCGGGACGGGCAGCCGGCGGGCGAGGGCGATGGCGCGCGCCCGCCGGAAGTGGGCCGCGGCCGTCGGCTCGTCCTGTTCCCGGGCCAGCTGCCCGAGCAGCAGCAGGGCCCTGCAGGTCACGTCGGGCAGGTCGACGCGCTGGGCGGCGTGCAGTGCCCTGAGGGCGTACCGGGTGGCGGTGCGCAGCCGGTCGGGGGCGAGCCTGCTCAGCTCCACGTGCACGGCGCAGAGGTCCACGAGGGCGGCGTGCTCGTCGGCTGGGTGGCTCCCGAGCAGTGCGCGGGCGATGTCGAGGTGCCACAGGGCTTCTGCGGGCCGGCCCGTCAGGGTGGCGATGTCGCTCAGCCGGGCGTGGAGTCCGGCGCGCCGCTGGGCGGGTATGCCGTGCTCGCCGCCGTCGCCGCCGAGGGTGTCCACGACGGCGGCGGGCGCGGGCAGGCGGTCGAAGCGGGCCGAGCGGGCGACGGCGTCCAGCAGGCACTCCAGCACCGTGGCGTGCAGTTCGGGCGCGGTGCCCGGTTCGACGAGCCGGTGGGCCCGGGTGAGCAGCTCCACGGCCCGGTCCACCGCGCCCTCGCCCGTCGCCCGCCCGGCCGCCTCGACGTACAGGCGGATGGCCTCGGGGGTTTCGCCGGCGTGCTCGTGCAGCTGGGCGGCGTGCTCGCACCACGTTCCCGGCAGTCCGGGGTGGAGTTCGGTGAGGGCGCGCGCGGCCCGTCGTACGTACCGGGCCCGCTCGCCCGGGCCGAGGTCGTCCAGCAGGGCCTCGGCCGCCAGCGGGTAGCGGAAGGTGTACCACTGGGCGCCCGGCCCGTCCGGCGTGATCAGGCACGAGGCGACCGCGGCGCGCAGGGCGGCGGAGAGTTCCGCGTGGTCGCGGCCGATGGCGCGCTCCAGTACGGGCAGTGCGAAACGCCGGCCGAACAGGGCCGCCATGCCGAGGAGTTCCGCGCCGAGCGGGCCGAGCCGCTCGACCTGGCGCCTGACGTTCTCCGCGACGGTGGGCGGGACGGACGGCGCCCCCTGGACGTGGCGGGCGGGGCGGCCGGTGAAGTCGTGGACGAGCTCCTTGACGACGAAGGGGATTCCGGCGCTGCTGTCGACCGCCCGGTGGACGAGGTCGGGACAGACCTCGGTCGGGGGGACGCGCAGCTCGGCCGCGACGAGGAGGTGCACGTCGGGTCGGCTGAGGGGTGCGAGGTCGAGCACCGCGGCGGCCCCGCGCTGGCGGGCCCGCGTGGCGAGTTCGGCCGCCGCGTCGGGAGCGCATCCGGTGACGAGGAGGAGGACGGCCGGCTGGTGCCCGATGTTGTCGAGGAGGTATTCGACGACCGCCAGTGTTCCGGCGTCGGCGTCGTGCAGGTCGTCGAGGACGAGCAGGCAGCCCTGCCGTTCCCCGACGACGGTGAGCAGGCGCAGCATCGTTTCGGCGACCACGAGGTGCGACGCGGCGTCGGCGTCCGCGTCCCGGGCGCCGGTCAGCAGCCGGGCCATGACCGGCCCGTAGCGGCCGAGTTCCTCCGGGGCGGGCAGCAGGCCCGCCCGGGACAGCAGGAGGAGCGCCTCGACCAACGGCCGGTACGGGACGGGTGAGCCGACGGCGCTGGCCCGTCCCCGTACGGTGACCATGTTGGTCTCTGCGGCCACGGCGAGGGCCTCGGTGGCGAGCCGGGTCTTGCCGACGCCGGACTCGCCGGTGACGAAGAGCGCCGTGCCGCGCCCGGACCGGGCGGCCGCCAGGGCGAGCATGATCTGCCCCATCTCGGGGCCGCGGCCGATGAGTTCCCCCCGCCTCGGGTGCGGATCGCCGCCCGGGCCCGCGGCGGTACAGTCCTCCGGCAGCGCCGGCCAGAAAATGGACACCGGCTCGTCCCCTTTCCGGCGGGCCGTCCGAGGCGCCGCCGGGGATGACGGTATGGACGGTGGCGTGCCCCCTGTAGCCGTCCGTTTGGGGGGCTTGTGGGGGTGGTCAGCCCGCGTCGAGACTGTCCTCCCGGACCCGCTGGGCCAGGTCGAGCTTGGTGTAGGTGGGGCGGCCCGCCTGCTGGTACTTGGCCTTGACCCGGTCCAGGTAGTCCTTGGCGGTGTGGACGGTGATGCCGGCGCGCCGGGCGGCGGACTTCAGGGTCAGTCCGGAGGCGTAGTCGAGGAGGATCTGTCGTTCCCGGGGCGAGAGGCGGGGGCGTGCGGGGCTGTCGTCGTAGGCGCAGGCGAAGGCGAGTTCCGCGGAGAGGGCGCCCTGGCCCGAGGCGAGGTCCTTGATCGCGGCGACCAGGGTGGGCAGGTCGTGGTCCTTGGTCAGGTAGCCGTCGGCGCCCGCCCGGATGGCTTCGATGATCCGGGAGCGGTCGGGCACCGTGCTGATCATCAGGACGCGGCTGCCGGTCCGCAGCAGCCGCCGGATGTTGTCGGCGGGAGCGGAGCCGTCGCGCAGGACGAGATCGAGGAGGACGATGTCGGGCGGGGAGTAGCCCGTCGCCCCGAAGCCGTACGGCAGTTGCGCGTCAGGTGCGCCGAGGAGCTCCCCGACGGTGGCGGCGGTCGCCACGAGCCGCAGCTCCGGCACGCCGCCGAGCCAGGCCCGCAGGCCGTCGAGGAGCATCCGGTCGTCGTCCACCACCGAAACGGTGATCACCCGGGCCATCTCAGCTCCACCCTCACGCCCTCGCCGGGGGCGGTGTCCACGGTCGCCCGGCCGCCCACCTCCGTCATCCGGCCGTGGACCGAACCGCGCAGGCCGAGGCCGGGCTCGCACCGCGCGGGGTCGAATCCGGGCCCCCGGTCGACCACGGTGACGACGGCTCCCCCGCGTCCGTCCGGGTCCCTGGTGGCGGTGAGGTAGGCGTGTCCGGTGCCCGCGTGGCGCCGTACGTTGTTCAGCGCCTCACGGACGGCGTCCCCCAGCGCGGCGGCGACCGCGGGGGGCACCTGCGGAAGGTCGTGGTACTGGGCGGTGACCCGCAGTTGGAGGCTCTCGACGTGTCCGACCGCCTCTTCCAGGGCCGTGCCGATCTCCCGGTGGTGGACCTCTTCGGCGGTCTGCTGGATCAGGCGGCGCAGGTACGCGGCCTCGCGGGCGCAGCGCTGGCGCACCTCGGGGGCATTGGCGTCGACCGCGCCGGAGGCCAGGGTGGTCAGGGTGGCGAGGACGGTGTCGTGGAGCGCCCGGTGGTGTTCCAGCCGCTCGGCGTAGCGCGCCTTGTGGGCCTCGGCGGCCACCGCGCGGGCGTTGGCCTCGTCGAGCAGGCGGCCCTGGCGGAGCAGGTACCACCGGAAGAGCCAGGTCATCACGGCCGAGGACACCAGCGAGTTGGTGTGGCCGAGGATCACGGCGGGGCTCGCGCCGACCGCGTGGTAGCCGATGAAGTGGGTGCCGATGAGGAGGCCGATCACGATCAGGGCGTGGAGCCGTCGGAGGGAGATGGCGACGACGGCGCTCGCCGAGCCGCCGAGCAGCATGGCCCAGGCGATCGCGGGCGGTTCGCGCAGGCCGCCCCAGGCCCAGAGGGCCAGGGGCAGTGCGCAGCCGGTGACCAGGGCGTCCGCCCAGATGTGCCGCCGGTCGAACCAGCCGCGCCGCAGGGCGGCTCCGTAGGTCAGCGCGCTCAGCCCCAGGGCGACGGCGAATCCCGCGTACTGGAGGGGGAGTTCTGACCGACGCTGGGCGACGGCGAGGGCGCCCACCGTGAGATGGCTCGCCCGGTACAGCAGGGTGGCGACGATCAGGAAGGACTGGGCGCGTTGCAGGCCCGACGCCACCCCCCTCGTCCCCTGCAGTGCCCGTATGCGCCGTACCGGTAAGGACAGCAACGCCAAGACCACACCTTCCCTTACCGATGTGCCGGTGACATCTGCCATTTTGCCCCAGCAGGTGCACGTCAAATAGGCGGGTACCGGCCTGCTCACGGGCTTGGCCGAGGTGCCACCCCAGGTCGGCCGGAAAGGTGTTTCCGGCCCCGTCCGGCACCGGTCCGACACGTGTCCGGCGCCCATCGGCCAGGGCGAAGACGCCGTGCCGGCCACCGGCGGAGGGTCTCGCGCGGGTCCTCGGTGGCGAGATCGCTCCCCTCCTGCGGTCCGTCGGCGACCTGGATCCGGACGCGGTCGATGCCGCGGTACTGGATCCGGGGCGCTCGGGCCACCGTCCCCGCGACGGAAATGCTCGGCGGTTGGGTACCGGGCGGCGGGCTGTCCGCAACCGCTGGCCCGGGCCCTGCTGGAGCAGCCGGTGGAGGGCATCGACGACTGGACGGTTGCCACGGACGGCACCGGCCGGAGCCGGATCGCGGTCGGTGTGACGGAGGACAGGGCTCCTGGGGCGGGCTCAGTCCCGTGTGACCAGGCTGGTGACGAGCGCTGCGGTACGTCGGTGCCAGGCGCCCGCGCCGCGGAGCATCGCATGGCCGCCGGTGAACATCGGGATGGCGGTGGCGTCGGCGCCCGCGAGCCGGGACCGGCGGACGAACTCCCAGGACCCGGCGGCCGAGGTGACCCGGTCCTCCTCGTCGTGCAGCAGGTAGAGGCGCCGGCCCGCGAGGTGGTCCACCGGTTCGCCCGGTGGGCACCAGGGGGCGAGGGCCACCACGCCGTGGACCAGGGGTGCGCCGGCCGCCCGCAGCGCTGCCCGGCCGCCCATCGAATGGCCCACCAGGACCACCGGTACGTCCCCGGCGAGCTCGCGCAGCCGCACGAGGGCCGCCTCCGCGTCCCGGGCGGCGTCGCAGCGGGAGCCGTTCCAGCCGCGGTGCCGGTAGCGCACCTCCGCCACGAGGACGTCGCGTCCGCGCGTCGCCCGGACGACGGCGGCCGCGAAGGGCCGCATCCGCAGCGCGGGCAGGTTGACCAGGGGCGGCGGCTCCGGCCCCTCCTCGCGCCCGCCGTGCAGCAGCAGGACCGCGGCCGCTGGTATCGCGGGGGACGTACGGAGCACGAGGGCGCGGCCCTCGCCGGTGGCCTCCGTGTTCCGCTCGGTTCCGGCGCTCACCCCGCCTCCCCGTGCGTGCGGCGCGGCGGGCGCGGGAAGAACCCGCTGGTGCGGGCGGCATAGGCGGCGTATCCGGGCCGGTCCGCCATGTGCGCCTCCAACAGTCTCTTGCCGCTGCCCCAGATCAGCAGCGCGCTCATCACCAGGGGTGAGACCAGCGTGAGTGCCGCAGTCTGCCAGGTCGCGCAGGCCAGCAGGTAAAGACCCCACCACACGAGGAAGTCACCGAAGTAGTTGGGGTGCCGGGTCCAGCTCCACAGGCCGCGGTCCATGATCGTTCCACGGTGCTCGGGGCGTTCCTTGAAGCGGGCCAGCTGGAAGTCGCCGACCGCCTCGAAGAGCAGTCCGGTCACCCAGAGCAGCAGGCCGACGGCGGCGAGCGGCCCGAGGGGAACGGGCACGTACGACGCCGCCTGCACGGGCAGCGACACGAGCCAGACCAGCGCACCCTGGAGGAGGTAGACCTTGCGCAGGGCGTAGAGCCGGGGGCTGCCCGGCGCCCGGGCGAGCATGCGGGCGTAGCGCGGGTCCTCGCCGTGCCCCCGGCCGCGCCCGGCGATGTGCAGGGCCAGGCGCAGCCCCCACACGGTGGTCGCCGCGGCGACCGCCAGACGGCGGCCGTCGTCGCCGTACCCGGCCGACAGCAGCCAGCTGGTGAGCGCCACCGCGGCGAAGGCGACTCCCCAGGCGATGTCGACGATCCGGTGCAGTCCCTTGACGACGGCCACGGCGAAGGTGACCAGCATGACGGCGAACGCGGCGCCCGCCGCGACGGCCAGGTTCACGGACAGCGCGCCCCACTCGACGCCGGCGGACAGCGCCTGGGCCTGGACCTGGACCTGGGCTCCGGCGGTCATCGGGGCTCCCGTGGCCCGTCGTGGTCGGCGGTGAGCAGGAGTTGGCGCACGTCCAGGTAGCGCGAGCGGAAACCGGCCTCGGAGTAGGCGAGGTAGAGCTCCCACATGCGGTGGAAGGTCCGGTCGAAGCCGAGGGCGGCGACGGAGTCGGCCCGGCGGTCGAACTCCTCGCGCCACAGCCGCAGCGTCTCCGCGTAGTGGTCGCCGAAGCCGTCGTCCGCCACGGTGCTGAGCCCGGCGGCGGCGCTCGCACCGGCGATCGCCTCACGGGAGGGGATGACCCCGCCGGGGAAGATGTACTTGCTGATCCAGGTGTGCGTGCGGGCGGTGAGGAGCATGCGCTCGTGCGGCATGGTGATGGCCTGGAGGGCGACGCGACCGCCGGGGGCGAGGAGCCGGCGCAGGGCGGCGAAGTAGGTGGCCCAGTACTCGGCGCCGACCGCTTCGATCATCTCGACGCTGACGACGGCGTCGAAGGAGCCTTCGACGTGCCGGTAGTCGCGCAGTTCGACGGTGACCCGGTCTCGGAGGCCGGCCGCGGCGATGCGCTCCCGGGCCAGGTCGCGCTGCTCGGCGGAGAGCGTCACGCTCAGTACGTCGGCGCCCCGGGAGGCTGCTCTGATCGCCAGCTCGCCCCACCCGGTGCCGATCTCCAACACCCGCGAGCCCGGGCCGACGTCCGCGAGGTCGAGGAGCCGGTCGATCTTGCGGTGCTGGGCGGCGGTGAAGGTGCTGGGTGAGGCGGGGAAGGCGGCGAACACCGCCGAGGAGTAGCTCATGCTCCGGTCGAGGAACAGGGTGAACAGTTCGTTGGACAGGTCGTAGTGGCGGTGGATGTTCTCCCGCGCCCCCTCGGGGGTGTTGCGCTGCTGCTCCGGGCGCCTGCGCACCCAGGCTTCGCGCAGTCGGCGCAGCGGCGCCGGCACCAGGTCGTCGACGTGGGTGGCGAGCACGGTCAGCACGTCGACCAGGTCGTCGCTGTCCCATTCCCCGGCCATGTACGACTCGCCGAAGCCGATCAGGCCGTCCGCGCCGATCCGGCGGTGGAAGGCCCCGGGGTCGTGGAGGGTGAGGGTGGGCAGCGCGCCCTCCTGCCGGGGAACACGGTACGCGGACGGCTCCCCGTCCCCGTGCCGGACCCGCAGCGGGAGCCGGTCGAGGGCACGGCCGAGGATCCGCTCGGCGACGGCCGTGCGCAGGGCCGAGGCGCGGGGCGGCCGGGCCACGTCGGGCCAGCGCGCCGGGTCGACGGGGGCGAACGCGCTCTCGCGGGCCGGGATGTACGAGACGGTCACAGGGTGCCTTCCTGCGGGGAACGAACGGGACGGGGGCGGACCGGAAGGCCGCGGAGGAAGAGGCGGATGCCGTGGAAGCGGATGCCGGCGGAGACCCGGGCCGTGGACCACGGGTGGCGCAGGGCGGTGCCGAACAGGGCGCGGGCACCGGCGGGCCGGTGCGTGCCCCGCACCGTCGCGGTGAAGGGGCAGGTCCCGTCGTCGTGGCGCAGCTGCACGGTCAGGTCGAGGCGGTCGCCGGGGACGGGCAGCCGCATCCGGTAGAAGCCCTCGACGGCGAAGAACGGCGAGACGTAGAAGTCCTTGGGGACGTCGGTCAGCCCGTCGATGCCGGGGCGCAGCACGTAGCAGTGACGCTCGCCGTAGGTGTTGTGGACCTCGGCGACGACGCAGACCGGAGTGCCCGCGATGTCGTGGCACCAGTAGAGGGTCAGCGGGTTGAAGACGTGGCCGAGGACCCGAGCGTGGGCGAGCATCAGGACGCGTCCGTCGGCGTTCTCCACTCCGTGGGCGGCGAGTTGGGCCTGCAGGCCCGCGCGCAGGGTGGGCGCCCGGCCGCCGAAGTGGTCGCGGGGGTCGAACCGGGCCAGCGGGCGCAGCGCCCGGGGTATGCGGGGTGGGTCGTCGATGTCGATGAGCCACAAGTAGGTGCGCTGGCGGAAGGCGTGGCGGACGGGGGTGGTGCGGGCGTGGGCCACGGTGCACTCGTACAGGGCCGGTACGCGGGGCGGGGTCTGCCGCACGGGGGTGCCGTTCACCACCGCACCCCCAGGGCTTCGGCCGCGGCGACGCCGGAGCGGCAGCCGTCCTCGTGGAAGCCCCAACCGTGGTAGGCGCCGGCGAAGGCGGTCACGGACGTGTTCAGCCGGGGCAGTTCTTCCTGCGCCGCGACGGACCGGGGGGTGTAGACCGGGTGTTCGTACACCATGCGGGCGATCACGTCGAAGGGGTGGACCCGGCCGCGGGCGTTGAGGGTGACGATGTGCGGCTCGGCGGTCGGTAGCTGCTGGAGCCGGTTCATGTCGTAGCTGACCTGCACGCTCTCGGGGCGGGCGGAGCAGGAGGGGAGCCAGTAGTTCCAGGAGGCGCGCGCGTGCGCGGAGCGGGGCAGCAGCGAGGTGTCGCGGTGCAGCACGGTGGGGTTGCGGGAGTACGTGAACGCGCCGAGGATCCGGACCTCGTCCTCGGTCGGATCGGCCAGCAGGCGCAGCGCCTGGTCGGGGTGGACGGCGATGACCACGGCCGCGTACGGGGTCGAGTCGCCGTCGGGGGTGAGCACGCGCGCGTGGTCGGCGGCGCGCACGACGGCCCGGACCGGGGTCGAGGTGCGGACGGAGGTCAGGTGCTTGGCGGCCTTGGCCACGTAGCTCGCCGAACCGCCCGTGACCGTACGCCACTGCGGGGACCCCTTGACGGTGAGCAGTCCGTGGTGGTCCAGGAAGCGGAAGAGGTAGCGGGCGGGGTACTGGAGGGCGGTGTCCGGTGCGCAGGACCAGACGGCCGCGACGAGCGGGATGGCGAAGTGGCCCACGAAGTAGGGGGAGAAGCCGCGCCGGTCGAGGAACTCGCCCAGGGTCTCCCCGGTGTCGGGGGAGGCGAGCGTCCGGCGGGCGGCGCGGTGGAAGCGCGGCACCTCGGCGAGCATGCGCAGGTGGCGACCGCGCAGCAGGTTGCCCCCGCCGAGCAGTCCGGCCGCGCCCCGGGCGCCCGCGTACTCCAGGCCGCAGCCGTCGCACCGTACCGACATACTCATCTCGGATTCCTGGGTGGTGACGCCGAGTTCGCGGAACAGCCGCAGCAGGTGCGGGTAGGTGCGCTCGTTGTGCACGATGAATCCGCTGTCCACGTGGACCGTTCCCGCGTCCTCGGTGGGCAGTTCATGGGTGTGGGCGTGGCCCCCGAGGCGATCGTCCGCCTCGTACAGCACCACGTCGTAGGTGCGTTGCAGGACGTGGGCGGCCGTCAACCCGGCCACGCCCCCGCCCACCACAGCGACTCTCTGCCGGTCCACGTCCATCAACCCCTCGCGCTCGCCTGCCCGCACGGCCGGTGCCGGGCGTTTCACGGGTACTTCGGTGCAGGACGGCCCGCGGATGGGATCTTGTTCCGGCGGGTGCGCCCGGGACCGGCCGACTCCCCCGCTCCACCCCCGCCGCCGCCCCCGCGCGCCTCGCCGCCGAGGCAGTGGCGCATCCGGTGCAGCCCCCGCCGGGCGTGGCTCTTGACGGTGCCCAGCGGCAGTCCGGTGCGCTCGGCGATCTGGGCCTGGGTGAGGTCCGCGTAGAACGCCATGGCCAGCACCTCCCGCTGCGCGCGGGGCAGTTTCGCCAGTTCGCCGGTGACGAGCAGCCGGTCCAGGACGGTTTCCGGACCCGCCGGCGGCTCACCCGGGGGCGGCAGGGCGGCGCCGGCCGCGGACACCAGATCGAGCCTGCGGGTACGCGCCGCGAGCGCGTCGGCGATCTTCCGCCGAGTGATGCCCACCAGCCAGCCGGGGAACGGGCCGCGCTCCGGCCGGTAGTTGGCGCGGCCCTGCCAGGCGGCCAGGAAGACCTGCTGGCTGACGTCCTCGGCCTCCCTGGAATCGCCGAGGGTGCGGGCCGCCAGGGCGAGGACGAGTCCGCCCCAGCGCCGGTAGGCGGCGCTCAGGCACCGCTCGTCGCCGTGTACAAAACCCATCGCGACCTCGTGGTCGAGAAGCTGCTCCCGGGCCGCGGGCACGGGGGACGGCCGGGCGGTGACGCTCTGTGCGGTCATGGCGACTGCTCCTCGGGGGCCGGGGCCGGTTCCCGTCCAGATTCCGACCCGTCCGCGCATCGATTCCACTCGCATCGGTTGTGCGTCGCATGATGGAGAGATGAACGAGCCCGCACACCCCGCCGAGCTGGCGCGGCCCCCGCACGGCATCACCACCGGAGCCGTGGCGCGCCGGCTGGGAGTCGCCCCCACGACACTGCGGTCCTGGGACCGGCGGTACGGCATCGGGCCGGCCGCCCGCCAGGACGGCAGGCACCGGCGGTGGACCTCCGGGGACATCGCCGTCCTGCAGGAGATGTGCCGTCTGACCGCGTCGGGGGTACCGCCCGCTGAAGCCGCGCGCGCCGCCCTGGCCGGGACGGCGCCCGCCGAACCCGCCGAGCCCGCCGCGCCCGCGCCCTCGGCGCCCGCTGCCGCCACACCGGCCCGTCAGCCGGGTTCGGGCAACGGCCTGCCGCTCGGCGACGTGCGCCAGGAGTGCCGGGGTCTGGGCCGGGCCGCCGTCCGCCTCGATTCACCGACCATGGACGAGATGCTCGGCTCCCTGATCGGCGAGTACGGCCTGGTCGCCACGTGGGAGGAGGTGATGGTGCCGACCCTGCACGCCGTGGGGCGCAAGTGGGAGACCTCGGGCGACCAGTACGTCGAGGTCGAACACCTGCTCTCCTGGCACGTCTCGACCGCGCTGCGCCGCGTGGGCATCGGGGCGCCGTCCGGACACCGGGCGAGCGCTCCCCCGATCCTGCTGGCGTGCGTACCGGGCGAGCAGCACACGCTCCCGCTGGAGGCGCTCGCCGCCGGTCTCGCCGAACTGGGACTGCCCGCCCGGATGTTCGGGGCAGCGGTGCCGCCCGAGGCGCTCGACCAGGCCGTGCGCCGGACGGGACCGGTCGCGGTCGTGCTGTGGGCCCAGGCCCGCTCCACCGCGCACCACGCTCTGGCCCGGCACGTCGCCGACACCACCTGGGGCGTCAAGGGCGCCCGGGCCCGGACCACGGTCCTCCTGGCGGGCCCCGGCTGGGCGGGACCCGTACCCGCCCCGGGCATGCTCCGCCCCGGCGGACTGCGGGAGGCCCTGGGCCTGCTGCGCGGACTGTGCGAGGCGGCGACGACCACCACGACCGCGGTGGGACGGGGAGGCGCCGGAGCGGCCCCTCACCGCTCCTGACCGGCGCGGGCCTGCTCGACCACGTCACGGATCGCCCGTGCGACGAGCCGCGGCTGCTCGACGGCGATGCCGTGGCCGCTGTCGGTGTCGGTGACGTGCCGGGCCCGCAGGTCCTCCGCCAGGCGCCGCTGGGCGGCCAGCCAGGCCGGCCAGGTCGATCCGCCTCCGACCGACAGGTCCCAGGGGTGGTCGGAGGTGAGCACGACGGCGGGCAGGCCCCGGGGCAGGGCCGGCGCCCCGCGCAGCTCCCGCACGGCGCCGGGGTAGTCCGGTGTTTCGAGGCCCTTCCCGGTGTCCATGGCCCGGACCTTGTCCATCCAGGCCGACCATTGGGCCGGTGTCAGGGTGTCCTGGAGGAACGGGGAGGCGCCGTCGACGGTCACCACCCCGGCGGTCCGCGCCGGTTCGGTGCGCGCGAACAGCGAGGCGATCATCGCTCCCCACGAGGCACCGACCAGTACGTACGGCGGCTGCTCACCGGCGGCGTCGAGCACCGCCCGCAGGTCCCCGACGCCCGCCGCCGCCGTGGTGGGCTGGGTGACCGGAGTCGAACGGTTCGGCGTACCGTCCAGCCGGGTCGTGCCGGGACGGTCGTAGGCGCACACCCGCGTGAACCGGGCGACCTCCGGGAGCACCGCCGACGGATCGGGCTTCGGCTCGGCCCCCGGACGCGCGGCGTCCGCGATGTGCGTCCACTCGTCGGACGCGCCCCTGGCACCGGACACGAGCACGACCGTGGGGGATCCGGATCCGCGGCAGTCCAGCAGCACGCGGCGACCGCCACCGATGTCCACCGGGCGGGCCCGATCGTCCCCGTCGTCCCGGGCCGCCCCGGGCGCCGCCCCCGCGCACAGCGCGAGCGAGACGGCGAGGGTGACAGCGGCGGCGGACACGTGACGGGCCCGGACCGGGCGTCTTGCGAACACCCGTCCAGTCTGGCACCCGGCGGTGGCCCCCGACAGCCGGTGGTGTCACGGGCCGTCCTTGCCCCGCGCCTGCCGGAAGCGGGCGAGCCCCTCCGGGAGCCCGACCAGCGGGTGCGGGTAGTCGTACCGGGCCCGTTCGGGGCCGGCCAGCCGCCAGGGCTCGTGGACCGAAGGGCCCGACAGTCCGGCGAGTTCCGGAATCCAGCGCCGTACGTACGCGCCGTCGGGGTCGTACCGCTTGCCCTGGATCACCGGGTTGAGCACCCGGTTGGGGCGGCTGTCGGTACCGGTACCGGCCACCCACTGCCAGTTGAGCTGGTTGTTGGCCACGTCGCCGTCGACCAGCAGGTCGAGGAAGTGGCGGGCTCCGGCGCGCCAGTCGATGTAGAGCGTCTTGGTCAGGAAGGACGCGGCGAGCAGCCGGCCCCGGCCCGGCATCCAGCCCTCGTGCGCGAGTTGCCGCATGGCCGCGTCCACCACGGGGTAACCGGTGCGGCCCTCCTTCCAGGCGAGCAGGTCGGCCTCGGCCGCCTTGCCGCGCCGCCAGCGGTCGGCCCGGGTGCGGTAGTCGCGGGCCGCGGCGCCGGGGCGGGCGGCGAGGAGTTGGTACTGGAAGTCGCGCCAGCAGAGCTGCCGTACAAAGGCCTCGGCGCCCGCCCCGCCCCGGGACCGCGCCCGGTGCACGGCCTCGGCCGCCGAGACCGCACCGAAGTGGATGTACGGGGAGAGGCGGGAGGTGGCGTCGCCGGGAAGGTCGTCGTGGCCCTCCTCGTACCCGTCGGCGTACTTCCCCAGCCAGTCCACGAGCCGCTGTCTGCCTTCCGGCTCGCCTCCGGTGGCCAGGCCCGCCGAGACGGCCGCGACCGCGGCGCGGGACGGGAGCGCCTCGGAGCGGATCGCTCCGGGCACCCGTACCTCGCGCGGCGGCGCGAGCGGCTCGCGCAACCGCTCGCCCGACCAGCGCCTGAAGTACGGGGTGAAGACGGCGAAGTGATCGGATCCGCTCGGTGTCACGGCGCCGGCGGGCAGGGCGGTGACCACGCCGTCATGGACGTACAGGCGCCGCCCGTCGGCCTCCAGTGCGCTGCGCAGCCGCTGCTCGCGGCGCAGGGCGAAGGCGCTGCACCCGGCCGCCATGTGCACCTCGTCGGCGTCGGCCTGCCGTACGACGGCGCACACCTCGGCGACGGGGTCCCCCGAGCGCACCACGAGCCGGCCGCCGCGCTCGCGCAGCTCGGAGTCGAGTCCGGCCAGGCAGTCCGCGAGGAAGGCGAGCCGGTTGGGCGCCGCGAAGCCGGCGCGGTCGACCGCCGGGTCCCGGACGAAGAGCGGAACGGTCTCGTTCCCCGGGCCCAGCGCGGCGCGCAGCGGCGGATGGTCGTGGACGCGGAGGTCCGAGGTGAACAGGACGACCGAGACGTTCATGGTGCTGCTCCTGGCATCGGGCCACCGGGCGGGCCCCGGAGGTGCCGCGCGGTGGTCGCTGGGCTGGCCTTGCCCGTCATTCGGCGCGGGCGGCTGCGGCGGATGCAGCGGATGCGGGGGGCGCGGCGGATCCCGGGAGTGCGGCCGGGCCGCGGTCGTCATCCGCCGCCGTGCGCGCGATGTTGCGGGCCATGCCCCCGAAGACCACCGCGTGGAACGGCGAAACGCTCCACCAGTACAGGTGACCGGCCAGGCCGCGCGGGTGGAAGAGCGCCCGCTGCCGGTACCGGGTGCGGCCGTCCCCGTCGTGCTCGACGTACATCTCGAGCCAGGCGAGCCCGGGCAGCCGCATCTCGGCGCGGAGCCTGAGCAGGCGGCCCCGTTCGATCTCCTCGACCCGCCAGAAGTCCAGGGAGTCGCCGACCCGCAGGTGCGCGGCGTCACGGCGGCCCCGGCGCAGTCCGACGCCGCCGACGAGCCGGTCGAACCGGCCGCGGACGGCCCAGGCGAGCGGGAAGGAGTACCAGCCGTTCTCCCCGCCGATCCCCTCCACGACCCGCCACAGGGCCTGCGGCGAGGCCTCGACGATGCGTTCGCGCACGTCGGTGTAGAGGCTGCCGCCGGCCCAGTCCGGGTCGGTGGGCAGCGGGTCGCTCGGCGCGCCGGGCACGGAGGCGGAGGACCAGCGGGTGAGGACCTGGGCTTCGCGGACCTTCTTGAGGGCGTAGGTGAGGGCCGTGTCGAAGTCGAGGGGGGTGCCGGGCGGGTCGGGCACCCAGGTGGCGATGTCGTGCTCGTCGCAGACGACCTCGTACTTGAGGGACTCCGCGAGGGGGCGGGCGATGGCGCGGGGCACCGGGGTGACCAGGCCGACCCAGTGGCTGGAGAGCCGCGGGGTGAGGACGGGGACGGGCAGGATGAGCCGCTGGGGCAGCCCGTCGACGCGGGCGTAGCGGCGCATCATGTCGAGGTAGGTGAGGACGTCGGGGCCGCCGATGTCGAAGGCGCGGCTGACCTCGGCGGGCATGCCGGCGCTGCCGACCAGGTAGCGCAGTACGTCGCGGACGGCGATGGGCTGGATCCGGGTGCGCACCCAGCTGGGGGTGACCATCACGGGCAGTCGTTCGGTCAGGTAGCGGAGCATCTCGAAGGAGGCCGAGCCGGAGCCGATGATGACGGCGGCGCGGAGCACCGTGGTGGGGACGCCGGAGTCCAGGAGGATGCGTCCGACCTCGGCGCGGGAGCGCAGATGGGGCGAGAGGTCCCGGTCGGGAACGCCGCTCGGGGTGAGTCCGCCCAGGTAGACGATGCGGCGGACGCCGGCGGCGCGGGCCTGCTCGGCGAAGTTCCGGGCGGCCAGGCGGTCGGTGTGCTCGAAGTCCCGCCCGGTGCCGAGGGCGTGCACGAGGTAGTAGGCGACGTCCACGTCCTGCAGGGCGGGGGCGAGCGACGCGGCGTCGGTGACGTCACCGCGGACGATCTCCGCCTGCCCCGCCCAGGGGTGGTCGCGCAGTTTCTCCGGGGTGCGGGCGAGGCAGCGCACCCGGTGGCCCGCGGTGATGAGCTCGGGCACGAGCCGGCCGCCGATGTAGCCGGTGGCTCCGGTGACCAGGCACCGGGTCCCCGGGACCGAGGGTCCTTGTGCGTCCGTCATGGAGTTGCTCCGATCGGGTATCGCGGGTGTTCCCCCGGAGCTCTTCCGGGGGCACGGCCCGGCTGGATGCACGGACCGCCGCCCACGAGCTGATCGTCCGGAGCGTGCCTACTTCGGCATGAGGACCGTGTCGACGATGTAGACGGTGGCGTTGGCGGTGGGAACGTTGCCGCAGACCACCTTGGAGGAATCGTTCACCTGGTAGGCGGTGCCCGAGCCCTTGGTGGTGATCATGCCCTTCTGAAGGGTCTGGAAGGAGCCGCTGCCCAGTTGCTGCGGGGTGAGCTTCTCGCCGACCACGTGATACGTGAGGATCTTGGTCAGGGTCTCCTTGTCGGCCAGGACCTTGTCCAGGTCCGCCTTCGGGATCTTCGCGAACGCGTCGTTGGTCGGCGCGAACACCGTGATGTTCTGGGCGTTGTTCAACGTGTCCACCAAGCCGGCCTTCTTCACGGCCGCGACCAGGGTCGACAGCGCCGGGTTGTTCGAGGCGGCGGTGGCGACCGGGTCCATCGCCATGCCGTCGAAGGAGCCCGCGCCGCTCTTGGGCACCGAGGCGCACGCCGGACCGAACGGACCGCCCGCACCGGTGTCGGTGTCGCCGATCGGCTGGGGTGAGGAGACCGCGTCGGGCGCGGCGGCACCCTGATTGCTCGTACTCTCCTCCGAACAGGCGGACAGTGCCAGCGGAAGCAGCACTGCGGCGGTCACTACGAGGGCGGTACGACGGAAGGTGTGAATGCTCATGGTCTCTCCTGCGTCTACGGGACTCACCCACCGGTGAGTCACGCCGCCTATTCGGCCCCGCCCCCCATCCGGATGGCCGTATCACCCGAAAGAGTGGCAATCAGCGCAGATTGTCGAATATCGCCGCGCGGGCTGAAGGAAATGTCCGCCGCGACCGATCCCCCTGCCCCGCGGCTCCGAATGAGCTGTGCAACCGAGTACTCCTGGAGGACCTCCCCGGTGAGAGAGAACGTGCGCATAGGCCGGCATCCGTCGGCCGCTCCCGACCTGCCGGAACTGATGGGCCGAGTGGCCCGCGGTGATCAGCAGGCGTTCACGGCCGTCTTCGAGGCGGTGTCGGGCCCGGTGCTGGGCCTCGTGCGGACCGTGCTGCGGGACCCGGCCCAGTCCGAGGAGGTCGCCCAGGAAGTACTGGTCGAGCTCTGGCGGACCGCCGCCCGCTACCAGCCCGCGCGGGGCTCGGTGATGAACTGGGTGCTGACCCTGGCCCACCGCCGGGCCGTCGACCGGGTGCGCTCCGCGCAGGCGTCGACCAACCGCGAGAAGCGGGCGGCGCTGCTGGACCACACCACGGCCTACGACGAGGTGGTGGAGCAGGTGGAGACCCGGCTGGAACGCGAACAGGTGCGGCGCTGTCTGAACGGACTCAGCGAACTGCAGCGCCAGTCGGTCACCCTGGCGTACTACCGCGGCCTGACCCACCGGGAGGTCGCGGAGTTGCTGTCCCTACCGTTGGGTACCGTGAAGACACGGTTGCGCGACGGGCTCATCCGGCTCCGTGACTGTCTGGGGGTGGGCGTGTGAACGCCGCGGATCCGCACACGTTGACGGGCGCGTACGCGCTCGACGCCCTGGAACCGGAGGAGCGGGCCGCCGTCGAGCGGCACCTCGCCGACTGCGTGTCCTGCACGCAGGAGGTCCGGGAGTTCTCCGAGACCGTCACGCGCCTCGGGCTCGCCGTGGCGGCGCCGCCGAGTGCCACGCTGCGGGACGAGGTGATGCGCCGGATCGCGACGGTGCGCCAGGAGGGGCCCACGACGGTCAGGGCCGCGCGCGGCGGCCACGTACGACCCCGCTGGCGGCCGGTGCCGAGCTGGGCCCTGGCGGCCTGCATCGCGGGGGCCGTGGCGCTCGGCGGTGTCGCGGTGGCGCAGTACGAACAGGCCGAGGACGCCCGGCAGCAGGCGCAGCAGGCCCGACTCACGAACGATGCCGTCGGCTCGGTCCTCGCGGCCGCCGACGCCCGGGTGACCACGGCGCCGCTGCGGGGCGGAGCGGTGGGCACGGTGGTCGTGTCGGCCGCCCGCAACCAGGCGGTCTTCGCTGCCTCCGGCCTGCCGGCGCCGCCCAGCGGGAAGGTGTACCAGCTCTGGTACGACGACGGCGGGAAGATGCGTTCGGCGGGGCTGATGGACAGCGGTGCCCCGGCGACGGCCACCCTCCTCGACGGCCCGGTCAACACGGCCTCGGGGATGGGCGTCACCGTCGAACCGGCCGGCGGCTCCCCGCAGCCGACCTCGGCTCCGGTGGCCCTGCTGGCCTTCCCGAAGGCCTGATCCGGGCGCCGGTCAGCCGGCCGTCGCCACGAGGCGGCGCAGTGTGGCCTGGGCGGGCGGGCCCCAGGTGGGCTTGCCGCCCGGTCGGCCGCGGACGCCGGCCTCGCCGATGAGGATGCCGCCGAGGGCGCGCTGCACGGCCCAGCCGCGGGCACGGCGCAGCGTGGCCTCGTCCGGGGTCGGCCGGTAGACGGCGTGGAAGCGGTCGGCGGCGCCGTCCGGCAGCAGGATCCAGGGGGCGGCGAGGTCGCAGGCCGGATCGCCCGCGCAGAGGTCACCGAAGTCGATCACGCCGCAGAAGGTGCCGCCCGCGGTGAGGACGTTGGCCGGATGGAGGTCACCGTGGAGCCACATCGCAGGACCCTCCCAGACGGGTGCGGCGACCGCGTCCTCCCAGACCGCGCGGACGGCGTCCGGGTCGGGGATCAGCCCCATCCCGGTGGCCGAGGCGAGCCCCTCGGCGAACCCGTCGGCGAGGTCCGCCAGCGGCCCCCCGCGACCGTGGTTCCCGACGGGTGCCCCGTCGGGAGCGGGTCGGTGGAGGGCCGTCAGGAAGGCGGCCAGCGCTTCGGCCGCGTCGCCGGCCTTCGTGGCGGGGGCGCGGTCGGCGGGCTCGCCGGGCACCCAGGTGGTGACGATCCAGGGGCGCGGGAACCTCTCGGAGGGTTCGCCGATGCGCTGCGGGACGGGAACGGGCAGGGGAAGGGTCGGGGCGAGCGCGGGCAGCCAGGCGTGCTCCTTGCGCAGCAGCGCGTCCGCGGACGGGGTCGCCCAGGGCAGCCGGACGGCGAGGTCGTCCCCGAGCCGCCACAGCTGGTTGTCCCAGCCACGGGCGCCGAACCGTACGAGGCGGTCCGCCAGGTCGGGGTGCTGGTCGCTTAACAGGTCCCGGACCAGCTCCGCGGTGACCTCTGTTTCGGTGTGCGTCATGCGGACCAACCGTAGCCGGGACCACCTCCGCCAAGCGTTCGGGGCGTCAGAGTTCCTCGCCGAGCGGCAGTCGGTGGATGCCCGGCAGGTACTCGTCGAGCTCCCCCGGGGTGAACCGGGACATGCCCACGACGTGCCAGAACTCGCCGGCCACGTCACCCTCGTACTTGTATCCGCCGGCCGGTGTGAGGGCCGCCCAGCCGCCCGCCATGCCCATCAGCGTCGCGCGCAGGGAGGGCGGTTCCCCGTCCGCCGGGACGTTCCACAGCCGTACGGTGCCGTCCTCGGCCCCGCTCGCCAGGGTCGTGCCGTCCGGGGAGAAGGCGAGCGAGAGCACCCGGCCGGTGTGACCGACGAGGTCGGTGAGGTGCTCGCCCGTCTCGGCGTCCCACAGGCCGACGGCCCGGTCGTCGCCGCCGGTGGCCAGCAGCGGGCGGCCAGGGTGGGCGGCCACCGCCCACAGCCTGCCGCCGCGTCCGCGCAGGCGCAGGTCCGCCCGCCCGTCCCGCCAGACGACGGCCGTACCGTCCCAGCTCGCGCTGGCGAGCCAGGCGCTCCCCGGTCCGTACGCGACGCCGTACACCCGGTCGGCGTGCCCGCCGAGTTGCTCCACGAGGGCTCCGCTCCTGGCGTCCCACACCCGTACGAAACTGTCGTCGCAGCCGGTGGCCAGTACGTCGGCGTCCGAGCGGAAGGCGATCGAACGGACCCGGCCCCGGTGCTCGGTCAGCGTCGACACGGGGGAACCCGTGGGGCGGAACCAGACGCGTACGGAATCGTCGTCGTTGGCGGTGGCGAGCAGGGCCCCGTCGGCGTTGAAGGCCTCCGCCCAGACGTGTTCGGTCTCGGCGTCGAGCTCCCTCAAGTACTCGCCGCCCACCGGGTCCCAGAGGTACATGTCGCCGTCGTTGCTGGCCGTGGCCAGGAGGGCTTCGAGGGGGCTGAAGGCCGCCGAGACCAACCGGTCGCCGCGCCCGGTGAGCTCTTCCGTACGCCGGCCCGTGCGCGTCTCCCACAGCCGCACGACCCCGTCGTTCCCGGCCGTGGCCAGCTGCGTGCCGTCCGAGCTGAAGGCGACACCGCTGATCCGGCGGCCGTGGCCGCGCAGGATGCGCTTGCCCTGGCCGGTGGCCGCGTCCCAGATCTGCGCGCCGCCGTCGTTGCCGACGGTGAGCAATTGGCTGTCGCCGGGCCGGAAGGCGCACGCCCAGGCCGTGCCGCGGTGCTCGGTCGGCTGCTGGGGGTGGAGGGCGATCGTGTACCCGTGGGGGCGGCCGGTGACCGTCCACAGCCGGACCGCACCGTTGCTGTCGCAAGCCGCGAGGAGCTTCCCGTCGTCGCCGAAGAGCACCTGGTAGACGGCTCCGGTACCCCGTTCGAGGATTCCGGCGGGGGTGCCGACCACCGGGTCCCAGAGCCGCACCTGACCATCGGTGTCGCCACTGGCGAGGAGGTTGCCCTCGGGGTGGAAGTCGAGGACGTAGACGCGGCCGGTGTGTCCGGTGAACTCGTGCAGCAGCTGCGCGTCGGCCGTCCGCCAGATCCGCACGGTGCCGCCCTGCCCGGGCGCGCCCCGGTCGGCGGTGGCGAAGAGGGTCCCGTCGGGGCTGAACCGGGCCCGGTAGACGGCCCCCTGGTGGCCGTCCACCTCCCGGACGCAGTGCCCGGTGTTCAGGTCCCAGAGCCGTACCTTGGCGCCCGCGTCCCCGGTGAGCAGCAGCCCGTCCGGTCCGTGGACCGCGGTGTAGACGGGCGCGGTGTGGCCCGGCAGCCGGTGCACGGGCTGGCCGGTGGCCGTGTCCCAGACCGTGACCAGGCCCTCGCTGTCGCCGGTGGCGAGCAGCGTGCCGTCCGCGTCGAAGGAGACCGGCCACACGCCGTCGGGATGGACCCGCAGGTGGTGCCGGCACGCCCCGGTCACGGGGTCCCAGAGCCGCACCGCGCCGTCGGAGCCACCGGTGGCGATGACGTCCGGCCGGAACTTCACCGCGTACACGCGCCCTTCGTGCCCCTGGAGGGTGCGCACGGCGCGGCCGTCGTCGGCGCCGCAGACCAGGACGGAGCCGTCCTCGCTGCCCACCGCGAGGAGTTCGCCGTCGCTGCTGTAAGCGATGGGTTCGGGCAGGCGGCTGGTGCGCATGCCGAAGCCGTACGGGACCCCGACGGCGGAGGGCCGGAACCCGGCGTCCACGGGCATCCCGGGGGCGATCGCGGCGGTCCCGAGCTCGGGGGCCGACCGCACCGCGTCATCCATCGTCGTGTCGATGAGCGCGGCCCGGTGCCAGCGGCTTCCGGTCAGCAGGGCGCCCCGCAGATCGGTCCGGGTCAGCCGGGACCGGCTGAGGTTCGCGCCGGTCAGGTCGGCCCCGCTCAGGTCGGCCCCGTCCAAGCGGGAGCCGATCAGCCGGGTGCCCCGCAGCAGCGCGCCGGAGAGGTTGGCGCCGATCAGCCGGGCGTCCGTCAGATCGGCGTCGGAGAGGTCGACCCCGGAGAAGTCGCGGTGCGAGAGGTCCTCACCGGCCAGCCGGGCGCCGCGCAGGTCGGCGTTGGCCGGCACCCGCAGCCGGTCGGAGATCCGGACGGCGTTGGCTCGGGCGGCCTCGCTGACCGCCCGCCCCGGGGCGTCGAGGACGTCGCGCACCCAGCGGGCGCACTGCTCGTGGTCGGCGAGGTCGCAGAAGAACTCGACGGCGAGTTGGCTGAGCGGGCGCGCGAGGAGCAGGGTGTGCTGTCCGCGGGCGAGCTGGCGGGCGGCCTCGCGCGCCACCAGCCATTCGATGACGGAACCGTGGATGAACTGGAAGACCCCGTCGTCGCTGCGGACCAGCAGGCTGCCCGCACCGACCGCCTGGGCGCGCTCGGAGGGGGTGAGCGGGGACTCGGTGAGTTCGCTGAGGGTGCCGGCCACGGTCTCGGTGAGCTCGTCGAGCCGCAGGGCGCTGCGGCCGCTCTCCCACAGCCGCCAGGCCAGTGCGGTGACCGCGGCCCACAGCTGGTCGATGGTGAGCCCGGGCGGCGCGCCGGGCCCGCCCTGGCCGCGCCGTTCCTCGTGGTCGAGCCAGGAGGTGAACACGTCCTCGTACAGCCGGGCGGGGCTGAGCGCCCGGCCCGCTCCGGCGACCGCGCGCAGCTGGTCCTGGCTCAGATCGGCGACGAAGGAGAGCAGCCGGGGATTGCGGCACAGCATCAACAGGTCGGGGATGTTGCGCAGGAGCTGGTAGCGGCGGTCGGCGGCGCGCTCGTCGCCGTAGCTGCGTACGAGGTAGGAGCGGATCTGGGCGGGGGTGAACCCCTCGACGGCCAGGATCCTGCGTTGCGGGAGCAGGCCGACGCGCTCGCCGAGTGCGGTGAGGACCTGGGCGTGCGACTTGAAGTGCTGGGTGCGGCTGCTGACGACGATCTTGGCGTGGTCGACGGCCGCGTCGAGGAGGACCTGGAGGTGGTCGGCGGCCCGGTCGTAGCTGACCCGGTTGACCAGTTCGTCGAAGCCGTCGAAGAGCAGGACGACGCGGCCCTGGGCGAGCATGTAGCGCAGGGCCCGCAGGTCGATGGTGTCGACGTCGTGGCCGGCCAGGTGCGCGGCGACCAGGCCTTCGAGGCTGTGCGCCCGGTCGAGGGAGTTGAGCGGGATCAGCAGCGGGGTCAGGTGCGGGAGCTGTTCGGAGATGCGCCGGGCGAGCTCGCGCAGCGCGAAGGTCTTGCCGTGTCCGAAGTCGCCGAGGAGCAGGACGAACCGGCCGTGGTCGGACTCCAGGAGCTCCAGCAGTTCCTCGACGAGTCCGTCGCGTTCTTGGACGGCACCGTCCTGGCCGTCGGGGCGGTCGGCGTCGCGGTAGCGCTGGGGCAGGTAGAGGCCGGGGGCGTACTGCTCGCTGCTGCTCAGCCGGGCCGTCTGCGCGGCGACGTAGCCCCGGAGGTCGAGCAGGCCCTGGAACTCGATGAAGCTGCGGACCCGGACCCGGACGCCGTGGGCGGCGGCCCGGCGGCGCAGGCCGCCGGCCGGTGCGTCGCCCGCGTACACCAGGACGGCTTCGGAGCCGGTGTCGGTCGCGTGCACCTGGGCGATGAAGCGGTCGACTTCCTCCTCGGTGGGGCTCCCGGGGTGGACGGCTATGCGCTGTTGTTGGACGACGCCGTCCTCCTGTTCCCGCCAGGTGGCCATGATCTGCACCATGTCGCCGGGTTCGCGGCGCGGGACGTCGCGCAGCCGTACGCCCTCCCGGCGCACGCGGCAGATCTCCTTCACCCGTTCGGCGAGCGAGGCGGCCGGGTCGTCCAGGGGAGCCCGGCCGCCGGCCCGCTCGACGTTGATGACGGCGGGGAGTTCCGGTACGGGGAAGACCCGGCGGGTCTGCCGCCAGGTGGCGGGGAAGCTCTCGGACACGGAGGTGATCCGGTCGTCCCAGCGGGTCACGCCCTCGGCACCGACCTGGAGCAACTGGAACCTGGCGGGGGCCGCCGAGCCGAACAGGGGCAGCTCACCGGCGCCCCCGGACGTCGGGGAAGGCCCTGGCGCTCCTGGACCCCCTGTGGCACCTGGAGACCCTGTGGCCCCTGGAGCCCCGGCGAGCTGGGTGCGGCTGGGGGCCGAGGTGGTGGTGCGCGGGCCGCCGGTCGGCCCGTGGAGCAGCAGGTGGAGCCGCGGGGCGGCCAGTCGGGCGAAGGTGTCGACGTCCCGCAGCCCGCCGGGGCCGCCGACCGCGTCGCCGGGGCGGCGGCCGTCGGTGAGCGGGTGGCGGAGCGCGCCGATGCGCAGCCAGCCCTCCTCCTCGTACCGGCGCATGGCCTCGGCGAACCAGGCGGCCTGGTCGCGGCCGATGAAGCCGTACTGCTCCTCGGCGCGGTGGCTGTAGGCCATGGAGGAGTTGAATCCCGCCACGACCGTGCTCAGTTCGGGCACCGGGAAGAGGGTCCAGGGCTGGTCGCTGTCGAAGACCGTGTCCAGGCCCTGGTAGAGGCCGCGGAACAGCCGGGTGTAGTGGCGCCATTTGGGCCAGTACGGCGGCTGGGGTGCCACCTCGTCGGCCTCGCAGGTGTGGAAGTAGGCCTGGGACGCGGCCCGGTTCACGTCCTGTGCGCCCGGTACCACCATCACCCGCTGGGGGGACAGGTCGAGCTGGGAGCGCAGGGCGGTGAGGAAGGTGAGGGCCTGATCGCATTCGCGCGGGCTGCCGGAGGCGGTGAGGTCACCGGTGACCACCATCAGGTCGGGGGCGGGTGCCCCGGCGTCCCTGAGCATGATGAGGTCGCCGCGGATCTGCCGGCTGAGCGAGTCGGGTTCGCGGCCGCGCCCGAAGTCGGGGCCGGCCAGGTGCAGGACGGTCACCGTGTCCCGGGCCCGGTGGCCGGCCGCGGCGGCCTGCGGGTAGAGCGGCGCCCTGGCGGGCCGCCGGCGTCCCGACCAGCCGGGGCCGGCGAGCGCGCTCGGCTGCGGCTGCCCCGGATTGGGCTGCTCCGGGTGCCGGACGGGTCCCGGCCCGCTCCCGCTCCCGGTTCCCGGGAAGCCGGGACGGCGACCCGGTCGGGCGTGGCCGTCGACGGCCTGCCCGACCCGGTTGAGCAGCAGGGAGCGGGCCGCATCGATGTCCGCCACGCCGACGAGGTCGACGTAGGTGATCGTGGCGAGGAGTCCCTCGATCGGGATCTCGTCCACCCGGACGGTCAGCAACCTCCGTTCGGGCGACTCGGGCGAGGCCCGGAGCGCGGCCTGCCATTCCATGCGACCGTAGGTGGAACGCTCGTAGTGGCGGGACAGTACGGCGATGACCGCCAGGGACTCGCTGACCCCCCGGTCCATGAAGTCTATGAAGTTGGTTCCCGGTACGAAGTCCCAGGCCTGCACCACCGTGCGGTAACCGGCTTCCTCCAGGGTCCAGGCGATCCAGGCGGCCCATTGCTCGTCTGCCGGGGAGTAACTGATGAAGAAGTCGAACTCTCTTGCGGGAGCGCCGAATTGCCCGTCCGTCATCATGACTCCATCGTAGGGCCGCACCCCCGGCGGCGGGTTTGTCCCGGCAAGGACGGGACGGTCTCCCGCGGGGCGTCGGACACCCCGCCCGGGCGGACCTGTCCGATTCCTTCCGCCCCGTCTGATGTCGGGGCGTGCGTGTGTGCGAACCTGTTCGCCGTGTCCCTCCTCAGGCGTCTGCATCCACTGGACTGGCTGGCCGGCGGCCTGCTCGCACTCGGTGCGCTGTGCGTCGCCACGGGCCTGCTGCCCACAGGACCCGCCGCGGACGTGTTGGAGCGCATCGGTCCGCTGGTGGTGTTCCTCGCGACCGTCATCGTCCTCGCCGAGCTGACCGGCAAGGCGGAGGTCTTCGACGTCGTCGCCACCTGGGTGGCCCGGGCGGGGCGCGGCAGGTACCCGCTCCTCTTCTGCCTCTGCGTGCTGTTCGCCTCCGTCACCACCATCACCCTCAACCTGGACACGACGGCGGTCCTGCTCACCCCGGTGATGTTGGCGCTGGCGACCCGGGTCGGCATCGCACCCGTACCGCTGGCGATGACCACGGTGTGGCTCGCGAACACGGCCAGCCTGCTGCTTCCCGTATCGAACCTGACGAACCTGCTGGCCGCGGACCGCATCGCGCTGACCCCGTCGGAGATGGCCGCCACCATGTGGGCGCCGCAGTTGGCCGCCATCGCGGTCACGATGGCCTGCCTGTGGGTCTTCTACTGGCGCCCCGGGCGCCGCGCCGAGACCCGGTACGTCCCTCCGCCCCTGCCGCGCCCCGCGGATCCGGTCCTGTTCCGGGTGAGCGCGGTGGCGTGCGCCGGGTTCCTGCTGGCGATCCTGCTCGCCGACGTGCCGCTGTGGTCGGCGTCGATGGCGGCCGCGCTGATCGTGGTCGTGGCCTTCTGGGTGCGGGGCCGCGAGGCGCTGCGCCTGTCCCTGATCCCCTGGCGGCTCCTCGTCCTGGTCCCGGGAATGTTCCTGGTCGTGGAGACGGTCAACGCCCACGGACTGCACGAGATCCTCGCGGCGGCGATGGGCTCGGACAACGACGTCGTCGGAATGCTGCGGTCGGCGGCGGTCGGCGCGGGCTTCTCGAACGTGCTGAACAACCTCCCGGCCTACCTGGCGGGCGAGGCGGCGATCCCGGTGGCCAACCACGAGCAGCTGCTCGCCCAGCTGATCGGCGTCAACGTGGGACCGGTCATCACGCCGTGGGCCTCGCTGGCCACCCTCCTGTGGTTCGAGCGCTGCCGCTGGCACGGCACCCGGATCGACCTGGGCCGCTTCTTCGGTACGGGCCTCGTGCTGGCGGTGGCGGGCACCCTGGCGGCGACGCTGGCGCTGGCGGCCACGACCTAGGCTCCCGGGGTGACGGCCCCCACCTCCCCCAGCAGGTACGCGAGGGTCTCGCCGCGCGCCGCCACGAAGCTGCGCCCGGTGTCGGCCCCGGCGAAGCCGGGTCTGAAGGTCGTCCCGGACAGCGTGCGCAGCTCCACGCCCGCCTCGGCCGCGAGCAGCGCCCCGGTCGGCAGGTCCACGCCCTCGGCGCGGTAGCCGACGAAGGCGTCGATGGTGCCGCGCGCCAGCAGGCTCCAGCCGAGCAGCGGCGCCCACAGTTGCAGGACGCGCCGGCAGCGCAGCTCCAGCACCGCGCGCAGGGCCACCGCCGTCACGTCGCCCCGTTCCACGGCGTACCCCTGGGTCCAGGCGACGACGGGGCCGGGGCGCGGCAGGGCGGGGTCGGGGCCGGGCAGCGCGCCGGACGGCCCCTGGGCCCCGTACCCCCTGACCGCGTGCCAGGTCTCCCCGGTGACCGGCTCGTGCACCACTCCCATCACGGGGTTGCCACCCAGGCACAATCCGATCCCGACGGCGTAGGTGGGCAGCCCGATCACGACGTTGTTGCTGCCGTCCAACGGGTCGACCAGCCAGGTCCGTTCGCCCGCAGCCTCGAGCAGCCCGGCTTCCTCGGACAGGATCCGGTCGTGCGGGAAGTGGCGCCGTATCCGGCCGAGCACGAGCTCCTCGGCGGCGAGGTCGAGGTCCACCTGCACGTCCCCGGACCCGCCCTTCGTCCGCACGCACCGCGCCGTGCCGAAACGCGTGCGCAGCAGGCCGCCCGCCTCCTCCGCCGCGGCGACGGCGACCCGCCTCTCGTGGTCGAAATCAGGCCCGCTGCTCGGCATCGATCCTCCTGAGGACGGTGTGGACGCTGCGCACGGTCTGCGCGGTGTCGCACAGCCGGCGGGTCGTGCGGCGCGGCCGGCCGTCGAGCGGGCCGAGCGAGAGGTCGAGCTGCCCGGGGATCGACGTGCCGTGCACCAGGGTGGCCGCGGGCTCCACGCCCTCCAGCGCGGTGGCGTGGAACTCGCCGGCCGCCAGGGTGTACCTCTGGCCGCCCGCGCTGACGTGGGCGGGGCCGGGCTCGCTCCGCACCAGGAGGGGGGTCGGCCGGATCTCGTCCACGCCGTCGCTCCCGCTGAACACCTCGAAGACCCGGTGAGTGGCGCCCTCCTCGCCGTCCCGCACCGCGCTCGTCCGTACGGGGAGGTTCGCCACCCGCCCGTACAGCACGCGGCTGCGCAGTTCCCAACTGTGGGCGTGCATCGGTGACGCCTCCGGATCGGCACGGTTGCCGATCTCGAAGAGATGCACGCAGATTCCGCGCGGCCCCTCTCTCAGCAGTGGCAGGCAGAGGAATCCGAGCGGATGACGGACAGCATGTAACTCCCTTGCCCCGGAGGCGATTTCCTCCAGGGTGACGAGGGTGGTTTCGAGCTCGCGGTCCATGGGCACGCGCCGGAGCGCATCACCTCCTGTAGGGGTCCTCCGCGTGCAGGGCCTTTTCGATGATCTTGCCGATGTCGCTGTCGGTGAAGACGCGCGGCAAGGGCAGCCGTAGGTCGTCGAAGAGCGTCCGCACCTCGTCGACGGTGGGCTCCTGGCCGAGCGGGGAGGCGACGCGCAGATCGAGCACGGTGGCCTGCTCGCGGCTCTGGTGCAACTCGGTCACGTAGTAGTCGTAGAGCGGCTGCCCGCGCTCCACCAGCAGGTTCACCCGGGACTGGTCGTCCTGGGTGATGACGAGGCAGGTCTCGGACAGGTCGAAGCGCAGCGTCGGCACGGCGGCCGACAAGTGCACGCTGATCTCCAGCGTGGTCAACTGCCGCTGGTACCAGCAGGCGGCGAGGACGGTCGCGTACGACTCCCGACGGACCCGGTCGGTGGTCCACACGTCGTCGCCGCGACGCTGCCCGCCGAACATCTGCCGGAACCGGGCGTACGCGGCGCAGGCCCGCTCGTCGGCCGGATTGACGATGTCGATCTTCACGTTGAGCTGCGAGCGCTGTTCCTTCGCGGCGGCCACGCACAGGGGCAGCGTGACCGCCCGCAGGTAGGTGCCCGTACCGCCCTTGAAGTACCAGAGATTGGTGTGCTGACGGGCCTTGCGCAGTGCCTCGCCGACCTCGTTGCCGGAGAGCGAGCGCACCATCGCCAGGTCTTCCAGGGCCTGCCGGGTCCCGCTCATCGCCTCCTGGATGCTCGCGGGCCGGCGCACCCGCTCCACGATCGACCCGGTCGCGAGGAGGCCGAGCACGACGAGGGTGGCACCGGAGGAGACGTCGTCACTGATGACGTCTCCGAAGATGTCGAGGAGTCCGACCGCCATCGCGATGCCCAGGGCGACCACGACGTCGACGTTCCGCAGCACCCAGGCCACGAAGCGTTCCAGCCGCCCTACGTGCGCTGCCACGAACGCACCCCCCTCCCCCACCCCGTGTTCCGATGGTAGGAGACGCGCCGGTGGCGCCACTAGAGCGACTTCACGTCGCGCGGTGGCCCTCGCCCCCGTCGTGGCCGGTGCCCCCGTCGTCGCCGGTGCCGGTGCCGGTGCCGGTCAGCAGGCGGGAACGCAACCGCTGCGCGGTCCACTCCGACAGCCCGACCCGGTCGGTGAGGTACCCGTGCACGGATCCGTACCGGGCTTCCAGGTCCGCGAGCACCAACTCCATGATCACTGCGGGGGCACGGCCGTAGCTCGGCCACTTCATCACCCGCCCCGGGTTGGCGGCCCGCCAGTCGGCGGCGAGCCGCTCAGTGGCCAGCTCGGTGAGCGCGAAGTCCGCGAGGACGTCCGCCCGGTCCACCCCGAGCAGGGTCAACAGGAAGACCCCGATGAGCCCGGTCCGGTCCTTGCCCGAGGTGCAGTGGAACACCAGGGGGCCGGGGGCCTGCGCCAGCTCCTCCAGCACCTGCCGTATCTCCTCGGCCCCGTCCTCGGTGACCTCGGCGAACCGGTCCGCGAGGTACCGCCAGGGGTCGATGTCCGGATCGATCTCGGCCTGGTCGTACGGCCGGTGCTCGATGCTCAGGTTGACGTAGCGGAAGCGCTCCGCCTCGGGCACCCGCCCCTTGGCCTCGATCTCCCACGGATACCGCAGGTCGATCACGGTCCCGATCCCGAGCTCCAGGAACCGCTCCCAGTCGCCGCCCGCCAGCTTGCCGAGCGAGTCGGCCCGGTACACGGTCCCCCACCGCACGGTGCGACCGTCGGCGGACCGGTAGCCGCCCAGGTCCCGGAAGTTGTGCAGACGTTCGAACTCGACGTGCCGCTCCATCAGATCTCTCCCCCGTCTGCGGACTCCTCACCGGTCACCTTGCCTCAGGTCGGCCGCCCGACGGAGGGTGCTACTGGAGACTGGGCCGAAGATCACAAGCGTCAGCCAACGACACACGTCGACGGTCGACCGGATGATCTGAAGAAGACGACCTAGCCCTCCGCGGCAGGGAGGAGGTAGCCCCGGGTCTTGATTGCACGGCCGCCTCGGTCTTGGGGCCGAACGAGCCGTCGCGGGGCGGTGACCAGCAGCGCGCCGACGGCGGACGCGGCGAGGAGGAGCGGGGCAACGCCCTTCCCGGGGCGGGAGATGCGCATGCCGAGACGGCCTTTCGCTGGTGACCTGATGGCATCGGAAAGCTGCCACAGGGAGCGCGGCGGCCTCCTGCGTCCCACCCGACCGGGACGCGAGGGACGAGCCGGACCGAATGCTCCGGTCCCGGCCGGCCCCGTTCAGAACACCAGTCGGAACAACGCGCCCCCGCCCGGCGCGGCCTCCGCCGTCAGCTCGGCGGAGTGCGCCCGCGCGATCTGCCGGGCCATGGCGAGGCCGAGTCCCGACCCCGGCAGGGCGCGGGCCGCTCCGGCCCGGTTGAAGCGGTCGAAGACGTGCGGCAGGTCGTCCGGCGAGATCCCCGGCCCGTGGTCACGGACCGTCAGCTGCGGTCCCCGGCCGGGGGAGCCCGCCACCAGCTCCACCTCGACGGGCAGCCCGTTCCCGCTGAACTTGGCCGCGTTGTCGAGCAGGTTCCCCAGCAGTCGGCTGAGTCGCGCGGGTACCCCGGGCACCACGACGGGCCCGTCCGGCACGCGTACGTGGAAGGGAACGGCCGGCCAGTGCGTGCGCGCCGCCTGCGCGCAGTGCTCCACCAGCGCACCCAACCGGACCTGTTCCACCAGCGGCTGCGGCTCTTCGTCGCGTGCCAGCTCGATCAGGTCTCCCACGAGCCCCGTCACTTCCCGCAGCTGCCGCCCCAGCGCGGCCGAGGCGCGGTCGCGCTGGTCGGGGGTGAGCCGATCGGCCCGGGCCAGCAGTTCGGCATTGGTCCGCAGCGCCGTCAGCGGGGTGCGCAGCTCGTGGGAGGCGTCCGCGACCAGTTGGCGCTGTGCGGCGATCGACTGTTCGAGCTCCCCCAGCATGGTGTTGAAGCTCGTGGCCAGCCGGGTGATCTCGTCCTCCCGCCCCGGTGGCGGCAGTTCGATCCGGTGCCGTGCGTCGCGGGTGGCGGCGATCCGCTCGGCCGTCGCGGTGAGCCGGGTGACCGGGGCCAGGCCGGTCCGCGAGACCCAGGACCCCAGGAGGGCGGCCAGCACCACGCCGATCACCGCCGTCAGCACCAGCCATTGGGCTGCCTCCTCGATGCCGTCCTCGACGGTGTCGGCCCGCAGGGCCACCTGGAGGGCGCGCCCCTTGGCGTAGTCGGTGGTGAGCATCCGGGCGGGATGTCCGGCCACCGTGATGTTGGTGTAGTAGGGGGCCTTCCGGCCCGCGGGTTGCGCTGGGCGGCCAGCCGCGCGGACTGGGTGAGGCTGAGGTCGAGCTGCTCGTAGAGCGCGGACCGGACCACCAGGAACGCCGCCGCGCACACCCCGACGGCCACGAGGGCCACGGCGGCGGTGACCGACAGCGCCAGCCGGGTGCGCAGGGGGCCGCGCCTGCGCCAGACCCGGCCGAGCCGCCGGCGGCCGCCGCTCACGCCGCGTCCAACCGGTAGCCGACCCCGTGGACGGTGTGCACCAGTCGGGGCTCGCCCGCTGCCTCCAGTTTCCGGCGCAGGTAGCCGACGTAGACGGCGAGGGAGTTTGAGTCCGGCCCGAAGTCCCGTCCCCACACCACCTCGAGGATCAGCTCGCGCGGGAGGACCTGGCCGGGGTGGCGCAGGAGCAGTTCGAGCAGGGCCGCTTCGGTGCGGCTGAATTCCAGCGGACGGCCGCCCCGGCGTCCGGTCCGGGTCGCGGGGTCGAAGGCGAGGTCGGCGAAGCCGAGCGGGGCGGCGGTGCCGGCGGGTCCGGGCGCGGCCCGTCGCAGGAGCGCGCGGACCCGGGCGACCAGCTCGTCCAGGGCGAAGGGCTTCACGAGGTAGTCGTCGGCGCCCGCCTCCAGTCCGTCGACGCGCTCGCTGACGGAGTCGAGCGCGGTCAGGACGAGGACGGGGGTGCGGTCGTCCAGTGCCCGCAGCTGCCGGCAGACGGCGAGGCCGTCGAGTACGGGCATCATCACGTCGAGGACGACCGCGTCGGGCTCCCAGGCCGCGACCTGCGAGAGGGCCGCGAGCCCGTCCGGGGCGCCCCGCACCTCGTACCCCTCGACCGCGAGCCCGTCCTCGACGGCTGCCCGCACCTCGGGCTCGTCGTCGACGACGAGGATGCGCTGCCTGCCCGTACCGCCCGTGTGGTGCGTGCCGCCTGTGCTACCTGTGTTGTCCGTGGAGCTCATGGGGCAAAGCCTGCCAAGGGCTTCTGAGAGAACCTCTTAGAACGTTCTTAAGGCGCACCGGGAGTGTGCGCACATGACCACCACCTCACCCCACACATCCGCGGCGCTCTCCGTCGTGATCGGCGCGGGCGGCACCGGCGGGCACATCTATCCCGGTCTCGCCCTCGCGGAGGCGCTGCGCGCCGCCGTGCCCGGAGCCGTGATCTCGTTCATCGGGACCGAGCGGGGCCTGGAGACCGAGTTGGTCCCCGGCGCCGGCTACCGCCTGCACACCGTCGACATGATCCCCTTCGATCCCGCGCTGGGCGCGAAGCGGTACCTGCTCCCCGCGGCGCTGCTGCGCTCGGCGCACCAGGCGCGTGCGGTGATCCGGGCGCAGGGTGCCCACGTCGTCGTGGGCATGGGCGGATATCCGAGCGCCCCCGCCGTGCTCGGTGCCCGTCTGGCGGGGCTGCCGGCCGTGATCCACGAGTCGAATGCGGTACCCGGCCGTGCCAACCAGTTCGCGGCCCGGCTCACCCCGCACGTCGCGGTGGCCTTCGACCGCAGCCGGAGCCACCTCTCGGGCGGTGACCGGGCGCTGACCACCGGGATGCCGATCGCGGCGGCCCTGTCCGGCCTCGCGGAGCTGCCCGGACCGGACCGGGTGGCGCTGCGCGCCGAGGCCCGGCGCGCCCTCGGGGTGCCCGCGGGGCGCCGGCTGGTCGTCTTCAACGGCGGCAGCCTGGGCGCGGTCCGCCTCACGCGGGCGGCGACCGCGCTGGCCGACCTCTGGCAGCACCGGGACGACGTACAGCTGCTGGTCAAGACCGGTCCGGCCGCGCTGGCGGACGCGGTGGCCGAGCTGGCGGCATCCGGCGGGCAGCGGATCGCCCGGGTCGTGCCGTACCTGGACCGGATGGACCTCGTCTACGCGGCCGCCGACCTGGTGGTGTGCCGGGCGGGATCCGCGACGGTCGCCGAGCTCGCGGCGACCGGGGTCCCGTCGGTCCTGGTGCCCTACCCGCACGCGCCCGGCGACCACCAGACCCACAACGCGCGGGTGCTGTCGGACGCGGGAGCGGGACTGCTCCTGCCCGATGCCGAAACCACCGCCGACCGTCTCGCCGGCCTCCTCGGGCCCCTGCTGGCCGACCCGGCGCGGCTGACGGCGATGGCCGGCGCCGCCGACCCCGGCCCGCACGCGCGGGCCGCCGAACTGCTGGCCGCGGAAGTCCTCCGCGTCGCCGGCCTCGCCCCCACCCCCGTCATCTCTGATCTGGAGCGCATATGAACAGCTGGACCGACCGCACCGTCCTCGTCACCGGCGCGGAGGGCTTCATCGGCTCGACGTTGGTGGACCTGTTGGTGTCGCGGGGTGCGCGGGTGCGCGCCTTCGTCCACTACAAGCCGTACGCCGAGAAGGGCCACCTGGCGCGCTACCTCGCCGACCCGGGCGGTCCGGTGGAGATGTGGGCTGGCGACGTCCGTGACGCGGGCCGGGTCAGCGACGCGGTGGCGGGCTGCGACACCGTCTTCCACCTGGCGGCGCTGATCGGGATTCCGTACAGCTACGCCTCGCCGGGCGCGTACGTGCAGACGAACGTCACGGGCACGCAGAACGTGGCGGAGGCCTGCCGGCGGCACGGCGTACGCCGCCTCGTGCACACGTCGACCAGTGAGGTCTACGGGACGGCGCTGACCGCCCCGATCTCCGAGAGCCACCCGCTGCAACCGCAGTCCCCGTACTCCGCCTCGAAGATCGGCGCGGACATGATGGCGCTCTCCTTCCACCACGCCTTCGAACTCCCGGTGACGGTGGTGCGCCCGTTCAACACGTTCGGGCCGCGCCAGTCGGCGCGCGCGGTCATCCCGACGATCCTGGCGCAACTGCACGCGGGGTCCCAGGAGATCCGCCTCGGCTCGCTCGCGCCGACCCGGGACTTCACGTACGTGACGGACACGGCGGAGGGCTTCCTGGCGGTGGCGGAGTGCGACCGGGCACTGGGCGAGGTGGTCAACCTCGGAACCGGTGAGGAGATCTCCGTCGGCGCCCTGGCCGAGGCCCTGATCGTGGCTTCCGGCCGGGACGCGGAGGTGGTGGTGGACCCGACCCGGCTGCGCCCGTCGGGCAGCGAGGTCCAGCGCCTGCTCTCGGACAACTCCCGGGCCCGCGACTGGGCCGGCTGGCGGCCCCGGGTCGGCCTGGCGGAGGGCCTGCGCCGCACCTCGGAGTGGATCGCGGCGAACCCCTCCCTCTTCGCCCCGGACCACTACGCGGTCTAGGAGCATCGATCACGAGCGGCCCCGGGGCGCCATCGGCCGGATAAGCCGGTGAACCGATGACCGGATACCGGATATCTTGGCTGGTCCCGCAACGGCTACGGAGGTCCTCCAGCATGAGCAGCACGACGCCGTCCTTTCCCGACCGGATGGAGCTGACGGGCGAGGGCCTGGTCCTGCGCGACTGGACGGCGGCGGACCTGGCGTCGATGCCCGAGCTCTTCGACCACCCCGACATCGCGTACTGGACGCCGATCGTCTCCCCCTTCGACGACGAGGCCGCCCGCAACCGCCTGAACCGGGCGAGGGAACTGCGCACGCAGGGCACCGCCCTCCTGCTGGCCATCACCGTCGACGGCGGCGCCCCGCTCGGCGAGGTGATGCTCAAGCGCGCACCCGAGGGGACGGAGCTCGGATACGCGCTCGGTCCGGCGCACCGAGGCCGGGGGCTGGCCGCCCGAGCCGTGCGGGTGATGGCCGCGTACGCCTTCGAGCAGTTGGGGGTGGAGCGGGTGATCCTGGAGCTGGAGGCCGAGAACGCCTCCAGCGTCGGCGTGGCCACCCGGGCCGGTTTCCGACTCCTCGACGTGCCGCCCATCACGGGCGAGGAGAAGGGCCGGCCCTACGTGCTCGAGACCTGGGGCCTCGACCGCCCCGGGTCGGCCTAACCCCGCAGGGACAGGCCGGCGGCTCCCACCGGGGCCACTGGCTGCGCCTCGGGGGCCGGGAGGGCGAAGGTCTCGGACAGCAGCTCGTACGAGCGTTGGCGGTCCGCCGGGTCGCAGGTCAGGGTGTTGACGATCAGCTCGTCCACGCCGTGGCTCCCGGCGAGGGCCGTCAGTGCCGCGGACACCTGCTCCGGCGCCCCGGAGACGAGGGCCGTGCGGTGCACCTTGGCCCGTTCCAGTTCCGCGCCCGTCCAGCGGTGGCGGCGCGTGGTCTCGTAGGAGGGCAGCGGGCCGTCCTCGCCGAGGTCCTTGCGGGCGCGCCACAGCAGCAGGCTCTGGGCCAGTTCCTCGGCGCGGCCGGCGCTGTCCGCGGTCACCACGCGTACCGCGAGCGCGCCGCCCGGCCGGTCTCCCGTGGAGGTGCGGAACTGGGCGCGGTAGTCCTCGAAGGCCTCCTGGCCGCCCGCCGGGGAGAAGAAGTGCCCGAACGCGAACTCGGTGCCCAGCAGCCCGGCCAGCCGCGCCGACTCGCGTCCGGCGCCCAGGAGCCACATCTGCGGCGGGACCGGTGCGTGCGGGACGACTCCGCCCTCGCCCAGTAGTGCGCGCAGCCGGGCCAGCCGCTGCGGGAAGTCGCGGGCGGGGCCGCCGGCCCGGCCGATGCCGAGGTCGACCCGTCCCGGGTGGAGGGAGGCCAGTACGCCGAACACCTCGGCCACCTTCGCCGGGTCGTAGCGGGGCAGCAGCACTCCGCCGGTCCCGATCCGCATCCGCGAGGTGCGGGCGAGCAGGGTGCCCGCGAGGATCTCCGGCGCGCTGCTCGCGAAGCCGGGAGAGTCGTGGTGTTCGGCGACCCAGTAACGGGTGTAGCCGAGGCGTTCGGCAGCGCGGGCGAGATCCACGGAAGCGCGCAGTGCCCGGTCCGGAGTGTGGTCCTCGCCGACCGGGGTCTGGTCGAGTACGGACAGTCGCAGCTTCGTCATGACGGGCCGCCTTTCAGTGCTGGTGGGCGGGGAGTCCGGTGGCGCCCGCCATGGTCGCGGGCACGATCCTGAAGTCCCGTTCGAAGACCAGGTTGTGCAGGTCCGCGGCGGCGATCGCGCGCAGGGTGGGCAGTTCGGCGGCGGCCTGTGCGTCGTCGAAGACGTTCAGCGGCCATTCGGAGACCGTCGCGCCGCGCAGGTGCGGGTGGTGGAAGGAGGCTCCGTAGTGCGCGTACAGCGTCACGGGCGGGATGTCGGCGGCCGACTGCTCGTCCCACCAGAGGGTCCAGGCGTGGAAGAGGCTCCGGTCGTCGGCCCGTTGGACGCCGCTGGCGTCGATCACGCCCTGTCCGAGGAGCAGTTCGTCGTTGAGCTCGCCGAGCGCCTGGCGTGCGTACGGGTCCAGCAGGCGCGCGGCGGTTCGGAAGTGCTCCTCCTTGTCGGGGCGGGAGACGGAGCCGCCGTGGATGCCGTCGCGCAGGTCGGCGAAGTGGCGCAGCAGGGCGTCGAGGTTGGGGACGTCAGAGGTGGTCATGTCAGCTCCGTGGAGGGGAAGGGGGGAGGGTTTCGGGGTCGTTCGGTGCGGTGAGGCGGCGCAGGGCCAGCCCGAGCCAGCCGCGCATCGACGCCGTCGGGTGCCCGCCCGGACCGCGGCCGGGTTGCAGGAACGCCCCGTGACCCGTCTGTCGGAACTCCCGCAGGTCGACCTCCACCCCGGCCGCCCGTAGCCGGCGCCCGTAGTGGTGCACGTCGTCGCTGACGGGGTCGAGGTCGCCGGTGGCCATCACGGCCGGCGCGAGTCCGCGCAGGTCGGCGGCTTCGAAGGGGGTGCTGTGGAGCCGGGTGCCGTCCGCGGCGACCGGCCGGCCCGGGTGCCGGTAGTCCTGCCAGGCCGCCCTCAGGTAGGAGGCCGTGGGGAACATGTCCGGGAAGCGGTGGTACGAGGCCGCCGCGCAGCCGGGGTCCAGCGGCGGGTAGGCCAGTACCTGTGCGGCCAGTGGCACCCCGCGGTCGCGGCAGACGAGGGCGGCCGAGGCGGCGAGGGTGCCGCCGGCGCTGTCCCCGCCGACGGCCAGGACGGGCGGGGCGGACGGGCCGGATCGGGCTCCGGCGGGCCCGTCCGGCTGCTCCCCGGCCCAGGTCAGGGCGGACAGGATGTCCTCGACCATGGCCGGGTGGCGTACCTCGGGGGCCAGCCGGTAGTCCACGCTCACCACGCCGAAGCCGGAGTGGCGTGCGAGTTCGGCGGTGGCGCCGTGCCAGTCCTGGGCGGATCCGGCACGCCAGCTGCCCCCGTGGGCCCACACCAGCCAGCCCTGCGGCGAGGTGGTACCGGGCCGGTACGCCCGGGCGGGAAGGGGCCCGGACGCGGTGGGCACGGACACCTGTTCCCAGCTGACGACGGTGGGTGTGGCCATCGGGGTTCCTTTCCATCGGTAGCCGGCGCTCGCGCCGGGCCCGGGGCCAACGTTCGCGTCCGGGGCAGGGCTGTCACAAGGCGGAGTTGCCTTAGTGGAGGCGCGCACTTCGTCAGCTGGGCTGCTTGGTGCGGAGGAAGAGGACGGTGGTGAGGATGCCGACCAGGACGATCGCGGTGTTCACGATGACCGCGGTCGTGATCCCCGCATGGATGTCCGTGTTGGCGGCGGCGATCGCCGACATGATCGGCGTGCCCATCGTGATGCCGACCTGCTGCGTCATCGTCGCCAGACCCGTCGCCATGCCCTGCTCGTGGTCCGGCAGACCCGTCGTCGCCGTCACCATGAACCCGACGATCACCAGCATGTTGCCGACACCACCGGCGAACGTGGCGATCAGCAGCAGCCACATCGACGCCGACGTCTCGCCCAGCGCCACCAGGCTCAGCGTCGCCACCGCCTGCAGCACACCACCGATGATCAGCGTCGACCTCGTTCCCACCGCACCGATCACCCGCGGAGCGATCGAACCACCGATCACGGTGCCGATGCCCAGGACGCCGAAGGACAGACCCGCCGTGAGCGGCGAGAAGTCCAGCACCTCCTGGAGGTAGAGCGTCATCAGGAAGACCAGGCTGGTCTCGGTGAGGAACGCGATCAGACCCGCGATGTTGCCCCACGCGACCGTCTTCTTCTTCAACACCGAAACCGGCACCAGCGGGGCCGAGCTCTTCGACTCGATGGCGTAGAAGACGACCAGCAGCACCACGCCCGCGGCCAGCCAGCCCAGCGCCGAAGGCGCACCCCAACCGTGCTCGCCCGCCTGCGTCAGCCCGTAGATCAGCGCGAGCAGACCCAGCGTGACGGCCGTCGCGCCCGGCAGGTCGAGCTTCGGACGCACCGACGGACGCGACTCCTTGATCACCG
>NZ_JBIVTH010000016.1:0-208977 GCF_044756625.1 Streptomyces sp. NPDC091682 | reverse complement strand
GCACCTGGACGCTCACCACGGCCACCGCATAAGCGAGAGGGCCTCCCGGCCTACGGCCGGACGGCCCTCCAACAAGATCTTCACGAGTCTTCTAGGCAGGTGTCGAAGTACGCGACCTGCTCGGTGTGGTGGATGTCCTCCAGTCCGCCGTAGCGCTTCTTCCTGCCGGTCAGCGCGTTGACGAACTCCCGAGCGCCGGTTCCGTGCCACGCCGTGGTTGCCTGTCGGATGCTCCAGGATGGTTCGGATGTCGTCCAGCCCATGGAGTTCAGCGTGTGGACGAGATCAATGAGACCGCCTTCGTCCAGACGGCGGACCGGGAGGTCCAAGGTGACCCCGTTGCCGCTGGCGATCACCCAGTCGACATCGGGCAGTTCATGGACGAAGACGAGTTCACCGAAGCTGTCGTCGGCGGTGACGTACGGCAGCGGCTCCAGGGTGTCCCCAAGCAGGGAGACGCTGGCTGCCGGCAGATCGTTGATCGGTCGGCGCTTGGTCTTCCTCGTGGTGTCCAGGCCAAGGTGGACACGACCGTGGGCGACAAGCTCCGCCTGCTTTGCCTTCAACAGGTTGGCGAGCGATTCTGGTGAACGGAGGAGCTGCAACAATTCCTTCTCACCGATGAGCAGTATGGGCTGTCGCCCTCGGAACTCGACGACCTGCTGGATGACGGATTCCGTGAAGCCCGCGATGCTGATGATCACACCGATAGTGGCGGGGCCGGCTCTCTCCACGCGGGCCCGCACGCTGTCGAAGGTGTTGACGTCAACGGGCGCCTGTTCCCATTTGGCCTCGATCACGTACCAGGCGTCGCCGTAGCCCGCGACTAGATCGGTTTGCCTTGGTCGTGCAGCGCCGGCATTTCGCTGGACGCGGAAGTGCGCGTTCTGGAACAGCCGCTCCAACAACTCCTCGAGCTTCCGGCCACGTCGATGCGCGTCCGAAGTGGACTGGAGTCGCTTGAACTCCGATACCAGCAAGGACTCCCACCCCATTGGGGTACCTCCCCATCGCCTTGGCCAGCCCACCGCAAGTAACCGCGTGCCGGCCACAACGACGCGGCATCGCTCCGGATGCTACGTCCCGGCACTGACACACGTTCAGGTCAGTGACTCCAGCAAGTCCGTGGCCGCCGTCCGGGCCAGCGCGGTCAACGGGGAGGTCGGAACATACCGCCAAGGCGTGCCATCGCCACCCGGTGAGCGAGCTCCGAGGCGACCGCTGGGCGGTGGATCTCGGAGGCCCGCAAGACGAGTGCATCCCCCGGCCAGGGCTTGATACGACGCCAGCCGTACGCAGGGGTATTGCGCGTACCGACCCCCCGTTGTCGGACCCCGCTGACACCATTGGCTCCCGGGGTTCAAGTTTGACCTGGAGGGGGCTCACATGCAGAAGGCAGTGCCGGCCGAGGTCCTACGCAAGGCCATCGTGGCGGAGCTGGTCGAATTCTCGGAGCACGTACCGGCGAGGCTCTCGGCGTTGTGCCGTCGCGTGGGCCTGGAGTCCCCGGCGGGCGTCTACCCCGAGGACGGGCTGGACGAGTACACGTGGGCCTGTACGGACGCGGTGGAGAACACGCAGGACTTGATCAACCTGGCTCAGCGCGTCGTGACGCAGGTCGGCAGCGAGGCGCTTGACAAGATGCTACGGACGCTGGGGGTTCGCGGCCGCAATGGAGAGTTCCAGAACCTAATCTTCGCGGGGGTCGGGGAGAAGCCGAAGATCGTGCTGACCGATGCGACCGAGAACCGCATCAAGCTCACGACCAACGCTCACTTGTGGCTGGTGTACGACCGGCCGCTGCTGTCGTCGGGGCTGAGCTGGCAGGCGCTGATCGACTGGTGGCGAGAGGAGCGGCCGGACATCACGGCCGGGTTAAACGATCTCAAGGTTGGGTTCCAGTTGCGGATGCGGCTGGCGCGGTCCCTGCCGCAGGAGTCGCCCCCGCAGAAGCTGTTCTTCGACGCGTACTACGAGCGCGTGGGACGCCTTCACCCGGAGGCCGGATTCGAGCAGCCGGCTCTGCTCCCCGAGGTCCACCTGCACTACGACCCTTACTCCCAGAAGGACCCCGCCAACCCGAAGGACCTGGAGCGGCAGCGCATGGACTTCCTCATGCTGCTGCCGAACGGCGAGCGGGTCGTGATCGAGGTCGATGGGGTGCAGCACTACAGCGAGAAGCATGAGCTGGCTGGACGGGAGAGGAACATCGCGTCGCCCAAGGTGTACGGGGCCATGATGGCTGCGGACCGGGACCTGAACCTGGACGGCTACCGCCTGTTCCGGTTCGGGGGTGCGGAGCTGCGGAAGGAGCGGCCGGAAGAAGCAAAGGCCATGGTGAACGACTTCTTCGACCGCCTGCTCCCCGCGCCCAAGTAGCCCCCGACGGTGGCGATCCGGAGATCCTGTACCTGAGCGCCTCCGACATCACCGCGACTGCGGAAAGGGTGGCGCCGCGGCACTGCTGGGCGATACATAGCGCACGATCCCCGGTTTCCGAAACGGTGGATCGTGCGGAAGATGGACTACTCCACCGCCACGTCCTCGCCTCCCACCGAAAGGCCCGATACCGAAACCCCGAACCGACCGCCGGGTCCGCCGGCCTATGCCGCCGCGTCGTAGGACAGCCGGAACAGCTCCATCGCCCGCTCGAGATCCTTGTCCGAGCGCAGCTGGACCTCCAGGTCGCCGGTGCCGTGATGCCCAAGCCCCGTCACGTCCCTGGTGAACCCCGGCACAAGATCGACAGCTGTAGGCGCCACCTTGAGGTATGCGAGGAGCTTGTCCTGCCGGGAGGTGACACAAGCGAGGTTGCGCAGCCGCTGGTACGCGTCGTACTGCTTGCGCTCGATCTTCGCCACGTCCTCGCCCAGCCCCAGCAGCGCCTCGTCCACGGCTGCCGCCAGTTCCGTGATCGCTTCGCACGCACGCCGAACGGGCACGGACGCGTCGGCGCGTCGGCGCCAAAGGCGCGACGGCACTTTGCCCTGCGCAGCCACTGAGGCGACGGTCTCCAACCCGATGTGATGCTGCCCGTACAGCCGATAGCGGACCAGGTCGATCGAGCGGCGATGCTCCCGCACGGCATGCAGGTCGTAGCGGGTGAAGTCGCCGGCGATGCAGATCAGCCGGGGCACGCTCCACAGAACCTGAGACGCTGCCGTCTCCCCGAGGCGCTCGCGGACCAGCGCTTGGAACTCGGTGCGGTGGTCCATCAGCCATGCCACGTAGAACAGCCCTTGCGACAGCACACCGGGGTCGGTGGATCGCTTGTACTCGACGATCACCGGAGCACCGTTCTCGTCGAGCCCCAGAGAGTCGATGCGCCCACCGTGGACAGGGCCGGTGCTGTATTCGGAGGCGAGGAATCGGACCCCGAGCATCGCCTCCATCGCCCCCTCGACCAGGCCCTGCACATCGGCCTCAGCCTCAGCCAATCGCGGCAGGACTTCGGTCACGCCGTCTTTCGTGGAGAACAGTTTCAGGCTCGACACCCCCTTGTCGTACATGCCGAGGGGTAACACCCGCAGGTTCAGGGATATTTCCGCCAGCCGGGGCCATCCGGGGATCGGACTCTCCGGGCCGGACTCCATCGGGGCAGTACTCACGCTCGAACGCTCTGAAGTCCAGCGAGCCCCAGGCCGCCCCTTCCGGAGTTCCCGTAGCCGATCTTCCCGTTCACCGCGCCGAGATGCCCCAGCCCTCCCCTCCGCCCATCCGTTCGGCCGAGCCACCGCGATGCCGATCGTGAGCAGGGCAGCTCAATGACGCACGAGGATCCCGGACGACCACCACCCCGCCAAGCCGAGCGCCCATAACTGATCAGCGCTGTTGCGTGCGGGTCCCGAAGGCCGTGACAGCGGCAGTGGTGGAGAGGATGGCCAGCAGCGCGAACAGCGCGGGGTAGCCGCCGAGGGGTCCGGCCAGGACTGCGCCGGCGAAGGGGGCGATGGCGGCGGCTGCGTGGGCTGGTGCACCGAGGAGGCCGGAAAGTCGGCCGTAGTGAATGGTGCCCCAGCGGTCGGTGACGGCTGTGGCCTGGAGGAGGGTGAGGTTTCCTCGGATCACCCCGGCGAGGACGGACACAGCAACGAGTAGAGCGTACGGGCCGGCCACGACGGCGAGCGCGGCGGTGGTGATGGCACCCAATGCGATCAGGGTGACGGTGCGGGCGGTGACACCTAGGCGGCGGGCGAGGGTCGCGTACAGGGTGCGCCGAGGGTCTGGCCCGCGCCACCGAGGCCGAGGACCCATGCGGCTTGGGTGGTGGTGTAGCCACGCGCCGTGCTGCCCGCCCTCTGCGTCACCCAGATCACCAGCTGGGGCGCCGCTCCGGCTAGGAACCATCCGGCGAAGAAGGCAGGCAGGTTGGGAGCTGCGGCGATCACCAGCAGGCCCAGGGCGCCCAGGACTGAGCCTGCGGTCATGACCAGGCGGGGGCCGCGGTGGTCCAGGACGCGGCCTACGTAGATCCCCGCTACGGCGGAGACGACGAGGGCAGCGGAAAACGCCGCGGTGGTCGCCCCCGCGCTCCAGCCGGTGTCGGCGGTGCGACATCGTCGTGGTCGGCGGCGGCGACACCGCCATGGAGGAAGCCACCTTCCTCACCCGCTTCGCCAAGTCCGTCACCGTCGTCCACCGCCGCTCCACCCTGCGCGCCTCCAAGGTCATGCAGAACCGGGCCTTCACCGACGACAAGATCTCCTTCGCCTTCGACAGCGAAATCGCCGAGATCAAGGAGACGGACGGCATGCTCTCCGGGGTCGTCCTCCGAGACACCTTCACGGGCAAGCTCCGCGACCTGGACGTCACCGGCCTGTTCATCGCGATCGGGCACGACCCGCGCACCGAACTCTTCACCGGACAGGTCGACCTCGACGACGAGGGCTACATCCAGGTCGCCTCGCCCTCGACCCGAACGAACATCCCCGGCGTCTTCGCGGCCGGCGATGTCGTCGACCACACCTACCGCCAGGCCATCACCGCAGCCGGCTCCGGCTGCGCGGCGGCCCTCGACGCCGAGCGCTACCTCGCCGCCCTGAGCGACGACAGAGCCAACATCCACGTGGCGCAGGTCAACGCCTGACTGATCGGCCCCCCACCCCAGGTGGGGGGTCGGCGCAGAACTCACTCAGTCCGTGCAGCCTGATCAGGACTCGTCCTCGGCGCGGTGGGTGTGCTCAGGTCCGGGGTGGGCTACGCCTGGGACGAGGGGATTGTCGTAGTCAAGTTCGATCTTGCCGAAGGCTGCGCCGGGGGTGGGCGCCGAGTCGTTGTCAGCGATGATCAGCTGGACCTGCGAGTCGTGGACCTCGGCGAGTGTTTGAAAGCGCTGGTAGGTCCGATGCCCGCGCGCCTGGTCGTCCAAGTTGCTCCCGGACGCCTTTCGAGGCGAGTCGATGATCAGCAGCGACGGCACCCGGACATCTGGGTGTGTGATGCCGAACTCCAGCAGGGAGAGGCTGTACGCGACGTTGATGCAGGTCACGATGCCCCCGCCGTCTGCCTGAAGGCTCTCGAATGAGACGTTGTCCACGACAGGCAGATAGGACGACGGGTCGATGGTCGCGGACTGGATCCATGGTGCGGGGCGCAGCTGGGAGATCATCGTGTTGAAGTCTCGGCCTAGGTCGCTCACGAGGGTTTGTCGCGCCGCGAGTTCGGCTGTGCGGGCCTTCTTTTCAGCGGTTGCGCGGGTTCGCTGTTCCTTGATGGCTCGGACGTCTCGTGCGATCGCGTGTGCACGCGTCCAGGAGTCTCGTAGCTGGGTTACGGAGTCGATGGCTGCTCTGAGCGAGGCCGCGCGGGCGCTGGCGTCTGCGATGGCGTCGAAGCGGGGTGCCACGAGGTCGCGGGTCTGTGCGTCGAGTTGACGGCGCAGGCTGTGGGCGAGGAAGTCGGTTTGCTGGGCTCGTTGTTGTGCGGCTTCCAGGACACCGCTATCGGCTTCGAGTACGGCTCGGGCGTCCTGGAGCTGAAGGTCAAGTGTCCTTCGGGTCTGCGCGATAGCGGCGGGATCGACGTCTTGGTCGTGTGGGTCGTCCTGCAGGCAGACCACGCAGTGGTCCTCGGGAACGGGGCGGGTGCTGAGGCGCTGCATACAACGTGGGCAGACAACGAAGTCGAAGGGTGACAGCTTCTCAATGGCGGTGGTTGAGCGGTCGAGTCGGGACAGGTCGAGCTCGACCTGGGCGACGACCGCGGCACGGGCCTCCACGAGCTCTTGTGCCGCAAGGACGTCCTGCTCGGCGTCGCGGGCACTGTCCAGTGCCGCACGCAGGTCTTGGCGAAGGACGGCGTCGGCGGCGGTGCTCTCCTCCAGTTCGTGGCGCAGGGATGCCAGCGCTGCATCTGCTCGCTGCAGCATGTCCCGCAGACTGGTGAGCTCGGCCCGCAGTTGGTCCTCGGTGCGGGGATCAGTCGCATTGAGGAAGTCCTTGACGTTCTCGTACTCGTCCGTCTTCTTGCGGAGCTCCTCCTTGAGCTCGCCCAGCTTCCGGCTGAGTTCCAGCACGGTGCTGTCGGTAAGCGCGAACATCAGCTTGAAGAGGGCGGTGCGTTTGGTCTTGAACCAGGTGTCGAGGTGTCCCACGACTTCGCGGTCGATGTTGCGGGCTTCCCGGTACACGTAGGCGAAGAGGTCGGTGAAGGTGAGGTCCCGCGTTGTGGCTTTGCCGTCGCGGCTGGAGGGGATCGTCTCGCGAGGGAAGTCGAGCGCCGCCAGAAGGTAGTCCGACAAGGGTGGCAGGTCGCCGTCCGCTTGTACGGCGTAGGTGTTGAGAGTGGCCAGGGTCCCTGGGTCCAGGACATCGACCTGGCCGGAGCGGGCGTCGTTGACGGTCCTCTTGAGGATCACGTGCTGCTCGCCGATGAAGACCTCGGCGCGGGCAGAGATGACGTGATCGCGGACGGCCGGGGTCAGTACGGCTTTGCCACCCACCACATGCTTGAGCAGCATCAGGAGGCTGGACTTGCCGGTGCCGCTGGGACCGCTGACGACGGTGGCCGGCCCGTCGAAGCGGTAGGTCTTCTCGGCGTCGGCGGTGGTGACGGTGAGGGAGCGGAAGCGAAGGTGGACTGCCATTTCAGATCTCCGTCCGCCAGGGCCTGTCGACCGCGTCCGGTAGACGGTCGTAGATGAGGGTCTTCAGGGTCGTACCTGACTTGTTGAAGTGCTTCTTGAGAAGAGTGATGCGTTTCGCCACCACGGACCACTCGTCCGTTTCTGCCAGCATTGCCGCGGCGACCGCGCCGGACGCTGTGATGCGGAACTCGGCCCGGTCAGTCCCGCTGTAGGTGATCAGGTCGCGGGCAGCCAGGGATCCCAGGACGGTGTAGTAGCGGTGGTCCCAGGGTCCGTACTTGTAGCGGGTCATGCGGCTCTCGACGGATAGGCGTTCAGCGGAGGTGGGTTGGGCTCCGTCGGGCCACGGGATTCCGTCCTCGGCCAGGAGGCGCTCCAGCATGGCCGGGTAGCGCAGCAGGAAGTCGAGCTTGGCAAGTTTGGTTAGACCTTCCAGGCCCTTCTTCGCTCCGGTGAAACGGTCGATCAGCAGCAGCACGCGGGCCTCGTGATAGTGAGCCTCATACTGCTCCTGTCGACGGGCCCGGTCTCTGAGGCGCGTGGTCGCCACCAGACGGTCGCCGGCGCTTGTCACGACGCCTCTTCCTCGGAGGGGTCGAACACGTCGGAGAAGTAGAAGTCGCAGTCGTCGCAGAGCTGGTAGGCCAAGCCCCGCAGATGACGCCCGTTGACGGGAAACGGAAGCCCGGCACCGAGTAGGTCTGGTGTCAGGAGCCGCGTCATCAGCTGGTTCATGCGGCGCCCGTAGGGTGCACCTTCGGGCGATTGCTCTTCGGCCTGCTCGCGGCAGGCGAAGACGGTGTCCAAGACCTCGTAGCTCGCGTTGGCCAGCTCCGTGGTGTCTCCCGCCAATCCCGACCGGTGCTGGGACCAGGCGACATACCAGGCTGATCGAAGGCGCTCGGCGTGGGCAGCCTCATCCGCCGGAATACGCCCGCGGGCCATCTTCTTGCGCAGGTTGCCCCCACCCGGAGCGACGATCGGCAGCTGGCCGCGGGCGAAGGTGGGCACTATGGAACGGCTGGAGACGAACGTGTCGAGGACCGTGGCCTTGGTCAGCCGGCGCCTCGCGATGCGCTGCTGGATCTGCACGCTGTGCAGGACCCTCGTCGGGTCGGCGATGTAGACAGCGAGCTGTCCGCGATCGCTCTCGTCGCGGTTCGACTGCTCGATTCGCTCGATCAGTGCGCGATAGGTGGCTTCAACATCCACATGGTCCCGCTGCAGGGCCGCGATCGCAGGAATGAGGAGACTCTGGAGATTGACGTCCGTGATGTGCCGGCGGGACGGCAGTTCATCGTCGATATGCAGCGCGGCGAAGAAGAGCTTCACCAAGTCGGTGAAACCGTCCGGGATGGCGATGTCGGCGAGTCGCGAAACCTGGGGGACTTCGGGGATGGTGGCGTAGGGCTGCTTCCATCGAACTTTCAAGAGGTACTGGGCGACGGCGCTGGCCATGTCGTCTATCCCAGAAGTGATACGCGGGTCGGGCCCGCACATCGCTTTCAGGGTGGTAGCGCCCCCCTTGCCTGTTGTGAGGCCGGCGTTCGTGGCAAGACGAAGCCGGACGTTGCTCAGGCCGTCGCACGCACGCCATCGGTCGAAGAGGTGCGCTAGCCCTCCGTCCTTGCACAGATCCGCCACGTTCCAGGGGTTCCGCCGCTTTCCGCGGTGCTTCACTGATACGAGTTCAACCGAACCGCCGGCGTACGAGACCACGAAGTCCTCGTGCCACTCGCAGACCACCGATTCGACAGAATCCTGTGTCAGCAGCGCAACGCAGATCTGGGCGGCGACCTCTGCCTGATACCGGTAGTTGCCCAGGGTGTCCGACCCGATGTCCTCCGCGGGTGCCACGCGGAAGATCGGGTGCACGAACTCCTCGTCAGACTCTGCGTCCTCTGCCGCCTCAGCCTCAATTGCCACTGCGCACCCCCCACTCCGCCGTTGGAGCTACGCCCCCAGGGCCGACGACGGAAGATCACCACAATTACCACAGCACCCATGCGCTCCGTAACCGGTCGACCACATTCGAGGCGCGCGGAAGAACGTGGGGCCTTCGCCTCGTTCGACGTCGGTGCACGGGAGTCCGGCTCCCCTGATCTTGGAACGACCGCACGTCGAGGCTGCGTGGCCTACGGCTGGGCGGCTTCCCCCTGGCCCGTCCGGTCCCGATCGCCCCCAATCTCTCTCGCTACAACCGAGACATGAACTGGGTGGGCGCCGCCGCACCAAGATCCGGACCTTTTCCGGACCAGGACCCGCCGAAGGGACGCTCCAACCGTTGTTTTTCCTGGTCAGCGTGCGTGCAGCCGCTGTACCACCAGGAGACGAAGAATCTGCTGGCACCGGCGATCCCTCGGCCAAACCGTCGGTCGGCATCCGGCGGGTGAAGTCGCCAACGACACGGTTCAGCCTGGGCGCGCTTCACAACACCTGATCAAGATGGACTACGGCCAGCTACCTACGTGCCGCTGTGCGCGTCATGCGCTCCCTGCCACGCCGCGGCTCATTAGGCCATCCTGGTGACATGGCGACCCTCCCGAAGGCTCCATGCCCCTCTTGCTTCGTACCCCACGCCTTGCTGCCTACCAAACGGATCGGCTACGGATCGGTCAAGGACCACAAGATCGAGCCCCGGGCATTGGTGCTGTGTCCCGGCAGTATGGTCCACGTCGCTTACGCCGAGGCGCGAGCGTGGCAGCTCGAGTTCGAGCGCGCACAGCAGGACGCAGCGGCGCCGACCGCGGTGGAAGAGATGCTCTTCGAGGAATGATCCCGTGAGTTCCCGAGAGGCGTCGCCGCCTGGCATTGCCGGTCCTGGGCGTCGCGTTGCTGGTGCCGTTGTGGTTCATGAAGGCCGAGTACTGCTCGTACGGCGACGGGTTGCAGAGGGCCAACTCTTATGGCAGTTCCCGGCGGGAAAAGTCGAACCGGGTGAGTCCTTCGAGGAGGCCGCGTCCGCGAGACAAAGGAGGAGGCCGGCCTGGACGTGGCCGCCGTTCGCCAGCTGGGGGAGCGCATTCATCCGATCACCGGTCGGCAAGTGTCGTACACCGTCTGCGAGGTAGTCCGCGGGACCGCGCATGTGGCGGACGCTGATGAAATCACTGAGATCTCGTGGGTGACCCTGTCCGAGATCCCGCGATACATCCCGTACGGACTCTTCAAGCCGGTCCAGCGCTACCTGGACGTGGCCCTTCGACCCTGACCGCGACTACCAGGACGCGATCCGCTGCTGTTTGACTACGCACGAACGTCCGAGATCTTGAACTGCATCCTGGCGTTGCGACCAGCATCGAACGGCGGGGGGTGAGCCCAGGTGTGGTTCGGAGGGCAACCCGCTAAGGAAGAACCTCGTCCCACAGGTGCCAGGCGGAGCGCCGCACCAGAATCACGACCGTCAACGTCAAGGCCTGCTATAAGCCACTCAATGGGCCAGCGCTCGCCGACCTCGGGGGCCTGGACAGGCGAGGGCATTGTCACTTGTGTACAAGATCCACCACGCACACGTCATCGAGAAATTGCACGCCCCGGCCGGATCCGAGGCCACGATCGCAGGAGCCGACGCCGCAGCGCCGGCCACCACTGCCCTTCGGGGCAAGGGGACCTGACCAACCGGCGGTCAGATCTACGATCGCCTCCTCGACCGCGCTGGTCGGCTTCGGCCTCGACTCGGTCATCGAGGTCTCCTCCGCAGCTGCGGTCGCCTGGCAGTTCTCCGCCCGTGAGCACGAGGTACGCGAGGCCAGGGAGAAGACAGCGCTGCGGATCATCGCCGTCTCCTTCTTCGCGCTCGCCGTCTACGTCGGCGTCGACTCCGTGCGCGCTCTGACCGGCACGGGTGAGGCCGAGCACTCCCTTACCGGTGTCGTCCTGGCCGCCGTGTCCCTCGCTGTGATGCCGTTCCTGTCGGCCGCCCAACGCCGTGCCGGCCGCGAACTCGGCTCCGCGTCCGCTGTCGCGGACTCCAAGCAGACCCTCCTGTGCACGTATCTGTCGGCGGTCCTGCTGGCCGGACTGCTGGCCAACATGCTCCTCGGATGGGCCTGGGCCGACCCGATCGCCGCCCTGGTGATCGCCACCGTAGCCGTCAAGGAAGGCCGTGACGCCTGGCGCGGCGAGTCCTGCTGCGGCCCCATGCCTGTCGGCGACGCGATCAAACCTGGCGAGACCGGGGCCAACTGCGCGTGCCCGCCCGGCTGCGACTGCTGCTGACAGCGCACGCGGTCAGCTGAGCACGTCGATCGCATACCGAAAGCCCCGTTCCCCGTTCGACACGTGCTCGCCTCCTCACGGCGATGGCGTCACCCGGCTCACGGAGTCAGCTCCCGCGGGTCCAGCGGCATTCTCCAGAAGTTGCGTCGACGGACGGCATCGAGCTCGCTCTGGAGTGGAGATGGGGGCACAACGAGAACAGGGCAGGCTGCGTGCGCGAGGCAGTAGCGGGCCACCGAGGGGCGGACGAGGCGGCGCACCGCAGCGCGTGATCCCGTGCCGACGACGAGGAGGTCGTCCACGTCGCGGGCAGCGTCCACGAGGGCCGCGCCCGGGGTCCCCCGTACCGTGAGGCCGGCGAGAGTGACACCGGGCTTTACGGCACCGAACGCCGTATCGAGGACCTCACGGAGTCTTTCGACAGCCGCGGCGCGGCATGTCGCCAGGGCGCAGGGCTCGAGGCCGTTGCGGCTTCCGAGTTCACCACCCGGTGACTGCCATGCAAGAACGACCCGCAGCTCCGCGTCGCGCACGCGGGCCTCTCCGGCCGCCCGGTGCAGGGCGGACAGACTCCCCGGCGTTCCCGTCACACCGACCACGACTCTTCGCACGGCCTCTTCCCTCTCTGCTTCGTCCACCAGTCCCCATAGAAGAGCCGGAGTGGAGGATGAGGCGATGTTGCTGATGGCCTTCTAACGCGGGGATCCGAAACCATGACGGGTTTTTGATGCCCGTGGCGCCGGCCGTCAGTGATCCGTAAGAACATGGCCGGTCGCCGTATGGGTCCCGTTACGAGGTGGCCACAGGTGCAGGGGTGCGGGGATAGCTTCGATGACGCGCCCCGGCCCGCCTCCCCGCAGCCGGGGCGCCAATCGCCACTCGTGGTTCCTCAGGGAGGGCCCCATGTGTTTGTTCCTGTACGACGACGACCCCGAGCCTGAAGAACAGGCCCCGGCCGGGCCTTTGTACGTGCCCGCCCGGCCGGGAGGAGCACACCAGGTGGTGCGGCTGTTCCGCACCCCGTTGGGAACCCGTACCGCCGTCGGCTTCACCAGCCCGGACCGGCTCGCCGCCGCGCTCGGCACGGCCCAGCCCTGGATCCGGCTCTCCGAAGCCGCTCTCCGGGCAATGTCCGAACCGCTCGGGGTGAACCTGCTGACCGTCGACCCGACCCTCACCGCTCCCCCGGTCACCGCGGCCGCGAGCACCGCCCTGCTCGCGGCACCGGTCACGCAGGCACCCGGAACCACGGCCCGGACGGCCTGAAGGGATCACACATGACTATCACCGCCCTCTCCGCCACACCGACCGACGCGCGTGAACTCTCCATATGGCCCGCGTCCATGACGCCGCTCCCGCAGGGCGGCCTGGCCGTCGGCGGGGTACCCCTCACCGAGATCGCCGACCGGTTCGACACACCGGCCTACGTGCTGGACGAGGGCGAGGTGCGCGGGCGCTGCCGGACCTACCGGGACGCGTTCCCGGACGCCGACGTGCTGTACGCCGCCAAGGCGTTCCTGTCCCGCGCGATGGTGCGCTGGGTGCTGGAGGAGGGACTGGGCCTGGACGTCTGTTCCGCCGGTGAGCTGGAGCTCGCCGTCACCTCCGGTTTCCCACCCGAGCGCATCGTGCTGCACGGCAACGCCAAGTCGCCCCGTGACCTGGAGGCGGCGCTACGCCTCGGCGTGGGGCGGATCGTCATCGACAGTCCGTCCGAGATTGCCAGGATCGCGGCCGCCGTCGGCCCCGACGGGCGCCAGAAGGTCATGGTGCGCGTGGTGCCGGGAGTCTCGGCAGGCGGCCACGACAAGATCCGCACCGGTACGGACGACCAGAAGTTCGGCCTCTCCCTCACCGACGGGGGAGCTCAGCACGCCGTCACACGAATCCTCGGCCAGCCGCAGCTCGAACTGACCGGACTGCACTGCCACATCGGCTCGCAGATCACCGACGTGAAGCCCTACCTGGTGGCCCTGCGCCGGATGGTGGGGCTGATGGCCCGCATCCGCGACGCGCACGGCGTCGTCCTGCCCGAGCTGGACATGGGCGGCGGCCACGGCATTGCCTACCGGCCCGGAGAACCCGCCTTGGACCTGACCGCGCTGGCCCGACGGCTGCGCGCGGAGCTCATTGAGGGCTGCGCCGCTGCCCGGCTGACCGTCCCCCGGCTTCTCATCGAGCCCGGGCGGGCCGTCGTCGGGCCGGCCGGAGTCGCCCTGTACCGGGTGCTCGCCGTCAAGCACACCGGCGAGAAGGTGTTCGTCGCTGTCGACGGCGGCATGAGCGACAACCCGCGGCCCGCCCTGTACGGGGTGCGCTACGCGCCCCGCCTGATCGGCAGAACCTCGGCTGCCGGACCCCGTACGACCACAGTCGTCGGCCGCCACTGCGAGGCCGGCGACGTCCTCGCCGCCGACGTGCATCTGCCCGGCGACATCCGCCCCGGCGACCTGCTCGCCGTTCCGGTTGCCGGTGCCTACCAGGTGTCCATGGCATCCGGCTACAACCTGGTCGGCCGCCCCGCCGTCGTCGCCGTCCACGAGGGCACTGCCCGGCTCCTTGTCCGGCGCGAAACCCTGCAGGACTACCGGAGCCGGGACATCGGCGTCTAGGGCCACGCCAAGGCACGTTCGCCGCCTGCGCTTCTTCATGTCTTCATGGTGAGATGCGGGAAGAAGTGGTCATGGACGATCGCGACGCGTAGCCATCCGAGCTGAGATCGCGTAGGTGCGGCGGCCGGGCGGATCGTCAGCCCTGATGACCGCCCGGTGCCTGCAGCAGCCGGTCCAGCTCCTTCCCGGCCTCTTCGTATCCGGCGTCCGAGATCCGTTGCAGCTCACGCAGGTCACCGGCTGCCACCGCGCGTCGGGTGAGTAGGAACCCGGCGTGCCGGGATCCCTCGTCCAACAGGTCGCTCAGCTCCGCGAGGTCGCCGGCTGCGTCCGCGAGGTCGGCCAGCCGGTCCAGCGCGGCCTCGTTGCCCTCGTCGGCCAGCTCGCGGAGGGTCTCCCGATCGGGATTCGTGTTCTCCATGACGCCATGCTGCAACCTTGCCCCTGGGGCAAGGTCAAGTGGGACGATGAGCGCGTGATCACCATCGGACAGCTGGCCGGCTACATCGGAGTGTCGATCAAGACCGTCCGCGTCTACCACGACAAGGGGTTGCTCCCCGAACCCGACCGCGACGCGTCCGGCTACCGGCGGTACGGTGCGAACGACGCCGTCGAACTGATCAAGATCCGGACACTGGCAGAAGCCGGCGTCCCTCTGGCTCGTATCCGGGATCTGAGAGCGGCGAGCGACGAGGAATTCCGGCAGGCGCTGGGAGAGATCGACGACGAACTCGGCGCCCGCATCCGCAGCCTGCAGGAAACACAAGGGCGGCTGCGCCGGCTCGCCGCCGGGCGGCTGGTACCGCTCCCCGGCGAAGTCGTCGCCCATCTGGAGGACCTGGCCCGTTGGGGATTCACGCCTCGATGGGTGGACCTGCAACGCGACTTGTGGATCCTCGTGTTCGCCACCCACCCGGACCGTGCGATCACCCTGTTTCACGACCAGGCCGAGATCTTGGCCGACCCAACGCTACGGCAGCTCTTCCTTGGCTACGACCACGCGCACGACCTCGACGCCGACGACCCACGCCTCGACGACCTCGCCCGCCGTATCGCCGAGGCGAATCGGGAGCGCTACGGGTCCGACGAACGGCCCGGGCTGGATACGGGCTCCGAGATCCCCGCCCTCATCCAGGGCAGGGTCAACGCTTCGTCCCCGGCGTGGGAACGGCTCGACTCGCTCATTCGCGCCCAACTGAACGCATAACATGAGCACCCGGGAGCGATCTGCGAGGCGCACCTCTTCTCGGACCGTCACAATTCCCGTGGCTGCGGCGTGGAGTTGGGTGGGCGAGGGCGCCTTCTCTTCCAGGTGGACCCGCATGGCACGGCCAGGGGTCTGTTCACCGTCCCAGTACGGCGCCGCAGACACGATCGACGCAGGCGGGCACCCCAGCGGTGGCGGACGACCGTAGACGGCCTCACCCGTCACTGGCTCGCGGTCACGCGTCCCAAGCGACCGGGAGGTACCTCACCCCGTAGGTGTCCCGCGTCTCGGGGCGCAGGACAACCTCCTCGGCCCGTACGGCCATGCGCAGCATGGGAACGCACTCGAGGAGCGCTGAGAATGCGACCCTCATCTCGACAGCCAGCTGCGCACCCAGGCACCGGTTCTCGCCGTGGCCGGAGGGCCAGGTGCTTGCCCCGCCGGACTCCCTCCGGAGGTCGAGCACGTGGGGAACGGCGTAGCGCTCGGGGGCGCGGCACCCCCACGTGTAGGCGGAGCGCCGGGGTTCGTCCCGTGCTGTCGCGATCCGCAGCGGCGCCGGGACGTCTACGTGGTCGACGACGACGCTTTGCACCACTCGATCGCGATCAGCTCGCGGCAGACGCTCGAGGCCGGCAGTGGCGCGGATCGCAGGGTCCGGTCCCCCTGTTCGCCGATTGCTGGCAACCTCCACTACTCGGTGATACCGTATAGCTGTACTCGGTACTACGCAGTACCGGTGACGCCGAGGAGGAAGACTTGAGATGGACGACCTGACGGAGATGCTGAAGGGCACCCTCGAAGGGTGCGTGCTCGAGATCATCGACCGCGAGGAAACCTATGGGTACGCCATCACCCGTCAGTTGAACGAGCTGGGCTTCACCGACGTCATCGAGGGGACGGTGTACACCATCCTGCTGCGGCTGGAGAGGAACGGACTCGTCCAGGTGACGAAGCGACCATCCGGGGTCGGTCCCCCGCGCAAGTTCTACGCGCTCAACGCCGCGGGCCGCGAGGAGCTCGCGAAGTTCTGGGCGAAATGGCAGTACGTCTCATCACGCATCGACAAGCTCAAGGAGGGCGGGCGATGAACTTCTGGGAGACCATCACAGGCAGCGATCTCACCAGGGAATGGAAGGCGTTCGAAGCCCGGGCCGCCGCCCTGCCGGGTGACTACCGGACGGCGTGGGAACAGATCAAGGTCGATCTCCTCCCCCACGGGGACTTCACCGGCCGCAACCTGATGCCGATCCTCGACGCCGCCCTGGGACTGCTCGAAGAAACAGCGGCGGACGGGCAGAGCGTCAACGAGGTGCTCGGCGACGACGTCCGGGGCTTCTGCACGGCACTGGCCGGCGGCGAAGGGGCCCGAACCTATCGCGACCGCTGGCGCGAGCAGTTGAACAGGAACGTCGCCAGGAAATTGAGCAGGCTGGGAGGCTGACATGGGAATCCAGGACATCATCGAGGGCAAGAAGCAGTGGCGGGCGCACACGGCTCGGGTCAAGGCCCTTCCACCGGACTACCAGATCGTCTACAAGGAAATGCAGAAGTACCTGTTCAAGGTCGGACCGATCGACCTGCCTGATGGGCCCCTGCTCCCCGGGATCGTCGACTTCTTCGAGGAGGGCGTCGCCGCGGGCAAGGGCGTCTTGCAACTCATCGGCAGCGACGTCGCGGCGTTCTGTGACGACCTGATCAAGGACTCTCCCACATATGCGGATGCCTACCAGGAATCCCTCAACAGGGAACCCGGCACGGCCGGGAAGTAGCCTCCACGGCTCACCTCAGTGGGCGTAGCACGCACGGCTCATCGCATCGGCGCGGCGCGCACAAATACGGTCCGACCGACCACCAGAGGCCGCCGCAGACCCTGCCCACCGAGGTGGCTGAGCAGCCCCGGCGAGGCCCGACTCAGCCCTGCCAACGCAGGCAACACCGTCGACGGTCAGGTCTCCGCGGCAGGGCGATCGTCACCCTCCCCAAGACGATGTGACATGACTGCCGTGCCGTCACAGACGTCCGCTTGAGCCGAATTCCGAAACAGCATCCCCCTGCGCCTCCTGCCTTCGAAAGGGAAGTCGCCATGCCCTCATTTGTCATGCCCACATCCAATCAGGTGGACGGTCGCCCGTCGCCGACCGCTGTCTCCGCCGTCGGACTACGCAAGTCCTACGGCGAAAAGCTCGTCCTCGACGGTATCGATCTGCACATCCCGGCCGGGTCCGTGTTCGCGCTGCTCGGCCCGAACGGCGCCGGCAAGACCACCGCCGTCAAGATCCTGTCCACGCTCATCACCGCCGACGCCGGCGAGCTGCACGTCGGCGGTCACGACCTGGCCGCCGACCCACAGGCGGTCCGTGCCGCGATCGGTGTCACCGGGCAGTTCTCCGCCGTCGACGGACTGATCACCGGCGAGGAGAACATGCTCCTCATGGCGGACCTGCACCATCTGTCCAAGAACGAGGGGCGGCAGGTCAGCCGCGAACTCCTTGAGCGTTTCGACCTGGTGGAGGCCGCGAAAAGGCCGGCGTCCACCTACTCCGGCGGCATGAAGCGCCGCCTCGACCTCGCGATGACGCTGGTAGGCAGCCCGCGGATCATCTTCCTCGATGAGCCGACGACAGGGCTCGACCCGCGCTCCCGCCACAACATGTGGGGCATCATCCGCGGCCTCGTCTCCGACGGCGTGACCGTCTTCCTCACCACCCAGTATCTGGAGGAGGCCGACGAACTGGCCGACCGCATTGCTGTGTTGAACGACGGAAAGATCGTCGCCGAGGGCACCGCCGAGGAGCTCAAGCGGCTCGTCCCGGGCGGCCACGTCCGGCTCCGCTTCACCGACCCGACCGCATACCAGTCCGCCGCTGACGCCCTGCGCGAGGTCACCCGGGACGACGAGGCACTGTCGCTGTCCATCCCCAGCGACGGCAGTCAGCGCGAACTGCGCTCCATTCTCGACCAGCTCGACTCCGCCGGCATCGAGGCGGACGAACTGACCGTCCACACCCCCGACCTCGACGACGTGTTCTTCGCCCTGACCAGCCCGGCCAACGTCCCCAACCAGCCCAAGGAGACAGCCCGATGAGCGCCCTCTCTCTCGCTGTGCGCGACTCCAACACGATGCTGCGCCGCAACCTGCTGCACGCGCGGCGCTACCCGTCAGGGACCCTGAACCTGCTGCTCACACCGATCATGATGCTGCTGCTCTTCGTCTACATCTTCGGCGACGTGATGAGCGCCGGCATCGGTGGCGGCGGCGCCGACCGCTCCGACTACATCGCCTACATCGTCCCGGGCTTGCTGCTGATGACCATCGGCAGCACCGTGATCGGGGCCGCGGTGTACGTCTCCATGGATATGGCCGAGGGCCTCATCGCGCGCTTCCGCACAATGGCGGTCTACCGCCCATCGGTACTCATCGGGCACGTCGTCGGCAGCGTGCTGCAATCCGTCATGAGCGTGGCCCTCGTCGGCGCCGTCGGCGCGGCCATCGGCTTCCGCTCCACTGACGCGACCGTCCTGGAGTGGCTGGCAGCGTTCGGGCTCATCGTGCTCTTCGCCCTGGCGCTGACCTGGATCGCTGTCGGCATGGGGCTGGCCAGCCCGAACCCCGAGGCCGCCAGCAACATGGCCATGCCGCTGATCCTTCTCCCCCTCATCTCCAGTGCCTTCATCCCGGCCGACACCATGCCTGGCTGGTTCCAGCCGATCGCCGAGTACCAGCCCTTCACCCCCGCCATCGAAACCCTGCGCGGCCTGCTCCTCGGCACAGAGATCGGCAATAACGGCTGGATCGCGATCGCCTGGTGCGTCGGCCTGATCGCGCTCGGCTACCGCTGGTCGACGGCACAGTTCAACCGCGACCCGAAGTAGCCGGGACGACCGCGCCGGCTGGCGTCCGTCCAGCTGCATGGCCTCTGGCTACAGCCGCGTGGGCCGTCCCACGGTCGTCGCGCTCCAGGACGGCACGGCCCGGGTCCTCGCACGGCGCGGACGCCGGAGGACTACCGCAACCGGGGCATCGGCAGCTAGGGGCGGTAGACGAGCTCGATCATCATCGCGGCGATCACCGCCCAGACGCCGAGGCCGAGCAGCCAGAGAGCCTCGAGGAGGGCGCCGGTGGCGATGACGGTCAGGCCGGCCGCGCCGAGGGCGAGGATTGCCGGCGGATGCCGCGATCGGGAAACCAGTCGATGGTCACGTCATGAGAATCGAGCCTGCCCCTCGCCTTGGCGAGGGGCAGGCTCGATTCCTGTCGGCATCTTGACGCCGGATCCAGGGTCAGCCGGCGTGGACGTGCGGTCGGCGGGTGCGATCGGGTTCGGCCTCGCGGATGACCTCGCGGGTGACGGGGGCTACCTCGCCCTGGCCGAAGAGGAAGAAGCGGAAGAAGTTGGCCATCGGGTTGCCCTCGGTCCACTCGAAGTAGATGTGGGGGCGCTGGCCGGTCTCGTCGCGGACGTGCAGGAGTAGCGCCGCCAGCGCGTTGGGGATGCTGGAGCTCTCCAGGGTCAGGACGCGGTAGCGGTCGTGCAGCACCTCGCCGCGCACCCGCATGCTGGATTCGAACTCGGACGCATCCAGGACGGTGACCTCGACGAACATGACGTCGTCCTCGGCCGGGATGTCGTTGTCCGCGCGGATCTGATGCTTCTTCTGCCGGTACTCGTCGAGGTCCCGACTGTCCGGCTCGTTGGCAATGAAGCGGATCGTCCGATGGGCGGTGTCGCGGATGAACCGCTGGGCCATGTCGTCGAATTCCATGTGGGTGACGCGCAGCTCGAAGACACGGGCGAGGCGGGAGAGAAGGGATAGCGCCATGATGCCGGCGATGAAGCAGGCGCCGATCTTCACGCCGTCGGGGCGCTCGGCGACGTTGACGGCGGTGGTGTAGACGAAGACCGCGGAGATCACACCGAAGCCGATCGTCCAGCCCCGCTGACCGGCCTTCCGGGCGGCGATGGTCACGGCGACCGCCGCCGAGGTGATCAGGACCAGGACACCAGTGGCATACGCGCCGCCCTGCGCGTCCACGTCCGCGTCGAAGATCCAGGTCACCAGGAAGGCGATCAGGGTGAAGACGATGACCATCGGGCGCAAGGCGCGGGCCCAGGACGGGGCCATGCCGTAGCGGGGCAGGTAGCGCGGCATCAGGTTGAGCAGGCCAGCCATCGCCGAGGCACCCGCGAACCACAGGATCAGGATCGTGGAGATGTCGTAGACGGTGCCGAAGGCGGAGCCGATGTACTCGTGCGCGAGGTAGGCCAGGGCGCGGCCGTTGGCCTCGCCGCCCGGCTGGAACTGGGCGGGCGGGATCAGCAGCGTGGTGATGAAACTGCTGGTGATGAGGAAGACGCTCATGATGAGGGCCGCGGTCGTCAGCAGCTTCTTGGCGCCGCGGATCCGGCCGGCGGGCTTCTCCTCGGTGTCGCCGGAGTCGCCCTCGACGTGCGGCATGACCGCCACACCGGTCTCGAAGCCGGACAGGCCGAGCGCGAGCTTCGGGAACACGACGAGGGCGATGGCGATCATCATGAAGGGGTTGCCGTGCTCGGCGGTCAGAGCCTCCGTCCAGTCGGTGACGACCTGCGGTTCGCTGAGCACCTCCCAAAGACCGACGGCCACGACGACGACGTTCAGCGCGAGGTAGGCAGCCACCAGGACCACGGCCACGCCGATGGCCTCGCTGAACCCCTTGAGGAACACCGCGCCGAGGAGCGCGATCATGATCAGGGTGATGAGCACCTGGTGGCCGTTGAGGGTGCTGGTGAGGTGCGGGTTCTCCACCAGGTGCGCGGTGGCGTCCGCGGCCGACAGGGTGATGGTGATGAGGAAGTCGGTCGCCGCGAACCCGAGCAGGGTCAGGACGAACAGCTTGCCCTTCCAGAACGTGAGCAGCCGCTCCAGCATGGCGATCGAGCCCTCGCCGTGCGGGCTCTCCTCGGCCACCCGCCGGTACACCGGCAGCGCACCGAAGAGGGTCAGCAGCACGAGCACGATGGTCGCGAGCGGCGACAGCAGGCCGGCCGCGAGCGCGGCGATACCGGGCTGATAGCCGAGGGTGGAGAAGTAGTCGAGACCCGTCAGGCACATCACCCGCCACCACGGCCGCCCGTGGGGCTGGGCCGCTGCCTCCTTGGCTGCGGGTGAACTGTTCTCGGCGGTCAGGCCTTCCAGCAGCCACGCGCGCAGGCGCGGGGAGCGGGCAGGGGTGGCCATCGTGGGGTGCTCCTGTCGTACGGCAAAGAATCAGCCATCGACATCGACGGCGGAGCAAGCGTACGCAGACTGATCGCTTATGCCCGCGGCTGAGCCAATCCTGACGCGTCCTTAACGCATACAGAGCCACCTGTGGAGTAGTGAACGTCTTCGCGCGCCAGTGACAGCAACCTGCCTGCGGGCGAGCGGGCAGCGGAGTGGTCATGAACGAGGAGCGGGGGCGGCCCGGCGGAGGCCGCCCCCGCAGGGGAACCAGCGGAGTGTGGATCAACGCTGGCCGGCCTTAGCGGCCGTGGTCTGAGGGGAGGAAGCCTGCGGTAAGCAGGTGGACGGCAGTGTCTGGGGGCTCAGGCGCCCCGACGTTCCTCTGATGAGCCGTTGCCGAACGTCAGCCGAGGCCGGGGATGGTGGACACCAGCAGGTCGATGAGCTTGATGCCGACGAAGGGCAGAATCAGGCCGCCGAGACCGTAGACACCGAGGTTGCGGCGCAGCAGATCGTGTGCGGAGGCCGGCTTGTAGCGGACGCCGCGCAGGGCGAGCGGGATGAGGGCGACGATGATCAGGGCGTTGAAGATGATCGCCGAGGTGATCGCGGAGGTGGGGCTGCTCAGGCCCATGATGTTCAGGGCTTCCAGTCCCGGGTAGGCCGAGGCGAACATGGCCGGGATGATCGCGAAGTACTTGGCGACGTCGTTGGTGATGGAGAAGGTGGTGAGCGCGCCGCGGGTGATGAGGAGCTGCTTGCCGATCTCCACAATGTCGATGAGCTTGGTGGGGTTGGAGTCCAGGTCCACCATGTTCCCGGCCTCTTTGGCGGCCGAGGTACCGGTGTTCATCGCCACGCCGACGTCGGCCTGCGCGAGGGCGGGGGCGTCGTTCGTACCGTCGCCCGTCATCGCGACGAGCTTGCCACCCGCTTGCTCCCGCTTGATGAGGGCCAGCTTGTCTTCCGGCGTCGCCTCGGCGAGGTATTCGTCGACGCCGGCCTCGGCGGCGATGGCGCGGGCCGTCAGCTCGTTGTCGCCGGTCACCATGACCGTACGGATCCCCATGGCGCGCAGCTCCGCGAACCGCTCCCGGATGCCCTCCTTGACGACGTCCTTGAGGTGGATGATGCCGAGGACCCGGGGCCCGTCCCAGTCGTGGACCGCTACCAGCAGAGGGGTCCCGCCGGACTGCGAGACCTGAGCGGACCATGCGGCGGCCTCCGCCTGTACGGTCCCGCCGCGCATCGCCACCCAGTCCATGACCTCCACCACCGCGCCCTTGCGGATGGCGCAGCCTGCGCCGTTGTCCCAGCTGAGGTTGATGCCGCTCATGCGGGTGCGGGCGCTGAACTCGGTGAAGCGGGGGTTGCTGAGGTCCTCGGCGGCGGCCGGCTGGAGCCCGTACTGCTGGGCCAGAGCGACGACGGACCGGCCTTCCGGGGTCTCGTCGGCGAGGGACGACAGCTGGGCGGCATCCGCGAGCTTGATGTGGTCGATCCCGGGGAGCGGGATGAAGGCGGCTGCCTCGCGGTTGCCGTGGGTGATGGTGCCGGTCTTGTCGAGGAGCAGGGTGTTCACGTCGCCGGCCGCCTCAACGGCGCGGCCGCTCATCGCGATGACGTTGCGCTGGACGAGCCTGTCCATGCCGGCGATGCCGATCGCGGAGAGCAGGGCGCCGATCGTCGTCGGGATGAGGGTGACGAGCAGGGCGACCAGGACGGTCGTGGACTGGGCGGCGCCCGCATACGCGGCCATCGGCTGGATGCCGACCACGATCAGGATGAAGATGACGGTCAGGGCGGCCAGCAGGATGTTCAGCGCGATCTCGTTCGGGGTCTTCTGCCGGGAGGCGCCCTCGACCAGCGCGATCATCCGGTCGATGAAGCTGTTCCCGGAGCGCGAGGTAACCCGCACGACGATCGAGTCCGACAGGACGGTCGTGCCCCCGGTGACACCGGACCGGTCACCGCCCGACTCCCGGAGCACCGGAGCCGATTCACCGGTGACGGCCGCCTCGTCCACCATCGCCGCGCCGTCGACCACGTCACCGTCGGCCGGAACCAGCTCCCCCGCCTCGACGAGCACGAAGTCGAAAGGCTGGAGTTCGGCCGGGGTTACGACCTCGGTCTCGGCGCTGCGCAGGTTCGTCCCGTAGGTCCAGTGCTTGAGCCGGAGCGCGACCGTGTCCGTACGCGCCTTGCGCAGCGACTCGGCCTGGGCGCGGCCGCGACCTTCGGCGACGGCCTCGGCTAGGTTGGCGAACAGGACCGTCAGCCACAGCCAGACGCTGATCACCCATGTGAAGACCGAAGGGTGGATAAGCGCCGACAGCGTGGTCAGGACCGAACCGACCGCGACGACGAACAGCACCGGCTTCTTCACCAGCTCACGCGGATGGAGCTTGGCGACGGCCTCCCTGGCCGAGGTGGCAAGGAGCTCGGGCTCCAGCACGTTCACCTGGCCGGAGCGTTTCCGGGAAGGCCGGTTGACCGGGGTCCGCGGAGGGGTGCCGAGATCCGGGGGAACGTGCTGCGCGGCGGCGGGAGGCATGAAGCGACCTTCTGGTGAGTTCGGCTGGGCACCCCCCTGCCGGCAGGGTCGGGCAAGGACTGGGTGCGGGTGAGGGGTGTCGCCGCCGGGGACTGTCTCGCATGGACCCCCTCGGCCGTCATGTGAGTAGTCGAGCTCCCCGGCGGCGCAACAGGCAGGAAACTACTGCCCGTTTCAGAGGAAAACCCCATGTGCGCGGGGGAATTGGCACCTTCTTGACGGCGGCGCACGAGACGCGTCAAGCCGCCGTCAACGGCACGTCAACGCGCGTCGGAGGTGATGCGGAAACGCAGCCGGCAGATGACCGCGTCGGTGTCGCGGCGGACCGCGTGGGCGACGACGGAGCCGCGCTGGTTCTGCAGCATCCGCTGCCACAGGCGGGCAGGTTCTGTTTCCGGGATGAGGACGGTCACCTGGGCGTCCGGGTGCGCCTGCGACAGCTCGCGCACGTACGCCGACACCGGGCGGCCGAGCGAACGGGTACCGGAGGAGACCTCGATCAGCTCGACGCCGGGCTTCCACAGCTCCCAGTCCCGGCGCAGGGCTTCGGCTGCCTGCCGGTCCTCCGGACCGGAGTGGGTGACGGTCACGGCGAGGACCTCGTCGCCGAGCGAGCTGGCGGCGGTGAGGGCTTGGCAGGTCAGTCGGGACAACCCTGAGACGGGAACGACGACCAGAGAGCGGGAACGCTGGGGCGGCTGAGGGATGCGGCCAAGCTCCAGACGTTCGCCGATCTGCGCGTAGGCGAGGTGGATGCTCTCGAAGGCAAGGACGATCAGCGGCAGGGCGAGCACGATCAGCCAAGCGCCCTCAGCGAATTTGGTGGCGGTCACGACGAGCGCCGAGACTCCGGTAAGCAGGGCGCCGAAGCCGTTGAGGGCGGCCTTGGCCTGCCAGCCCTTGGGGCGTTCGCCGTTCCAGTGCCGGACCATGCCGACCTGGCAGATGGTGAAGCCGACGAAGACCCCGATCGCGAACAGCGGGACGAGGGTGTTGGTGTCGCCGCCGGAGAACACCAGCAGGGCACCCGACACGAGCGCGAGCCACACCACTCCGTGGCGGTGCACCTGGCGGTCCGCCTTGAGGGCGAACACGTGCGGCAGGTAGTTGTCGCGGGCCAGCAGGCTCATCAGGACGGGCAGTCCGCCGAAGGAGGTGTTCGCGGCGAGCGCCAGCAGCACCATGGTGGCGAACTGGACGACGTAGAAAGCAGCGTTGTGGCCGAACGAGGCATCCGCGAGCTGGGCGAGTACGGTGACGCCCTCCACGGGCTGGAGATGGAACCGGCCGATCAGCACCGACAGCCCGATCAGCATCACGCCGAGCAGGGCGCCGAGCGCCACTTCGGTGCGCTGGGCCCGGCGGGCCGCCGGGGCGCGGAAGGACGGGACGGCATTGGCCACGGCTTCAACGCCGGTCAGGGCGGAGCAGCCGGACGCGAAGGCCTTCAGCAGCAACAGGGCGCCGACGGTGGTGGCGCCTTCCCCGAGCGCGGAGGCGTGTCCGGCGGCCGAGGCGGTGCTCACCGGTCCATCACGGAACAGTCCGACCACGACCATGGCCAGGATCGACCCGACGAACACGGCGGTCGGTACGAGGAACGCCTTGGCGGATTCCACGATCCCGCGCAGGTTCACCGCCGTGACCAGGACCAGGACCCCGAGGCAGATCCACACCCGATCCCCGTACAGCTCCGGGAAGGCCGAGGTCAGGGCGGCCACGCCGGCGGTGACGGAGACGGCCACGTTCAGCACGTAGTCGAGGATCAGCGAGGCCGCGGCCACCAGGCTGGTGCGTCGGCCGAGGTGTTTCTTGGCGACGGCGTACGACCCGCCACCGTCCGGGAACGCGGCGATCACCTGCCGGTACGAAGCCACCAGCACGGCGAGCAGTGCGGCGATCGCGAGGGTGACGGGGAGGGTGAACCCGAGGCCGTAGGCACCGGCTGCCGCCAGGACCAGCACGATCGACTCAGGCCCGTATGCGACGGAGGCCATCGCGTCGAGCGACAGCGCGGCCAGGCCTTGCAGGGCGGTCAGCCGGTGCCGGTCCGGTGCCTCGGGAGGCATCCGTACGCCGGTATCAGGAGGTTCCTCCGTGCCCGGCGCCTGTCCTGCCGCGGTCGTCTTTCCCCTGTGTATGGCCATCTTCGCTGTTCCTCCGATTGGACAAAGTGAGGACAGCGTCGGGATGGCGTGGCCGAATGACCAGTGCTCTTGGCGGAATCCATACGACCGCCGCCCCACTCTTCACGCACTCCTGACGCCGGGGCCGCAATGTCGTATGGGGGGCGTCAAGACCTCGCCAGGGTGCGTGGCTCCTTCATCGACCGGGGGCACGCTTCATATGGGCGACACATGTCCGACGGAACCAAGGGAGTACACGCTGATGGACGCGGAAAACGTGGTCGGGCTCATCGTCGCCGTCGCTCTGCTTGCCTATCTCGTGGCCGCCCTCATCAGGCCCGAGAGGTTCTGAACCAAGACCGTCATGTCCGGACGGGAGGCATCACATGTCCGGGTACCGACTCCACGACCGTGCCGTCCTGCTCGCGGCCCTCGTGATGCCCTTCTTCGTGGCGCTCGCGCTCGTGCCGTTCCGAACCGACCTTTCGGCGACCAACGAGGCTCTGATCATGGTCGTCGCGGTGGTCGCGGTCGCCGCGCTCGGCACCCGGGCAGCCGGGGCGCTGGCCGCACTCTCAGCGGCCGCCTGGTTCGACTTCTTCCTCACCAGGCCCTACCAGCAATTCGCCATCGCCGACGGTGACGAGATCCAGACAGCTGTCCTCCTGCTCGTCGTCGGGCTGATCGTCTCGCAGCTGGCCGTACGCGTACGGCGGCTCCGGACGGTGGTGGTCACCGACGCCGCGCACCTGTCCAGCCTCCAGGGAACCGCCCGGCTGGTCGAGGACGGCGGCTCGCCTGAGGCGGTGGTCGAGTGCGTGCGCCGGGAGCTCGTCGGCCTGCTGGGGTTGCGCGGCTGCCGCTTCGAGTACGGCAGGCTGCTCGGGCACCGGCCGCGCCTGGAGCACGACGGCAGCCTGTGGCTGCGCAGCGGCAGCCGGATCACCGAGTACGCCGACTGGCCGGACGGGGAGACCGAGCTGAGGGTGGTCGGCGGCGGCCACTACTACGGCCGCTTCCTCCTCGATCCGCTGCCGGACCGCCCCCTGCCCCCCGAAGGGGCCCGCCTGGTGGCTGTCGCGCTGGCCGCGCAGGTCGGCGCCGCCCTGGACACGGCCGGCCTGTCCCACCAGGGCTGACCGGCGATTCACGGCTTCACGCGTAAGCGTGGCGTTAAGAGTTCCCCTGCGCCCGTATGGACCCCGTCAAGGTGTCTTAACGCCGGGCTGAAGACACGGTTATCTCGTCATCGGCCATCTGGCCGATTCATTTCCTCCCTCTTCATCCAGGAGCTCACGGTGGCCGATCTGGCCTTCGTCGTCACCACGGTCGCGGTGTTCGCGCTGGTGGCTCTCATCGCCCGGGGGGTGACCAAGCTGTGAACGCCGAAAACATCATCGGCCTCGTGGTGGCCGTCTCCCTGCTCGGATACCTCGTCCTCGCCCTTGTGTACCCGGAGAGGTTCTAGCCACCGATGAGTCCCGTTCTCGCTGGTGTGCTCCAGCTCCTCGCACTGATCGCCGCGCTCGCGCTGGCCTACCGCCCGCTGGGCGACTACATGGCCCGCGTCTACTCCTCCGAGAAGCACTACAAGCCGGAGAAGTGGATCTACAAGGCGATCGGCGCCAACCCCGCCGCCGAGATGCGCTGGCCCGCCTACCTCCGCGCCGTCCTCGCCTTCTCCGCAGTCTCCGTCCTCTTCCTCTACGGCTTGCAGCGGGCCCAGGGCGTCCTGCCCGGCTCGCTCGGCTTCTCCGCGATTGACCCGGACCAGGCCTTCAACACCGCCGCCTCCTTCGTGGCCAACACGAACTGGCAGTCGTACTACGGCGAGCAGGCCATGGGCCACGTCGTGCAGACAGGCGGCCTGGCGGTGCAGAACTTCGTTTCCGCCGCGGTCGGCATGGCCGTCGCCGTGGCCCTCGTACGGGGCTTCGCCCGATCCCGCACCGGTGAGCTCGGCAACTTCTGGTCCGACATGGTCCGCGGAGTTGTCCGTATCCTGCTGCCGATCTCGGTGATCGGCGCGATCGTCCTGGTCGCCTGCGGCGCGATCCAGAACTTCTCCGGGATCCACGAGGTCGGCCAGTTCATGGGCGGATCGCAGCAGTGGAACGGCGGGGCGGTCGCCTCGCAGGAAGTCATCAAGGAGCTGGGCACGAACGGTGGCGGTTACTTCAACGCCAACTCGGCCCACCCGTTCGAGAACCCCACCCCGTTCTCGAACCTGTTCGAGATCTTCCTGATCCTCGTCATCCCGTTCGCGCTGACCCGCACCTTCGGCCGGATGGTGGGGAGCCTGCGCCAGGGCTACGCGATCCTCGCGACAATGGCCACCATCTGGATCGGGTTCACCGCGCTGATGATGTGGACCGAGTTCGCCCACCACGGCCCGGCCTTCGACATCGCCGGCGGAGCGATGGAGGGCAAGGAGACCCGCTACGGCATCGGCGCCTCCGCCATCTTCTCGGTCGCGACCACGCTCACCTCGACCGGCGCGGTCAACTCCTTCCACTCCTCCTACACCGGACTGGGCGGCGGTATCCAGCTGCTGGGCATGCAGCTGGGCGAGATCGCGCCCGGCGGCGTCGGCTCCGGCCTTTACGGCATGCTGATCATGGCGATCATCGCGGTGTTCATCGCCGGCCTGATGGTCGGCCGCACCCCCGAGTACCTGGGCAAGAAGATCGGCACCCGCGAGATCAAGTTCGCCGCCTGCTACATCCTCATCACCCCCGCTCTGGTGCTGGGCTTCACCGCCGCGGCCATGGCGCTGGACACCCCGGCCAACTCGATGACCAACACCGGGGCGCACGGCTTCTCCGAGATCCTCTACGCCTACACCTCGGGCGCCAACAACAACGGCTCCGCGTTCGCGGGCCTGAACGCCGACACGCAGTGGTTCAACAGCACCATCGGTATCGCGATGCTGCTGGGCCGCTTCCTGCCGATGGTGTTCGTCCTGGCGCTGGCCGGCTCGCTCGCCGAGCAGAAGCCCGTCCCCGAGACCGCAGGCACGCTCCGTACCGACAAGCCGCTCTACACGGGCCTCCTCGTCGGCACGATCCTCATCGTCACCGGTCTGACCTACTTCCCGGCCCTCGCGCTGGGACCGCTCGCCGAAGGGCTCGCATCATGAGCACCGCCACACCCACCAGGGCTCCGCACCAGGACGTGCCCACCGGCCACAAGCCGGGCGGCGGACGCGTGGGCGGCGGCCTCTTCGACCCCAAGCAGCTGCTGAAGTCATTCCCCGACGCGATCCGCAAGCTCGACCCCCGGATCATGATCAAGTCCCCGGTCATGTTCGTCGTCCTGATCGGCTCGGTCGTCACCACCGTCCTCGCGATCAAGGACCCGACGGACTGGTTCGGCTGGGCCATCACCGCCTGGCTGTGGCTCACCACGATCTTCGCCAACCTCGCCGAGGCCGTCGCCGAAGGCCGCGGCAAAGCCCAGGCCGACACCCTGCGCAAGGCCAAGACCGACTCCGTCGCCCGCCGCCTGACCAAGGACGGCAAGGGCGAGGAACAGGTGCCCGGCGCGGAGCTTCGTATCGGTGACCTGGTGGTCTGCGAGGCCGGCGACATCATCCCGGGCGACGGTGACGTCGTCGAGGGCGTCGCGTCGGTCGACGAGTCCGCGATCACGGGCGAATCGGCCCCGGTGATCCGAGAGTCGGGCGGCGACCGCAGCGCGGTCACTGGTGGTACGAAGGTGCTGTCCGACCGGATCGTCATCAAGATCACGACGAAGCCCGGCGAGACCTTCATCGACCGGATGATTGCGCTGGTCGAGGGCGCGGCCCGGCAGAAGACGCCCAACGAGATCGCCCTGAACATCCTGCTGGCGTCCCTCACCATCGTCTTCCTGCTCGCGGTCGTCACCCTCCAGCCCTTCGCGATCTACGCGGGCGCCGAGCAGTCGATGATCGTGCTCACGGCCCTGCTGGTCTGCCTGATCCCGACCACGATCGGTGCTCTGCTCTCGGCGATCGGCATCGCCGGTATGGACCGGCTGGTCCAGCGCAACGTGCTCGCCATGTCCGGCCGCGCCGTCGAGGCCGCGGGCGACGTCTCCACGCTGCTGCTCGACAAGACGGGCACCATCACCCTCGGCAACCGCCAGGCGTCGGAGTTCGTCCCGGTCAAGGGCACGACGGAGGCCGAGCTGGCGGACGCCGCCCAGCTCTCCTCCCTCGCGGACGAGACTCCCGAGGGCCGTTCCATCGTGGTCCTCGCCAAGGAGAAGTACGGGCTGCGCGAGCGCCACCAGGGCGAACTCGCCCACGCCGAGTGGATCGCCTTCACCGCACAGACCCGTATGTCGGGCGTGGACGTCGACGGCAAGCAGACCCGCAAGGGCGCGGCCGGCTCGGTCATCACCTGGGTCAAGGAGCAGGGCGGCGAGGTCTCCGACGACGCCGACACGCTCGCCAACAAGATCTCGGAAGCGGGCGGCACTCCGCTCCTCGTCGCCGTGAAGGACGACAAGGGGGCCCGTGTCCTGGGTGTCATCCACCTCAAGGATGTCGTCAAGGAGGGCATGCGCGAGCGGTTCGACGAGCTGCGCCGCATGGGCATCAAGACGATCATGATCACCGGTGACAACCCGCTGACGGCCAAGGCGATCGCGGAGGAGGCGGGCGTGGACGACTTCCTCGCCGAGGCCACCCCCGAGGACAAGATGGCCCTCATCAAGCGGGAGCAGGCCGGCGGCAAGCTCGTCGCGATGACCGGCGACGGTACGAACGACGCCCCGGCCCTCGCCCAGGCGGATGTCGGCGTGGCCATGAACACCGGCACCTCGGCCGCCAAGGAGGCCGGGAACATGGTGGACCTGGACTCCAACCCCACCAAACTCATCGAGATCGTCGAGATCGGCAAGCAGCTCCTCATCACCCGCGGGGCGCTCACCACCTTCTCCATCGCCAACGACGTCGCGAAGTACTTCGCGATCATCCCGGCCATGTTCGCCGTGGTCTACCCGGGCCTCGACAAGCTCAACATCATGGGCCTGGCCTCACCCGAGTCGGCGATCCTCTCCGCGGTCATCTTCAACGCACTGATCATCATCGCGCTGGTGCCGCTCGCTCTGAAGGGCGTCCAGTACAAGCCGACCAGCGCCGACAAGATGCTGCGCCGCAATATCGGGCTGTACGGCGTGGGCGGTCTGATCGCCCCGTTCATCGGCATCAAGATCATCGACCTGCTCATCTCCCTCATCCCCGGAATCGGCTGATCTGCCATGAACAATTCCGTATCCAGCACCGTCCGCCTGATCGGTGCGGGCCTGCGCGCCCTGCTCGTCCTGACCGTGATCTGCGGGGTCATCTACCCGCTCGCCGTCACCGGGATCGCCCAGGCCCTCTTCAACGACAAGGCCAACGGGTCCGAGATCAAGGACAAGAGCGGTCAGGTCGTCGGCTCCTCCCTCATCGGCCAGAGCTACAACCTGCCGAAGAAGGACCCTAACGACGCCGAAGAGGCGGCCAGGCCGGACCTGAAGTGGTTCCAGCCGCGTCCCTCCAACGGCCTGGGCAGCAACAGCGTCAACATGCAGTACTCGCTGATCCTGTCCGGCGCCACCAACCGCTCCGCCGACAACGGAGCCGTGGGCGGCCAGTGCACCAAGGACGCGGAGGAAGGCACGCTCTGCGCCCAGGTCGTGGATGCCAAGGACGCCGTGATCGCGGACAACTCCACCGCCGGCTACACGGTCAAGCCCGAGGACGTGCCGGCCGACGCCGTCACCTCCTCCGGATCCGGGCTCGACCCGGACATCTCCCCCGAGTACGCCAAGCTCCAGATCCACCGCGTCGCCGAGCAGAACAAGCTCGACGTCAAGCAGGTCGAGAAGCTCGTCGCCGACCACACCACCGGCCGGACCCTCGGCTTCATGGGCGAACCCCGCGTCAACGTTCTTGAGCTCAACATCGCCCTCAAGGCACTGACCAAGAGCTGATGTTCCACATCGCACGGTCTGAGCGCCGGCGGGGCGCGGAGCTCCCCCAGCTACCGCTGGGGCCCCCAGCTACCGCTGGGGGCCCCAGCGCCCCGCCGGCCTCGTGCCATGCCCGTTACGAAGGAAGGCTGCACACCCATGACCCGGGTGCTGGTGGTGGAGGACGACCCTCAGCTCGTCCGCGCGCTCAAGATCAATCTCCAGGCGCGCAAATTCGAGGTCGAGGAGGCCTCCGACGGCGGCTCGGCCCTGCGGCTCGCGGCCTCCCACAAGCCGGACGTCATAGTGCTCGACCTCGGACTCCCCGACATGGACGGCATCGAAGTCATCAAGGGTGTCCGCGTCTGGAGCAAGGTCCCCATCCTGGTCCTCTCCGCCCGTCACACCTCGGAGGACAAGATCCGGGCGCTGGACGCCGGCGCGGACGACTACGTGACGAAACCGTTCAGCATGGACGAGCTCCTGGCCCGGCTGCGGGCGGCCGCCCGGAGACATGAAGCCCCGGCGGCTTCGCCGGCCGACGAGGTCTTCGTGGTCACGACCGAAGAGTTCACCGTCGACCTGGTCGCGAAGAAGGTACGGAGGGGCGAGCGCACCGTACGCCTCACCCCGACCGAATGGCACCTGCTTGAAATCCTCATCACCCACCCCGGCCGCCTGATCACTCAGAGTCAGCTCCTTCTGGAGGTCTGGGGACCGACCTACGGGGAGAACACCAACTACCTGCGTGTATATATGGCCCAGCTACGGCGCAAACTGGAGGCGGACCCCTCCCACCCCCGGTACCTGATCACCGAACCGGGCATGGGCTACCGCTTCGAACCCTAGTCACCCGTCCGATCCACAGCAGAGAAAAAGAGTCGGAACATGGGACGCGGCAAGCTCCGCATCTACCTCGGCGCGGCGCCGGGCGTCGGCAAGACGTACGCGATGCTCTCCGAGGCGCACCGCCGGATCGAGCGGGGCACCGACTGCGTCGTCGGCTTCGTCGAGCACCACAACCGTCCGCGCACCGAGGTCATGCTGCACGGGCTCGAACTCATCGAGCGGCGCGAGCTGGAGTACCGGGACGCCACCTTCACCGAGATGGACGTCGACGCGATCCTCGCCCGCCGGCCCGCGGTCGCGCTCGTGGACGAGCTCGCGCACACCAACGTGCCCGGCTCGCGCAACGCCAAGCGTTGGCAGGACATCGAAGAGTTGCTCCAGGCGGGCATCGACGTCGTCTCCACCGTCAACATCCAGCACCTGGAGTCCCTCGGCGACGTCGTCGAGACCATCACGGGTGTGCGCCAGCGGGAGACCGTCCCCGACGAGGTCGCCCGCCGGGCCGACCAGATCGAACTCGTGGACATGTCCCCGCAGGCGCTACGGCGCCGCATGGCGCACGGCAACGTGTACAAGCCCGACAAGGTCGACGCCGCCCTCTCGAACTACTTCCGGCCCGGCAACCTGACCGCCCTGCGCGAGCTGGCGCTGCTGTGGGTCGCCGACCGGGTCGACGAGTACCTCCAGGAGTACCGCGGCGAGCACAACATCCGCTCCACCTGGCAGGCCCGCGAACGCATCGTCGTCGGCCTGACCGGCGGACCCGAGGGCCGTACGCTCATCCGCCGCGCCGCCCGCCTCGCCGAGAAGGGCGCGGGCGGCGAGGTCCTCGCCGTCTACATCGCCGCCAGCGACGGGCTGACATCCGCCTCGCCCAAGGAACTCGCCGTCCAGCGGACCCTGGTCGAGGACCTCGGCGGCACCTTCCACCACGTCATAGGCGACAGCATCCCCGACGCGCTGCTCGAGTTCGCCCGCGGGGTCAACGCCACCCAGATCGTGCTCGGCGTCAGCCGCCGCCGCTCCTGGCAGTCCGTGTTCAGCCCCGGCGTCAGCGCCACCGTCGCCCGCGAATCCGGACCCGACCTCGACGTCCACATCGTCACCCACGACGAGGCCGCCAAGGGCCGCGGCCTGCCCGTCGCCCGCGGCGCGCGGCTCGGCCGCTCCCGCATCATCTGGGGCTGGCTCGCCGGTATCGCCGGCCCCGCGCTGCTGACCGTCCTGCTGAGCCAGGTCGTCCCCGAGCTCGGCCTCGCCAACGACATGCTGCTCTTCCTCACCTTCACGGTGGCGGCGGCTCTCCTCGGCGGGCTCCTCCCCGCCCTGGCGTCGGCAGCCTTCGGGTCCCTGCTCCTGAACTACTACTTCACCCCGCCGCTGCACGAATTCACCATCTCCGACCCCTTGAACATCGTCGCCATCGCGATCTTCGTGGGAGTGGCCGTATCCGTCGCCTCGGTGGTCGACCTCGCAGCCCGGCGCACCCACCAGGCGGCCCGCCTTCGCGCCGAGTCCGAGATCCTCTCGTTCCTCGCGGGCAGCGTCCTGCGCGGGGAGAACTCCCTCGACGCCCTCCTCGAACGGCTGCGCGAGACCTTCGCCATGCAGTCGGTCACCCTGCTGGAGCGCACCAGCGACGTGGACCCCTGGACCACGGCCGCATCCGTCGGCACCAGCCCCGTCGGACGTCCCGAGGACGCCGACGTAGACCTGCCCATAGGCGACAACATGGCCCTCGCTCTGACCGGCCGGGTGCTCCCGGCCGAGGACCGGCGCGTACTCGGCGCCTTCGCCGCCCAGGCAGCCGTCGTACTCGACCGCCAGCGCCTCGTCGACGAGGCCGAGAAGTCCCGCGAACTCGCCGAAGCCAACCGCATCCGCACAGCACTGCTCGCCGCCGTTAGCCACGACCTCCGCACCCCGCTCGCCGGCATCAAGGCCTCCGTCAGCTCGCTGCGCTCCGACGACGTCGAATGGTCCGAGGACGACAAGGCCGAACTCCTCGAAGGCATCGAAGACGGCGCCGACCGCCTCGCCGCCCTGATCGGCAACCTCCTCGACATGTCCCGCCTCAACACCGGCACCGTCGTCCCCCTCATCCGGGAGACCGACCTCGACGAGGTCGTCCCGATGGCCCTGGGCGGCGTACCCGAGGACAGCGTCGAGCTGGACATCCCCGAAACGCTGCCGATGATCGCCGTCGACCGCGGCCTGCTGGAACGGGCCGTCGCCAACATCGTCGAGAACGCCGTCAAGTACAGCCCCGACGGCCAGCCCGTCAACGTCACCGCCAGCGCCCTGCACGAGCGCGTGGAACTGCGCGTCGTCGACCGCGGCCCCGGCGTCCCCGACGAGGCCAAGGACCGAATCTTCGAACCGTTCCAGCGCCACGGCGACGCCCCGCGCGGCGCCGGAGTCGGCCTCGGCCTCGCGGTCGCCCGCGGCTTCACCGAGGCCATCGGCGGCACCCTCACGGCCGAGGACACTCCTGGCGGCGGCCTCACCATGGTCATCACCCTCCCGATAGCAGTCGGCACATCGCCGGTGACCGCGGAACTCCCGACCTCGGCGGTCACCTGAACCGGCCTGCGGACCAAGCCCGATGATCGCCGGTCACATCCTGTGGCCGGCGATCGTCCCCCCGCATCAACTCAGAAGGCCCGCGATGGCCGTGAGGGCGGCGAGGTGACGCCGATAGGTAGTCATCCCCTCCTCGGTCAGAGATAGCCAGGTCCGGGGCCGACGCCCGACCTGCCCCTTCTCCACCGTCACCCAGCCCGCTTCTTCAAGGCGCGAGACCTGTTTCGACAGTGCAGAGTCCGTGATCTCCACGAGGTCCCGCACATAGGCGAACTCGGCCTTCTCCACAGGAGCGAGAGCCGCGACGATCGACAGACGCACGGCCGACGCGAGAAGGGGTGCGAGTCCGTGTCGCGGATGAGGGCCCTGACTGCCACCCACCGAGACTTCCGGCGTCATACGGCGCGCGCCTCACACCAGGCCGCCGCAGCGGCCGGCAGCGCGCAGGCGACAGCGGCCACGACCACGAAGGCGACACTGTCCAGGAAGACGGTGAAGCCGAGCACGAGCGTCAGGACGTAGGCAACCGCCCAGGCGCCGATCACCCTGAGATGCCTGCCCCCGTAGCCGCGCGGGACCACGGGCTGCCTCGTGGCGAACACGGACAACCCCATGACTACAACGGCGTTCGCCAACGTGCTGACGAGTGTCCCCGTCCGCCCGTGCCACATCAGCACCGCCGGAACGAGAGCGAGCTGCCACACGGCGAACAGCCAGAGATAGCCGACGTACCAGCCGCTTCGCCCCCGCGCGGTCGCCTCGATCCGCGCAATCCCCTTCAACGATGCGACCGCATTGGCCTGTTCAGACATGGCACACCCCTCCCGTAGTCGCCGAGCAGCCTTGAACCTGCCCACTCGGCATCTACTTTCCACATTAGCAACTACTTGCCGGGAGGGATGCCGGCTGGTGTGCGCGTTGACGGCCGAAACACACGAGCCGCCCAGCTCGGTATCCCCACACCGGAAGCTGGACGGCTCATGTGTTGTGCGACGGTTGACCAGCACGCGGTCGCATCGGCCCGTACCCCCACGGCCGGACCATGCGCATCCTCGGCGGTGTTCAGGTCACCGACCTCCAGCCGCGCGCCACCGGACCGTCACCGGCTCCGTCGCTCCGCCAGTCTGCTCCCGGCCGACGTCCGTGACAACGCTCCTTTACGCGTTCCTTCCGCACGGTCGTCGATCTTTGACGCGGCCCTGATGACCTGCGCGAAGAGCGGATTCGCGCGGTCACCCAACGGCCATCAGAAGGCCGTCAAAGTCCCGTCCAGGATCTTGCCCCGGCATCCCTGATGCGCTGGGATTGGGTCATGAACAGCGGTCCGCGCTACGACGATCGGCCACCGAATCCGGTGCAGCCGACAGCGCCCGCTGTCCGCCCGGCCCTCTGACATCGGCCGCGCGTCCTCCGCGTACCTGCCACCAGTGTCCTGAAGGACTCCGGCCAGGGCTTCGTACGCGTCCTCCCCTTCACCGCATGACCTGAGCCCTCGCCCCCTTCCCAACGCCGGGGGCGCCGGGCGCGTCAGCCATGCCTGCTTCCAGGAATCCGACATGTCTTCATCCCTGTCCGGACGTACCGTCCTCGTCACCGGCGCAACCGCCGGCATCGGCTACGAGACCGCTCGCCAGCTCGCCCAGCGCGGCGCGGTCGTCCTTCTCCATGGCCGCACCGCCGAGGAGGCCCAGGCCGCGGCCGACCGCCTGGTGACCACCGAGGGCATCGACAGCGCCCTGCTGCGCCCGCTCGCCGCCGACTTCGTCCGTCTGGAGGAAGTCGAGAACCTGGCCCACGCGGTCGTACGGGAACACCCGCGCCTCGACGTTCTCGTCAACAACGCGGCCATCGCCGCCCCCGAGCGTCACACCCTCACCGTCGACGGCAACGAGATCGCCTTCCAGGTCAACTTCCTCGCGCACTACCTCCTCACCAACCTCCTGGAACCCTCCCTCACCAGCGACCCGGGCGGGCGCGTCGTCAACGTCTCCTCCTCGCTCCACCGCACGGCCGCCATCCAGTGGAGCGACCCGAACCGGGAGCGCCGATACTCGCGGCTCGCCGCCTACGCGCAGTCGCAGCTGGCGCTGACCGTCTTCGCTTCCGACCCGCGCGTCACCGCGGTCTCCGTCCACCCCGGTGTCTGCGACACCGGGCTCCTCCCCCTCTACGGCAACGAGGGCGCGTCTGCCGCCGAGGGCGCCCAGCACGTCGTACGGCTCTGCGACCCCGCCACCGAGATCGTCAACGGCGCCTACTACGACCGCTCCGAGCGCGTCGCCCCAGCCGCCGTCGCCACCGAGGACCGCACGATCAAGCGCCTCAACAAGCTCGCCGACCTCCTCGTCGGCCACACCGCCTGAAGGGGTACCCGCACATGTCCAAGCGCGCACGCAAGAAGAGGGCCCGCCGCAAGAAGGGTTCCAACCACGGCAGCAAGCCCGCCTGCTAGCGATCAGCCCATCCCGCGGGGCGGCCCTCCGAACAGGGCCGCCCCGCCTCCATGTCCCGACAAGGAACCCTCGTGATCAACTTGCCGTCCCACCGACTCCCGGCCCTCGTCCGCTGGTTCCCCACCGGGGCCCCGGGCTCGGCCGCCCTGACCGAACACGTCCTGACCACCGAGGCCGGCCGCTGGTGGGTGGACCGCGTCATCCAGCCACGCGTGATCGCCGCCGATTGCGGGGACCACGTGCTGCTGCGCGGAGACCCGCAGGCTCTGACGCCGAAGAATCTCGCGGTCTTCGCGGACCACTACATCGAGGCACCGGGCCGCTTCCTTCCTCTGATCGGGGCCGCCTTCGACCGGGTCGTGCCGTGGAAGCGCATGGTGTACGTCAAGCGCTGCCCCGTACCAGCCACCCGAGCGCCCAGGGGTGTGACCGTACGGAGGATGCATGCCAAGGACACGCGCGCGCTCACCACCCTTCCGCCCGCGATGAGCTGGATCCACCGCACCTGGGGCGGACCTGACGCGCTCGCGCGCTCCGGCTACGCCTGGGCCGCCTTCCAGGGCGACCGCATCGTGGCCGTGGCCTGCACCTACTTCCTCGGCACCACCTACGAGGACGTCGCCTGCGTCACCGTGCCCGACCCGCGCCTCCAGTACCTGGCACTCGACTGCATCAACGCCCTGTGCTCGGACATAGCGGCCAGAGGGCACACCCCCAGCTGGACCTGCTCGGCGAGCAACCGCCCCGGCCGCCTGCTCGCCTGGACCGCCGGCTTCCGTCCCGAGCGGGAGTATGCCCACTACGCCGTCGGCACACCGGCGGCAACCGGAAGAGTGGCCGCGGGTTGAGGGGCGATACTCGCCGCGTGGACTCCGTCTACCGCAGCACGCCGGGCCGGGAGCACATCCGCCGCTGGTGCACCGACCGCCTCGACAAATGGCCGGTCCCGAACGAACGAACCATGGTGACCGCCAACGGAGCGCAGACCCACCTCGTCACTGCCGGCACCGGGCCGACCACGGTGGTCTTCGTGCCGGGTACGAACTTCAACGCCGCCGCATCCCTTCCCCTGGCCACCGCCCTTGTCGCGGCAGGCCATCGGCTCGTCCTGCCGGACGTCCCCGGACAACCCGGTCTCAGCTCCGAGGAGCGCGGGATCTCGGGCGGCCGCCTGTCGTGGTCCGGCACCTGGCTGAGCGAGGTCCTCGACGCTGCTGCCGTGACCGGGCCCGTGGTGGTGGTCGGGCACTCATTCGGCGCCGCCATCGCCCTGTCCTGCCCGTCACCGCGCATCGACCGGCTCGTGCTCGTCTCGCCCGGCGGACTGGGCAGGCTGCGCCTCACACCCGGGCTGCTCGGCGTCTCCGCCGCCTGGTTCGTCCGGCCGACTCCGGCGCGCAGCACCCGGCTCCTGCAGGCCATGCTCGCGCCCGGCCACCAGCCTCGCGAGGAACTGGTGGAGTGGATGACGCTGGTCGCACGCCACTCCCGCTCGAGTGGAGCTCCTGGCGTGGCAGACCTCCCTGCGCGGGCCGTTCCGCGACTGGTCACCACGGGAGCGCACGACACCTTCCTGCCACCGCGACGGCTCGCCCCGGCGGTCCGCACGATGCTGGGCACCGACCTGCACGTCATCCCGGACGCCGGCCACCTCGTGATCGAGGAACACCCCGGCCGGCTGGCGGCCCTTGTATGAGCGGACATCGAGCACGCCGATCTTCCCGCCCCTGCCCGCGTCCGTACTGCTCACCGGTCCCTCTCACCGGAACTCGGCCAGCCGGCGCCGCAGCCCCAGCACCGTCAACCCGGCCGTGAGCAGCAGCGACGCGCCGGCCATCGGGCCCTGCGCGTTCAGTGCCCCTCGGCCCTCCCGGACAGCGAGATCGAAGTGCCTCTGGTTGATGGCGGTGACCTGGTCCAGAGCCTTCATCCACTGCCCGAAGTGGGCGTTCGAGGTGTCCGATGCCCAGCCGATGCAGAAGACCGTGGCCTCCTGCTGCTTCCCTTCGGCCACCAGCCGCCGGAAGGTCCGGTCGTCGCGCTGGTAGACGGCGTACGCCTCGACGGTCTTCTGGGCGGCCTCCCGCTCGCCCGCGAAGGTGATGTTGTCCAGTTCGCGCCGGTACTCGCCGGTGAACCGTTTGTCCTCGTGGTTGTTCAGGTACGTGGCCCACGTGTCGGCGAGCTTCCGGTCGTACGTATCGAGTCCGACGCCCTGAATCCCGTACAGCTGATGCGACTTGTCGAGGAAGGAGAGCTCGTACGCGGGGCGGCGGTCGGGGTCCAGGAGGTAGCGGCTCTCGTCGGCGTTGGCGTCGTAGCCGATCGCTTTGGACCGTGACAGCGCGATGACGGAGTCGAAGGAGTCGCGGCGGGCGACCTTCATCCGGTCGTAGGTGATCGTGAGCAGCTGGGCGCCGCACACGACCGCGACCACGGCGCAGAGGGTGGCGGCGATCAGTCCCGGGTTGAAGACCCGGTGGAACCGGCGCGCGAGGTGGATCTGGAGCAGTACCAGCGCGGCGATCAGCAGCACGCCGAGGACGGCTTCGGCGGTCCGCTGCACGTCGAGGTCGCCTCGCGCTGCGACGTACTGCCGCTCGTACACCGCATTGTTGGCGTCAACGAGCTTGCGTGCCTCCGGGAGCAGCCGCCCCGTGAGGAGGTCGGTCGCGGTCCGGTAGTCCTCGCGGGCGGCGTCCTTGCCGCCGGGCCGGCTGTCGTTCTCCAGCGCCCGTCCGATCAGCTCCTGGTAGTGCGCGAAGTCATCGGTGAGCCGCACGACGGTCGCCTCGGTGGCCGGGTCGCCTTCTGAGGCGGCGGCGAGCGTGCGCAGGGAGCGGCTGATGATCTCCTGGGCGTCTCCGTAGTAGCCGCTCGCCTTGGCGTACGAATCTTCCAGGCGCCCCTTGCCGGTACCGGAATCACCACTGGAGAGCAGGATGTTGGCCGTCTGCGCGTCCATGTCGTTGAGTGCGAGGTTGAGCCGGGTCGCGGAGACGGTACGGGGCGCGTCGTGCTGGGCCGTTTCGTCCCAAGCGGTGGTCGCGCCCGTCGCCGCGACCGCGAGCAGGATCAGCAGCCCGGTGGCAAGCAGCACGCACGCCGCGCGAGCGAGGCGCAGCCGGCCGGGCAAGGTGGCCCAGTAGCGGTCGGCGAGCAGGCGGGCCGCCCGGGCGATCATGGTGGGAGGCCGTGGTCCCGGCGGCCCTCCTCCCAGCTCCCCTCCGGACGGCGAACGTGGGACGCTCACGCGACGGGCGTCCGGTGCGGGGCTCTGCGTGACATTCTCTGGAGCCCCCGCTCCCTGGGTCTGTTCGGTACCGGCGGTGATCGTCACTCGCGCTCCAGCTCACACCCGGGCCGTTCGTACGGCCCTGCGTGCACGCCAGCATCTGGCTCAACAGTTCGACCCACCAGGCACGTTGATGGTCTTCATACGCGGCGAGACGCAGAATTGACGGGGCCTTGACGGCGTGCCCGATCCGTCGGCTCCGCTGCACTCACGCCTCGAAGCGGTACCCCATGCCGGGGGCGGTGATCAGATGGCGCGGGTGTGACGGGTCCGCCTCCAGCTTCCGCCTGAGGTGAGCCATGTACACCCGCAAGTAGTTGGTCTGCGTTCCGTAGGACGAACCCCACACCTCCTGGAGCAGACGCCGCTGGCTGACGAGCCGGCCCCGGTTGCGGATCAGGACCTCCAGCAGATGCCATTCCGTCGGCGTGAGCCTGATGCTCTTCCCTCTGCGCCTCGCCTTCTTCGCGAGCAGGTCGACGGTGAACTCCTCGGTCTCGACGACCGCTTCGTTCGCTGCGGCCGACTCCTGAGTCGGTGTGCGGCGGATGACGGCTCCCAGCCGGGCCAGCAGTTCGTCCATGCTGAAGGGCTTGGTGATGTAGTCGTCGGCACCCGCGTCCAGGGCCTGGATCTTCTCCTCGGAGCCGTGGCGGGCGGAGACCACCAGGACGGGCACCTTCGACCATCCGCGCAGTTGCTTGATCACCTCGATCCCGTCCATGTCGGGCAGTCCGAGGTCCAGAAGGACCACGTCCGGGCGGCAGGCCGCCACGGCCTCCAGGGCCGTACCCCCGTCCTGCGCGCAGTCCACGTCGTACTTCCGCGCCTTCAGATTGATCACCAGCAACCGCGCAAGCTGCGGTTCGTCATCGACCACGAGCACCCGGGGCATTGGCGGGCCGCCTTCCTGTTGTATGTCCTGTGAGTACGGATAACCGGAGGGAACAGCGGTTTTCGGCCGCCTCGACAGGCGTTGACGACGTCCATACGGCCGTGGGTGCGACTTCGACGGCTTCCTTACGGCGAGGCTCGCGCGGCAGTGCACGGGACGGCCCGTCCGTGATGCGTCCCGGCTCCAGCCCGACCCCCCGCGGTCCGGACTGGGCGTGGTCTCGGCGCTGATCGTCACGCGCCCTCCAACCTCGCATCACGGACGGTCGTCCGCTTCCCCCTGCCACTCAGTCTGCGATCACCGTCATGTGCCAACGCACCACGTTGACGCCCTTCTTACGGCAAACCCGCACTTCCTGACGCGCTGCTGATGGCGGGCATCGGGGTGTCGTAAATGAGTCGTAAACACCACCGGCATCGGACGTAGCATCGGTGCGTTTGCTGTGATCTACGTGGTTCACGAGGGGGAATGTCATGGGCGTCGGCGGCAGGCAACGGGGGAGGTTCTTCGCCCTTGTTGCAGGTGGGGCGGTTCTTGCCTCGGGTGCGGGGTTGTACGGATTGAGCGCGACGGGCAGCTGGCCGTTCCGCGCGAGCTATTGCTGGGGGGCGTGGCAGGAGGACAGTGGTCCGTCCTTCCTCGGTGATGAGGCGCTCGGCAAGTCCGGCTCCGCGCGCCGGGCCACCGAGTCGGCGCCGCCCTCGTCCACCAGGCCGACCGCCACGTGCACGGTCACCGTCGCCTCGTCGGTCGCCGATGACGACTCCACCGAGCCGCTCACCTTCGATGAGCGCGTCACCCTCACGTACGGCCCCGTCCCGGCCTCGGCCGAGGAGCGCCGTGCGTGGATAGCCCACTTCTTCGACGGTTCGGCCTCGCCGTTGCCCGACGGACTCAACGGGCTGGTCGGCGGCGATCGGGCCATCCTGGTGCTGCCCGAGGCCTGTGATGTGGACGGCAGACCGTCCGCGGTCACCATCCGGAGCGAGAGCTGGGGCGACGGCCACCTGGGGAAGAAGGCCATGCCCTTCACCATCGGAAACCGGATGGACGTCGCCCGGATGCTGCTGGACGCGGCCGGCACCTCTGCCTCGAAGGCGGGCTGCAAGCCCGCCAAGCCGCTGCGCCTGTCCTCGCCGATGGTGGTCACCGCGGAGAAGGACGAGAGGGCCTCCAGTCCCCTGTGCAGGATTCCGGGGGTGACTTTCGAGTTCGGAAAGGACTCCGCCTATCAGCAGCAGGTGGGCGTGGTCGGTGAGCGGCTCCAGACCTGTTCGGTGGTGTGGCGCTCCCGGGGGGTGCCCGATGAGCCGGCGGCGCAGTTCGTGATGGCGTCCGAGCCCCGCATGGTCGCACTGTTCGACGGGCTTCCCGAGGGCAACGGTCAGGGACTGCTGCGGGCCACCTGTGGCGGTCGGCGGACCGTGTTCTACGGGAACGTCGAGCCCGGCCTCAAGGGCCGGAGCCGCCCGGACGACCAGCAGGTCTTCGCGAACTTCACCGCGTCCGTGGGCAAGCGCATCGGGTGCCAGGCCGGGGAGAACCGGTGACCGCAGACAACAACGGCAGCGTGGCGGACAACGGAGAGAGCGTGACACCGGCAGTGGACAGCGAAACGACCCCTGCCCGGCAGCCGGACAAGGAACTGGACCTGGTTCCCTCGGTCCCCTCTCCCGCGCGGCCCTCGTTGTTGCGCCGGCTGCTGCGGAACCACACGGTGCGGGCCACCGCCGCAGGCGTCCTGGTCGGCGGCCTGCTCGGGGCCGGCGCCGTCGCCTGGCGTACGGACACCCTGCCGCTGCTTGGCCCCGCCCCCTGCTGGGATTCCCTCAGCGACTCGACCGTGTCCTCCCTCTTCGGCGACCGCAGGACCGAGGTCGAGGAGCAGGTGCTGCAGACCGACCCCCACGGCCAAGGACTGTCCTACGGCCAGTGCCGCATCACCAGTTACAAGGACGACAGGGCCAGAAGGCAGCTGACCGTACGGGTGCACAAGCTGGACGGTCTCTACGGAAGCGACGGGCGGCAGTGGCCCGAGGAGTTCCTCGCGGCCGGCATGGTGGCACTCGGGGAAGGCCTGCCGGGCATGGCCTCCTCCTCCCGCGCCTGGGTGGCGCTTCCCCAGTCCTGTACCGGCAGGCCCGACCAGTTCGAGGGCCCGGTCGTGGTCGACGTCGGCATGGGGCCTGCGGGCCTTGACATCTCTTCGGAGTACGAGAGGGAGGACCGTGCCGCTCTGGCGCACGCCGTGGTGGACGCGGCCAACGGCGTCATACGTGAGCTGGGCTGCTCCGGGGTCTACCGGTCACCGGACCTGCCGAAGGACGTCGTCGCCTGGCGGGACACCCAGCCGGACGCCTTCTGCGGGATCAAGGGCCTCGCCCTCCCCGCTGCCTACCGCGAGAGCCTGTCACGTGCCCGGGTCAGCGGCGACGGCGGCGCTGCCCGGGTCTGCGAGGCCGCTGGCAGCTACCCCAGGGCTGCCGTTCGGATGACGACCGTCGTGGACCCGGCACTGGCCGAGGTCTTCTCCCAGGACCTCCTCAAGGGCGGCTCGTCCTTCAAGGGCACCAACGGGTTCGGCTCGTTCAACGTGAGCCGGGCCGTGTACCGGGCGCGGTGCCAGAGCGGGGACGTGATCTTCATGCTGGAGCAGAAGGACGGGTTCGGGGAGCAGGACTTCACGTTCGTCCGCGACCTGCTGCCCGCCTATGTCGAGGCGGAGTCCAGCCGCATCGGCTGCGGCCAGGAGAAGGTGACACTGCCCCGCGGGTGAGCCGCGGGTGGCGGATCGGGTTGTGCGGCCCGTGATCGGTAACACCCGTCGTGGCCGGGGCCGGTCATGCCGGCATCAGAGCTGTGTCAAGGACTGGGCGACCTCCTTGATCCCTGTCTCACCAAGCAGTTGGATGAACGATGTGAACAGCGGTCTGCTCCATGACGACCGGCCACCGCATACGGTGCGCCCGGCCTCGCGCGCTGCTCACCTGCCGGTGCGCTGACGCACCGATCGCAATCCGCGGCCGCCAACAGTCACCCGTATGACGGGCGGCCGCTTCCGTCCCGTGCCTGCCCCCGCCCCGGGCAAGCACGGGACCTCGCACGCACCTACTCGCCCAACCTGCAGGTGCCTGCGCCCGTCGGCCACCACGCCTTGAGGCGAGCCACGGCCCGGAGCTGAGCGGCCTCCTGCCCTGTACCGCCCGCTCCCCCTGCCCGAGAACCCGTTGCCGCTCCACCTGGAGACATTCGTGATCGAGCTCTCCCCGCAGCAGCTCCCCGCCCTGAGCCATTGGTTCCCCACCGGCTCCCCCGGTCCCGTGGCTCTCGCCGAGCACGTACTGACGACGGGCGTCGGCCTCTGGTGGGCCGACCGCCCCCACCTGCCTCGCGTCCTCGCCGTCAGCTGCGGGGACCACGTGCTGCTGCGCGGCGATCCGGGCGTGCTCGCCCAGGACGCCCTGACCCGGTTCGCCGGCCGGTACGTTGAGACGCCCGCCCGGTTCTGGCCGTCGCTCGGCTCGGCATTCGAACGCGTCGTCCCCTGGGAACGGATGCTGTACGTCCACCAGCCTCAGGCACCGGTGTCTCTCCCCCGCACCCCGCGTGGCGTAACGGTGCGGCGGCTGACTCCCCAAGACGTTCCGGCACTGGCCGCGATGGACTCCGAGAACGCCTGGATTCATGCCAGTTGGGGCGGACCCGGCGGGCTCGCCGCCTCCGGCCACGGCTGGGCCGCGTTCGCCAAGGGTCGGGTCCTCTCCGTCGCCTGCACCTACTTCCTCGGCAGCGCCTACGAGGACATCGCGGTCGTCACCGTGCCCGATCGCCGCCGTGAGCGCCTCGCACTGGCCTGCGTCGCCGGCCTGACGGCCGATATCCAGGCCCGTGGACACACCGCAAGCTGGTGCTGCTCACGTGACAACCGACCCAGCCGGTTGCTGGCCTGGACGGCCGGCTTCCGGCTGACCCGTGAATACGTCCACCACGTCACCGGCCGGGCCTTGGCAGAGGAGGTCGAGCACAGGCCAGCGGAGCGCCGCCCCGCCACCGCGCCCGCCCTCGCATCGTGATGGCGGGGTGACGCCCGCGCGCCGACTCAGTGGGTGCGCTGCCCGCCCAGGGCGTTCAGCAGGGCGGCGCCTCGTTCGGCATCGTCCACGCTCACCGCGAACTCGTTCCCCCGCCGGGGGCGGATCACCAGGCACTCGCCGGCGCGGAGCATCACCGTCGTGCCCATGCCGCTCAGCCGATACCCCCATCCCCCCACCTGGGCGGGGGTGCGGTTTTCGGCACGCGCCGATTCGATGTCCTCGGCCGGCCAGCGCCGCACCGGCCAGCCGAGCGGACCGAAGGCCACGGCCAGGCCCTTCTCGGTGACACGCGCCTGTACGGAGGCACACGAGAGAGCCGCGACTGAGACCGTGGCGAACGGTGCGACGACCGCCCACTCCACCTCGATCAGGCCGCTCACCGCGACGAGTACGGCAGCGAGCGCGAGCAGCCCGGACAGGGCGCCGATCCAGCGGAGCCACGGGTTCGTCGTACGGGAAAGCCACACGAACCTCTCGCCGGCCGGAACGTCCATGCTCGGACCGCCCGCAACCGCGTGCGGCGCCGCAGCCGGCCCGCGGCGGGCAACCGCCCACCCGGCCAGCCCCGCCACCGTCGCCACCCCGAACGTCAGCACCGTCCACAGACTCACGGAATCGGCATCCCGCCAGTCCGTGTGATCCAGGTTCGCCCGGACAATGGATGCCTGCGCACCGGCGAGGAGGACACCGCTGGACAGCAGTGCGGCTACGGGCCAGCCACGGATCGCCGGGCTTGAAGCCGCTCCCTCACTCCGCCGCGCAAGCACGACGGTCAGCAGCACCAGGAACAGCCAGATGAGCGCCGGAAACAGCGCGGCTGCCCACAGCGGCATCGAGCCGTCCGGTCCGCCGGAGCCGGCGCCCCAGTGAGTCGCCAACCGCTCTGGCAGCCGGTCACCGGCGGCCCAGGGAAGTGCGACGAGCGCGGCTAAGACCGCCACGGCCCAGATCGCAACACCCCACCATTCCCCACCCCTTCGCTCCGTACTGTCTTTCATTCCAGCCCCCTGATCATTTCCATGAGATCGGCCTTGCTGTAGCCCAGATGCGCCGCGTCACCGACCAGTTCGCGCACGCGGTCGAGCAACACCGAGCGCTGGTCCGCCCCCTCGGCCACGGTCACACCGCGACCGCGCCGGAACTCCAGCACTCCCTCGTCGCGGAGCCCACGAAGACCGCGGAGGACCGTGTTGACGTTCACGCCCAACACCTGGGAGAGATCTCGCGCCGATGGCAGGCGGTCGCCCGGGGCGCACTCACCCTCGGCGATGGCACGTCTGATCGCACCCGCGACCTGCTCGTGCAGAGGGCGGTTGTCCGCGATGTTCAGCTTAAACAGCATGGTGCCAATGAAACTATCACCATCGTCACCAAGGAGGGATGCCCAGAGGATCCACCAGGCAGAACCCGTGTGGGCGGCCGCTCGCATCATCTCGCCAAGTCCAGCCGCGCCTCCTCCAGGTCCAGGGAGCGCTGAAGGCGTCGGCGGGTGGTGTCGCTGATGTGGTGTTCGTCGTAGAGACGCTGGAGTTCCACGGCCTCCACCCGGATCAGGTCACGGCGCAGCAGCCGATAGACCTGGTCTGCGGATTCAGCCAGGTCGGCTTCCTCCAGGCGGTCGCGGGCGTGTTCGAGCCGGGCCTGGAGGCTGCGCCGGAGCCGGTCGGCAACGACGTCCGGTACCGCTTCGAGGTCGGACACCTCGTCCAGCCGACGGATGCCGGCTGCGGCAAGGGCGCACCGGGCGGAGGCCTCCTCCCGTTCGGTGTGATCCGGTTCGAGGGCGATTCCGGAGCGACGGACCACGTCGGCCAGGGTGAAGCCCTGGGCGACGAGGGTGACCACCACCACCGACGTGGTCAGGACGAGCACGAGCGGGCGCTGGCCCAGGAGGCTGCCGTCGCCCTCCGCGACCGGGATGGAGAGGGCCGCAGCCAGTGGGACAACGCCACGCGTGCCCGCCCAGGTCAGCACGGCCGGGACGCGCCAGGAGGGACGTACGCCCGCGTTCCGCTGGACGACGGCCGAGAGCGGCAGGACCCACAGCAGGCGAACGGTGATCAAGGTCGCGGCGACCGCCAGCGCGTACAGCGGCCAGAGCCCGTCGGCAGCGGTCAGCGCGGCGACCTGGCCAGGCAGGGTGAGGCCGATCAGGCTGAAGACGACGCTCTCCAGCAGGAAGACCACGGTGCCGTTGACGGCGTGCAGCTGGATCCGTATGCGGGCATTGGTGAACCGGTCCGCCCGGCCTCCGAGCACCACGCCCGCCACGACAACGGAGGTCACGCCGGACGCGTGCACCGCTTCGGCCAGCACGTAGGCGGCGTACGGGGTCACCAGGGCGATGACGGTCTCCAGTACGGGGTCCTCGGTCCTGCGGCGGATCAGCGCCACGACCCCGGCGACCGCTCCTCCGACGAGGGTGCCGCCGCCGGCGAGCAGCGCGAACTCAGTGCCCGCCGCCTGCCAGGACACCCCGGCGGAGGCCGCGGCGACGACGACCGCGACCCGGAAGAGGACGAGCGAAGTGGCGTCGTTGAAGAGGCTCTCGGCCTGCACGAGGACCTGGACACGGGGAGGCAGGGCAAGGCGCCGACCGAGCGCAGTGACCGCTACCGGGTCCGTACTCGCGAGGACGGCCCCCAGGACCAGCGCCATCTGCCAAGTCAGCGGGGTGAGCAGCGATGCGACCAGACCCACCGCGGCCGCCGAGGCCAGGACCAGACCGACCGCGAGCACGCCGACCGGCTTCCACACCAGCCGCAGCTCGCGCCAGGACAGTTCCTCGGCGCTGGCGTACAGCAGCGGCGGCAGAACGATGAGGCCGATGGCCTCCGGACTGACCCGGATCTCCGGAGTACCCGGTATCAGCGCGACGACGAGGCCCGCGACAACGAGCAGTGAGGGCGCGGGGATTCGCCAGCGGCGGGCACCCGTGGCCACGACCGTGGCCAGCACCACGAGGAACAAGACCGTACCGACGCTGCGCATTCCGCCCCCACCCGAGTCGACGCGGACCATGCGGTCACGCGACGCCGACCAGGCTTCCCGGCACACCGCCTTCACCCTATCGATGCAACGGCCGTCAATACACCGTCAAAGTCCCAGTCGACTCGCGTCAGGAGTGCGTCAGGGCCGTTTCCTTCGCGTCATCGCTGCTGTTCGCTGGTGAAGTTGAGGACGTGCGGAGGAGTCGGGTACGGGTGAGCACGGAAACTGTCGTAGGCATCATCGTCGCGGTCAGCCTGGTCGGGTACCTGGTCCTGGCCTTGTTCTTCCCCGAGAAGTTCTGAGCATGACGAACACGCACGAGGCGGGCCCGGTGGCCGACGCGGGACATCAGCTCGTACGGCCCGGGAGGCTCAAGGTCTTTCTGGGTGCGGCCCCCGGCGTAGGCAAGACGTACCGGATGCTCGACGAGGCACACCGCCGGGCCGCCCGCGGCGCGGATGTGGTGGCCGGTTTCGTGGTGTGCCACCGGCGCCGGCACACCGAGGAGAAGCTCGACGGCCTGGAGATCCTCCCGCCGGCCGGACAGGAATACCGTGGCGGCCGGTACACGGAGTTGGACCGTGAAGCGCTGCTGGCGAGGCGGCCGCAGGTGGTGCTGATCGACGAACTCGCCCATACCAATGTCCCCGGGGGCGGCCGGCACCCGAAGCGGTGGCAGGACGTCGAGGACATCCTCGCCGCCGGAATCGATGTCGTCACCACGCTCAACATCCAGCACCTGGAGTCGCTGAGCGACGTCGTCGAGAAGATCACCGGAGTCCCGCAGCGCGAGACGGTGCCTGATGAGTTCGTGCGCCGCGCCCATGAGGTCGAGCTGGTCGACATACCCCCCGAGGGACTTCGGCGCCGCATGGCACACGGCAACATCTATCCCCCGGAGCGGATCGACGCCTCGCTCGCCAACTACTTCCGCCCCGGCAATCTCATCGCGCTGCGGGAGCTGGCCCTGCTGTGGCTGGCCGGGAGGGTGGACGAGGCCCTCCACAAGTACCGTACCGAGCACGGCATCGGGGATGTCTGGGAGACCCGGGAACGCGTGGTGGTCGCCCTCACCGGCGGTCCCGAGGGCGAGACCCTCATCCGTCGCGCGGCACGCATCGCCGGCCGGTCCGCCGGCGGTGAACTGCTCGCCGTGCACATCGCGCGCAGCGACGGGCTCGCCGCCGGGGTCTCGCACGCGGCTCTGGCCGGCCAGCGGGCCCTCGTCGAGCACCTGGGCGGCAGCTACCACTCCGTCGTCGGCGACGAAGTGCCCACCGCGCTGGTGGACTTCGCGATGGCGGAGAACGCCACCCAGCTCGTCCTCGGCACGAGTCGGCGCCGCAGGCTGGAACGTTTCCTCACTGGTCGCGGGATCGGCGAGACCGTCGTGGCGCTGTCCGAGGACATCGACGTCCACATGGTCACGCACGAGCGGGCGGGCCACGGCCGACTACTCCCGTCCCGGCGCCGCACTCTCCCCACCTCCCGGCTCATTGCCGGACCCGTGGCCGGCGTGGTGCTCCCGGTGCTGCTCACCCTCGGCCTCGACCGCATGCGCGGCACACTGAACCTCACCAGCGAGGCGCTGCTCTTCCTGGTGGCCGTCGTGTGCGTGGCCTGCATCGGCGGAGTGGCCTCCGCCCTGATCGCGGCACTGACCGCCGCACTGCTCCTCAACTACTGGTTCATGCCGCCCATAGGCGAGTTCACCATGAGCGACCCGGACAGCGTGCTGGCGCTGGTGGTCTTCGCCGCCGTCGCCGCCACCGTCGCCGCCGCGGCTGACAGGTCCCTGCGGCTCTCCCGCCGTGCGGCTCGAGCCACGGCCGAGGCGGAGACGATGTCGTCCCTCGCCGGCAGCATCGTCCGCGGCGACCAGACGATCCCGGCGCTGCTGGAACGTACGCGTGAAACATTCAGCATGGACACCGTCGAGCTGGCTCCCGAAGCCTGCGACACAGGGGGCGCGACCGAGGCCGCCCTCGTGGTGGCGGCGGGCCCCGAGGCCTTCCTCGTCCTGCGCGGCCGTACGCTGCCGTCTTCCGAACGCCGCGTGCTGGCCGCCTTCGCCGCGCACGTCGGCGCGGCCGTCGAGCGGGCCCGGCTGGCCGAGGCCGCCGCCGAGGTCGAACCCATCAAGGCGGCCGACCGCCTGCGCACCGCCCTGCTCCGGGCCGTCAGCCACGACCTGCGGACCCCCTTGGCAGGGGCGCTGGCCGCGGTCAGCTCACTGCGCAACCAGGAGATCGAGTTCTCCGCCGAGGACCGCGCGGAACTGCTGGCCTCCGCCGAGGTGTCCCTGAACCGGCTCAACCGCCTGGTGGAGAACCTGCTCGATCTCAGCCGCCTCCAAGCCGGCGCCCTCACGCTCGACCTGCGGGCCACCACACTGGAGGAAGTCCTGCCGGCCGCGCTGGACTCGCTGGACCTGACGCCCGACGGCGGGCCCGCCGTCGATGTGCAGAACCTCGAATCGGTACCGGCGCTTCAGGCCGACCCGCCGCTGCTCGAACGGGTGCTGGCCAACCTCGTCGGCAACGCGGTCCGCCACGCGCCCGCGGAACACCCGGTGCTGGTGACAGCCAGCGCCCTGGCCGGGCGGGTCGACATCAGGATCGCCGACCGGGGCCCCGGAATCGCTGCCGACGACCGCGAGCGCGCCTTCGAACCTTTCCAGCGCCTCGGCGACCGCGACAACACCGCCGGACTCGGCCTCGGCCTCGCCCTGGCCCGGGGCCTCACCGAGGCCATGGACGGCACGCTCACCCCCGAGGACACCCCCGGCGGAGGCCTGACCATGGTCCTGTCCCTGCCGGCCGCCACCGATGTGACAGCAGGGCGGTTCTGACCGCATGTCCGCAACCCTCCAGCTCCGAGCGCGAGTCGGGCAGCGCTCCACACACATGATCATTTGTGGTGACGACGGCCTCGCACACCGCCTGGCACAGGAACTCGACGCCGTGTGCGGCGAGGCCGTCACGGTCGTCCTGCCGTCGCGCCGCGAGGGGCACGGCGCCGAGGTCGTCGCCCTGCACCGGGATCCCCACTCCCCCGTGGAGCTGCTCATCTCCGCGCGGCCCGACGAGCAGACCCTCCGGGAGGCCGGCGTCGAGCGTGCCGCGGCGCTTGCCCTCACCTACGGCGACGACCAGATCAACATGACCGCTGCCCTGCTCGCCCGCAGCATCAATCCGTCCGTACGCCTGGTCATCCGCATGTTCAACCGGGACCGCGGTCGCCATCTCGAACTGCTCCTCGACCGGGCCGCAGCCGCGCACGCCGGGCACGACGACGCGTTCATCGACGCGTCCACGACGGTGCTCTCCGACGCCGACACGGCCGTCCCCGAGTTGGTGGCCGCTGCGGCGGTCGGGCACGGGCCCACCCTCCAGGTCGAGGGCAAGGTGTTCCGCGGAGTGGTCCGCCCCGCCGGGACCCCGCCCCACACCACGGACCTGGCCACGCTCGCCGTTCTCTCCGGTACGCACATGGACGACCCACTGGGCGAGGACAGCGCGGAAACGCCGGGCGCCAACGGCACCCAGCTGCTGCCCGACACCGCGACCGCCTATCACCGGCAGTTCACGCACGGCCGGCTCATGCTCGAAGAGGTGACCCACCACCACGCGCCGGCGCCCCCCGCCAGGCGGCGGCGGGCCTACCGGGGCTGGCTGAGCGACCGGCTCGGGCACCTGCCCTGGAAGATCTTCGTATCCCGTGAAGTGACCGCTGTCTTCGGGGTTCTCGCCGCGGCCGTGGTGCTACTGGCCACCGCGACGGCCGTCGTGGAGGACGGACCGCTGTGGAAGTCGGTGTACCTGCCACTGCTGGACATCTTCACCATGGGCGACCCGGCAACCGAAGAGTCCACGGCCCGCCAGGTCCTCCAGCTCATCGCGGGTTTCGTCGGCCTGGCAGTACTCCCTCTCGTCGTGGCCGCCGCGATGAACGCCACGCTGGCCTTCCGCACCGCGTCGGCCAACCACGTACCGGATGCCGGCCTGCACGACCACATCATCGTGGTCGGACTCGGCAAGATCGGCACGCGTGCCCTGGCCCAGCTGTGCACCACCGACCACAAGGTCGTGGTGATCGAGCGGGACCCGCAAGCCCGAGGGATTGCGCTGGCACGCGAGCTCGGCGTGCACCTGCTACTCGAGGACGCTGCCGCTCCCGGAGTCCTCGATCTCGCCCGCATCGGCACCAGCAAGTCGTTGCTGGTCCTCACGCACGACGACGGCGAGAACCTCGACATCGTGATGGCCGCACGCGAGAGCAACCCCCGTGTGCGCGCCGTGATGCGCCTGTACGGCGACGACTTCGCCGCCACCGTCTCCCGCACCATGCGCGCCGGTTACCCGGACGCGCTCACCCGCAGCCGCAGTGTCTCGGCGCTGGCCGCGCCCTCCTTCGCCGCCGCGATGATGGGCCGCCACGTGCTGGGGGTCATGCCGGTGGAGCGCGGATCCCTGCTCTTCACCGTCGTGGACGTCGCCGGCCACCCGGAACTCGAAGGGCACTCCATACACGAGGCCTTCAAGGAACACGAGTGGCGCGTACTCGCCGTCGGCCCCGCGACCAGCCGCCGGTCGGCCTCCTCGACGGACACACTCGGCGGATTCCGCACGGACCGGCCTGCCTTCAACTGGCGACCACCACACGGACGGGTCCTGCGCCACGACGACCGCGTCGTGCTGGTGACCACACGCCGCGGCCTGGACATTCTGATGACCGGTGTCCAGCCACGCCCCGCAGGCCGCCGACCTCATCCGGCCCAATGATCTCGCTTGGACCGAAATCGCTCACCGAACAAGTCACTTTCACCACGGGGGTCCTATGTCATTCGATGCCGAATGGGCAGAGCTCAAGTCAGCCGCTGCTGCGAACCAGACGGCAATGCGGCTCAATCAGCTCGATCCCGGAGGGGGCGGCGGGCCCGGGCCACAGGGGGATCTGGTGGTCACCCAGAAGGACCTGGCGGCAGTAGGTAACGCCGCGTTCAAGCTGCGGCAGAGGCTCGGCACCGATGGGGACCATGCCAAGGCCAGTACGCACGAGGCGGCCGGCTCCTTGAAGAAGGACTTCGCTCTGGGGACCGCCCTCTCGACGCTCGCGGACAAGTGGCACGACCAGGTGGGAACGCTGCTGGACGCCTGCGCCCACATTTCCAACCACCTCGACTACACGCAGAACGCGCACGCCGAAGGCGAGTACTGGATCGCCACCCAGTTCAAGTTCGCGCAGCTCAATACAGGATTCGAGGAAAGGGCGCAGCACTGATGGACCTGGACGCACTGCGTTTCGCGGACTTCTCGAAGCTGTCAACCGCCGTCGCGGACTGGACGGCCATGGCCACGAAATTGTGGGAGCTGGAGTCGGATGCCCGTGGCGACCTCGGCGGTAAAGCCGCGAAGGCCGACTGGGCCGGGGTGAACGCGACCGTGACCCGGGAGTTCATCGGCAAGACCGCCAAGGAGTTCGCCGACGCCGCCACCGAGGCCACGAGTATCGGGAACATCCTGCGTGACACCCACGGTGAGCTCGTCGACTACAAGGCCAGGCTGAACGAGGCCATCCGGCGCGGGCTGGAGAAGAACCTCACCGTGGTGCCGGCGGGCAATGGCGGCTTCACCGTCACGATGAACATCCACCCCGACCGCGCCGCCAAGGGCACGACGGTGCCCGAGCACACCGAGGCCGATGCGACCGCCCTCCGCGACGAAGTACAGCGGATCCTCGAGGGCGCCACCGAGAGCGACACGACGGCCGCCCAGGCGCTGACCATGCTGGTTAGCCAGACCCCGTACGGCTTCTCCGACGCCGCCTACTACGACCGCGACCGCGCCGCGGACGCCATGAAGGACGCCGACCGGATCGCGAAGCTCCTGAAGACCAAGGGCGACGACATGTCCCCCGAGGAATTCGACAAGCTCAATGCCGACCTGGCCAAGTACAAGGACGACCGGCTCTTCCAGGAGCAGCTCGCCACCACGATCGGCCCACGCGGGCTGCTCGACTTCTGGGCCGACCTGGCAGACCCGTCCGACGGCGGCACCCTGCAGCGCTCCCGCCACGACCAGCTCGGCGACTTCCAGCGCAACCTCTCCCTCACCCTGGCCGGCGCCACCCAGTCCGACAGCCCGGCCATGCGCACCTGGGAGAACGACATGGTCAAGCTGGGCGAGGAGCGCATCCAGACCCGCGGCAGCCAGGTCTACGGCTACCAGGTGATGAGCAACCTCATGCGCAGCGGCGACTGGGACAACCGCTTCCTGAACGACTACGGCAACGCGCTCGTCGCCACCGAGAAGAAGATGAAGCTCCCGGCCAACTACTGGAACGGCGGCGTGCCACCAGTGCCGAAGTTGAACTTCATCGGCGAGGACTTCGGCCGCGACCCCATGACCGGCTTCATGACCGCCCTGGCCGCGAGCCCGAACGCCGCGACGGAGTTCTTCAACGCGACGCAGCCCACCGACAACGCCCAGTACGTCCTCGGCGACCGGCAAACCTTCGACGACACGCCCCTCAACACCAAGGACGGCAACGCCGCACGGGAGGCCACGGGCGCCGCCCTGGTCTCCGCGGCCACAGGAGTCGACCCCAACAACATGACAACGCGTCCCGACGACCTCACACCCGAACACCGCCAGGTTCTGGACCGCTCCCTGAAGTACCTCTCCGAGCGCGGCGACGAGTTCCCGTCCGAGATGCGCGACGACATGGCCAAGGTCCTCTCCGCCCACAGCGATGTCGTACACCACTCGGCCAGCGCCATGTCGGACACGCCGGACGACCCCCGCCAGCTCGACCGCCACCACCTCCTGGAGGTGAGCAAGCAGGTCTCCCGCGACCAGAACTCCTACGGCATGCTCAACGAGGCCATGAACCGAGAAATGATCAAAGACATCCACGCAGAACACCCGCGTGACCCCAACGAGACGCTGCAAGATGCGGGCCGTACGGTCGGCTTCCTCGAAGAGGCCCGCTATCAGGCCCTCAAGACCGACAAGGATGACCCCACGTGGGAAGCCAAGTGGGGCTACCACGGCTTCGGCGGAGCCGCCAACTTCATCCCGGTGGTCGGCGACATAGCGCAACGAGGTGTCGACGCTCTCGCCTACCAGTGGCAGCTCGACGAACAGGCGCGGATCGACGCGGGAGTCCAGGACCAGAACGCGAAGACGTTCACGCACCGGGAGAACCAGCTGAGGGCGCTCTCCGAGGAATGGGCCAAGGCGAACCCCGGGCACCCCTACACGCCGCGCACGCTGGAGCAGGAGATCAACACGTCCGCAGTGACGGGGAACGTCGCTGCCAAGGGTCTGGCAGGCACCCAGTGAAGCGCCTGCGCACGGCCATGCTGGCCGCCGCGGGGGCCGCGGCACTGATCTCCGTGACCGGGTGCAGCGAGGGCAGGGAGTACGCGCTGCCGGGCGACATATGCGGCGTGGCCGTCGATTCGGCTCTCATCGCACCGCTGCTTCCGCCTGGAGCCAAGCTGGAGCAGTCGACGTACGCAGCCAGGCCGCACGCTCCGCGGTGCGAACTGACCGTAGACAAGAACACCGTCCTGACTGTGAAAGGCGACGTGACCACGGCGGACGAAGACGTCATGGGTGGCATCGGACAGCGCTTGACGAGCTCCGGCGATCCCGCACAGATCGACGTGGGCGACGCCGCCCGCGTTGCCGACTCCATGGCCGTCGCGGTCGCACGGTGCACTTACGAGGGCAAACCCAGCCAGTTCGTCGTCGAGATCTACCCGCCTGCCAAGGCCTCCGACGTGCCCGCACGCCGTGAGGCCCTCACACGTCTCATGACCGTGTACTTCCCCGCGGCCCAGAAGGCAGTGGGCTGCGCCTCCTGACCGGAATGGCCGCTGGGGAATGCGCGCCGCCCCATACCTTCGACCCAGCTAGGACGCAGCCAGTGCATCACGACGACGAACCGGTCTTCAAGCGGAGCAAGTGGGGAACGAACCGCTACTACTACAACCCTCGCAACCCCGTCGGGCTCGTCCTCATCGCCATCACCGTGCTCGTCGTCGGGACGATGCTGATCCTCATGGCCAACCGGGCCGGACCGTTCGAGCCACCGCCTGCCCCCGCGCCGTGGAATCCCGCGCCGGTCACCACGGGCCCGCCAGGCCACTGAGCCGACGGGGGGGCCGCGGACCGGAGCTCCGTCAAAATGCCGTAGCGATCACATCAGCGGTGCGTCAGGGTCCGATGTCGAGGCCCGTACCGGCCCTAACGTCATCCCCATGGGACGACGTTTCGCGCAGTCCGCGACCGGCGCTCACGCCGGCGCGGAACCTCGAGGACCTATCGCACGCGACATCCACTGGGCCGGCGAGAGGCGCTCGGCCATCGGTGTCGCGTCCCTCCTGTACTCGGCCCTGCTCGCCATGGACGCGGGTTTCGGCGAGCTCGACGCGACCCGCGGCGCCCTCTGGACCGGCCTGGCCACCCTCCTGTTCGTGATCCTGCTGCCGTCCAGGGTCTCCGTAGGTCCCGGTCTGCTGAGCGCCCGAGGACTGCTGGTGGAACACACTGTCCGCACCGACTCCCTCGTCTCGGTCAGGTGGTCCGACGGGGTGGCCCAGCGGATGATCCTCCGCGACACGGAGGGAAGCCAGGTCGAGATCGATCCGACCGTCCTGGCCCGCAACCCCGCGATGTGGCGCCGCCTCGACACGGACACCCGCACATCGATCCGGCGCGGCACTCTGCTGTGCGGCGAGACAGCCCTGCGCCAGCTGGCAGAGCGTATCGACCGCGAGACGGCCCTCACGGTCTTCAAAGTCTCAGGCCTGCAGTGATCGACGGTCGGTGACTTCGGTGCACCCGGGCAGTGGCTGACGCGAGTCACTGATCCTCCGTCGGGGAGGGCGCAGACGGGGTGATCGGCCGCCGGGAGGCCGCCGCCGGAAGCCTGAGCGTCACGGCAAAGCCGGGGCCGACGGCTGCAGTTTCAAGGGTGCCCCCCATGGTCTCCGTAAGGTCACGGCACATCCGCAGGGTCAGACTGTCCGGCGTGCGACTCGGATGTGTGCCGCGTTCCGCGCCCTGCACTTCGTCGTTGGTGCCGTCCGTCATATGGATTTCCACCTGGCCGGACCGGGTCTTGCCAGTCAGCCGCGCGGGCCGGTCCGGCGGGCTGTGGCGCTGGGCCTCGGCCGCCAAGGCGGTCAGCACGCGAGTGAGCACGGCCGCGTCGGCGATCACGTCGGGCAGCAGCTCCGGCAGGCTGCATTGGATCATATGGCCGCCGGGGCCCAAGTCGTCCAGAACGGCGGTCAGCAGCTCATCGAGGTCGACGGGCCGCAGATACAGGTCGAGTGCCCCGGCGTGCAGGCGGCTCAGTTCGTCGAGATCCGAGAGCAGCTGGACCGCACGCCGCACCGACGACCGGGCTATGGCGAGGTTCCGGCTCTCCCTCGTATCCGTGCCGACGCCGACGCCGACGCCATCCAGCGCTTCGTCGGCTGTGCGCAGTGGGCCACGCAGATCGCGGCTCGCGGTGAGGAGGAGCGAGGTCCTGGTGTGCTCGGCTGCGGCGCGCAGGCCCGTTTCGGCATCGTGGGCAGCAAGCCGGCCGTGCGAGTAGGCCATGCCCAACTGGGCCGCGCACGCTCCCAGTACGCGCTGGTCATCGCTGCTCAGCGGGCGCCCTCGCGCAGCCAGGGTGAGGTCGTCGCCGACGGGGCTGTCCACATCCGCGTCGTAAGGGCGCTCGGGTGGATCCTCGCCGGTGCTGGCGACGACGTACCAGCGGGGCTCGGCGGCATGTCCCGTATCGCGTTCCAACAGACTCACCGCCTCCAGGCCGAAGTCCTCCCGTACCTGCTCGAGCAAGGCCGGCAGGTCCTGGCCGTGCATCATGGCGGTGGCCAGCCGACTCAGTGCCCGGGCCTCGGAACTCGCGCGGACGGCCTGGTACGTGCTGCGTGCGGCTGCACCCGCGGCCATGCCGACGATGACGGCCGTGACGACGTACACCACCAGCGCTATGACGTCGGCGAGGTGCTGGACGCGCAACGAGTGCATCGGCGGGGTGAAGTAATAGTCGGCCAGCAGTCCCGCGGCAAGAGCGGCAACCAGTGCGGGAGCTAGGCCACCGACCAGGGCGACCACGACAACAGCCAGCAGGTAGAGCACCAAGGCAAGGGAGAGGTCCACGTGCTCGCCCAGGAGAACCAGGAGGGCGGTCAGGCCCGGGAGCGTAATCGCCGCGAGCAGCATCGCCGTCCAGAAGCGCCGTGGGCCGGTGGCGCGGCTCGGATGCGGCAGTCGCAGGGCGGAAGTCGAGCCGGCGGCGTGCTCGTGGGTGATCACGAGTACGTCGATGGGGCCGGATCGCCGGATCGTCCGGTGCCCGACACCGCCGCGGAGGAACGTGGAGAGCCTTCCGCGGCGGCTCGCGCCCAGCACGATCTGCGTGACGTTCTCGGCCTCCGCGAACTGGAGCAGCGCCTCGGGGATGTCGTCACCGGTGGTCTGGTGGTAACTGCCGCCCAGCGACTCCACCAAGGCCCGCTGGGCCGCGAGGGTGGCGGGATCGCCGTGGGTGAGGCCGTCGCTCGGTACGACGTGCAATGCCAGCAGCTCACTGCCGGGGACTCGGGCGCTGATCCGGGCGCTGCGGCGGATCAGAGTGTCTCCCTCGGGGCCGCCGGTGAGGGCGACCATGATGCGCTCGCGGGTTTCCCAGGGGGTGGTGATGCCGTGTTCCGCGCGGTAGCGCTGCAGTCCTTCCTCGACGCGGTCGGCGAGCCACAGCAGGGCGAGTTCGCGCAGGGCCGTGAGGTTGCCGACGCGGAAGTAGTGGGTGAGGGCGGCATCGATGCGGTCCGAGGGATAGATCTCGCCGTGCAGCATGCGTCGGCGCAGCAGCTCGGGCGGCAGGTCCACCAGTTCGATCTGGTCCGCGCGGCGTGCCACCTCGTCGGGCAGGGTCTCACGCTGCGGGACACCGGTGATCTGCCGGACCACGTCGCCCAGGGACTCCAGGTGTTGAACGTTGAGCGTGGTGACTACGTCGATCCCCGCGTCGAGGAGTTCCTCGACGTCCTGCCATCGCTTGGCATGGCGGGAACCGGGCACATTGGTGTGGGCCAGTTCGTCGACCAGGGCGACCTGCGGCTGGCGGGCGAGCACCCCGTCCAGGTCCATCTCGGTGAAGCTCGCCCCCCGGTACTCCATGGCGCGCCGGGCAATGATCTCCAGCCCCTCGGCGAGGGCAGCGGTGGGCCGCCGCCCGTGCGGCTCGACGAAACCGACGACCACATCGGCACCGGCCGAGGCCAGCCGCTGCCCTTCCTCGAGCATCGCGTACGTCTTTCCCACCCCCGGGGCGGCCCCAAGGTAGATCCGCAATCGCCCACGCGCCATCGACGGGCTCCTGCCCGCTCGTCATACCGCTCGCCTTCGTCCTTCCATGGTGCGCCCACAGGACCGCCTGCGCGCTCCGCCACGCAGCGACCCATGTGCCAGTCGCTTCCTGGTTCAGGCTTCCGGCACCGCGCCATGCGGCTGCCGTGCCTGGAGGCAGTTGATCAGATCGAACGGCACGGTGGCCGCTCAGCACCCGTGCGAAACCCCTTGTTTGCCCGGCGCGGAAGCCCCCGAAGACGCGGACCAGGACGAGCAGCGCCCGGACGACCATGTAGCCGAAGAGCATGTGCCACAGCAGCTGCTCGTTGGTCCACGTGGTGCCGTGGGTGAGCCGCGCGAGAGGGTCCTTCGATGCCGCGTCGAGAAGGCAGTGGAAGGTCTGGCGGGCGTGCTCGTTCCTCGCACACGGCCTGCCGGTCCATAGGCTCCGTCTTCGTCATGGCCCTGACCGCTCTCGGTCGCCACTCGGGATTCCGCCCGGTCCTCAAGGATGCCCGCTCCAGGGCGTCCTCTCACCGGCCATGGCCGAGTTCAGCTGTCCTGGAGGAGCGGGCCGAAGGTCTGCTGCCCGATCTGCACAGCTCGGTCCTGGCTGACGACCTGGCCCCTGACCTCGCGGTGCGCCTGCTGCCACTGCTCGGCCGATGCTCGGCTGGAGAAGAAGATCAGCGCGTCGCAGCACACTGCGGCGGCGGGCCCGTTGCCGTCGCTGCGGCCGATGAAGACGACCGCGTCCGCCGGCTGCCAGAGCGTGGTGCCACCGGTGAACGTGACGGTGACCGGCTTGCCGTTGACCGGGTCGGAGGAGGAGATGCGTACGTCCTGGCCTCCAAGCATGGCGGAGACGCCGAGCGCGTCGACGGCGCACATCGACCACACTTCCACACCGCTCGCCAGCCGCATCCGGTGCCGGGTCTCCACCGCTGAGAAGGGGTAGGCGGCGCGGACCCGCCCTGCTTCGTCGAGGGTCAGGAAGTCCTCACGGTCGAGCTCGGCGAGGACATCAGCGGCAGTCCTTCCCGCTCGCGCGGCGACGGGCTCGAGTGCCGTCGGGTCCGGTGCTGTGCCGTGGGTGGCGACGTGCCGCAGCACCGCCTGGTGGACGGCGCGCAGGCCGCGCTCGGCCGGGGCCTTCCGGCCGCAGCCGGCCCGGCCGATCGGGTCCAGCAGCTCCGCCTCGCAGAGCTCCAGTCCGTCAGCAGCCGGGGCGGGCTTGGTCCCGGACAGGGCCTGGCGCAGGACCCGGATGCTCGGAGCCCCGTCGGCGTGTCCGTCCGCGTCCCGGTAGAGACGGCAGGACACGCTCGCCGGGGCGCCAGCCACCGCGAATGGGTCGATGCCGTCGAGCAGGACCGTGGGAGAGCCCGTCATTCCCCAGCGGGCGGCCTCGGCCTCCTCGCGTACCTCGACGAATTCCACCTCAGCGCTCCGGCCGGCGAGCGCGGTGGTGATCCGATCCCGTACGACCGGTGCGTTCGGGCAATCGGGCACGGTCAGGATGGTGATCCGCATGTGCGCCGTCCTCCTCGTTCCTAGCTGTCGCCGACGGTAGACCTTCCACTGCGCTGGAAGGTCAAGGCGTTAGCGTGGAGGTATGCGTATCGGCAAGCTGGCGGTGGCGGGCGGGCTGACCACCAAGACGATCAGGTTCTACGAGCAGGCCGGACTGCTACCCGCGCCTCCGCGTACTTCCGGCGGCTACCGCGACTACCCGCAGCAGACGGTCGCCCGGCTGGGCTTCATCCGCGATGCCCAGGCGGCCGGGCTGACTCTCGCCGAGATCCGCTCCGTGCTGGCCCTGCGGGACAGCGGGCAGGCCCCCTGCGCGCGGGTCGGGGCGCTCATCGACCAGCATCTGGCGGAGATCGAGCGGCGGATGGCCGAGCTGCGCGAGGCCCAAACGGAGCTGCGGAAGCTGGCCGGGCGGGCGGCGGTGACTGATCCCGATTCGTGTTCCGAGGGCGAGATCTGCACCATCCTCAGCCGGTCCTGACCGGCACCCGGTCCGGGACGAGCATCCGCTGAACGCGCCGCCAGGCATGGGGCCCTGTCGGCGCGTCCGCGGCGGCTCCAGCACGGCGCCTTGTTGACTGCCTACAACCTCGCAGGCCGACCTGCGCCGCGGGCCAACTGCGGGCTTGGACCCTGAAGGGGGAGTCGAACCGGCCCTGTCCGGGGCAGCCGAACGGTTCGCGACCGGCACCTCTGCGTGACGCGCCTCTGCCACGAGGAACCGTCCGACTCTCCCCCCAGAAATCTAACTACTCGTCAGTAGAGTCAGCAAAGTGTCAGCATTCGTTCGACTAGACCTGACCACACCCTGATCCACATGAGACTCGACGCCAAGATCGAAATGCCATTGCCGAGATCGTGTCGACTCCCGCCTGACCCTCGGAAGCGGAACGATGCGAGCCGCCACGTACAGCCCGCACCCTTGATGACATCAGCGCTGTTCAGCGCGTTCTACCCCTGGGCTTCAAGCGAGTTGGGGGAAGTTCCGGGGCAGGAATCGGAGCGCCGTCGTAGCCCTTCACCTCGCCGAAGCGACTGCCGTTCATCCAGTCCTCGCGGGCCTGTGCGATATCCTCTTGGGACCGTCCGATCCAGTTCCAGAACCATTGGATCTTCGTACGTTTCCCCAGGTCAGAGCGTTGCGAGTCCTCCAAAGTCACCAAAAGTCAGCATCAGGCCACTGAGGCACGACCACAGCCACGCAGATCTGTTCCTCCCCGAACTGGGATCGCAGCGCCCCGCCATGCCCGGGAGCATTGCCGGGGGTGCCGCCAGGCCGATGCCCTGACAGTCCTCTGACGCGGTCGGCCCGCGATTCCGACATCGGCCGCAGCCAGTCGTCAGCGATCCGTATGACCCGCGCCGGTGGAATTGCCGTCGCCTCACAGTGCACCGTCCAGCGGCCGCTGGCCATAGCTGTCGAGCTCGCACCGTAAGCACTCATGCAGTTGATCCCCTCGGGGCAGAACCTCGACAGTCCGTCCGACCAAGTGCATTCCTCAGCGGCTCAGCGCATCGATCTCTGCCAGATCACTCTCGGACAATGATCCTCCCTGCAGGGCGTCGAGGTTCTGGTCGAGTTGATTCACACTGCTCGCACCGATGATCACCGACACCACCCGGGGATCGCGCAGCACCCATGAGATCGCCAGCTGCGCCAGGCTCTGTCCGCGGTGTTCTGCCAGTCGGCCCAGCGATCGCAACTGCACCAGCTTGGCCTCGGTCAGGGCTCCCTCCTTGAGGAAGTGCCCGACGGACATCCGCGACCCGGCCGGCACCTCCCCGTCGAGATATCGGCTCGTCAGAAGGCCCTGCGCGAGCGGTGAGTAGGCGATCAGGCTGGTCCGGGTATCACCCACGGCGTCCAGTAGTCCGTCCTCCACCGTGCGGTCCAGGACCGAGTACCGGGCCTGGTTCAGCAGGACCGGTGTGCCCAGCTCACGCAGGATCGCCACCGCCGCGCGGTGTTGTTCGGCCGGGTAGTTGGAGATGCCGGCATAAAGAGCCCTGCCGGAACGCACCGCCGAGTTCAGCGCCCCCATGGTCTCCTCGAGCGGGGTCTGCGGATCGTAGCGGTGTGAGTAGAACACGTCCACGTACTCCAGACCCGTCCGCCGGAGCGACTGGTCCAGGCTCGCCAGTAGGTACTTCCGGCTACCGCCGTGTCCGTACGGGCCGGGCCACATGTGGTAGCCCGCCTTGGTGGCGATGAACAGCTCGTCGCGGTAGGGACGGAAGTCCTGCGCGAAGAGACGGCCGAAATTGCGCTCCGCGCTCCCGTTGGGCGGGCCGTAGTTGTTCGCCAGGTCAAAGTGCGTGACCCCCCGGTCGAAAGCCCGGCGAAGCACCGCCCGTTGCACCTCCAACGCGTGGCCCTCACCGAAGTTGTGCCAGAGGCCCAGCGAGATGGCGGGCAATTGCACACCGCTACGTCCGGCCCGACGATAGGCCATACAGGCATAGCGGTCCTGCTCGGCGAGATAGTCCATGGATTACATCCTGCCCGACTTCGATCAAATTCGGAAGAAAATCAACACACTTCAACATCGCGGGAGTGTGGGTCGAACTGCCGTGGGAGGAGGCGAAGTCCTGGGCCCTGGACGGGCGCCAGGACACCCGGGGGCCCCTCTCCCACTGCCGTTGCCGGACGGGCCGGCGCCGAGCCCTCTATTCGACGACGGTGAACCCCTGCTCCGTGCCGTACTTGGCGATGGTGGCCCGCCAGGCCTCCAGCCCCTGGGTCAGTGTCGTCGGGGAGACGTAGGCCTTGCCGACGGTGTCGTTGAAGACGGAGTTCGCGTACACCTGGTACGGCAGGTACGACCAGCCCGCGGCGACCTCACGGGCCGCGTCGGCCAGGATCCGGTTGGCCTGCTGCCCCCCGAAGTAGGGGAACGGCGTGTCCAGGAAGGCCGGAGATTCCAGGTCGGCCCGCGTGGCGGGGAAGGCGCCGTCGGAGACGCGACTCGTGGCGCCGGCCCCTGTGGTCGCGTATTCGATGAATGCATAGGCCAGCGCCTTGTTCTTCGACGCCTTCGGCACTGCGAGGGAACTGCCACCGTTCTCCGCACCTGCCTTGGCGCCCTTGGTCCACTGCGGGAGGGGCGCCACGCGCCAGTCCCCCGAGGCGGCCGGTGCGCCCGAGGTGAAGTTGGCGGGCATCCAGGCGCCTATGGAGAGGGTCGCGATGCTGCCGTCCGACAGACCCTGGTACCACTCGTCGCTCCACGACGTGACCGGCGCGAGCAGTCGCTCGTCGATGAGCTTCTGCCAGGTGGACGTGTACTGCGCCGTGCCGGCGTCTTTGAAGTCGATGCCGATGTCGGTGCCCGCCACCTTGTACGGGCGTCCGCCCGCCTGCCATATCAGGCTGGTCGTGGCGCCGGCGTCGCCGGTGTCGTTCGTGATGTAGAGCTTCGGATCCGCCTTGTGCAGGGCGCGCGCCGCTTCGACGTACTCGTCCCAGGTGGTGGGGACCGCGATGCCGTGCCGGTCGAAGACCTTCTTGTTGTAGAACAGCGCCATGGGTCCGGAGTCCATGGGGAGGGCGTAGATTCCCTTCCCGTACCTGACTCCGTTCCAGGGGCCGGTGGTGAAGGTCTGGTCGAGGGCTGAGGCGCCGTAGGAGGAGAGTTCTTCCAGGGATTTGCCGATGGCGAACTGGCCAATGGCGTAGTACTCGACCTGAGCAACGTCCGGGGCTCCCGAGCCGGCGGTGATCGCGTTCTGCAGCGCGGTGTACTGCTTGTTGCCCGTGCCTGCGTTGACGAGTTCGATGTCCACCTTCGGATGCTTCTTCTCGAAGTCGGCGGCCACCTTCTTCAGCGTGGGCTCCCATGCCCACACCGTCAGCTTGCCTCCGGCTTCGAGTGCTGATGCCACGTCCTTCGCGGAACCGTCGGTCCCCGGGTCCGGCGAACCGCAGGCAGTGGCGCCGAGGGCCAGGGCGCACGCCGTGGCGACGGCGGCGACGATGCGACGGCGGCTGTTCGATCTCATCGGTGGTGCTCCTGATTCGGTGTGCGGACGAGGTGGATCGGGCGGGAGGGCTGGACCGGCGCGTCACTCCTTGACGCTGCCGGCGGCCAGACCGGACTGCCAGTAGCGCTGGAGCAGGAGGAAGACGGCGACGATCGGCACGATGGTGAGCAGGGAGCCGGTGATGATGAGGTCGAAGACGGGCTCCCCGCCCGCGGTCCTGGCTTGGGCGCTCCATGCGTTGAGACCGAGGGTGAGCGGATACCAGTCCGGGTCCTTGATCATGATCAGCGGCAGGAAGTAGTTGTTCCAGGTCGCGACCATGGAGAAGAGCAGGACCGTCACGGTTCCCGGCATCAGCAGCGGGAGGGCGATCCGGAAGAAGATGCGCAGCTCGCCCGCGCCGTCGATGCGGGCGGCTTCGAGCAGTTCGTGCGGTACCGCTTCCGCGGTGAACACCCACATCAGGTAGAGCCCGAAGGGCGAGATCAGGGAGGGGATGATCACCGCCCAAGGAGTGTCGGTCAGTCCGATGCCGCTGAACATCAGGAAGGTGGGTACGGCCAGGGCCGTCCCGGGGATGGCCACCGCTCCGATGACGACGGCGAACACGGCGCGGCGGCCTGGAAACTCGTACACCGCCAGCGCGTATCCGCCGAGGACGGCAAGCAGTGTTGCACCGCCCGCGCCGGCGGCGACGTAGAGCAGGGTGTTCAGGGTCCAGCGGAGGAATACGCCGTCGTCGTAGGCCAGCGTGCGCGCGATGTTGTCCCAGAGCTGGACGTCCTTGCCGAACCACAGGCCGAAGGACCCGAGGAGGTCTTTCTGGTCCTTGGTCGCGTTGATGACCAGCCATGCGAGGGGAAGGAGTGTGTAGACGAGGACCAGGCCGGTGATCAGCGTCAGCGGGATGCTGGGCCTGGGGTCGAGCGGGGTGTGAGCCCGTCGGGGGCGGGGCCCTGGCGACCTGCGGGGCGGGTCTGCGGCGGGTCCGGCTGATCCGGCGGAAGCCGCGATGGGGTCCGCGCCGGAGCGTGCGGTGCGCTCCCTGGTGTCCGAGGAGGCACCGGTGGAATCCGTGATCATGTTCTCAGCCCTTCCGCATGCCGCGGAGCTGGACCGCGTAGGCGATGACCGCGGTGAAGACCCCCATCACGATGGCGACGGTCGCCGCGTAGTTGTGCTGCTGGCCGGAGAAGGCCAGCGAGTACGTGTAGAGGTTCGGGGTGTAGTCGGTCGTGATGGCGTTGGGAGCGAGGTTCTGCATGATGTTCGGCTCGTTGAACAACTGGAAGCTGCCGATGATCGAGAAGATCGTCGCGATGACCACCGCTCCACGGATGGCCGGCAGTTTGATCGCCGTGACGATCCGCCACTCGCCGGCGCCGTCGATGGCCGCCGCCTCGTAGAGAGAACGCGGAATCACCCTCAGGGCGGCATAGAAGATCAGAGTGTTGTAGCCGACGAACTCCCAGGTCACGATGTTGCCGATGGAGGTGAGCACCAGGGAGGGCGAGAGCGGGTCCGGTAGGGACAGGCCGAACGCGTCGTTCAGGTTGCCCACCAGGCCGAACCTGGTGCCGTAGAGGAAGCCCCACATCAGGCTGGCCACCACGGCCGGAACGGCATAGGGCAGGAAGACGGCGACCCTGAAGACGTCCTTGCCGTACAGGCGGCCGCCGTCGATGGCGAGCGCGACGAACAATGCGATACCCAGCATGACCGGCACCTGGACGAGCAGGAACAGCCCTACCCGGGCCGATCCCTCCCAGAACCGCGAATCGTTGAGCACTTGGAGGTAGTTGGCCGCGCCGACGAAGGAGGTACCGCCGATGAGCCGGTCACGCATCAGGCTGAGGTAGAACGCGTACCCGATGGGGGCCAGGAAGACCAGGGCGAACACCGCTGCGAACGGACCGGCGAACCCCCAGCCGACGAGGGCGTCCCGCCTTACACGGGGACGGGCACGGGAACGAGGCGGAGGGCCTGCTTTTGCCGGCGTCGGCAGGAGCGTCATGGTGGGTCCTTGTGTCAGTGACCTGGGGTCCGCGACCGAGGGAGAGATGAAGGCCTCCGGGCCGGAATCGGCCTCATGGGCAGGACCTGATGGCAAATGTTTACGTAATCATCGGTCACGCGATGGTGGCATTCCCCTTGGGGAGCGTCAAGCATCTTGCCTTCACTGACCGAAAACCAGCCGTCGACCCTCGGAGTCCGGCAACCGCGGAAGCTCAACTCGCGGCATCCACAGGCAATGCGGCCCGGCCCCCCACCCGGGCGCCTCCATCACGCCGACACCGCACCCGAGCCGGTTGTGACGATTCGCGTCCGACCGCTTGACACGCGCTGGCGCGGCTCTCAGACTCGCAGCCAACCGCTGAGTGTTTACGTAAACATTACAGAGGTGGAACGGCGACTTCACCGGAGCCTGCTGCACCGCCGGCTCTCCAGCCGTGGGCGCCTCCTTGCCCGCCAGCCCATCGCGAGGTACTCATGCGACGTCACCCCCCATGCCTGCTCCCCCTGTACGCCGTTGTGGCAGCCCTCTTTGCGAGCCTCCTCGGCGGTCTCGGCACCGCCGCGGCCTCCCCTTCCCCCGTGACCGTCGTCAACGCGACGCAGTTCACCGACCCTGCCGGCCGCCCCGTGCACGCACATGGCGGTGGGGTCATCAAGGTGGACGAGTACTACTACTGGTTCGGGGAGGACCGGAACCCTGACAACAGCTTCCGCTACGTCTCCGCCTACCGTTCCACCGACCTCAGGACGTGGGAGCCCCGCGGTCACGTCCTGTCCCAGGCCAGCCACCCGGAGCTGGCCACCGCCAACATCGAACGCCCCAAGGTGATGTACAACCGCGCCACCGGACAGTTCGTCATGTGGATGCACAAGGAGGGCAGCGCCACCGACTACAGCGAGGCCCGTGCCGCGGTGGCCGTCTCCTCCACGGTCGACGGCGACTACTCCTGGCGCGGGAGCTTCCGGCCGCTGGGGCACATGTCCCGGGACATCACGACCTTCGTGGACACCGACGGCACCGGCTACATGATCTCCGCCGCCAACGAGAACGCCGATCTCCACATCTACCGGCTCACTGCGGACTACACCGGCGTCGAGACACGGGTGCAGAAATTGTGGGCCGGCCAGTGGCGCGAGGCTCCGGCCCTCTTCAAGCGCGACGGCGTCTACTTCCTGGTCACCTCCGGAGCCACCGGCTGGGCGCCGAACCAGCAAAAGTACGGCACGGCGGACAGCATCACCGGCACCTGGAGCTCGCTGCGGGACCTGGGCGACGGCAGGACCTACGGTTCCCAGACGGCCTTCGTGCTGCCCGTCGAGGGGACGTCCGGTGTCACCACCTACCTGTACATGGGCGACCGGTGGGGCAACTCCATGGGCGGTATGGTCAACGACTCGCAGTACGTATGGCTCCCGCTGAAGTTTCCCACCAAAACCACCCTGTCCATGGACTACTACCCGCAGATCACCATCTCCACGGAGAACGGAACCGTGCGTGGGATCGGCGACTGGAACACACTGACCGCCGCGCACAGCGGCAAGTGCGCCGACGCCGCAGACTGGTCGGTGGCCGAGGGCGCGGCGTTGATCCAGTGGGGCTGCGCGGCAGGCAGTGTCAACCAGCAGGTGTGGTTCCGGGGCGTGGGAGACGGCACGGTACGGATCATGCTCCGCCACAGCGGGAAGTGCCTCGCGGTCCGGGACTCTTCCCCTCATGACGGTGCCGCCATTGTCCAGGCCGCCTGCAGCGACGCACCCGAACAGCGGTGGAAGACGGCCCAGGCCGGCCCGACCGGAATGCGGCTCGTCGCCCAGCACAGCGGCAAGTGCCTGGACGTCGCGGACCAGTCCTGGGCCGACGGCGCCCGGCTCGTCCAGTGGACGTGCCACGGCGGCGACAACCAGAAGTGGCGGCGCTCCGCCGTCTGACGCGCCTCCTGCCGGCGGGGCCGTGCCCGTGTCGGGCTCGCGGCCCCGCACGGCCTGCCCTCGTGGCGTCAGTCCTCCACGGGGCCGAGGTCCGGCGCGTCCCGGAAGGCCACCGTGCGTTCCCGGCCGGGTGCGTGCAGTTCGAGTACGACGACTTCGTTGAGGCCCGTGCGCAGTACCGGACCTGGCACGTAGAGCGAGCGCTGGGGGCCGCGCGACCAGTAGCGGCCGAGGGCGAAGCCGTTGATCCAGACATTGCCCTTCGTCCAGCCGTCGAGGTGGAGGAAGGTGTCGGCCGCCCGGTCCACGTCGAAGGTGCCACGGTGGAAGGCGGGCCCGGTCGGCGTGCCCGGCCCGGAGCCGAAGGGAAGGTCCTCGATCGCGGTGAGCGGTACCGGACGGCTGGTCCATCCGTGGAGCGGAGATCCGTTCAGCAGGACGTGGCCGAGCAGCCCCTTGCGGTCGTGGATGCCCTGGCCGTAGTTGACACGGCCCTGGTTCTCGACGAGGACGGTCAGGACGGCGCCGCGGCGCGGAGCCGTGAAGGTGAGGGCGTGCTCGTGGCTCTCGCGCTCCAACACCCCTACGGGCTGGCCGTCGAGGAAGACCTGGGCCCGGTCGCGCACCTGCTCGACTTCGAGCAGGGAGGGTCCAGCATCCGGCAGTTCCGCCTCGTACAGCACGAAGCCGTAGTTCTGGCCGAGTTCCTCCATCGTCAGCGGTCGGTGCGCGGCAATGGCGTCCCCGAGGGCCGGCGCGGTGTCCAACAGAGCGATGCTCTCGGTCAGTGCCACCGCCTCCAGGCTGAATTTCGCAGCACGTGGCGGCGGGGGCTCTGAGGGGACGGGAGCGTAATTGGCGATGACCTTGCGGAAGGCGGCGAACTTCTCGGTAGGGTCGCCGGCCTCGTCGAGGGGTGCGTCGTAGTCGTAGGAAGTGCTGGTGGGCCGGTAGGTGTGCTTGTCGTTGGCGCCGTTCATGAAGCCGAAGTTCGTGCCGCCGTGGAACATGTAGAAGTTCACGGAGGCGCCCGTGGCTAGCAGTTCGTCCAGCTCCTGAGAGGCATGTTCGGCAGCCCGGACGACGTGGTTCCCGCCCCAGCGGTCGAACCAGCCGATCCAGAACTCCGTGCACAGCAGGGGCCCGGAGGGCCTGGCAGTCCTCAGGGTGGCGAGGTGTTCGGTGGAGCGGCTGCCGAAGTTGGCGGTGGCGAGCACTCCCGGCAGCGCCCCGCGTTCGAGGTCGGCCGGCTGATCACAGGTGAAAAGCGGCACGTCGACGCCGTGCCGGTGCAGTGCACCCGCCAGGTGCTCCATGTAGGCCGTGTCGTCTCCGTAGGCCCCGTACTCGTTTTCCACCTGTACCGCCAGCACCGGGCCGCCCCGGGGGGCGAGCCGGTCGTGCAGGGGAGGCAGAAGCCTGCTGAAGTAGTCCTCGACCGCGGCGAGGAACCGCGGATCGCGGCTGCGCAGCCGCATGGACGGGTCGGTCAGGAGCCATGAGGGCAGACCGCCGCCCTCCCATTCGGCGCAGATGTAGGGGCCCGGGCGCAGGAGTACGTGCAGCCCCTCGGCGGCGGCGAGATCGAGGAACCGGGGCAGGTCGAGGCCGGCGTCCATGCGGAACTCGTGGGGCCGCGGCTGGTGGAGGTTCCACGGTACGTACGTCTCCACCGTGTTGAGGCCCATGAGGCGGGCCTTGTGCAGCCGGTCGCCCCAGTGGTCAGGATGGACGCGGAAATAGTGCAGTCCGCCCGAGATGATGCGGAAGGGATCCCCGTCGAGCCGGAATCCGTCGTCTTCGATCTGGAGAAGGGGCATGCGCGTGCTCCTCAACTGAGCAGGGGGGCGCGGTTTCGCGCTCGCGGGCCTGTCACCCGCCTGAATGTTTACGCAAACATCCTGCTTCTGGCAAGCCCCTCCCGCGAACGGTCAGGTAGGCAGCTCGGCCCAGACGAGCTGGCCGGCGGCCGTCGCCCGAACTCCCCAGGCGCTGCTCAGCGTTTCCACCAGCAGCAGGCCGCGGCCCGTACAGCTCTCGACGCGGATCGCGTGTGGACGGGAAGGGGGGTCGAAGCCGGGGCCGGAATCCTCAACCTCCAGCCGTACCACCCGGCGGCCGTTGCCGGGACACCGCAGGGCCAGGGTGACCCGGGCGGGAGTGCCGCCGTGGCGCACGGCGTTGGTGGCCAGTTCGCTCGCGATCAGAACGAGGTCGTCGCTCAGGCCGTGGAGGTGCCATCCGGCGAGCCGGGCCGTGATCCAGGGCCGCAGCAGGCGTGGGGCGGTGATGTCGGCGGCGAGCTCGTAGCGGTGGGCGCACGGTGTGCCCTTGTGGGAGCGGGGGGCGGCTGTGGTGAGGTGGTCGATGCGAGGCATGAGATCTCCTCGGCTTGCTGGGGTGAGGGAGCCCGCCCATGACGGGCGGGCCCGGTGGCCGTCAGGCCGGGTCGGCTGTGGCGGTGACAGTGGTGGGAACCTCGCGCAGTGGGATCAGCCCGATCGGCTCGGCCAGGAGTTCTTCGAAGCGTGCTGCGAAGGCCTGGAAGTGGGGCGTTGCCATGTGGAAGTCGAGGGCTGCCTGGTCGGCCCAGGTCTCGCGGACGTAGAAGGTTCCGGGCTCCTCGAGCAGTTCGAACGGCGTGTAGTCGAAGCACCCGTCCTCGGCGCGGGAGGGTTCGACCAGTGCGGTCAGGGCGTCCTGGAGGTCTTCGCGTCGTGCTGGTTTCGCGCGCACGCGTGCGAGGGCGACGAGCGGGTGCGAGCGGGCGGTCATGGTTCTTCTCCTCGGGTCGACGGCGCCGGGGGCGCGGTGGGTGAGTCTGGTCGCCGGTTCAGAAGCCGGTGAGGGTGATCTTGCCGATGGCGCTGCCGGATTCCAGGATCCGGTGGGCTTCGCGCAGGTTGGCTGCGGTGATGGTGCCCAGGTCCGTGGTGGCGGTCGTGGTGAGGGCGCCCCGGTCCACGAGCCCGGCGACGCGGGTGAGGATGTGGTGCTGTCGTGCCCTGTCGGGGGTGCGGTGCAGCGACCGGGTGAACATCAGCTCCCAGTGGAAAGAGATGCTCTTGGACTTCAGGAGCCCGATCTCCACGGGGCCGAAGTCGTCGATGGCGACGATCCCGCCGAAGGGCACCAGCATGTCCGCGTAGGCGGCGAGGTTGCGGTCGGTACCGGCCGTGCTGAAGACGTGGTCCAGGCCGCCGGGGGCGACCTCGGCCACCTGCTGCGGCAGCGGGCTGTGGTGGTCGACGATGTGGGTGACGCCCATCCGGCGTGCGAACTCGGCGGTCTCGGGCCGCGAAGCGGTGCCGATCACCGTCAGGTCGGTGAGGGCGCGGGCCAGTTGCGCCACCATGGCGCCGACACCGCCGGCAGCCGCGGTCACCAGCAGCGTGCCTGTTTCGCGACCGGCTTCTCCCTCGCGCAGGCCGAGCCGTTCGAAGAGGCCTTCCCAGGCGGTGAGGGAGGTCAGCGGGAGAGCAGCGGCGTCGGTGAAGGAGAGGGTGGCCGGCTTGGGTCCGACGATGCTCTCCTCGACGACGTGGTACTGGGCGTTGGTGCCCGGGCGGTCGATCGCGCCGGCGTAGTAGACCTCGTCGCCGACCGCGAACAGTTCGACCTGGTCGCCGACCGCGACGACGGTGCCGGCGGCGTCCCAGCCCAGGACTTTGGGTCGGCCGCCCGGGTCGCTGTTGCGGCGGACCTTGTAGTCGACCGGATTGACCGCGACGGCTTCGATCCTGACGAGGAGGTCGTGCGGGCCGGGCTGCGGGACGGGCAGCTCGACGTCGACCAGGCTGTTGCCGTTCTCGACCGGCAGGCTCTCGCGGTAGGCGACCGCCCGCATCGTGTCGTGCGGCATCTCGTTCATCTCGCTTCTCCTCGTGATGGTCTTCTTCGCCACGGGTCCTGACAAGGGCTGTCCGGGGTTCTGATCCGGGGGTGCCCCCTGAGCTTGCGACCCGTTCGGGACGGTACCCCTGGGGACGTAGTAACCTGCAAGGGAGGCTACTTCCCATTGGGAAGCATCGAGGTGGAAGACGCACCGGAGGAGAGTGGACGCCATGGTCATGAGCTGCACGTCGGAGCGGCACGACCATCACGATGTCTACGCGGCGCAGTGCCCCTGCCGCGAGGTGCTCGACCTCCTGGCCAACAAGTGGTCCGCGCTGGCCATCGGCGCCATGGGAGACGGCCCGCAGCGCTTCGGCGCCCTGCTGCGCCGCCTGGAGGGCGTCAGCCCGAAGGTGCTGACCAGCACGCTGCGCCGGCTGGAGGAGAAGGGGTTCGTCGACCGGACCGTGTACCCGGCGGTGCCACCGCACGTCGAGTACGCGCTCACGGCTCTCGGGCACAGTGTTGCGGAGCCTCTGGCTCAGCTGCGGTACTGGGTCGAGAGCCACCTCGACGAGATCCAGTCCCTCGACCCGGCCTGAGGCTCCGCAGGGGCCGGAATCTCTGCCAGTCTCAGGGCTGCGTCGTGCCCAGAATCAGCTGTCCGACCGAATCGCGCAGGACGGAGCACGCCTCGGGGTCGAGGCCGTCGTCGGAGACGAAGTAGTCGATCTCGGAGAGCGCGATGAACCGGCTGAGACCCACGACGCCCCACTTGGTGTGGTCGGCGACCACGACCACCTGAGTGGCGCATTCGATCAGAGCACGGTTGGTCTGGGCTTCCGCCAGGTTCGGCGTCGTCGCCCCGGCCCGTTCGGACACCCCGTGGGCGCCGATGATGAGCAGGTCCACCTGGAGGGAGCGGAGTGCCTGGTCGGCGAGGGGTCCGACGAGCGAAGCCGACTTGGTGGGCGCGCCGCCGGTCAGGAGCAGTGTGGGAGCCGCCGGGCCGGTTTCGGCGCCGGTGGGTCGCAGCAGTTGGGCGACCGGCAGGGAGTTGGTCACCACCGTGAGGGCCGGTACGTCCCGGAGCCGGGCGGCTACCGCGTAGGACGTCGTACCGCCGGAGATGGCCACGACGCTGCCCGGTTTCACCAGGGCGGAGGCGGCCTCGGCCACCGCTGCCTTGGCACGTGACTCCAGCCCGGCTTTCGTCTCGAAGGGCGGTTCGTCTGCGGTGGTGACGGAGGCGCTGATGGCGCCCCCGTGCACCTTCGACAGGGAACCGGTCCGGGCGAGCACGTCGAGGTCGCGGCGGATGGTCATGTCCGAGACGCCCAGCTGTTCCACGAGGTCGGCCACACGCACCGCGCCGTCGCGGCGCACGATGTCGAGGATCAGCGCTCTGCGCTGGGGTGCGAGGCGAGCTGCTTCGGTCACGATTCTCGTCCCGCTCCTCTGTGCGTCAGGCTTGGCACCGTCGAAGTCACACGGAATTCCTCACGAACGAACAGTCTAGTCGCCGGGCGTCGCCCTTACCGCTCTCACGAGATACGTCTGGCGCCTGCGGCCGGGGTGATCGGGAACAGGTGGGGAAGTTGGTATCCGGCCGCGCGGAACGCGGTGGTGACGGCGACGCCGATCCCCTCCGCCCGGCCCTCTTCCGCCAGCACGATGACGGACCCGCCGAATCCGCCACCGGTCATGCGTGCTCCGAGGGCTCCGTAGGCCAGGGCGGTGTCCACGACGAGGTCGCTTTCGGCACAGGAGATCCGGAAGTCGTCGCGCAGCGAGGCGTGACCGTCGGTGAGGATCGACCCGAGCGCCGCCAGATGTCCCGCTCGTAGGTGCGAGACGGCGTGGGTGACTCGTGCGTTCTCCTTCACTACGTGCCGGACCAGGGGCAGCAGGTGGGCTGGGAGGGCTCTCGCCGCCCGGGGCAGGTCCGCAGGGGTGAGGTCGCGTAGTGCCTCGAGCCCGAGCAGGCTGGCGGCCCGCTCGCACCCGGTCCGCAGGGCCGCGTATGCGCCGTCACCGAGGTCGTGCTTCACGCGGGTGTCGACGACCAGCAGGCTCAGGCCCTGGGCTTCCGGGGCGAAGGGGACCTGCTCGTGGGAGCCGGCCCGGATGTCGAGGTGCAGGGCCGCACCGGCGGTGCAGCAGGCGGAGGCCAACTGGTCCATGGCCCCGCAGGGCACGCCGGCGAAGCCGTTCTCCGCGCGTTGGCAGATCAGCGCGAGGGCGGGTGCGCTCAGGTTCAGGTCGTAGAGGTCGTTGTAGGCGAAGGCGACCGCGCACTCGAGCGCGGCGGAGGACGAAAGGCCGGCGCCGACGGGGACCGTGCTGTCGATGTGGAGGTCGGCGCCACCGAGCCGGTGTCCGGCCTCGCGCAGCGCCCAGACGACCCCTGCCGGGTAGGCGGCCCAGGTGGTGACCGCTCCAGGGGTCAGCTGGGTCACGCGGAGGTCGAGGACCGGGCCGTCCCCCTGGGCACTGTGCAGCCGGAGCCGGTCGTCCTGTCGCTTCCTTGCCGCGACCAGGGTGTGCTGGGGGATGGCGATGGGCAGCGCGAAGCCGTCGTTGTAGTCGGTGTGTTCTCCGATCAGGTTGACCCGGCCGGGCGCTGCCCAGACCCCCTCCGGGTGGGCGCCGTAGATGCGTCGGAAGGCCTCTTTCATACGGTCACCTCGCGTGCGAAGGCCCAGGCGTCGGCCACGATGGCGTCCAGGTCGGGGCGGCTGGGCCGCCAGCCGAGGCGCTCGCGCGCGCGGGTCGCGGATGCGACCAGTACAGCCGGGTCGCCGGGACGGCGGGGGCGGACGATTTCGGGGATCGTCCGGCCCGTGACCCGTCGCACGGAGTCGATCACCTCCCGGACCGTGAAGCCTTCGCCGTTCCCCAGGTTGCAGATCAGATGCTCGCCGGGGCGTGCTGCCTCCAGTGCCAGGAGGTGGGCCTCGGCGAGGTCGGCGACGTGGATGTAGTCGCGTACGCAGGTGCCGTCGCGGGTGGGGTAGTCGTCGCCGTGGACGTCGATGTGCGGCCTTCGCCCCAGGGCCACTTGGAGGACGAGGGGGATGAGGTGCGACTCGGGTTCGTGGCGCTCGCCGAAGCCCGCGTGCGCTCCCGCGACGTTGAAGTACCGCAGGGACACGGCGGCCAGCCCGTGGGCGGCGGCTTCACCGGTGATCAGGTGATCGACGGCCAGCTTGGTCGCGCCGTAGGGGCTGGTGGGCAGGGTGCGGGCGTCGTCGGCTATCGGCAGCTCTGCGGGTTCGCCATAGACCGCGGCGGTGGAGGAGAAGACCAGGGTGCGCACGTTCGCTTGTCGCATGGCGGCCATCAGCTCCAGCGAACCGGTCACGTTGTTGCGCCAGTACTTGTCCGGGTCCCGTACGGACTCGGCCACCTGTGAGGAGCCTGCGAAGTGCAGGACCGCGGCGTAGTCGGCCGACAGGATGGCGGCGGCGTGCGCGAGACCCCCGCGAACGAACTCGGCTCCCGCCGGGACGGCTTGGTGCACGCCGGTCGACAGGTCGTCGAGCACCGTCACCCGGTGGCCGGCCACGAGGAGGTGGGCCACGACCACGCTGCCGATGTATCCGGCTCCCCCGGTCACCAGGTAGCGGCTCATGATGCGACCTCCCGCAGTCGCGCGGCGGCGGCCTCCGGGGCCACGTCGTTGACGAAGGAGTCCATGCCGGATTCGACCCCGGCGAGGAACTTGAGCTTGCCGGCAGACCTGCGCACGGTGAACAGCTCCAGGTGCAGGGCGAGTTCCTCTCCCCCGGTCCTGGGCGCCTGGTGCCAGGCGGAGATGTAGGGGGTGGGGGCCGCTTGTGCGGGCTCCCCTTCCTGGCGGAACAACCGGTCGAACCTGCGCAGCAGCTCCAGGTACATCCCGGGGAACTCGGTGCGTTCGGCCTGGGTGAGGTGGGTGAGGTCGGGGATGCGGCGATGCGGGTAGAGGTGCACCTCGTACGGCCAGCGGGCGGCGTAGGGCACGAACGCCGTCCAGTGCTCCCCGGCCAGGACCACACGTGAGGTGGCGGCCCGTGCTTCGGCCAGCAGGTCTTCGAAGAGGTTTCCGCCGGTGACGGCCCGGTGTGTGTCGGCGACGGCGATCATCTTGGCAGTGCGCGGCGGGACGAAGGGAAAAGCGTAGATCTGCCCGTGCGGGTGGGCGAGGGTGACGCCGATCTCCACGCCGCGGTTCTCGAAGCAGTACACCTGCTCGACTCCGGGAAAGGACGACAGCCGCTCGGTGCGGTCCGTCCAGGCTTCGAGCACGAGGCGGGCGCGGTCCTCGGTCAGATCGGCGAAGCTCGCTCCGTGTTCGGACGTGAAGCACACGACTTCGCAGCGTCCGACACGTCCCGCCAGGGAAGGAAAGCGGTTTTCGAACACGGCCACGTCGTAGTCCGCGGCCGGTATCTCACTGTGGCGCCCTCCCCCTGAGGGGCACAGGGGGCACGCGTCGGTCGGCGGATGGTGGACGCGTCCCTGACGGTGCGAGGCGATCGTGACCCAGTCCCCCGTCGCCAGATCCAGGCGCAGCTCCGGATGACTGTCGACGGCCTCCAGTGCACGCCGGTCGACCGTGTCGCGTTCGGCGCTCTCATCGAGGTCGTAGTAGATCAGTTCGCGGCCGTCCGCGAGCTTCGTCGAGGTTCTCTTCACGGAAACGTGCCCGTCTCTCGGAGTACGGTACGGCGCTGTCGCAAGCCATACATCGACAAGAGTAAACATAATTCAACTAAAGTCAACGCTCGATCCTGTCAGGTGCGCGCCCGGTGGTGTGCGCCGCGAGGAGAGCCCTTCGCGTTGCGCCGCCGCAGCAGGACGAGAGTGCCGCCGGCCAGAATTGCGGCGCCGCCCACGGCGCTCCCGATGACAACGGTCCGGCCGCTCCCGTGCGCGGTCGCGCCGGTCCGCGCCTCGTGCGACCCCTCACCGGGAGCGGCGTCAACTCCGCCAGGAGCGTCGACGGCCGGGGCGGGCGGGGAGCTCGCGGGCGAGCCTGTGGGGGTGGGGCCGGGCGACAGTGTCGGGGACTGCGAAGGCGAGGCATCGCCACCGGGTCCGCTCGCATGGACCTCCGGGCGGGAACCGGCGGTCGTGCTGGTGATGACGATGTCATCGATGAAGAGGATCGCCTCGGACGCTCCGGCTCGCTTCGCCGGCCCCTTCTCGGGGCGCCAGTTGGGGCGGTAGGCGCCGATCCTGAAGTGCGGCGGATCGCCGCGGTGGTAGTTGTTGGCGCCCTGGTGGGAACCCACGGTGACGCCGTCCCGCGCGATGGTGATCGAGCCGGGCCTGCCGGGGACGGACCACGCGATGTCGAAGGTCCACCGGTTCCAACGGCCCGGACGCGCGGTACCCAGCGGGATGACGGCCTCCTGTATCTCGCCACCGGTCATCCAGTGGACCTTCAGCTGCCAGTTGCCGCCATGGACCGAGAGTGCGACGACGGGCTTGATGCCGCCGCCGTCGTCCTGCGTGCTGAACCACTGGGCGACGATGGTGTCGAGGTCCCGTTCCTGCCAGTCGGCGGGGAGGTAGTTGGCGAATCCGAAGCGATGACTGCCTTCGTCCAGACCCTTGATGACCAGTTCCGACTTGAACGAACGTCCGTCGTTGGGGATGTTCACTCGCGCAGCCTGCCCCGCCTTTCCTCCGGGTGCGGGTCCGACGAGGACGCGGCCGAAGCCGTTGATCGCCATGAACGGCAGTTTCTGGGAGGGGGACTCGAAGTCGTACGACACCGAATCGGCGGCGGCTGCAGGAGAGGCGGCGGCCAGGCCCGCGACGAGAAGGGTGCTGGTGCAAGCAGCGAGGAGGCGGGTCGGGCGAGCGGCGGGCATGGAGTGGCTCCTTGCAGGAGTAGTCGGTGGGCGCTGCGGCCGCACGATCGGCGGGGGGGCGGGTGGGGCGAAACCGGAGGACGGCGAAGCCGGCAAGGTCTTCTCGAGACCGCCGCTGCACCGCGGGCAGTGGGTGACGGGAAACCGATGCGGTAGGCCAGGTGCGGCGCCTTCACGGCAGGCGGAGCGTCGCGGCACCCGCTCGACGGACCGGCAACGTGGCTGACTGCGGCATCGGTTGCGCTCCGGGGCGGTGCTGGTCCCCCTGTGCGCAGGCGGCACCCTGCATGCGCAGCCCGAGGAGCCCGACGGATCGACGAACAGGCTCTCGCAGGGGCAACCGGCGCTGCCAACAGCACCGTTCGCTGAGGTCGATTCGGGCGGCCTCGACCGTCAGGAGCGCACCCCGTTGCTGCACCACTTCTCCCAGCGTGGCCGAGGGAAGGTTCTCCGTCACGCTGCACGGTGCCCTTAGCCCCCAACCCGCCCTGCACAGAGCTCACATGGGGGGTGGGGCATCCTGGGCCGCACCGCGCTCCTCGCGACGTGTTCGCTCGTTAAGCGTGCGGATCGCCTCGTCCGGTCCGTTCGGGGGGACGTGAAGCACCTTCACGGCCGCGGGCCGCCCTTGTCCCTCCACTCTCCGTTCCCCGCCTTCCTTTTGCTCGACCGTACGGCGGACCATAACGCCATTTCCATACCCGGCCAAGAGGTGCGGGGGAATACACGGCACGGCCGCCCGAAGCTCCAAGTGGCGGGAAGCGTCGTGGATTTCGGGCCGCTACGCCCCCCTTCGCAATTGTTGACACCCGCCAGATCCGGCTCATCGGCGCCCTGAATTCTTTCCGAGCTCAAGTGGCACTTCTGTACTCATGTACCGGGGTGCCGCAAGCTCGACCCACGCGGAGCGCGCACGGACCGGCGGAGGCCGCCGTGAGCGTCGTACCGGACCGGGAAGCCGGCGCCTACGCCTGCGTCACGAAACCACGGGCATACCGTTCCTGGCGGTACGCACAGGGTGCGCGCTGCACCGTACCGCTGATGGCCCGACGGTCCGTCGCTTCAGGTCCTGTGGGTGTCTGCCACGATCAGCCGGCCGACCTGCTCACCGAGAACGGTGCGCGCTTCTTCGGCAAGGCCCTGGTCGGACACGAAGTAGTCGATGTCGGACAGCTCTGCGAACCGGCTCAGGCCGACGACGCCCCACTTGCTGTGGTCGGCCACAACTGCCAGCCGGGTCGCAGCGGAGATCAGCGTGCGGTTGGTTTCCGCCTCCGCGAGGTTCGGGGTGGTCACGCCGGCGCGCTCGGAAACGCCGTGCGCGCCGACAATGAGGAGGTCGACCTGCAGCGAGCGGACCGTCTGGTCCGCCAACGGCCCGACCAGGGACGCGGACTTGGTGGGTGCTCCACCCGTGACCAGCAGGGTCGGGGCCGCGGCACCGTCTTCCGCCCCGAACGACCGCAGCAGCTCCGCGACGGGCAGGGAATTGGTGACCACGGTCAGGTTCGCGATGTCGCGCAGACGGTGGGCAACGGCATACGTCGTCGTTCCACCGGAGATCGCCACGACGCTTCCGGGCTGGACCAGTTGGGCGGCCGCTTCGGCGACGGCGGCCTTGGCCGCCGACTTCAGGGTGGACTTGGTCTCGAAGCCGGGCTCGTCGCACGTGGTGCCCGAGGTGCTCACAGCGCCACCATGCACCTTCTCGACCGACCCGGTCCTCGCGAGGACGTCCAGGTCGCGGCGGATGGTCATGTCGGACACGCCGAGCTGCTCCACGAGCGCGGCAACTCGCACCGCCCCCTTGCGGCGAACGGTTTCGAGGATGACTTCTCGCCGCTGAGCCGCCAGCGGTGCCGAATCCGTCACAGTCCCACCCATTGATCTCTAGCGAATTCCGAACAGAGATCAATTGTACACTGCATCCAATAAGGCTGGGCAAGCGGTTCACAGCACCTCCCCCGAACTCACGCAGTAAAGGGCACATTTGCCGGGTTCGTATCCGATCGAGCAGCCCCGGCGACTTTCCCCACAGTTTTGCCCCCGCGAGCATTTACGCCGAATGGCTGTCTTCGATCCCCTCGCCCTCCGTGTGATGGATCGCGATGCAGGCCCTATGAACCCTCACCCGGCGAGGCCCGCCCCGGAAGGGGCGGGCCTCGCCGCGCCGACCGCGCCGTTCTGCTGTCGTGCGTGCCCGGGTCAGTGCGGCAGGCCGACAGCCCGTTCGCCGCTGCGGCGCTGCTGGATGACGACAGCGGCCACGAGGAGTGCACCCTGGGCGACGTTCTGCCAGAAGGTGTTGATGCCCTCGACGGTCAGTCCGTTCTCCAGGGCGCCGAGGAGTGCGACGGCGAGGAGGGTGCCGCCGATACCGCCCTTGCCGCCCTTGAGCGCACAGCCGCCCAGCGCGGCTGCAGTGATGGCCTTGAGTTCGAGGCCCTCGCTGCCCGAGACGGGCTGCCCCGAGCCGGTCCGCGCGGTCAGCAGGATGCCCGCGACCGCCGCAACCACACCGATGAGCGCATAGACGGCCACCAGGTACTTGTTGATGTTGATGCCCGCCAGGCGCGCCGCGGTGTCGTTGCCGCCGATCGCGTAGACGTTGCGGCCGATGTCCGTGTACTTCAGCATGACGTGCACGGTGAGGGCCACGACCACCAGGATCCAGATCATGACCGGTACCCCGGCGATCTTTCCCCGGCCGAGGAACACGAAGAAGGGGTCGTTGAGTACGTAGCCCTGCGCGCGGCCGCCGGAGATGAGCTGGGCGACGCCCTTGTAGGCGGCCAGGCCCGCGAGCGTGGCGATGGTGGGGTTGACCCGGCCGTAGACGATGGCCACTCCGTTGACCACGCCGACGAGGATGCCGACTCCGATCGCGGCGGCCATCCCGAGGTAGGGGTTGGATCCGCCGGACGTGAAGACCATGGCGCTCACGACGGATGCCAGGCCGGCCTGGGAGCCGACGGATATGTCGAGGCCTCCGCAGATGATCACGACGGTCTGCACGATGGCGAGCAGGCCGGTGATCGTCGCCGCCTCGCCGATGACCTGGATGTTGGCGAGACTGAGGTAGTTGTCGTTCAGGAACCCGAACAGGGCCAGGACGAGGACGAGGGCGCCGATCAGGCTGAGGTTCTGCCCTCCGAGCGAGGAGAGCAGGGTTCCCGCCGTCTTCCGTGCCGGGGCGGGGAGGCTCTCGGTGGTGGCCGGCGTCTGGGTGGTGGTCATCGAGCGTCTCCATCGGCGGAGTCGGTGAGCGGTCGGTCGGATGCGACGGGGGCGAGGTCGTCGGCCATGGCGAGGTTGAGGATGGCTTCCTCCGTGGCTTGCGACCGGTCGAGTTCGCCGGTGATGCGGCCGTTCTGCATCACGACGATCCGGTCGGCGAGCCCCAGGACCTCAGGGAGTTCGGAGGAGATAACCAGCAGGGCGACCCCCTCCCGGGCGAGGTCGGCGATGATGCGGTATATCTCGGCCTTGGCTCCGATGTCGATCCCGCGCGTCGGCTCGTCCAGAATCAGGACCTTCGGTTTGCGCAGCAGCCACCGGGCGAGCACGACCTTCTGCTGGTTGCCGCCCGACAGTTTGCGCACCTCGTGCTCGATCGAGGGGGTGCGCACCCGCAGGCGGTCGGAGAAGTCCTGAGCCACCACCTTCTCCTGGCGACTCCGGACGAAGCGCCAGCGGCGCAGCCGGTCCAGGCTCACCAGAGAGGTGTTGTCCCGGATCGAGCGGTGGAGGAACAGCGCCTGGGCTTTGCGCTCCTCGGGGGCGAGACCGATACTCGCGCGGATCGCGTCGCGGGGGCCGCGCAGACGCAGGGGCCGGCCGTTCACGCAGACGCTGCCCGATCGGATGGACCGGTCGCCGGCGAGGGCGAGGGCCAGTTCGGACCGCCCGGCTCCCATCAGTCCGGCCAGGGCGACGACCTCTCCGGCTCGGACCTGGAGGTCGATCTCGCTGACGTCGTCCGTGGTGACGCCTTCCAATTGGAGGACTACCTCGTCGCGGGCGACGTCCTGGCGCACGAACAGGGAGGACAGGTCACGGCCCACCATCAGGCGGACAACCTCCCCCTCGTTGGTGTTGCGGGCCTCCAGGACGCCGGCGACGGTGCCGTCGCGCAGGACGGCGATGCGGTCGGCGAGGCGGAAGATCTCCTTCATACGGTGGGAGACGTAGATGACGGCAATGCCCTGGTCCCTGAGCCGGTCGATCAGAGCGAAGAGCGCTTCGACCTCGTTGTCGGAGAGGGAGGAGGTGGGCTCGTCGAAGGCGATGACTTTGGCCTCACCGGTCAGCGCCCGCAGGATCTCGACCAACTGGCGCTGTGCGGGGGTGAGTTCTGAACCGAGCTGATCGGGGTGGATGACCTTCTCGAATCCGAGCCTGGCCAGGTCTGCGGTGATGCGGCGGCGCAGCTCCGCGCGGTCGAGGCGGCGCAGGGCGGTACGCGGCAGGGCCCCGGCATAAACGTTCTCGGCGACCGAGACGTGCGGGATGATCTCGGGCTCCTGGGGGATGATGCGGATCCCGGCCTTGTGGGCGTCGTGAGGCGAGGACAGGGTCCGCGGGCGCCCGTCCCAGAGGATGCTTCCCTCGGTGGGCTGGTGGTCACCGGTGAGGATCTTCAGCAGGGTCGACTTGCCCGCTCCGTTCTCTCCCATGAGGGCGGTCACCCGGCCCCGGGGGAAGGTGAGCGTGACGCCGCTGAGCGCCTGTACCGCGCCGAACCGTTTGGTGATGTTCTCGACGGAGACCTCTTCGCCGGAATCCTGGACGGGGGCGGGTGGCTCTGTACCTGCTGTGGTCATGGGGGCCTCGCAAGCTGGGGTTACGTGGGGCATTCGTTCCAGCGACGCTGCTGGTCGGCGGTGGTGGTCCGGGCGGGTGGCGGGTACGGCCTCGCCGGTGCGGCGGCCGTACCCGTCCTGGTCTCGGGCGCGGGCTCAGCCGCAGGTGACGCCAGCAGCCTTCCAGTTGGAGGCGTCGACCATCTTGGTGGGGGCGAAGGCCTCCTTGGGGAAGTCCTTGCCGTCCTTGAGCTTGTCGAACATCGTCTGCACTGCCAGGGCGCCGACGTCCTTGCCGTTGATGAAGAGTGCCGCCTTCATGCCGGAAGGCTTGCCGGAGCTCCAGTTCTTGCAAGCGAGGTAGGCGCCGAGGCCGACGCCGATCACGTTGTCGGCGGTGAAGCCGGCGTTCTCCAGGGCGGTGACCCCACCCTGGACGTTCTCGTCGTTGCAGCCCCAGACCACCCAGTGCTTCACGGAGGCGTTGGCGGTGATCGTCGCGGCGATTTTGTCCTGTGCGCCCGTCGGGGAGTTGTCGGTCGGCACGTCAATGTTCTGTACGGGCGTGCCTGCGGCCTCCGCGAACGCCTTCTTCGCGGCATTGACACGGTCGGTGCATACGGTGACGTCCTGCTTCCAGGCCGATATCGTGCGCGTCTCCGCCGGGTTCCAGCCGGCCTTCTTGAACTCTTCGGCGGCCCGCTTGCCGACCTCGCCGCCCATCTGCTGGCCGCTGAACCCGATGCGGGGCACCAGGTCGTCGGGGCCGCAGGCGGAGGGGTCCGGACCGGTGCTGCAGATCTGGTCGTCCGACGTCAGGAGGGCCACCTTGCCGGTCTTCGCCAGCTGGACGACCTGCGGCCCCACGGCCGGGTCGGGGACGACCACGATCAGCCCGTTGCTCTTCTGCGAGATGGCCGCCTGGGCCTCGCTCACTGTCTTGTTGGCGTCGTTGCCCAGGTTCACCACCTTCAGGTCGATCCCGAGTTCACTCGCCTTCGCCTTCGCGCCGGCGGCCTCGCCGATGAAGTACTCCTGGTCGCCCTGCTTCTGCAGGTAGGTCAGGGAGATCTTCCCGTCGACCTTCCCGACGTCCGCGGTGCCTCCGGTCGTCTCCTGACCACTGGAACACGAGGAGAGGACGAGCATGGTGGCCAGGCTCAGGGCCGCGGCCGCTACCGGGCGGCGGTGGTGGTGAGTGAGCATGTCGATCCCTTTGCTTGAACGGGTCGCAAGCGACCAGTGGGGCACGTGCGATGGGTGGGTTCGGTCCGGCTGCCGTCGTGAGTGCCGCCGGTGCTGAGGGTCCCTGGAGGCTCTGAGGGAGGGTTGTCCGGCCTCGGCGGACGAGTCCCCGCAGACGATCCCCTGGGGAATCCGCCACAGTCAGCCGTTTTCAAACTTGATGCAACAGAGAAAAGCGCCGTTTCCGCCATAAGTCAACAGCGTGAACCAGGGGTTTCGGATTGATGCACCGCCGTGACCTCTGGTGACACCGCAGGGCAGCAGGGACTACCGGTGCGGCACCTGTCGGGCACAACGGCCGTCAGCGCAGGCCAGAAGGCCCTGCGGACCGACGCCGCCGCAGACGTGCGTCGGGGTCACCCACAGGCGTTGGTTTCTATCGGAACATGTCTGAAATTGTTTGACCACTGAGTCAGGGTGTCTGCCTGGCCGGCTCGTTCCAGCGCTGTTCCGCCGACGGACCGGTGCGGCCGAAGGTGACGGGCGCTCCGGGCTCGCCTCTCCCGGACGTCACGGCGTAGCCGGGTGCTATCCGGGGCTTGATGCGTCCGGTCGCATCGGTGGAGAACACCAGGTTGTCGCCCTCGGCCCGGCCGAACGCCGAACACGACCAGATGCCTACGCCGTCCCCTGCGGAACCGCGTGCGTCCAGGCAGTAGGCCGGGTTGGCGGCATTGCGCAGGAGGCCTTTCTCGTCCAGACGCCACTGCTGCACCTGCGCCCCGGCGCGGCAGCGTGCGGTGATCACGTCGACGCCGTTGGCGAAGGTGCCGCCGCGGACGTCCAGGCACAGGCCGGTGGCGGAATTGACGGCCGGAACGTAGGCCGACGCTCGGAAGGGCTGTACGGGATCGGTCGTCGCGGAGTCCGTCGTCGGGGTGGGGCTGATTGTGGGCCCGTCACTGGGCGATGGGCCTGTCGCAGAGGGAGACGCGCTGGGGGAACGATGGGGCGAGGCGGATGCGGAAGGACGTACCCTGCTCGCCGACGGGGCCGGTGACCCCGCGCCGCCCGCCCCGATGTCCGGCCCCGGCGGCTGCCCTTCAGCCGCGGTGGGCGGCGGCGCGGGCCCCCAGGCCGCGGGGACGACGAAGGCGAGCGCCGCGGTCGTGATCAAGGCCGCCGGGGCGAGGAGGAGCCGCGCGTCCGGCTTCCGTACGAGGCCGGACAGCTTCCGGTCGCGGGCGGGCGGCTTTCGCCGGCTTGCGGTCGCAGTGGTGACAGCGAGAGGCATTGTGTCCTCGGCGTCCGGGCCCGTGCCGTCGCGGGATGCGGCGGAGGCGTGGAGCGCGCCGGCAGGACCAAGCAGGGAGCCGGCCAGCAACGGACCCGGGGTGTCGCAGAGGGCGACCAGGCCGCGCAGCGCGGCAGCGCACCCGGGGCAGTCCTCGACGTGCAGCGTCAGGTCCGGGTTCTCCCGGATGTCGGCGCGCACCGCAGCGGCATCGAGCATGCGCGCGTACTCGGGACAGTGCGGGGTGGGCCGAGCCTGCAGGTGTACGCGTAGGAAAGCGTCCCGGCAGGCGGCCAGTGCGCGGTGAGCCAGGTCCGGTACGGCGTCGGGCCGGTCACCGGTGATGGTCGCGACGTCCTCGTCCGGCTCCCGTTCGACCACGGAATGCCACAGGACCGCCTGGGTGCGGGGCGACAGGGTCGCGAACCCCTTGCGGACGAATGACTGGAGGCCCTGGTCCGGCGGGACATCGGCGGCGTCGGCCGACTCCCCGGACACCAGTGCCAGCAACGACAGGCGAGGGGGACGGTCCACGGCGTCGGTTGTGGTGGCCAGCACGTCGATGAACCGCCCGATCGCACGGTCCGCGGCGCGTTGGGCCGGCAGCGGGTGGCCGTCCGCGGCGATCCGGGCGAAGGCGGAGACCCTCGGGCCATGCCGTCGGCGCAGCTCGGTCTCGGCCGTCGGGGCGGCCGGGCCCGCTGCGCGGATGGTGTCACACAGTTGCTGGTCGGTCATGCGACTCACAACGGAGGGGTGGTTTGTCGACACGTAGGACATCCTCGGTGGGGAGGGAGAGTCGCCCTATTGTTCAGGACACGACACGCCTCTCGATAGTTCTTATCGGAGCGAATTCGGGAAAGCGTCCCCGGAGAATGAATCCGTTGCATTTCCGGGCAGGGTGAGACGCCGGAGTTCTCCATAACGAGAGCTCCGGTTTTCATTCCACCTGCCGCCGACCTGGAAATAGGGGCAGCGCAACATCGACCGCACCGGTCGGCGCGCCTCGAACATGACGGCAGCGCCCACCCTTGCACCGAACAGAATCAGACATTCACGCAAGGAAGTCAACACTGACGATCTTGCGTGATTGATCACGGAACCCCCCGCTAACCCAAGGCTCGCCTGGGTAGAGACGATCCGCCTTATTGACAGAAGGTCGAACAGTTCAAGACACGGGCGGCTGTCGTGGCTCGGGAGGAGAGCTCGACGCAACCCGGGTCGCACGTTTAGCCGATCGTTATCAATCAGGCGTCCACTGGGCTGGATTCAAGACCTTCACACACAGTAGATTCACCGATCACCCCCTCCTTCACCACAAGGCCGTCCACAGCGGACGACCTTCGGAGGCACCCTCTACGCATGGGGCCCCGGCAATTCAAGAGCCGTATGGCGTGAAGCACCGAGGGCTCATTCTGTTTTTCCCGGAACAGCCGACTGGAGTTTGGTGAGCACCCCCTTCTGTCCTCGCTGCGGTGACCCCCTCCGCTGTGATTGCGGCCCCGTGCACCCCGACGCGCGCGCAGGGCGGGCCACCGCCCCGGCGCAGTTCGACGGCGACTGGGTCAGGCCGTACATCGCCCCGCACGAACCCGCGTCGGCGGACGAACCGACCACCATGAGCACCGCCACGGTGTCGTGGGTCGTGACGCAGGTCGTGCACGAGAGCGGCCCACCGCCCGGCGCTGCCGGTCACGCCTTCGGCCAGCCCGTTGTCATGAGCAGACCGAAAGGCCACCGGGCGCACCGGCCCGCGAAGCAGCGCCGTCCGTTGCGCGTCACCGCGGCCCTCGCCACCCTGATCGGCTCCGCGGCCATCGCGGGTACGTACGCCTTCGCCCGGAGTCAGGAATCCGGAGAGACGACGGCACACGCGCCCGCGAGCCGGCTCGACGTACTCGATGTGGAGGACGAGCCGAGTGTGCCGCCCGAGGTGTCCCGGTCTCCTGCCCCGCCCCCGAGCCCACCTCGGGGCACCCCGCCAACAGCCGGGAGCAGCCCGGCGCGTTCACCGTCGGCGGCGCCGTCCGCGCACCCCGCGGGCACACCCACGGGTACGGACGCGGCGCCGGCCGTCGGGCAGCAATCGGGCAGCCCGAACACTCTGCCACCTTCTCCCCCGTCGTCGGCGCCTTCCGAGAAGCCGACGCTGCGCCGCCACGACTCCGGGCCTCAGGTCGTCGAGCTGCAGCGGCGTCTCACGCAGCTCGGGTTGTGGTCCCTCCCCCTGCGAGGACGTTACGACCGGCACCTCGACGACGCGGTGCAGCGGTTCCAGGCGAAGTACAGCGTCCGCGGCGACCCTGCGGGGGTCTACGGCCCGGCCACGCGAAAGCGGCTGGAGTCCTTGACCTCCTGATGCCCGGGCGACCGGCGTGCCCGGACCGTGCTGGGGTCTAACGCCTCACCATTCGGCGAGGGAGCCGTCGCCCCGCCGCCACACCGGGTTCCGCCAGCGATGGCCGGTCTCGGCGGCGCGTTCGACGGCCTTCTCGTCGACGTCGATGCCCAGTCCGGGCGCGGTGAGCAGGGCGACGTGGCCTTCCTCGTAGCGGAAGACGGACCGGTCGGTGAGGTAGTCCAACAGGTCCGATCCTGCGTTGTAGTGGATTCCGAGGCTCTGCTCCTGGATCAGCAGGTTGGGGGTGGCGAAGCCGACCTGGAGGCAGGCGGCCAGCGCGATGGGGCCGAGTGGGCAGTGCGGTGCCAGGGAGACGTCGTGGGCTTCCGCCATCGCCGCGATGCGCCGCACCTCCGAGATTCCGCCGGCATGCGAGAGGTCGGGCTGGGCCACGGCGATTCCCTGCTGGAGCACCGGCTTGAAGTCCCAACGGGAGTAGAGCCGCTCTCCGGTGGCAATGGGGATGCTGGTGGAGCGCACGACCTCGCCGATGTGGGCGCTCATCTCGGGAACCACGGGTTCCTCGACGAAGAACGGCAGGTACGGCTCCAGGAGGGGAAGCACCCGCCTCGCCATGGGCAGAGTGAGGCGGCCGTGGAAGTCCACGGCGATGTCGAAGCCGTCGCCGACCTCCGAGCGGACGCTCTCCACCCGTTCCACGATGCCGCGGACGGCATGCGGCGTGTCGATCAGTTCCAGCTGGGGCGAGGCGTTCATTTTGATGGCCGTGAAGCCCTCGGCCTTGCGGGCGGCGGCCTGTTGCGCGACGTCGGCCGGGCGGTCTCCGCCGATCCAGCTGTACACCCGTGCCCGGTCCCGGACATTGCCGCCGAGCAACTGCCACACCGGCACGCCCAGCGTCTTGCCGGCGATGTCCCACAGGGCCTGGTCGATGCCCGCGACCGCGCTGGAGAGGACGGGGCCTCCTCGGTAGAAGCCGCCCTTGGTGAGGACCTGCCAGTGGTCCTCGATGCGCAGGGGGTCCTGCCCCACGAGGTAGTCGGAGAGTTCCTCGACGGCCGCGGCGACGGTGTGCGCGCGGCCCTCCACGACCGGTTCGCCCCAGCCCGTGATGCCTTCGTCGGTGTCCACGCGCAGAAAGCACCAGCGGGGGGCAACGAGGTAGGTCTTCAGGGAGGTGATCTTCACTTGGACTCCTTCTTCACGGTCCAGCCGCCGTCCACGGTCAGGTTGCTGCCGGTGATGTACGAGGCGTCGTCGGACGCGAGGAAGGCGACGGCGGCCGCCACCTCCTCGGGGCGGCCCAGCCGGCCGAGGGCCGTGGCACGGGCCGAAAGGGTGCGGCCCTCTTCGTCCACGTCCTGCCAGTTCTCGGTGAGGATGGGACCGGGCAGTACGGAGTTGAACCGCACGTCCGGTCCGTACTCGACGGCGAGCTGCCGGACGAGGGCGCACATGCCTCCCTTCGCCGCGGCGTAGGCCGGATAACCCGGCAGGCTGCACAGTGCGTGCACGCTGGACGTGGCCACGAAGGAGCCGCGGGCGGCGCGCAGGTCGTCGAGGAAGGTGCGTACGGCCAGGTAGGGCGCCTTGAGGTTGACGGCCATGTCACGGTCCCAGTCGCTGCCGGGCAGTTCGTGGGCGGGCGCGGGCGTGTGGGTGAAGGCGTTGCTGTGCACGACGGCCACCGGACCGAACAGCGTGTGCGTGCGGTCCTTCAGGTTGCGCCAGTCCTGTTCGGAAGAGACGTCGCACGGCACGAACTCCGCGCGGCCCCCGTCGTCGCGGATCTCCCGCGCGAGTGCGGTGCCCGCCGCCTCGTCGATGTCGGCGAGGACGACGGCGGCCCCTTCGGCGGCCAGACGTACGGCGCTGGCTGCGCCGATGCCGGACGATGCGCCGGTGACGACGGCGGTTCGCCCTGTGAATCGCTTCATGGCAGGTCTTTCGTGGGTGGAGTGGGTGGGGGTGCAGTGGGTGGAGGGTGGCGCCGAGCCGTGCTGGTGGACGGGGGCCGGGAAGCACCGGTCAGCGAGTGACGTCCGCTCCGTGGAGCAGGTCCAGGTCGGCACGCCGGGGCAGGCCCTCCCAATCGCCGGGCGAGGCCACCGCGAAGGCCCCGCACGTCGCGGCGAGCAGGAGCCGGCCTGGGAGGTCGGTGTCGTCGAGGAGCCCCGCGAGGTATCCGGCGACGAAGGCGTCGCCCGCGCCGATCGGATCCACCGGGGTGACCGGCACGATGTCCTGGACGGCCTCGGCGCCGGGCGTGACCGCGACGGCCCCTCGGGAGCCGAGTTTCAGGACCGCTTCGTGCGGGCCGAGGTCGAGCAGGGCGCGTGCCATGGTGGCGGGTTCGGCCTCGGGAACGACCAGCGAGGCCTCGTCGGGACCGGCGAAGACGATGTCCGCGCGGGTGACGAGGTGGGTCAGCTCGGCTGCGGCCTCCTCCCGGTTCCACAGCCGGGCCCGGTAGTTGAGGTCCAGGCTGACGGTGACGCCGGCGGCGCGGGCCAGGTCGACGGCTCGCCGTACGGCCGCCCGCGGGCCGTCGCCGAGGGCGGGGGTGATGCCGGTGACGTGCAGGACCCGGGCCCGGGCGACGAGTTCCGGGTCGATGTCCTCGGGGCCGAGGCGGGCGCCCGCGAGTCCGCGCCGGTAGTAAGTGACACGGGTGTGGTCGGGTGTGCGTCGCTCGCGCAGCATGAGCCCGGTGGGTGCCGTGTCGTCGACGCGTGCGCGGGTGACGTCGACCGCCTCACCGCGCAGCCCGTCAAGGATCATCGTGCCGGCGCTGTCGGCGCCGACCCGCCCGGTCCAGGACGCCGCGTGGCCGAGGCGGCTGACGCCGATGGCGACCGTGGCCTCCGCGCCCGCGAATCCCAGACGGAGCGAAGTGCCGGAGGCGAGCGGGCCGGGCCGGGCCGCCGCCAGGACGGCCATGGTTTCCCCGAGGGTGACGAGCGCGGTCACGAGCGGATGCCGTCCAACAGTGTGGCGGCGCGTTCCCGGAGCGCGTCCAGGTCGCCGCCCTCGCACGCGTCCCCGATTAGCGGGCTGCCCATGCCCAGGGCGCTCGCGCCCGCGGCGAAGTAGGCCGGCGCCTGGTCGAGGTCGATCCCTCCCGTGGGAACGAGCGGGACGTGCGGCAAGGGTGCCCGGACTGCGCGCAGATACTCCGGGCCTCCGGCCGAGGCGGGGAAGAGTTTGACCCTGGTGGCGCCCGCCCCCCACGCCGCCACTATCTCGCTCGGCGTCAGGGCGCCGGGGAGCACCGGGACGCCGAGGCGACGGGCCTCCCTGATGACGTCCAGGCAGATGGCCGGCGTGATGAGATAGGTGGCGCCGGCTTCCACGGCGCGCATCGCATCGGCCGGGGTCATGACGGTGCCCGCGCCGAGGGCGGTACCGGCCGGCTTGGACTCGGCGTACTCGCGCAACGCGTGCAGGACTCCCGGTGTAGTGAGGGTGAACTCCATGGCCCGGATGCCCGCTTCGTGCAGGGCGTCGGCCGTGGCGGCGAAGTGGCGGGGCGACTGGGAACGCAGGATCGCTATCACGGGTGCGACGGCGAGTGCGGGAACCAGGGGGTCGGTCGTCATGCGGAACCTCGGAGGTCGTATGAGGTGGTGGGGGACCCGGAGAACTGCGCCGGATCGTCGGCGAAGGGCGCGACCGGCAGACCGGTGGCACCGGGCCGGCAGATGAAGATCCGGCCGGCGTGCGGCTCGGCCGCGAGTTGCGCGGCCGTCAGCCCGTCGGCCGCGGTGGTGATGATCAGGAGGTCCAGGTCCGGGCCCGCGAAGGTGCAGCTGGACACCTGGGAGGCGGGGACCGTCACGACGGCGTGGAGCGCGCCGTCGGGGGCGTAGGCCCTCACCTGTCCCGCTCCCCACACCGCCACCCAGGCCCGGCCCTCGGTGTCGACGGCCAGGCCGTCCGGCATGCCGGCGGGGCTGGTGTCGGCGAAGGGACGGCGGGCCGAGAGGGTGCCGGTGACGGGGTCGTAGCCGAAGACGTCGACACGGTGCGTCGGGCTGTCCGCGTAGTACAGCAGCCGACCGTCAGGACTCCAGCCGAGGCCGTTGGAGATGCTGACGGGGCTCAGGGCGGTCGTCACGGTGCCGTCGGGATCGAGGCGGTAGAGGGCGCCTGCGCCGGGGGTCGCGTCGTACGCCATGGTGCCGGCCAGCAGCCGCCCGCTCGGGTCGCACTTGGCGTCGTTGAACCGTCGCGGCGTGCCGTCGTCGGGGACGGCGGGGGCGGCGAACTCCGTGGCCACGCCGTCCTCGTCGACGCGCAGGAAGGAGGTTCCGGCGGCCGCGATGAGCCCGCCGGACGCGCAGGGCGCGACCGCTCCGACGGGCCGGTCGAGGCTGACGGTCGTCCGGTCCCCCAGGTCCGGCAGACCGCTGTCGTCGTCGCGGGCCACCAGCGGGGCCCGGTGGACGAGGCCCGCCGTGATGTCCACCCACAGCAGGTCACCGCGTCCGGCGTGCCAAACGGGTCCCTCGGTCAGGCGTCCCGGCACGGGCGCGCACGGCAGTGCGGTCAGGTGCATGGTGTCGCTCCTCTCGTTGCGACGAAACTCTAAGAGTTCTTCTAACTCATGTAAATACACATCGTCCAATGCATGGAATAAGCTCGCCCCGCACACGACGACGACCTCTGCCCTCACACGGAAGGACGCACCCATGGCGAAACGCACCGCCCAGGACATCCGCCGCCGCAACCGGTTCGACACGCTGCGGTGCGTCTTCGCCGCCCCCGGCCCGGTGAGCCGGCAGGAGATCGCCGCGGCCACCGGCCTGTCCTTCGCGACCGTGGCCAACCTCGTCGTGGAGCTGCTGGAGGCGGGAGTCCTGCGCGAGGCCGGCCACGAGGACTCCAAGGGCGGGCGCCCGCGGGCCCGCCTCGCGGTCAACGCGGAGCGCGGTGCGCTGGTCGGGATCGACGTGGCGGAGACCTCCGTCCAGGTCGAGCTGTTCGACCTGGCGCTGACGGTGCTGCGCAGCGTACGGCTGCCGCTGCCGCAGACCGACGTCCGTCCGGACGACGTGGTGGACGCCATCGTCACGGGGGTCGAGGGCCTCTCGGACGCCTCGGGCGCGCCCCCGCGCATCCTCGGCGCAGGGGTCAGCATCCCCGGTCTCGTGGAGCGCGAGGGCGGCGTATCCGTCTTCTCGCCCTACTGGTCCTGGCGCGACGTGCCCCTGCGTTCCCTCCTCGCCGAGCGCCTCCCGATGCCCCTGTACCTCGACAACCCCCTCAAGGCCGGCACGGTCGCCGAGATGTGGTTCGGCGCCGGACGCGAGGTCGACGACCTACTCGTACTGACCCTCCGGGCCGGCGTCGGCGCGGGCATCGCGGTCGACGGGGCCCTCTACCGGGGCGCCACCAACAGCGCCGGGGAGTGGGGCCACACCTGCCTGGTCCGCGACGGACGGGAGTGCAGGTGCGGCAGGCGGGGATGCGTCGAGGCCTACGTCAGCACCCGCGGCATCGCCCGCACCGTGCGGGAACTGGACGCGGAAAGCCCCCTCCTGGACCCCGACGAGGACGCCGTGGTCAGCAAGGTCGCCCGCGCCGCGGCGGAGGGCGACGCGGTGGCCGCCGAAACCGTGGCGCGGACCGCCCGTCACCTGGGGGAGGCCGCGGCCGATCTCCTCAACCTGTTCAATCCGCAGACCCTGGTACTGGGCGGCTGGGTGGCCGACCGGCTCGGCGAGCCGCTGCTGCGGCAGACCCGCGACGTCATCGCGGCGCACGCTCTACCGGCGACGCTCCAGGCGCTCTCCTTCCAGCTGAGCACCGTGCCGGAGAACCCGGTGAACCTCGGAGCCGCCACCTTCGCGCTCGAGGGCTTCCTCGACGACCGCGAGACCTTCGGCACCGTGGCGGCGGGGCGCCGTGCCGCCAGGGCGGCGAAGGCCGGAACGTCCTGAGGGCGCTCCGGCGTCCGGCCGCTCAGGCGGCCGGGGCCGCCGTACTCTCGCGCACCACCAGGACGGGCGCCACCGATGCCTGGCGCGGGCTGCCCGCCACGCCGCCTATCTGATCGAGGAGCAGTCCGACGCAGTGGCGGCCCACGGCGTCGAAGTCCTGCCGGACCGTGGTGAGGGGGGCGGGAAAGAAGGCGGCCTCGGGAACGTCGTCGAATCCGGTCACGCTCACGTCCTGCGGCACGCGCCGACCCACCTCCTGCAGGGCGCGCATGACGCCGAGGGCCATCTGGTCGTTGGCGGCGAAGATCGCGGTCACCTCCGGGCGGCCGGCCAGTTCACGTCCGGCGCGGTAACCCGAGGCCGCGGACCAGTCACCGTAGAGGAGTGGTGGTACGACGGTGCCCGCATCCTTGAGCGAGCGGTGCCACGCCTCGGCCCGGCGGCGCGCCGCGTAGGAGTCGCGGGGCCCCGCGACGTGCCAGACCGTACGGTGACCGAGGCCCAGCAGGTGCTCCACGACGCTGCGGGTGCCCTCGGCCTGATCGACGTCGACGTTGGCGTAGCGGTGACCGGTGTCCCCGTCGGCGAAGACCACGGGAACGGCGGACGGCAGCCGGAGTTCGGGGGTGTCCAGGATCTGCGACTCGATGAGGATGATGCCGTCCACCGACTGGACCATCAGCTGCTGGAACGCCTGGCGCACGGCGGCTTCGGTCTGCGCCCGGGCTCCCATGAAATTCACGAACAGGTCGGCTTCGCGGGCGGCGTCGGAGATGGCGGCGAAGGTCCTGGCGTTGCCGTAGGCACTGATGTCGAAGCTGATGACGCCCAGCGTGCCGAACCGCCCGGTGACCAGCGCCCGGGCGGCCGTATTGGGGCGGTACCCGAGCATCTTCATCGCGGCCTGCACCCGCTCGCGGGTGGACGCGTCGACGTTCTCCCGGTTGTTGGCCACACGGGAGACCGTCTGCGACGAGACCCCCGCCATCGCGGCGACGTCGGCCATGGAGGGTGACTGGCGCAGCGGACGGGACCTCGGTGATCTTGCTCCGACCTCGCGCGGCATATGAACCGGACCTCCGAACCCCTACTCCGAGCCGAGTGCGTGGTGCACTCCGTACGGATGTTAGCGCTGTGCACCGAATGGGTGGGACGCATGCTACTCGCCGGTTCTCTTGACATGCCTGCCCGCCGCTTCGACACTCTCCCCACTGTGTGATGTTTACGTAAACATTACGTTGCGCCTGGCGGGACACGTTCACGCCCGCCCGCTGCCGGAGGACGCCGAAGCGGCTCCATCGCAACCGCCTCCATCGGCCCGGCGCGGCCCGCCCTCCCTGTGTACGCATCCGCTTCCGACAGGAGACGATCTGTGCTCGGTACCAGAAACAGGCCCCCGAGCGGCGCCCGACGCCGTACGCCCACCGCTCTCGCGACCTCACTCGCGGCCGCCTGCGCACTCCTCGCCGGCGGTACGGCGGCACCTCCGGCCGCAGCCGATCCCGTCCCGTCGTCCGCGGTCCCGGTCCGCCTCGATCCCGCATACCAGCAAGCACCGTTCGAGGGGTGGGGTACCGCGCTGTCGTGGTTCGCCAACGTCACGGGCGGCTGGCCCGACCCCCAGCGCAACCGGCTCGCCGACGCCCTTTACGGCAATGAGGGACTCGGCTTCACCATCGCCCGCTACAACATCGGCGGAGGCGACAGCACCGAGACCGCGCCCTACATGCGCGCCGGGGCTGCCGTACCCGGCCACTGGAGCCGGTCCGGGGCCGAGGCGCCCCACGGGTGGGACCCCGACAATCCGGATCACTGGGACCCGTACGCCGACCGCAACCAGCGCTGGTGGCTCAAGGCCGCCAAGGCCCGGGGCGCCGACACCTTCGAGGCGTTCTCGAACTCACCGCCCTACTTCATGACCCACAGCGGACTCGCCTCGGGTGCGGTCGATCCGCTGCACGACAACCTTCGACCGGACCAGTACGAGCCGTTCGCCGCCTACCTGGCCGGGACCGTGCAGCGCGTACAAAACAGCACGGGCGTCACCTTCACCTCCGTGTCTCCCGTCAACGAACCGGACACCGCCTACTGGCGCGCGGGCGGGCGCCAGGAAGGCTCCCACTGGGCCCGCGACTCCCAGGCCCGAATGATCACGGCGCTGCGCACCGAGCTGGACCGCAACGGGCTGCGCACGCCGGTCGCAGCGATGGACGAGACGAACCCGGACATGTTCCGTGCGAACTGGGACAGTTACGGCAGCACAACCCGCTCCGCCGTCGGACGGCTCAACGCACACACCTACGGGACGCAGGGACGCAGCGGGGTCCGGGACATCGCCAAGGCCGCGCACAAGCCCCTGTGGATGTCCGAGGTGGACCTCGGCGGGGCGGTCCCGCAGAGCTTCACCGACATGAGCCCCGCCCTCGACCTCGCCGAGCGCATCACCGACGACCTCACGCAGCTCGAACCGCGCGCCTGGGTGCTGTGGCAGGCCGTGGAGGACTACGAAAACATGACCCCGGCCCACGAGGACTCCAACTGGGGCCTCATCCAGACCGACTTCACCCCGGCCGACGCCGCGAGGGAGCCGCTGCGCAAGAACAAGAAGTACTGGGCCATGGCCCAGTACAGCCGGTTCATCCGTCCGGGATCCCGCGTCATCGCCACGGACGACGACCACACGCTGGCCGCAGTGCGCCCAGGCGGCCAGGGCGCGGTCGTGGTCCACACCAATGCCACGGGTTCGGCCCGGACGATCACCCTGGACCTCACGGGCTTCCGGCACGTCACCGCCGCTCCGGTGCAGCGCTACACCACGGACGCGACCCGCAACGTCCACCGGGAGGCCGACGTCGCCGTCACCGGCAAACGCGTCACCGTGACCCTCGCCCCCCACTCGGTCACCACCCTCGTCGTACCGGGCACGTCCGGCGTCGACCCCGAGCAGGCGGCCCCCGGCGCCGGTCCCCGGCTCCTCGTCAACGACCACAGCGGTCTGGCCCTCACGGCCGCCCGGGCCGGGGCCGGCGGCGCCGTGGTCCAGCGCCCCCCGAACCGGTCCGACGCCGCGCAGCAGTGGACCTTCACCAGGTCGGCGCCCGGCGACTGGAGCAGCACGGCCTCGTACCGGGTGACGAACGCGGGCAGCGGGCAGGCCCTCGCTGTCGCCGACGGTGAGCTCACCCTGCTTCCTCCGGGACCGTCCGCGCAGCAGCAGTGGATGTTGTCCACCTCCGGAGACGGGCACCACACCCTGATCAACAGCGCGACCGGCACCCTTCTCGACGTCACCGGCGCCTCCACAGCCGACGGCGCCCCGGTCGGCACCTACCGGCCCAACACAGGCCGCAACCAGTCCTGGACCATCCGCGCGGACCCGGCGGGCGGGTAGTCCCGACGGCGCGGCACGCACGGCCGGTGGCGGACCCTGCGGCCCGTCACCGGCGGTGCCGGGTCGGGGGAAGCGTTGCCCGTCATTCATGTGCCGGCCGCTTTGGTTGCGTAAACATGTGGCGTCTCCCCCACGGGTCGCTCGATCGCGCCCCACACCCCCGGAAGGGCTGCCACCATGAAACGCAGGTCTCTGATCACCGCGGCGGCCGGCGCCGTCGCCCTCGGCACCGCGACCCCGTCGCCCGCCGCGGCGCAGCCGCTCGGCCACGCCCCCACCGCGCCACTGTCCACGTTCAACGTCATCAGCGACATCCAGGGCGACCTGGGGGACTTCGCCGTCGCCCTGCGCGACATCCGGGCCACGGCCCCGCACGGCTCGGGGCTCGCAGTCGCCGGCGACATCACTCCGCGCGGCTACGACTTCGAATACGCGGCGGTACGGCAGGTACTGGAACGGGGCCCGCGCCCGCGCGAGGTCGCGTGGGCCATCGGAAACCACGAGTTCTACGTGCCCAAGTACGCCGATCCGCAGACGCTCTCCCTGGCCACCTGGCCCAACGGCGCCACGGAGGACTCCCTTTTCCGCAGCTTTCACCGGTTCGCCGGGCGCGGCACGGTGTACGCCGAGACCACCTTCGGCGGCATCCCCGTCCTGACCATCGGCACCGAGCGGTACATGCACTACCACGACCCGAAGCTCTGGGACGAAGTATGGCTGAGCGAGGCGCAGTTGCGGTGGCTGGAGGGGCGCCTGCGGTACTGGAGCGCACGTCGCAAGCCGGTCATGCTGATCACGCACCACCCCCTGCCCAACACGGTCTCGGGCACACGGAACAAGCTCTACGCCACCGACTACCTCCAGGCGGACGCGCTCCTCGGGCTGCTGGGGCGCCACCGCGACGTGTTCCTGTTCAGCGGACACACGCACTGGGACCTGGCGCTGTCCGACTGGTACGTGCGGCGCGTCGTGCCCGGGACGGCGAACCTGGACGGGTTCTCGGTGATCAACACGGGGGCCGTGCAGACCGGCTTCGCCGACAACGGCCAAGGAGGCGAGAGCACGGTCCCCGGCGTCTTCAACCAGGGCCTCCAGGTCGAGGTGCACCGCGACCGCGTCGTCATCAAGGCCCGGGACTTCGCGGCCGGTGTCTGGTTGAAGCAGATCTCCGTCCCGCTGGCGACCACGATCTGACCCGGGGCGCCCTACCCCGAAGGTGACGCTGCGGTGGCGGTCATGCACGGAATGTCGAATTTTTTTACGAGCTGTTGACATTCAGGTGATGCGTGCGCCAGCCTCTGCTCAAAGTTGTTGGTTCACGCGCAGAAATGTTGGTTCCTGTGCACATGGGGGGCGGGACTCCCTATGTGCCAGGTGCCGGCGTGCGCGCGGTGACATCAAGGATCTGCATGCGAAGAGTGAGATCCGTCCTCGTCGGCCTGAGCCTGCTCCTCCCCGTTCTGGGTGGGGCGCCGACGGCGCTGGCGGCGCCCGTCACCACCGAACCCGGCACCCAGTTCCCGGACACCGCGGGACAAGGGGTGCAGGCGCACGGTGGCGGCGTACTCAAAGTCGACGACTACTACTACTGGTTCGGTGAGGACCGCGGCGACGACAACAAGTTCCGTTACGTCTCCGCGTACCGCTCCAAGGACCTGAAGAACTGGGAGCCCCGCGGCCACGTCCTGACGCAGGAGGCCGACCCGGAGATACGTTCCGCCGTGATCGAGCGGCCCAAGGTCCTCTACAACGAGAAGACCAAACAGTTCGTCATGTGGATGCACAAAGAGGCCGACGCCTCCTACGCCGAGGCCCGCGCCGCCGTGGCGGTGTCCTCCACGATCGACGGCCCCTACACCTGGAAGGGATCCTTCCGGCCGAAGGACGCCTCCGGCGCCGAGCACATGTCCCGCGACATCACCGTGTACGAGGACAAGGCCGCCGGCAAGGCCTACATGATCTCCTCGGCCAACTACAACGCCGACCTGCACATCTACGAGCTCAGCGACGACTACACACAGGTGAAGGACCTGGTGGCGAACCCCTGGCCGGGCCAGCACCGCGAGTCACCGGCCCTGTTCAAGCGCGGTGACGTCTACTTCATGCTCACCTCCGGGACCAGCTACTGGGACCCCAACCAGCAGAAGTACGCCACCGCCACCAGCCTGGCGGGACCGTGGTCGCCCATGAAGGACGTCGGAAGCCACAACGGCCACCACTCGCAGACGGCGTTCGTCCTGCCCGTGGAAGGCAGCGACACCACCTCCTTCCTCTACATGGGAGACCGCTGGGCGGGCGTGTGGTCCGACCCGAAGCACGTCAACGACTCCACGTACGTGTGGCTCCCGCTGGCGTTCCCCACGGCCACGACCATGATCCTTCCGTGGTACCCCCAGGTCTCGATCGACACCGCGACGGGCCGGATATCCGGCTCCGGAGGGGACCCCCGGACGATCACCAACAAGGGGAGCGGCGCCTGCGCCGCCGTGCCCGGCAGCTCCTCCGACAACCAGGTGCCGGTGACCCAGGAGACCTGCGCCGCCGGCACCCTGAACAGCCAGTGGCGGTTCACCGACAACAGCAATGGCTACGTGCGCGTCCTCGCCCAGCACAGCGGCAAGTGCCTGGACGTGGCGGACGAGTCGACCGCCGACGGCGCTGAGGTCAAGCAGTACGACTGCGGCTGGAAGGACAACCAGCGCTGGCGCTTCGAGACCCTCCCCGACGGGTACGTGCGCATCGTCGCCAAGCACAGCAGCAAGTGCCTCGCCGTCCGGGGCGGATCCACGACGGCCGGCGCCGGGATCGTCCAGTCCGCGTGCGACGGCTCGCCCGGCCAGGCCTGGAAGGTCTCCGCCGCAGGCGGTCCGGCCGACCCGGCCGACCCGGCCGACCCGCCGGCCCCCGGTACGGCCGAACGGCAGCTCACCGCGTCGGTCGGAGCCGGTGTACTGACCATGGCCACCACCGCGGACCCCGTCCGGCTCCCCCCTGTCGACTTCGGTACCGGCGGCACCTCGGCCGGACAGCTGGGCACCGTCACCGTGAAGGACTTCCGCGGCGGCACGGCCGGCTGGTCACTCACCGGCAAGGTCACCGACTTCGCCGGACCGCGCGGGAAGGTCGAGGCCAACCGGCTCACGTGGACGCCCGTCTGCTCCACCGGAAGCGGCAGCCCCAGCACGTGCGCCGCGGGCAGCCCGGGCGTCGTCGGAACGGACGGCGCGACCCTGGCCTCTGCCGCCGCAGGTGACGTGACGGGCGGGGAGTTCACCGCCGACGCCACCGTGTCCCTCGACATCCCGAAGTACACCCCCGTCGGCAGCTACACCGGCATCCTCTCCCTCACCCTCCTCTGACAGCGCCCGCGGGCCGGACGTCACGCGTCCGGCCCGCGGCGCCAGGAAAGCCGACGAGCCATGCGCACCGCCTTCATTACCCTGCTCCTTCTCCTCCTGACGAGCCTCTCCCCCACACCGGCCGGGGCGGCGGACAATGGCGAATGGTCGGTCAGGCCCGCGGACTCCACGATCACCCCGCGGGCGGCCTTCGAACTGCCGGCAAGGCCCGGCACGACGCTCACCGACCGCGCGGTCGTCACCAACACCACAGCCGCGGAGCTGACGTTCCGCCTCTACGTCGCGGACGCCCACAACACAGAACGCGACGGCGGACTGGCCGTACGCGGCATCGAGGAGACCCAACGGGACGTCGGTGCCTGGGGAAAGCCCGAGCACGACACCGTCACGGTGCCGGCCCGCTCGGCGGTGACGATCGGCATCACCCTCACCGTCCCCCGCGACGCCCCGCCCGGCGACCACGTGGGCGCCCTCGTCGCGGTCGACACCCGCGTTCGGCCTGCCGACGGCTCCCACCTCGGCGTCCAGCGCGGTGTCGGAGCCAGGATCTATCTGCGCGTCGAGGGGCCGCGGCAACCCGGCCTGGCCGTGGAGGACGTACGGTTCACAGCGCGGAGCCCGCAGATACCGTGGACCGGCACCCGCGAATCGACCGTCTCCTACACCGTGCACAACACGGGAAACGTGAAGCTCACCCCCACGGTCTCCTTCCGCACCGGCGGCGTGGTCGTGGGAGGGCCCGGCGAACGGCGGCTCGCCAACGTACCGGCCGAACTGCTCCCGGGGCAGAAGGTCCGACTCACCGAGACCTGGGCGGGAGCCCCCTTCGCGGGCTGGGGGCAGGTCACCGTCACGGCGAGCGCGGACGACGTCCGCGGTTCGGGAACCGACGGCTTCCTGAAGGCCCCGTGGCTCTTCGCGGCGTGCCTGGCGCTCCTGTCGGCCGCCTGGTTGCTGCTCCGCCGCCGGCGCAGGGCCGCCCGCGCGGCAGGCGCCGCCGCTCGCGGCTGATGCCCACGGGATCGAGCCGACTTTGGCCGAAGCCCGTTCTTCATGAGATCCGCTCTCTACGGATCGGCGCAGGTCGAGACCCAGACGGGCGCGGGGACGGATGAGGGGCTGCTTGACACCGATCCCTCGAACCCTCAGTCTCATCCCGATCCAACGTTTGATTCTGTTCGTACACGTTGAATCATGATTGCTGCTCGCGTGGTCGACGCCTGCCCACGTCGTTCTCATGCCCTGGCGGGCGCTCAGGCCATCCGATCTACCCGAACGCTCTCCAGGAGGTAGACCATGGACAAGGCGTTACCCCGCACCATCGCCTGCGGGACCGCCGCCCTCGGCCTCACACTGGCCCTCGCCGGCCCGGCGGCCGCGACGCCCGGCGTGCCTGCACCCGAGGCATCGGCCGACGCAACGCTGGTGATCAGGACCGGCACGTCCGTCACGGTGACGGCCGCCGTGGGACTGAGCAACACCATCTCGGTGTGGCAGGTCGGCGACACCATCCGGGTCAGGGACACCGGAGACACCGTGACCGCTCTGGGCGGGTGCAGGGCGGTCAGCGCCAACGAGGCCGACTGCCCGGGGGCCGGCAGCCTGACCGAGCTCGTCGTCCACGCCGGTGACCAGGCCGACGACGTCACGTCGTTCCTGGAGAGCCTGGGGGTGACCCTCATCGGTGGCGCGGGGGACGACAGCCTCTACGGCGGCGGCGCCAACGACACCCTGGAAGGCGACGAGGGCGCCAACTTCCTCTCGGGGGGGGGAACGGCAACGACACGCTCACCGGCTCCAGCGGCCGTGACCGCCTCTTCGGCGGCCCGGGCAACGACTCGATCGAGGGTCGGGGCGGCGCCGACATCGTCAACGCGGGCGCCGGGAACGACGTGGTGAGCGGCGGCAGCGGCAACGACCAGGTGATCGCGGGAACCGGAAACGACTTCGTCGACGGCGGCCCGGGCTGGGACACCCTCGACGCCGTCGACGAGGTCGGCGGCAACGACTACGTGCGTGGCGGCGACGAGAGCGACACCTGCCGCGCCGACCTGGGCGACAGCGTCACCGAATGCCCGTGACCGGCCCGCGGGTGCGGCCACTGCCGCACCCGCCCACGATGCACGTGCCCACGACGAACGCGTACCGACGACGAGGGAGACACACGAACATGGCAGTGCGACACATCTGCGCCTTACTCACCGCGGGAGCACTTCTGTGCGCCGCGTCGGCCGGCACCGTCGCCTCGGCGGCACCACTCGCCTCCGCGTCGCGTGACTTCGCGGGCGCCACGGTGGTCGAGATGTCCGGCGGCACCCTGCTCGTCACGGCCGGTCAGGGGGTGGACAACGACATCACCATCCGCCGCCAGGGCGACATCGTCCTCGTCTCGGACACCACTGCCGAGGTACGCGCCTCGGCCCCCTGCGAAGCCCGGGCACCGGGCACCGTGGCGTGCCCGCTCCCCACGGACGTACAGGCCCGCGGCCAGGACGGCGACGACACCATCACGGTCTCCCCCAACCTCGACGCCCCGGCCACCCTCTACGGAGGCAGCGGCAAGGACCGGCTCAACGGCGGCCCGCACGCCGACCGCCTCGTCGGCGACGAACCGGCCGGAGTCACCGGCCTGACGGCAGCGACCCCCGGCAACGACACCATCAACGGGGGCCCGGGCAATGACACCATCTTCGGCCTTGGAGGCAACGACACCATCAGCGGCGGGCCGGGGAACGACACCCTCAACGGGAACGAGGGCAACGACACCCTGAACGGCGACACCGGCAACGACACGCTGACGGGCGAGGGAGGCAACGACACCCTGAACGGTGGGGAGGGCAGCGACACCCTCGTCGCCGCCGACGGCGTCAACGCCAACGACAGCCTCGACGGCGGGCCCGCATTCGACTCCTGCACCCGCGACACAGGCGACGCGATGGTCAACTGCCCCTGACGAAAAGGCCTGTGTGCGCCTCCGCAGGAGCGGAGGCGCACACAGGCCTGTACGGGACCCGTCGCTTCGCGGGACTCAGGGATGGATATGGAGAGCAGTATCGTCGATCACGAAATAGGTCGGGGCGGCCAGGTCCTCCCTGGCGTTGAACGCCAAGGTCACGAACTTCCCCTCGAAGTCACCGAGTTCGACGGTCCGCCGGACATAGTCGGCGCTCGCGTCCAGGTTCGAGAACGTCGCCGGACTCGCGCCGTTCACCTGGACCGTCAGCTTGTCGTACGGGACGGTCGTGGTCTCCTCCCTGGTGACGACCCGCAGCCAGAAGCTGATCGTGGCCCGGCAGCCGTACGGGATGAAGGCGGTCTGGGTGAGGGTGTCGGTCACCGAGCTCCCGTGGCCCCCGAGCAGGGCCTTCCACGAGCCCGTGCGCGCGGGGAGCCAGGAGTTGTCGGCAGTGATCAACGACGAGTTGCTGTTGGCCTTCCAGGCTTTCGGCCCCTCCTCGAAGCCGGCGTTGTCGAGCAGTTGTGTCGTGGTGCAGTTGCCGGGGGTGTAGACGAGCCAGGAGAACGAGACCACGTCGACGGCTCCGGTCGAGTCCGCCGCCGTGAGGGTGACGGCCGAGCTGCCGTCCGTGGTCGGCGTGCCGGTGATCGCGCCGGTCGAGGCGTCGAGGGCCAGGCCGGCGGGCAGGGTGGTGGCCGCGTAGGTCAGGGTGGCTCCCGGGTTGCCGGTGGTGGCCCGGATCCGGAGGTCGACCGCCGCGGTGGTCGTGGAGACCTGGTTGCCGGGGCTGGTCAGCGTGACGCCCTGGAGCATGCGGGGGCCGACATTGACGGCCGCCCAGGCGTTCCCGACGTTGTTGTAGACGACGCCGTCCTTCCCGTACAGGTCGGCGGCGGCCTCCAACGTGGCGGTGCGCGCGCCCGCGTAGTCGGTGGTCGACGTCATGTAGGTCGTCAGCGCCCGGTACCAGATCTTCGCGGCGACGTCGCGGCCGATCGGATTGACCGGCTTGCCGTCGTGGGTCGGCGAGTCGTAGGTGACGCCGTTGACGAGCTTGGCACCACTGCCCTCGGAGGCCAGGTAGAACCAGTGGTTGGCGGGACCCGACGAGTGGTGGACGTCGATCCGGGAGATGCCCGGATACCAGTGGTCGGCGGAGTCCCCGTCCTTGGAGGGCCGGTCCATGTGGCGCAGCGGCGTGCCGTCGCCATTGATGTCGATCTTCTCGCCCTCCAGGTAGTCGCCCGGGTCGGACGGGTTGTCCGCCCAGAACTCCACCACGGCTCCGAAGATGTCGGACGTGGCCTCGTTGAGCCCGCCCGACTCCCCGCTGTAGCGCAGACCTGCCGTGAAGGACGTGATGCCGTGCGTCATCTCGTGCGCGGCCACGTCGATCGAGGTGAGGGGGTGGGTGTTGTAGGCGCCGTCACCGTAGGTCATGCAGAAGCACTGGTCCCACCAGTAGGCGTTCGAGTACGCGTTCCCGAAGTGGACCCGGCTGTGGGCGGAGACCCCGTCGTTCCTGATGCCGTTGCGGCCGTGGATGTCCTTGAAGTAGTCCCAGGTCAGCTGGGCACCGTAGTGGGCGTCCACCGCGGCCGACTGGCGGTCGCCGGGGCTGCCGTCGCTCCAGACGTCGTCGGCGTCGGTGAAGAGCGTGCCGGGCGCGTCGTCGTCGGGGGCGTGTCCCAGGTCGGTGGTCCTGTTGCCGCCGCGGGTGTCGTCCTTGAGGACGTAGCTTCCGGTGGATCCCGAGGTACCGAGGGTGACCTGGCCACCGTACTGGCCGTGGCCGGTGCCGTTCTTGACGGCCTGGTACGCGAAGATCTCGACGCCCGTCCTCACGTCGGTGACGACATGCAGTTCCGAGGGCGTGCCGTCGCGCTGGAGGCCGCCGACGACCGTCTCCCAGGCCAGCGTGGGGCTACCGGAAGCCGCCCAGACGACCTTGCGCACGGATTGGGCTGCGGGGTCCTTCGTACCGTCGGTCCTCGCCCGGCCGAGGGCGAAGGACACCGCGGAGTCGGCGGTCACGCCGGCCATGGTGGAGGGCACGGCGATGGGGGCGCCCGCCGCCTTGGTGACGCCCTTGACGGCTCCTCCCGGCGCGGTGTGGACCACCAGGTCACCACCGAGCACGGGCAGTTGGGCGAACGTGCGGTCGTAGCGCGTGTGCAGCGTGCCGTCCGCGTCCTTGAGGACCGACGTGGGCACCAGGTCCTCCTGCCCGCCCAGGCCCAACGCCTTCGCCACGGCTGACCGGCCCGCACGGGCACCGGCGAGGAGGGCCGCGTTCTCGTCCGGGGTCTGCCGGACGTTCGCGGCGCCCACCTTGGGCGGGTCGGTGCCGGGCTGCTTGGCCGCCGTCGTGCCGGCCGCGGCCGCGGAGGGAAGGCCGGTGGCGAGCACGGCGGCGCTGCATAAGAGGGCACCCGTTCTCACTGCCCTGTGGAGGGTTCGTTTCACTGTGACTCCCGGTGCGGGGGCCGGCGTTCGCCGGCCGAAGCGGTCCGGGCGGACCTGTTCGAATCCGCCCGGCGGAGCTGATCTCACAGTTCGGGGCGCGTCCTACCGCGATGCTGGCCACACGCTTGCGGCCGACGCCCGCGTAGCGCCGGAGGGGAATGTTAACGTAAACATGTCGGCTCGGCCAAGGCCGCCGGACTCCCACCGCATCCCCGCGCTCGGGTCGCCGGATACGCACCGGCCCTCCGGGCGGGGAACACACCTCGTCCGGAGGGCAGGTCTGCCCGTCAGATCACCACGAAGGCGAGCCAGGCCGCGCCCGGGGCGATCGCGCACACGCCCGCGCCCCAGCGCAGCAGGTTGCGGTACGTGTCCGAGCGCAGTTGTTCCGGCGCGTTGGCGACCACCAGGGCTCCGTTGGTGGAGAAGGGACTCGCGTCGACGATCGTCGAGGCCGAGGCGAGTGCGACGACCAGACCCGTGGTCGTGATGGAGCCCGAGGCGAGAAACGGTGTTGCGAGCGGCATGAGAGCACCCAGGATGCCGGTGGTGGAGGCGAAGGCCGACACGACGCCCCCGACGTAGCAGATCAGCAGAGCGGCCATGAGCGGAGCGCCCACTGCGGCGATCGTCTCCCCGAGGGAGTCGACGACCCCGAGACTCTGCAGCAGGGCGATGTAGGTGACGATCCCGCAGACGAGCAGCACGACGGGCCAGGCGATCTCCTTCGCGGCCCGCTGGGCGGTGGCACGGAAGGCGGTCGCCAGGGCCGCGGCCAGGGTGAGCGCGAACAGGCCCGTGTCCAGGGAGAGGACGGTGGTTCCGAGCACCAGGAGCACCATCGCCAGCAGGGTTGCGCCCTGTTCGGCGTTCAGGACGGGCGAGGTCGCCGCCGCGGCGTCGGCGTCCTTCGCGGGCATGGCCACCGCTCGGCGCTGGCGGCCGAAGACCAGCCAGGTGACGAACGCGGCTGCCAGGTTGATGGCGAAGGTGCCTCCGAAGAGCGCCGCCCCGTCGACGTGCAGGTCGTTCGCGGCGAGGGACGAGTGCACGATGCCGCCCAGGATTCCGGTGGGCGCGAAGCTGCCCGCGGCGGCCCCGTTGACGGCCATCAGCCCGGCGTACAGCGGGCTCATCCCGTGGCGCACGGCGAAGGTGATGCCGATGGGCGCCACGATCGCGACCGCCGCCGGGGAGGCGGCACCGGTGGCGCACAGCAGTGTGGCGAGCAGGAACAGGACCCATGGCACGACCTCCACCCGGTGGCCGGCGGCACGGACCGCCGAGTGGACCATCCAGTCCACCGTGCCGTTGGCGCGGGCCATGCCGAACAGGAAGGTCACGGCGACGAGTACGACGAACATCTCGGCCGGGAATCCTGCCAGCACCTCCTTGGCGGGGTGCCCGAGCCACACGACGCCGAGCAGGAAGGTGGCGGTCAGGGCGAGGACGCCCATGTTGAGGCCGGTGACGGAGGCCAGGACGAAGACGACGGCGAGGACCAGCACGCCGATCAGTTCCGTGTTCATGACGTTCCTCCGTCGGGTGCGTGCTCAAGGGGCGTGTCGATCCAGGCGAGGACCGCGTCGGTGTGCTCGCCCAGGGCGGGTACGGGACGGAGTCGGCCGGGGGTACGGCCGCCCACGGTGACGGGAGGGACGAGACCGAGCAGTTCCCCGACGGGACTGTCGAAGGGGGCCCAGCGACCACGGGCACGGAGCTGCTCGTGGTCGCTGAACTCCTGCATGGTGCGCTGCCCCGCGTGCGCGATGCGGGCGCCGTCCAGCCTGTCGACGAGCTCCGCGGCGCTCAGCGCCAGGGTGGTCTCCCGTACGACGGCGTCGAGTTCGGCCCGGTGGGCGACCCGGTCGGCGTTGCCCCCGAACCGCGCGTCGTCGCTCAGGTGGGGCCGGCCGAGCACGGTCTCGCAGAACGCGGCCCACTCGTGGTCGTTCTGGAGACCGAGGATCACGCTCTGACCGTCACGCGTGGGGAAGGGCCCGTAGGGGGCGATCGTGGCGTGGCTGGCTCCGGTACGGGCGGGAGCGGTCCCGCCGTAGCGGGTGAAGTACTCGGCATATCCCATCCACTCGCCGAGCGCCTCCAGCATGGAGACTTCCAGCCGGATGCCCCGCCCGGTACAGGTCCGCTCCAGGAGCGCCGTGAGGATGCCGGAGTACGCGTACATGCCGGCGCAGATGTCGGCGATGGACAGGCCCACCTTGGACGGGGAATCGGGGGTTCCTGTGATGGCGAGAAGCCCGGCCTCGGCCTGCACGAGCAGGTCGTACGCCTTGCGCTCACGGTACGGGCCGGTTCCGCCGTATCCCGAGATGTCGCAGGTGATCAACTCGGGTCTTTCACCGGCGAGCCGCTCGCTGCCGATGCCGAGGCGGTCGGCGGCGCCCGGGGCGAGGTTCTGCACGAGGACGTCGGCCCGGTCGACGAGGGCGCGCAGCCGCCGGTTGCCCTCGGGCGACCGTACGTCGAGCTGGACGCTCTCCTTGCCCCGGTTGAGCCACACGAAGTGGCTGGACATACCGCGCACCGTACGGTCGTAGCCGCGGGCCAGGTCGCCGGTACCGGGCCTTTCGATCTTGATGACACGGGCGCCGAGATCGGCCAGCTGACGGGTGGCGAACGGCGCCGCGACGGCCTGTTCGAGCGAGACGACGACGAGACCGGCGAGCGGTCCGCAGACTGATGCACCGTCAGGTTCATTGCTCCGTCCGGCGGCTGGGCGGTGCGGGGGATGCGGCTCGGACATAGGGGCCCTCCGGGGCAGTCGGGATGTGTGGGGACACCCTTCCGCCGCCCGCGGGCCGCTGTGAAATGACGAGATGACCACCGCCCGATGCGTGGCGCGCATGGCACGAGGAGGCGGCTCGGCCATGCGTGTGGCACATGGGCCGGTGCACATCCCGTCATTTCACAAGCCGCCCTCGACGTTCCGAGGATGAGGTCATGACGAACGAGAAGCACAGCCGCCCCGACCAGGACCGCGCCCCCGTAGAGGGCTGGCAGGGTCGCTATTTCGAGGACTTCGCGGTGGGAGACGTGTACCGGCATCCGCTCGGACGGACCGTGCTGGAGACGGACAACTCGTGGATGACCCTGCTCACGCAGAACACCGCGCCGCTGCACTTCGACCGGCACTACTCGGCACAGACGGTATGGGGCCGCCCCCTGGTGGACTCCACCTTCACCCTGGCCCTGGTGACCGGGCAGAGCGTCACCGACATCTCCCAGCATGTGATGGCCAACCTGGGATGGGACCGGGTCCGCCTGCCGAACCCGGTCTTCGAGGGCGACACGATCTACTCGCAGTCGGAAGTCCTGACCGCACGAACCTCCTCCAGCAGGCCCGACGTCGGCATCGTCAGCGTGCGTACGATCGGCTTCAACCAGGACGGCGTCATCGTCATCACCTTCGAACGGACGCTCATGGTGTACCGGCGCGGCCACGGGCCGTCGTTCGCCGACGTGCGGCCCGTGTGGGACGAACGCTCCAGGGCGGCGGCGGGCCTGGAGAACTGACCGGGGCCGCCACGAACGCGGGTGCTTCGGCCCGCTTCCCCCATGGCACAGGGACCCGCCGGCCTCCTCGCAGGCCGGCGGGTCCCTGTACGACCAGCGGACGGCGGCCGGCAGCGCACCCGCCGACGGCCGCAGCGCCCTACCCGTCCACCGCTGCCGCGAACTCCAGCAGGTCGCGGGCGTGGTCCAGGCGAGGCCGGTCGATCATCTCGCCGTCCACCCGGACCGCGGCGCCGTCACTGTGCGCGGCCTGTTCCAGCACCCGGCGGGCCCAGGCGATCTGTTCGGGAGCCGGGCTGTAGGCGGCGTTCACGACGGCTGTCTGCGCCGGGTGGATGCAGAGCTTGCCGGTGAATCCGCCGGCCCGGCTCGCGAGCGCCTCGGCGCGTACCGCGGCGATGTCGTCCAGGTGCATGGCAGGGCCGTCTACGGGGCCGCGCAGTCCGGCCGCGCGACTCGCGATGACCAGCCGAGTCCGGCAATACGCCCACGCCTCGGGCGCGTCGCCCAGACCGGTCTCCCGGCGAAAGTCGGCGACACCGAAGGCGAGGGCGAAGGTGGCCCTCTCGCGGGCGATGGCGAAGGCGTTCTCCATGCCGAGCGAGGTCTCCACCAGGGCGACGACGGGTGTACCGGCCGGCAGGAGGGCCGCCGTCGAAGCCACGTGCTCGGCGTGCTCGGCCTTCGGCAGCATCACCCCGGCGAAGGCGGGCAGGCCGGCGACGGCTTCCAGATCATCACGCCAGTGCTCGCTGGTGCGGTCGTTGATCCTCACCCAGACCGGTGCGTCCACGGCGCCGGGGCGGGTGAGGTGGTGGCGGGCGAGCGCTTTGCGGCAGGGGGCGACGGCGTCTTCGAGGTCCAGGACGACGGCGTCCGCCCCCGGCCGGTCCCTGCGTGGGTATCGATCGGGACGGTCAGCCGGGGTGAACAGCCACGAGCGGGCGTACCGGGGAGCAAGGGCCATCACGTCCCCCCGTGGGGAGCGGGCGGGGTGAGGCGCAGGTCGGCCCGGACCATGTGCCACTGGCCGGACGTCGTGATCCGGAGGCGATCGGCGAGGTGGTCGACGATGGTGAGCCCCCGCCCGCACTCCCCGGCCGGACGGGCCGTGGAACCGGCCGCTCGCGCCCACGGAAGGGCGCCACCATCGCGTACGTCGATGCGGAGCGTCACCCCTTCCAGGGACAGCCGAACGGCGAGCTCCGCGCCCCCGTACTGAGCGGCGTTCGCACCGAGTTCGCCGACGATCAGGAGGGCCGACTCGCGGTCGCAAGCGGCCACGCCCCAGAAGGCCAGCAGGGACGAGGTGAAGTGCCGCACCTCGCGGACCATGTTCTTCTCGGCCGCTACGAAGACCGCTCCCAGCAGGGGCGCGGTCCGCTGCGGCTCCGGTACGGAAACCGTCTCGGCTGCACCGGGTCCAGGAGCCGGGTCCCGCGTCGGGTACCGGTTTCCACACGACCGCACAGGGACGGTGGTGGCATCAATGTTCATAGGACGATCCTCGGACCGGGAATCAGCCCTGTGAAATGACGCTTCTCATGCCGTTCGATGCACTGCGCGCATGTGGCCAGGTCACTGGCCCAAGGCCGGATCCCTCAGCCTTCGGAGGCCTGCGCGGTGGAGCGGATGTAGTAGTGGAACCGCGCCGCGACCGCGGCGCGCGGACCGCCTGCCTGCGCGATCACCCCGATGGTCCGGAAGGCCCCCGGGTCCGCCAAGGGGACGGAGACGGCGCCTGCGGGGTGAGCGGACGCGTCACCGGTGGCGGGCACCACGGCCACGCCGAGTCCGGATGACACCAGCGAGCGGAGCGTGCTGAGTTCGGTGCACTCCATGACGATCCGCGCGGTGAAGCCGGCCGCCTCGCACAGTTTGTCCGCGACTTGGCGCAGGCCGAACTCCGGCTGAAGCGCGAGGAAGTCCTCCGCGGCCAGCTCAGCCAGCCGTACCCGGTGGTGGGAGGCGAGACGGTGGCCCACGGGCACGAGAAGGGACAGCGGCTCGTTCTGCAGCGGCGTCCAGCGCAAGGTGGTGTCGGCGGGACGGGGACTGGTGATGCCGAGGTCCAGCCTGCCTTGCCGCACCCCGTCGACGACGGCGTCCGCGGCGCTGCCGCGCAGCTCGAAAGTGGTCGCCGGTGCGATCGCGTGGTACCCGGCGAGGAGTGCGGGGACCAGCCAGGTCCCGTAGGAGTGGAGAAAGCCGAGGGTGATGGTCCCGGTGTCGGGATCGATCAGGGTGGCGATGCGCTGTTCCGCGCGGTCCATCTCGCTGATGGCACGTACCGCGTGCGCCCGGAACACCTCACCGTACTTGTTGAGGTGGAGCCGGTTCTGCTTGCGGTCGAACAACGCCACCCCCATCCGCTTCTCCAGGCGGGCGAGCGCACGGGAGAGGGTGGGCTGGGCGATGTTGAGTCGTTCGGCCGCGGAGGTCACGTGCTCGCACTCGGCGAGAGCCACGAACCACTGCAACTCTCTGATCTCCATGGAACCACCCTACGTGTGGTGCGTGATCCCGCCACGGTGCCGTCGGCGGCACGGGCACGGTCACCGCCGGCCGGGCCGCAGGCGGGGAGCCGGCCCGGGCTGCGCGCTGCCACCGGGCAGCTCGGGGTGCCGGGCCTGGGCAGCAGGCAGAGCGTGCAGACCGGGACCGCCGAGGGTGCCGGCGCGATCGGCCATCAGCCTGCGCAGACACGTCTCGGCCGCCGTGTCGGCCGGTGTGAGGACGATGAGGCACTGCCCGGCCCCGTCCAGGGTGGCCAGTGTGTCGTAATGGACGGTCAGTTCGCCGACCGAGGGATGCCTGATCCGTTTGGTGCCATGAGCGCGCTGTCTGACTGTGTGGTCGTCCCACCAGAGGGCGAACTCCCTGCCGGTAGAGCGCAGTTCCCCGATCACTTCCAGCAGCCGCGGTTCGTCGGGGTGGCGTGCGAGCGTGGCGCGCAGGTTGCCCACCGTCTCGCGGGCCACCCGGGCCCAGTCCAGCTGCATCTCCCGCATGCGGGGCGACAGGAACAGCATCCGGGCCACGTTGTCCGCGACGCCGGAGCCGAAGTCCTCGCCGAACAGCGCGGCCGCGGCACTGTTGTGGGCCAGTACGTCGAACCTGAAGTCGACGAGGTAGGCGGGCAGGAGCGGCATTCCTTCCATCAGGGCGCGCAGCGACTCGCTCACCGGCAGGCACTCGGGGCGGGGCACCGGCGCCTCGCCGCGGGCGATCACGTGCAGGTGGCGGCGTTCGGCGGGCGACAGCCGCAGCGCCTGGGCGAGGGCGTCGAGCACCGCGGTCCCGGGCTCGCTCGCCCGCCCCTGCTCCAGCCGGACGTACCACTCGACGCTGACGGCGGCCAGCTGGGCGACCTCCTGGCGCCGCAGACCCGGTGTGCGGCGACGTCCCTGGACCGGCAGTCCCACGTCGTCCGGCTGCAGCCGCGCCCGCATCGCCCGCAGGAACTGCGCCAGCTCCTCGTTGCGCCCCGTTCGCATGTGCACCACACCTCATCATCGCCCCGCAACGCGGCCCCCTGTCCACAGCAGAGAGTGGTACGGCGCATACCAGCATCCAGAGGGCCTTCCCCCACTGTCCGCCCGGTCCGGACCATCGGTCCACCACCGAGATTCAGGAGGACCGATGAAGAAGTCCCTGCGCACGGGCGTGGCAGCGGCCGTCGCCGCCGGTGCCGCGCCGGCCACCGGTGTGGCCCTGACCGCTTCCGGAGAACCCGAGCCCACCACGCCCTCGACCGATCGCCTGGGCTACGGATACACCAAGATCCGCAGGGGCGTACCCGACTCCGCCGAACGCTTCACGGTGACCAGCCCCGACGTGCGCGACGGCGAGGCGCTCCCCGCCGACACCTGGGCCGACGCCTTCGGCTGCACCGGCGACAACCGGCAGCCCCGGCTGTCGTGGAGTGGCGCTCCGCAGGCCACCCGCAGCTACGCGATCACCATGTTCGACCCCGACGCGCCCACCGGAGCCGGATTCTGGCACTGGCTCGTCTGGGACATCCCCGCCGGTCACACCGGCGTGGACACCCAGCTGCCGGCCGATGCGATCACCGGAATTGGAGACTCCGGAAAGGCCGGCTACCTGGGGCCCTGCCCGCCCGGTGGCGACCTCACCCACCACTACGAGATCTCCGTGTATGCACTCGACGTACCCACGCTCGGCCTACCCGCGTCCACGCCGCCGACCGTTGCCGCGTTCACAATGTCCGGCCACATCCTCGGATACGCGCGGATCACCGGCACGGCCCGCCGCTAGCCTGTTTTGCACCCCCGAGCTGACTCCCGTGCTGGTTCGGTGCTGACTACGCAGCGTTGAACTCGGTCATTCACGGGCGGACCGAACCCTTTGCGTTGCCCGTCCGGCGATGCGGCCGGCTGGGCGAGACCGGTCGCGCCACTGGGCGTCAAGCCGCTTGGGCCACGGCCTCAACCTCGAGTGGCAGGCTCAGCTCGGTTTCACGCGTGAAGACCGAATCCATCAGGGCCCTCAGCCGTCCCGGGGTGTCCGGCATCACGTGCGCGTACGTCTCGTGGGTGATGCGTGGATCCCGGTGCCCGAGCCACTCGGCCATATCCGTCACCGGTACCCCCTTGGACAGTCCCGCCGAAGCGAAGAAGTGACGCAGCCAGTGCGAGGTGATTTTCCTTGTGATGCCCGCGCTCTGCTCGGCTCTACGCCACAGCCGGTCGACGAGCGAGTACATGAGCATGTTGGTGCCCCCGACATTCGAGAAGAGGTAGTCGCCCGGAAGTCGATTCACCGCATCGCCGACGCACAACGTTCCAAAACACGTCCGAACGACGAGTGCGCTGCGCGCAGGTACTCGCCGATACGGTGATCTGCACGGGGTTCAGGGCGGCTGTGCTGATGCCTTCGCGGTGGTCTGGTGACCAGAGGCGGCCTTCTGGTGTCCACGCAGACGGAACGTCAGCTTTGTGGCGGCACGCCGGACCCGTCGCTGTGGGCCAGGCGGGCGAGGACCTTGGCGTACACCGTGGTTGCCGCTGCGGTGACAGTCGTTATGGACGCCAGCGCGAGGATTCCCATCAGCGCGGGCCACTGCCGCAGCTCATCGCTTCGGCAGACTCTGTCCTGAGGCGACGGATCGCCGAGCGGCCCCTGGCACACAGCGTGGGTCCCCTTGTATGAGGACACCTCGGGGCCGTAGTCGGCGACCATGAGGAAGATGAAGCATCCCCAGATCAGCATGGCGAGGAGCATCCAGGCGATCGACCAACCCTCGATGCGGCGCGCGTCCCGGGCCCTCTTCTCAGCCCTCTCTGGTGCGGTGTCTTCAGGAACCGACACTTCCAGAGGTGTCTCATCGGCTTCCATTCGTCCCCCTCCTGCTTTCAGTTAACGATCATCAGTTCATCACAGCCTGATCGCGCACCCTGGACTGACGTCCCCAGAAGTCGTGGCCGGACCTGCGTCTTTGCAATGGGGAGCGCAGCTCCGCAAACGCGAGGCAAGCAGGGGATCGCCGCCTCACGGACCGGAGGGATGTAGGGGCTGTGGAACGTGGGAAGAACGTGCTCCACCGTTCCAAGACGCTCGGCAGCTCTCGGGGCCACGCACCGGCCGATTGGCCGCTCAAGGCTCGGGCGGGCTGGTGGGCAGCGGGGCCGGCCAGGGTGTGGGGGTGCTCGCCGGTGGTGGCCACGAGTATTCGTATCGTGGCGGACTCCATGTGGGCGCGGGCTCCGGTGCGAAGGGGCCTGCCCGGTTCGCCATGAGGAGCATCATCGTCCCGGCGAAAAGCAGGGAGACGATGATCAGGGTGAGTCCGATGGGGTTGCGCGGGTTGTAGTAGTACCTCTGGGTGCCCCACTTGCTTCGTTTGAAAACCGGCTCACGGTCGTAGTTCACCTGGCATCCCCCTCGCTTCGCGCTCGCGTCTTGGGGCCCGCTCTCAGCGGGCCCCAAGGATGTGTGAGCTAGCCGGCGATTTCGATCTTGCCGTTGGATGAGTTGGGCTCGGGCATGGCGGACGTCTTGGCGGTGGTCAGGCCGCCCAGGAGTTGGGCGAGGTCGACGCCTGTGGTGGAGGAGAGAAGTTCCATGCCCTGGGCGACGTTGTCGGTGACGGTGCGGGAGAGTTTGCTCGCGCCGTCGGTGGAGATGACGGTCATCTTGTCGATGGCGGACAGCGGTTCGGCGGCCTTGGCCACGACTTGGGGCAGTGCCTCGACCATCATCTGGATCATTGCGGCGTCGCCGTAGCTCTCGAAGGCGTCGGCCTTCTTCTGCATCGCCTCGGCCTCGGCCGCGCCCTTGGCCGCGATCGCCGCCGCCTCCGCGTCGCCCTCCAGGCGGACCGCGTCGGCGATGGCCGCACGGCGGGCGCGTTCGGCCTCACCGCGCTTGGCGCCCTCGATGGCTTCGGCCTCGGCGAGGGCGGAGCGGCGCTGCTTCTCGCCCTCACCCGTCAGGCGGGCCCGCTCGGCCTCCGCCTGGGCGGCGGCGATGGCGGCGAGGCGCTCGGCCTCGGCCTGCTTCACACGGGCCACCCGCAACGCTTCGGCCTCCTGCTCCGCCTGGTAGCGGCGGGCATCGGCGGGCTTGCGGACCTCGGTGTCGAGCTGTCGGTCAGTCAGTGCCGCCTGGCGTTCAGCGACCTTCTCCTGTTCGGCCAGGATCTGCTGCTGCCGGTCGGCGTCGGCCAGCGGGCCTGCCGCGTTCGCCTGAGCGGTCGCCGCGTCGGTCTCGGCCTTGATCTCGGCCTGGCGCAGGTACAGGGTGCGCTGGGCGACGGCGATTTCCTCCTCGGCTTTCAGGCGGGCCTGTTCGGCGGCCTGGCGGGAGTTGGCCTCGGCGATGTCGGCTTCCTGCTTGGCGCGGGCGGCCTCGGGACGGCCGAGGTCCTCCAGGTAGGAGCCTTCGGTGGTGATGTCCTGGATCTGGAAGGCGTCCAGGACGAGGCCCTGCCCGGAGAGGCTGGCCTCGGCCTCCTCCGCGACCTGCCCGGCGAAGGCGGCCCGGTCGCGGATGATGTCCTCGACCGACATCCGTCCGACGATGGCCCGCAGGGCGCCGGAGAGCACTTCCTGGGTGAAGCCGACGATGCCGTCCTGCTGCTGGAGGAAGCGCTGGGCGGCGGCGCGGATGGCGTCCTCGTTGCCGCCGACCTTGACGATCGCCACGCCTTCGAGGTTCGCCTTGATGCCGCGCAGCGTGACCGCTCCGCGCACGGCGATCGGGATGTGCCGGCTGGACAGGTCGAGGGTGTAGCGCTGCTGGACGAACGGGACGACGAACACCGCGCCACCGACCACGACCTTCTGACCGGTGTTATCGGTCGATATCCGCCCGGTCTCCGGATCGGTCGACCGCTTGCCCCGGCGCCCGGTAATGATGAACGCCTCGCTGGGTCCGGCAACCTTGTAGCGGGTGACGACAACGAGGGCGAGCAGGACGAGGAGTACGACGACTCCCACGACCGCGGTGACAACAGGACTCATGGTGGTTCCCCCCTGCCTCCCGGAAGGGGGCAGACTCAAGGGTTGATGGAAAGAGGATCGGAAGGTGGAAGGCTCTGGTGGTGCTGCTCAGCGCTTGACGGCGCGGACGTTGACCGAGGTCGTGGACGGCGTGGCCGTCACCCAGATCTCGGCCCCCCGCTCTATCGGGGCGTCGGCGGTCGCGGCGTACTTCAGCGGCTGGCCGCCGAACGACAGCAGTACCTCGCCGTAGCCGTCGGCCGGGATGGCGGTGACCACCCGGCCCGCCGAACCGACGAGGTCCGCATGGTGCGGGGCGCTGCCGTCGCCGTCCCGTTGCAGGGCCCGGCTGAAGCGGTATGTCGCCCAGCCTGTGCCTGCTCCGGCCACGGCCCCCGCGGCGGCTGCCGCTCCCGGCCCGAGACCCGTGGACCCCAGCACGATCGCCCCCGTGAAACCGAGCATCGAGACGAAGCCCGCGACCACCGGCAGCGACAGCCACCCGTCGAACAGTCCGTCCAGGACGCCGTCGAAGACACCTTCGAGGACCCCGTCGAACACCAGTGAGGCAGCGAGCAGCACGAGCCCCCCGATGCCGAGACTCAGAAACAAGCCCATGAGCACCCCCGCTGTCGCACCGCTGTCCTCCCTGGACAACGGCATCGTGGCAGCTGGGAAGGGCCGCGCACATTGCCAGACTCCGGCAATCTTTACGCCTCTTTGACGCACGTGGTCGAGGTTACGGGGGCCGGGGGCCCGCTTGTCAGCCGGCCGCGGGCTCCGCTTGGAGCGTCGTAGCCGGAAAGGGGGCGCACGTGGGTGCTGGGTACAAGGCATCCTGGGGCCGTGTCGAATTCCTTGCAGGCTCAACTCCCTCTTCCCGCTGGTCAGATGGTTGTCTGTGGCGATGACGGTCTGGCCCGTCGGCTGGCCGCCGAGCTGCGCGACGTGTACCGGGAGCAGGTGACGCTCGTGGTGCCGGCGGGCGTGCACGCGCCGCACGGGGCTGTCGGCCGCTGGAGCGTACGGAGTCTCGGACTGCGCGGGCGCGTACCTGGCAGCAGGCAGGCAGGGCGGGCCGAGGCAGAGCGCGTCGGTAGCCGGGATCTGCGTGTCGTGGAGGCGGCGGAGCCGGATGAGGAGGCGCTGGTCATGGCGGGGGTGGCCGGGGCGGCCGCGCTGGCGCTGGTGTACGAGGATGACGACACAAACCTACGGGCCGCGCTCGTGGCTCGTCGGCTCAACCCGCGGCTGCGGCTGGTCATCCGTCTGTACAACCGCAAGCTCGGTCAGCACCTGGAGGAGTTGCTGGACCAGGCGGCGGTCGTCGCCGAGCCGGGTATCGACCTGCGCGAGCTGGACTCGTCGACGACCGTCCTTTCGGACGCGGACACCGCCGCGCCGGCGCTCGCTGCCAGCGCGATCGCCGGGACCAGCAAGGTCATCCAGGCCGACGGCCTGCTGCTGCGTGCGGTGGAGCGTACGCCTCCGGGGCGGGGCGAGGTGGCCGATCCGGGCCTGTGCACCCTGGCGCTGCTGTCCGCGACCGCCGCCGATCCGGCCGGAAGCGAAGGTTCGGACCGCAGTGGTGACCAGGGGCCGCAACTGCTGCCCGACGACCGGTCGGTGGCCGCCGCGACCGGCCGCGGCATCGTTGCGCTCGAGGCGATGACGCATGCGGGTCCGGCCGTGGCGGGGCGGCGCCTGGCCGCGGCGTCGCTGCCGGTGGCGTCACTCTTCTCGCGGCGGCTGCGCTGGTCGCTGGCCGGCATCGTGGCTGCGGTGGCAGGCCTGGCGGTGGCGGCCTGGCTGACCACCGGCGACCATCCCCTGCACGCCGCGTACATCACCCTGCTCGACATCTTCGCGATCAACGACCCGGCGGTCGACGAGGCTCCCGAGCGCAAGACGTTGCAGATCCTGGCCGGCTTCGTCGGCCTGCTGCTCCTGCCTGTGCTGGTCGCGGCCGCGCTGGAGGGCTTGGGGGCGTTCCGCAGCGCGACGGCGCTGCGCCGTCCGCCCCGCGGACTTTCCGGGCATGTGGTCCTGTTGGGGCTCGGCAAGATCGGGGCCCGGGTCCTGGTCCGGCTGCGGGAGTTGGAGATCCCGGTGGTGTGCGTCGAGTCCGACCCGGAGGCCCGCGGTCTCGCGCTGGCCCGCCGCATGAGGGTGCCCGTCGTTCTGGGGGACGTCACCGAGGAGGGCGTGCTGGAGGCCGCCCGGATCCACCGCGCCCACGCGCTCCTGGCCCTCACCAGCGCCGACACCACCAACCTGGAGGCCGCCCTGTACGCGCGCGCGGTCAGGCCGGACCTCCGGGTCGTCATGCGACTGTTCGAGGACGACTTCGCCACGGCCGTCTACCGCACGCTGCGCGCCGCGCACCCGGCCGCCCTCACCCGCAGTCGCAGCGTCACGCACCTGGCCGCGCCCGCCTTCGCCGGCGCCATGATGGGCCGGCAGATTCTCGGTGCCATCCCGGTGGAGCGGCGCGTGCTTCTCTTCGCGGCCCTGGACGTCGCCGGGCACCCGCAGCTGGATGGCCGTACCGTCGCCGAATCCTTTAGGCCGGGGTCCTGGCGGGTGATCGCCCTGGACAGCGCTTCGCCGGAGGAACGGCTACCGGACCTGTCGTCCACGCCCGGCGAAGCGGCCGAACCCCACGCCCGTCTGGTGTGGGACCTCCACCCGGGCTTCGTCCTCAAGGCACAGGACCGGGTCGTCCTCGCCGCCACACGCCGGGGGCTGGCCGAGCTCCTCGGCCGCCAGGACGTCCACGCCTCGGGCTCCTGACCGGGACAGCTGCGGTGGAACCTGCGGCCGGTGGCCCTGTACCGTGCGCCCGGGCCGTGGGAGCCTGGTGGTTCGACTCTCTCCCTACCAGGAGCACTCCCCATGCCTCGCCCTTCCCGAACCGGGCGTCCCTCGCCGCTGTTCGCCTTCGGCGCCGTGCTGACCGCAGCCGGAGCCGCGATGTACGCGCTGCCGGAGTACAGCCGTGCGCTCCTCGCTCTGTGCGCCTTCGCCGCGGCGGCCGCGGCGGCCGTGTGGATCTCCGCCGAGCAGCGGTGACCGGTTTGCGCCGCACGTGATCCGGCAGGGGCCGCGGCACGCGCACTCGCCTGGTCACGGCGTACGAAGGGGGCGTAGACGGCAGGACGGATGCGGAGGTGTGAAGTCATGCGGCAGCGCCGGATCAGGGTGGCGGCCGCGTTGAAGTGGATGCGGACCTGCAAGGACGGCCGCCTCGATGCGCCGGGTCTGACCGCGCCCACAGCCCGGCTCCTCAGCAGGCTCTCCATACCTCGCGTCGGGTGGGCACGAAGGCCCCTCGCCGCAGGTTCCTCCGCTCGGCTCCACGCCGGGCGGTCAGGGGCTCTTGCGGGTCGTCCCCAGCATCGCGAGCCCGGTGAGCAGCAGGGAGAGCCCGATGACCAGGAAGGGGAAGCCGGGGCCGGGAAGGACGTACAGGGCGACGCCGGCCAGGGTGGTGGGCGTTCCTGCGATCACCATGGCGATCGCCAGGCGGCGCTCGGTGATGTTGCGGCGCGCCCACGCCGTGATGCTGCGACCTCCCATGGTCAGGCCACCTGCTTGGTGCCGGCTCGCCGCGCCGTGCGCTCGGCCTGGATGAAGCAGCCGACAGCGGCCGCGATGAGGACGAAGCCGAGGACCGTGCAGGCCATCACGGCATCCGCAGATGCGTCCAGCATTCGGGGGACGGCGTTGAGCGGCATGAGGGTGTAGAGGGCGAGGACGGCCCAGGCGTAGGGGCGGGCGGCCGGTCGCCGCCCTCGCAGGCCGCGTGGCGTCCAGCCGGTGAGGATCGCCACGGGGATGGGCAGCGCGAGCAGTGTGCCGGCCGCGAGGGCGATCGCGTGGTAGGTGGGGTTGCCGTTCATCGGTACCTTCCTGGATCGGACGCCCACGATAGACGGTGTTTCGGTGGCACGTTCATGCCGGAGTCCGGCAACCTTCCGGTTCGCTCAACTGCTGTCAGGGAACCGTCAAAGAGGCGTATGGAACCTGTAAAGTCCGCCGTGGTGTGCCGGGAAGTCTGGTCGGCGATGGGGATAGCTCTCTTCGCGGATCGGGGTTTTGACGTCATGGTGCTCGTCGCTGTTTTTGGTGTGGCGCTGCTGGTCGCCGTGCTGCTGTCCGGCCTCGCGGCCAGGACTGTTCTGTCAACCTCGCTGCTGTTCCTGCTGGGCGGGGCGCTGGTCAGTGACGGATTTCTCGGACTGATCCACATCACGGCCGGCAGTGAGATCGTCTCGGTGACTGCCGATCTGGCGCTGTTCGCGGTGTTGTTCACCGACGGGATGCACGTCTCGTTCCCGAAGCTGCGGCAGAACTGGAGGAACCCGGCCCGTGCGCTGGGGCTGGGCATGCCGCTGGCCATGGCCGGCATGGCGGTGATCACCCATTATCTGGTCGGGCTGGACTGGACGACGTCGTTCCTCATCGGTGCTGTGCTCGCGCCGACCGACCCGGTCTTCGCCTCCGCGATCGTGGGCCGTAAGGAAGTGCCCGCCAGGCTGCGGCAGCTGCTGAACGTGGAGAGCGGTATCAACGACGGCCTCGCGCTGCCCGTCGTTCTGCTCCTCATCGCCGCGGCCGGCCCCACTTCCGGCCAGGCGGATGCCTCCGTCGGCGAGATCGCCCTCGAGCTCGGGCTCGGTCTGGCCTTCGGGGCTGTGCTGCCGCTGCTGGTGGCGGGCCTGGTTCGGCTGCGGCTGCTGGGCGCCGAGCCGAAGCTCCAGCCGCTGCTGCCACTGGCCACCGGGATCATCCTGTACGGGTTGTGCCACCTCACCCATGCCAACCCCTACCTGGCGGCGTTCTCCGCCGGCGCCGTCCTGGCGTCCGTCTCGCCCGAGGCGAAGACGGTGTTCGAGCCGCTGGGCGAGATGCTCGCGGAGCTGGCCAAGTTCGCGGCCCTCCTCGTCTTCGGCGCGCTGCTCACCCCGGCGCTGTTCGGGGACCTGTCGGTGGGCGGTTACGCGGCCGTGGTGCTGGCGATCGTGCTGATCCGCCCCGCCTCCCTGCTGGTTTCCCTGCTGGGGGCGCGGATCGAGCGGCGGGAGAAGCTGGTCGCCGCTTGGTTCGGGCCCAAGGGCTTCGCGTCCGTCGTCTACGGCCTGCTCGTGCTCCAGGCTGGCATCCCTCAGGGCGAACAGGCGTACACGCTGATCGCGGTCTGCATCGCCTTCTCGATCATCGCCCACTCCAGCACCGACGTGCCGATCGCCCGCCTCTTCGACGTGGAAGACCTGGCAGGCATCCCCACTGACGACGACCACGCCCCGAAGCCGACCGCCCCCGTTCCCGCGCTGAGCAGTGCACCCGACCAGGAGAAGCGCCATGATCGCCCGTGATCTCGCCGAGCCCTATCCACATGTGACCACCGATGACCCGGCCGTGGACGCGGTCCGTCTGCTCGCCGAGCACGACCTCGCCGCGCTCCTGGTCCTGGACTCCGACGGGACGCCGTACGCGGTGGTGCCCGGGTCCCAGCTGGTTCGGCAGCTGGTGCCCGAGTACGTCATGGAGGACCCGCTGCTCGCAGCCGTCATCGACGACCGGTACGCCGACGGCCTCACCGAGGACCTGGCCGGCAAGAGCGTGGCCGAGTGGATCCCGCGGCGGACGTTCAAACCGGCCTTCGTCGGCCCGGAGGCCGGGGCTCTTCAGATCGCAGCCCTCATGGCGCGTAGCCACGTCCCGCTGGTGGCCGTCGTCGACCGCGACGACGACGGACGCCGGTTGGTGGGGGTGGTCTCGGCCGCCTCTTTGATGCGCCATCTGCTCGACGTGGGAGGCAAGGCGTGAGCGGCTGGCAGAGCTGGGCCGCGATCGCCGTCTTCGCGGGCGTCTACGTCCTGATCATCACCGAGTGGATCCACCGCGTCGCCGCGGCCCTCGGTGGCGCGGCCCTGATGCTCGCCATCGGCGCCACGGACGACAAGGCCGCCTTCCACTCGGACAAGACCGGCATCGACTGGAACGTCATCTTCCTACTGCTCGGCATGATCATGATCGTCGGCGTCCTGAAGCGGACCGGTCTCTTCGAGTACCTGGCCATCTGGTCGGTGAAGAAGGCGAAAGCCAAACCGTTCCGGGTGATGGCCATGCTGGTCGTCATCACCGCCGTGGCTTCCGCCCTGCTGGACAACGTCACCACCGTGCTCCTCGTCGCGCCGGTGACGCTCCTGGTCTGCGACCGGCTGAAGCTGTCGCCGATTCCGTTCCTGCTCGCCGAGGTGTTCGCGTCCAACATCGGCGGAACCGCCACCCTCGTCGGCGACCCGCCCAACATCATCATCGCCAGCCGGGCCGGCCTCACCTTCAACGACTTCCTCGTTCACCTCGCCCCGCTGGCCGCGGTCCTGACCCTCGTCCTCGTGCTGCTCTGCCGACTCATGTTCGCCAAGCACTTCGTCTTCGACGAGCAGCGCGCCGCCGAAATCATGAAGCTGCGCGAACGCGAGGCGATCAAGGAGCCCCGGCTGCTCATTCAGGGTCTGGGCGTCCTGACCCTGGTCGTCGCCGGGTTCGTCCTGCACCCCGTGCTGCACTACGAACCCAGCGTCGTCGCGCTCCTGGGTGCCGGTCTGCTGATCGCGATCTCCAAGGTCGAGACCGGCGAGGTGCTCGGCGAGGTCGAATGGCCGACCCTCGCCTTCTTCGCGGGCCTGTTCGTCATGGTCGGCGCCCTCATCGAGACCGGCGTCATCGGCGAGCTCGCGAGTTCCCTCGCGGGCATCATCGGCGGAGCCCAACTGGGCGGCACCATGCTCCTGCTGGGCGGCTCGGCCGTGCTGTCGGGGATCGTGGACAACATCCCCTACGTCGCCACCATGGCGCCCATCACCAGCGAACTCGTCACCGACATGGGCGGTGACCCCGACCACGTCATGTGGTGGGCCCTCGCCCTGGGCGCCGACCTCGGCGGCAACGCCACCGCCATCGGCGCCTCCGCCAACGTCGTCGTCCTCGGCATCGCCGAACGCAACCGCCACCCCATCAGCTTCTGGCAATTCACCAAGTACGGCCTCGTCGTCACCGCCGTCACCATCGCCATCTCGGCCGTCTACCTGTGGCTGCGCTACTTCGCCCTGGCGTGAGAACCGACCGCCCCTTCCACTGGGAAGGCGAGAAAGGGAGGTTCGGCATGGCACGCAGCCGGCGCGTGGAGGCCGTCTCCATCGCCCTGTGGTGGGGTGGGCTCACCGCGTTGTTGTGGGGTGGAGGGCACCTCAGGGACGCGCCTGCCTCGCTGGTGGCGTGTGCGGCGAGCGCCGCCTTGCTGATCAGCCTCGGCCAGGTGGCCCACCGGCTTCGCTGCCGCATCCGGGAGCACTGGGCGGCGGCCCGCAGGAACCGCACGCGCTGAGGTGCGGGCTCACAGCTCGGTGTCGGGCCAGCCGAGCAGGCGGGCGCCGATCACCGCGGTCTGGAGGGTGTAACGGTTGACCGGGTCGGCCGGGTCGGCGCCGGTGAGGCTGTGGATCCGCTCCAGCCGGTAGGTCAGTGCCCGCACGCTCAGCGACAGCCGCCGCGCTGCCTCGGTCGCCACACAGCCGCTGTCGAAATACGCGGTGAGGGTGTCGATGAAGGGCCGGACGCCACCGCGCCCCTTGCGGAGTGGGCCCAGCACGCTTTCCACTAGGTCCGCCATCGCCTGCCGGTCCCGTGTCAGGACCGGATACACCAGTAGATCCGCGGCGTGCAGCACCGGACCTTCCAGGCCCATCCGCTCCGCCAGGTCCAGGGCGTTCAGTGCCTCCTCGTAGGAGTGCACCACGCCCCCGGCACCGGGGTGGGAGCGGCCTATCGCGACGCGGCCACCGTCGGTGGCCGCGTAAGCCTGCTTCGCGAAGAACGCCAGAACATCGGGCTGGTCTCCGGGGGCCACACAGATCAGCCGCCCGTCCTTCGTGGTCAGCAGGATCTGCCGGCCCGCGAACCGGGCCAGCACCGCCGACTCGATCCCGCGCGCCACCGGGTACCCGTCCCCGTACGGCTCCGGGCCCGTCGCCACGGCCACCGCGTGGGCCTGGGACAGACGCAGCCCGAACCGTTCGGAACGCTCAGCCAGCCGGCCCAGATCGCTGCGCCCGTACAGCAGGTCGTCGATGAACTCCCGACGTGCGGCCTCCTCCTGGCGTACTGCCTGATGCTGGGCACGCTCGTAACCCTCCACGAACGCATCCACCGCCTGCTCCAGCACGGCCAGCAATGAACCTGCCGCTGCGGGGGGGGCAGGGTCATAAGTGCCTCCTGAGCCGCGCACACGTGCTGCCGCAGGGGCCCACGAACCGGCACGCCCAGTTCCGCCGCCCGTTCCCCCCGGACCCGGCAGGCCTCGAGTTCGGCGCGGGTCAGTCGGCGCCCCGTGAGACAGGCAGAGTGCAGGAGATCGGGCAGCCCTGCCACATGCTCGTTCGATACTGCCTGGTCAGCCACGTCGTCCCCCTGATCGCAACACCTCTATGGCGCGGAACAAGGGTGCCACGCAGACAGACGGGCGCTGTCTGTGCCACCAGAAGAGTGCAGTCCGATGCCGGTGCGCAGCAGCGCTGGTCCGTGGCGATCATGCCACGCGCTGCGCGTTTCAGCGGTGGCGGGCCGTCACCCACACCGCGGCCACGACCGCCAGCACGAACGCGCCGACAGCGAACAACGGCGTACCGCAGCGGGGCACCACGTACAGCGCCAGACCGGCCGCGGTGAGGACGAGACCGGCGGGAAGGAGTGGCGATACCGGCCCACGACAGGGAGCACGGAGCATGGCATGTGCCTCCTGGCAGGAGGGGAAGATCGGACTGATCCCAGACTCGCATGCTGCGGCCACGGGGCCCAGGCTTCCCCCAGGCCCGGGCCGCAGATCGGGAGTGGCGGAACAGGCTCTTTCCGCCCCCGTGGGGGCGGTTCACGACGCAGATACGCGCGTCCCGCGACCTGATCGGCAGCCGCGCTCGATCGCGATGAATCCGCACGCGTGATCGATGAGCTGCCGCCGTGCCGTTACCCAGGTGGGCTGGGCAGCCCTGCAGCCCGCTCCCCGTCGGCGCGGCGTGCCTCCGGCTCGGTGTGAGTCATGCGGCGCCCGGTGGTGCAGGCGGCGTCGCGCAGGCACTCGGCACATCTCGTCAGCTGCCCTTACGGCGCTTCCGGCTCCGCCCCCTCCCCGTTCTCATCGCTTCGGCGAAGCCACTTACGTGGAATCAGCGCCACAGGTAGCGAAGTCTCCTCCACCGGCAGCGGATGGCAGGTGAAGACTGCCGGTCTACGGCAGTGTGCTGCCGCGAAGCGACAGAGAGGATCAAGGAATGCCGTGTGCCAAGGAGAGCTGCGCCGTGCCCGGCATCCGATGGTCGCTGCCGCGGCAGTACTGGACGCGGCAGGCATGGCACAGCGCATATTCGCAGCTCCCAGACCGTCGTCGATCCGTGGTTCGTCCGCGAACACAGGCAGTTTGACGGTCTGCAGGAAACAAGGCTTTTCGAGTTGAACGGGGACGGTCGTGTCGGGGGACTTCACGCAGGAGTGGGGCGGCGAGAGAGCAAGGGCCGCAGATCAGGCGGCGATGCGGCTCAACAGTGTTCCGGCGGCCGACGGCGGTGGCGGTGGGACTTTCGCTTCGACGCCGGCGCAGAAGAGGTCTGCCGCAAACACCATTCAGACCGAGCTCGAGCCGAACACCAAGAAGGCGACGGAGCACGCGGACGAGAGCACCAACACCGCGGTCAAGGGCTTCGACGGCTGGGACGCGGCAGTGGGGCTGAAGAAGGTGGCGGACACGTGGGACCAGCAGGTGAAAGTCCTGATGGGCCGGCTCGGTTCTGAAAAGGGATCGCTGCGCGGCGCCTCGGGCCTGTTCGTACAGAACGACCTCGGCACGGGGGACGGGTTCCGTCCCCTGGGCACCCACTCGAAGCTCAACGGTCTGTAAGGCGGAGCAGTACATGTTGACGTACCACGAAGTGATGTCGACCGACCTGGGCCTGCTGACGACGGCAGCGGGCAAGTGGGACGATATGGCGGGCGAGCTGAGGAAGGTCGAGACCCGTTACGGCGACAGTGTCCAGAAGATCACCATGGGGCCCGACTGGAGCGGTGTCAGTGTCGGCGTCGCCCAAACGAGCTTCGCGGCCACACGGTACGAGTACTCCGCAGCGCAGATCCAAGCAAAGGCGGTCGAGAGCCTGCTGCGCGATGCCCACACCCATTTCGCCGACCTGAAGAAGCGCCTCGAGTCCGCGCGCGACGACGCGATCAAGGCGGGCATGACCGTCTCGGAGCAGGGCACGGTCGCATTCGACTACGCCAAACTGACTCCCGCCGAGCGCAGCGCCTATCACCACGACCCGGACGGCCAAACCACCAGCCGTGACGCGGTCAACAAGTGGCAGCAGCACATCAACGACCGGGTCAAGGCCGTCTCCGAAGCCGACCACGGCGTCAAGATCGCCCTTGGGGCGGTCGTGGTGGACAGCAACAAGGACGCCTTCGGCAAGGGCAACGACGGAACCCTCAACGGCTTCAACGCCGACGCGCAGGGCGACATCGAGGTGTACGAGGCCCGTAACGCCGAGGACATCGCCACTCGTATCAACAGCGGCGACAAGGTGTCGGCAGCCGACTACGCCGAGCTGGACCGTTCCTTCCGCGACAACGCCAAGAGCACCGAGTTCAACCAGACCTTCCTCAACGGGATGGGTGCCCAGAACACGCTCAAGTTCACGAACAAGCTCAACGACCTGGCGTATCAGGATGACAAAACGGGCAAGCAGACCTACCTGGACCTGGAGAAGGGGCTCGCCAACTCTCTGTCCAACGCGATGCAGGACCCGAAGTCGAAGTTCTACAAGGACTTCCGGGAGCAGCTGAAGAAGGCCGGTGTCGAGAAGTTCGACCTAGCGGTAGCCGCCGAGGCTCCGAACGTCATCAGTCGTCGCCACGGGGAGCAGCAGGTCCGGGGCTATCAGAGTCTGATCACGCTGATGCAGAGCGGCGACGGATACTCGGCGCCGTTCCTGCACGACCTGGCGGACGACATCCGCTCGGCCGAGGACAAGAAGCGCGGCGGCGATCCGAACGTCTGGGATCTGCAGGGCGACTTCAGCGGCAAGAACGGCGGATGATTCGCCAACGACCCGCTCGACGGCCTGCTCGGCATCATGTCCAAGGACCCCGCCGCCGCCACCTCGTATCTCGACCCGGGTGCAGACCACAAGAACGACAACCTCCAGTACCTGCTGAAGGAACGCGACTGGAAGTTCGACGACACTCCCGTCTGGCACGGCGAGATCGAGACACGCAGCGACATCGAGAGTGAGGGCAAGGACGCCCGCACCGGTCTGGGACTGCTCCTTGAATCCGGCACGACCGGCCATACGCCGCTCGGCCCGAACCAGGAACCTCGGCCGGCGACCCCGCACACCGAGGGACAGGCGCGCATCATGCACGACGGGATCGGCGGGCTCGGACCCGACCAGAGCGTCCACGAGAACATGCGCGAGCCCCTGGCCCGCGCCCTGGGCACCTACACCGCCGACACCCACGAGATCCTCGGAGGCCTGGACTCCAAGTACATCTCCGCTTCCGGGGCCGGCTACTTCCAAGACGGCGACAAGATCCACATGGCGGTCAGCCAGAAGGATCTGGTGCAGTTCATGCGTGGCCTCTCGGAGGACCCCGAGGCCTACGGAACGCTCCACAAGGCGGAATCCCGGTACATCGACCTCTCCCTCGAAGAGATCCCCAAGGGAGCGCACGGATCGGAGCTCACCAACCCGATCAACAAAGCGGGTACGGCTCTGGGCGTCATGAGCTCCATCCGGGAGGACGTGATCAACGACGGCCGGATGGCCGGGTACAGCGAGGCCGACTGGAAGGCGAAGCTCGCCTACCACGTCATCGGCGGTGCGGTGACTCCCATGTACTTCACCACGGCCGGCGGTGTCTCGCTCGCCTTCGGCGACGCGATCCAGCGCGGCGTGGACACCTGGGCCTGGGAGTGGGGCAACCGGATGAAGGGAGAGGTCGATGCCAAGGTCAACCCCCAGATCGCGGACGAGTACCTTTCCGTCAACACCCAGGCGCCGATCCTGATCCGCGAATGGGCCAACGACCGGGCCGACATCTCGGAGAGCGACGTCCAGGACTACACCCGCGATGTCCTCGAAGGCCGGGTCCGCGGTACGGAGACAGCACACAAATACCTGACCGACACGACGAACTGATCGGGCAGGCAGGCAGAGAAGTGGGGACATCGATGACGGGGAGCACAGGACGCCGAGCCGTGTCGGCGAAGGCTTGGGCTGCGGCAGGAGTATGCCTGGCGCTGCTGGGCGGATTCGTTGCCTGGTTCCTCGTCGGGCGCGAGACGGCCCCTACTTGTAACGGCCTGGCCGAAGACACGAGGGTGCAGAAGTCGGTGGGGCACTCTGTCCACCCCGGCATCAGTTGCGCGGCGCTCGGAGAGGCGATCGTAAAGGCGACTACGGGCAGCCAACCGGGGCGTCACACCCAGGCGCAGGCGCAGGCGATGAAAGATGTTGTCTTTGCGCTCGGCTGGGTGCAGTCGCAGAAGATCGAGATCGACCCCGCCTTGAGGGTGCCCCTTGCCACCGCCCTGGCCGACTACGCCCCCGACGTACATGAGATGCTCGCCGGTCTTGACAACGAGTACATAGTGAACGCGGGCGACAACAAGTCGCCCTGGGAAGCCGATGGTACATACCACCTGTCGGTCTGGAACAACGTGCTCACGAAAACCCTGCGCGCGGTGGCGGTGGATCCCCAGGCGTACGCCCTGCTGCGAATGGCGGAGACCCACACCGCGGCTGCCCAGCTTGCGGCCGTCCCTGCGGACGCGACCGGCGTAGACCTCTCCCTGCCACCGACGAAGAACGCCCGCGCCCTCGGCATCCTCGACGGCATCGCCGACGCAGCCGTAAGCCAGGACGCCCAAGAGGCCCGAAAATGGCACACCACGGTCTTCGACCGTCTGCTCACCGAACAGGCAAACCAATCGGAGTCGGCCGGTCGCCTCACCGCCACGTGGCTCCAGGAACTCAAGAACACCCCCGAACAGCAACGCGCGGAACACCTGCGTGCCCAGGGCCTTGACATGGCCCGCACCTGGGCACACACCCGCACCATGGACGAGCCCACCCGGCAGGACCTGCTCACCAAAGTGGAAAACAGCGCCCGCAACGCCCACCAGGAGACTAAGCACTGAGCCCTCGGGCTTCACTGCGAGAAAGCCCAGCCTTCACCGCCGCCACGAAGCAGGCCCTTCCGTCCGACCCGTGGCCGCCGGCCAGACATCGCAGAACCGTTTCGCACCGCAGCCAACACCACCCATGCACCCGGGGACGGGGGCAACGCCCTTCCCCCGTGAACCGCCCCGCTCAAGCGGGTGCACTCCCCCACCACAGGACAACGCCGACGACGGCAGAACGCTACGCGCCGGTCCGCCGTCGACAGCGTGATGCGGGGCAGCGACCGCCGTCTTCCTCCGAGGGATACCGATGAACAAGAAGTGGCTGCCGCTGACCGTCGTGCTCGGCGCCGCCGGGGTGGCCGTCGTGACGGCGAGCTTCTGGCCTGACGACGAGAAGCCGCCGCTACCGCAGACACTGTGCCATGGGGCGCTCAGCCGGCAGACGGCGGAACTGATCGACGACGGCAAGGGGGGCGAGGCCAGCACGGAGGAGTGGGAGAGCAAGGGCAAGAGCACCGATCACGCGGTGTTCAAGGGGTGCCAGGTGCTGCGCGCCAACGCGGACAGCGACTACCCCCGAGGGGTCTACACCCTGATCATCGAAGACAACCGGAACGACCCTCACTACAAGCCCAAGGACTCCGTCCCCCTCGGCCCCGGCTTCACCGGCTGGGCGCTTCCCGACAGGGCCGAGGCCAACCTGCCCGCCGGCTGTGCCGCCCGCATGGGCTCGACGGCGCCGAACATCGCGGTGACGCTCATGGCGCCCTCCAAGAAGGGGGAGAAAGAGGAGAAGGACCTCGTCGACCGGGACGCCCCCGAGATCAGCAACAATGCGGCCGTGGTGCGGGAAGCCGCCACCAAGCTCGCCAAGAAGTACGGCTGCGAGGCGTAGAACCGACGTCAGCGGGGGCAGTCGTCCACGGGCCCCCGCTGACGTCGGCACGATGACCCGCCCGTCGTGCCTCCGCAGGGGGTGGGTTCGGTGTGGGTGGTGAGGCGGTCGATGAGGTGCCATCCGTAGCCGCCGGTCCCGTCGGTCCGTGGCAGGCGGGGCTCTGCCGGTTCGGGGCTGGTGTCGGTGACGCGGATCTCGATGTGGTCGCCGTGGAATTCGAGGCGAAGGACGGCCGAGCGTCCGATCCTCTTCGAGCCCGCCCTGATGTCGGCCGGTCAGCGCGACCGGGCCATCCGGCCTGGGCGGCATCATGGAGGTGGTAAGGCGTGCATGGGTCTCTTGGTCATACGCCGGCGGGATCAGGTACGTGGTGAACGGAATCGTGAGAGGGAAGTACGAGGGTGGCGACAGTAACCACTGACATCGAGAGGGCAGCGGACGTGCTGCGGGCGGGGGGCCTGGTGGCCTTGCCGACCGAGACCGTCTACGGTCTGGGCGCGGATGTCGAGGACCCCATTGCCGTGGCGCGGATCTTCCAGGTCAAGGGGCGGCCGGCCTCTCACCCGCTGATCGTCCACATCGCCGCTGCGGACGAGCTGGACGCCTGGGTCGAGGAGGTGCCCGCGGCCGCGCGCCTACTGGCTGAACACTTCTGGCCCGGGCCGCTGACCCTGGTCCTGCGGCGCGGCCACCGCGTGCCGCTCGAAGCCACCGATGGTCTGGAGACGGTGGCCGTGCGCGTGCCCGACCATCCCGTTGCCCTCGCGCTGCTGTCGGCCTTCGGCGGCGGCATCACGGCCCCGTCCGCGAATCGCTTCGGCTCGGTCAGCCCCACCACCGCCGACCACGTTCGGGCGGAGCTCGGTGACGCCGTCGATTTCGTCCTGGACGGCGGCTCCTGCCAGGTTGGCGTCGAGTCGACCATCGTCGACGTCACGGGTGAGACCCCGAGCATCCTGCGGCCGGGCGGGGTGACGCGTGAGGACCTCGAAGCGGTGCTGGGGCACCCGGTCGTGGTCCCGTCTACGAGCGATGTCCGGGTACCGGGCCAGCACCCGTCGCACTACGCGCCGCGTGCCCGGGTCGTCCTCGTCGAGCCGGAGAAGGTCGTCGCCGAAGCCGAGCTCGCCCAGCAGGCGGGGCACCAGGTAGGCGTCCTTCTTCCCCCGCCCCTCGCCGACGCTGCGGTGAAGGCGCACGTCGTGGTGCCCCTGCCCGGTTCGCTGGACGCCTACGCGCACGGGCTGTACGGGTTCCTGCGTGAGCTCGACCAGCAGGGATGCGACCTCATCGTCGCGTCCCTGCCGGTGGAGGAGGGGCTGGGCCTCGCGATCGCCAACAGGCTTCGCCGGGCCGCGGGGCCCCGATCCTCCCAGTGAGCGGCCACGGCCGGGGCGGTCAGGACGTGGTAGGGACGGCCGCGTCGAGGCCGCGCGTGGCGACGAGCTGGGCGCTGCCGTCGGACAGGCGGTAGGACAGCCCCACCACGGCGGACCGGCCGGCCGCCACCGCCTCGGCCAGGACACGGGAGCGTTCCAACAGCAGGTCCACGGTGTGCTCGATGTGCTCGGCCAGGATCTCCTCGGCCGTCTCGCGTCCGGCGGCACGGGCTGCCAGCACACTCGGGGTCACCCGTTCGACAACGTCCCGAACGAAGCCGCCCGGCGTCTGCCCGTTCTCCAGGGCGGAGCAGGCAGCGGCGACCGCGCCGCACGAGTCGTGGCCGAGGACGACAACCAGTGGCGCTTCGAGAACGCTCACGCCGAACTCGATGGACCCGAGGACTTCGGTACCGGCGACGTGCCCGGCGGTGCGGACCACGAACAGGTCACCCAGGCCACGGTCGAAGATGATCTCGGCGGCCAGCCGGGAATCCGAACACCCGAACATCACCGCGAAGGGCTGCTGGGAGGGTGCGACCTCGGTGCGGCGGGTGGCGTCCTGGTTCGGGTGCTCGGGGGTACCGGCGACGAAGCGCCGGTTACCGGCCATGAGCATGTCGAAGGCGTCGCGGGGCGTCGGGGTCTGGGTCTCGGTCATGGCCGCAGCCTACGAGCAGGCACCCGCCGTCGCGACAACTGGTCCCGCCGGACACACTGGCCACGGTCACCATCGTGACCGTGCTGGACGCCGAGGACACCGACGACGCCATCACCACGGCCGTCGACAAAGTTGTCGCGGAGACCGGCCGCCTGGCCGTCCTGAGCTGCGCGGCACCCAAGAGACGCCGCCGGACGGACATGTCCTTGCCACCGCGCGCCTGCGGGGATGGGGCTGCGAGGGTAGAACGATTCGGGGCGGTCAGTCGCCCGCGCGGGAGGCGCCCAGGACTCGATCGCCGCCACCATCGCCGAGCCCGTTGACTTCGAGCTGCGGGGCCACCAAGCACCAGCTCGGTAGTGGGGTAGCGCGCTACGGTACGTGACCGGCTCCGGGATTCGACTCAACGTCGCCGCCAGGCGGAACGTGTACATCCTCGTTCGTCTGCCCACGCGAGATTCTCCGATGCTGGTTCGGTGCTGACTTCGGAGGGGTAGCGGCGGGAAATCTGCAGGTCCTAGCTCTGGTCTGATGAGTTGTCGTACCACTCGATGGTGGTCCCGATGAGGCTGGCGGCGACGATTCTGCGAATTCCGGTTGACGATGGTGCGGCTGTTGCGGGGGAGGTCATGTGCACCACTTCCGGGGGCTGCGGGGACGTTTGGTGTGGCCACACCGTAGAAGCCCGCAGGTCGGCAACATATGTGGCGGGACATCACATTCAGGCACCACCTTGTGTACCCAACCACCACGCCGCTGCCTTGGACACCTTGAAGGCTTCCGGAACACCTAACCGACTCCTGCCTCAAAGCGTGGATCAGCCTGTTTTGCACCCCGATGCTGACTCCCGTGCTGGTTCGGCGCTGACCCCAAAGCCCTTGTCAGCACCTCTGGCGACTCGTCGTCCCGTGCTCGTTCGGTGCTGACTACGCAGCGTTGAACTCGGCTATTCACGGGCGGACCGGATCCTTGGCACTGCCAGTCCGGGGATGCGGCCGGCCTGGCGAGACCGGTCGCACCGCGGTCCCGCCACCGGGCGTCAGGCCGCTTGGACCACGGCCTCGAACTCGAGCGGCCGGCTCAGCTCGGTCTCGCGCGTGAAGACCGAATCCGTCAGGCCTGGATGCTGCCCGCGGGCACCCCAGCGGGTGCAGAAGTTCGCCGTGCCGAGCGCGTACTAGGACACACGCAGGCCGGTCCGGTGTCCGAAGGTCGTGTAACGCATCAGATGTCCTTGCTCAAGGGTCGATAGGGGCAAGCGGTGGTGCGGCGGGGCGTGCCTCACGCCGCATCCGGCGAAGCGCTCAGGCTCTGCCTGACGTACCGGCTGATTTCGTCGGCGAGGACCGAGAGCAGGCCCGTCGATGCCGTACAGGGCCTGCGCGGCAACATCGGCGGGGCCGCCCTCGTGGATCCGTCGGCGCGGCCGCGCTCACGGTCTTCGGTCCAGGGCTTGGGCAGGTAGAGCTCGCGGTCGACCAGAGCGTGGCCGCGCACGGTGGTGGCGTAGGCGGCGAGGACGCCGATCTGACAGTTCTCGGTTCGCCCGGCATGACCGTCCCGCGACCGCCGCACACCCACTACGCTCCCCACCTCCAGGCCGTTGACCATGCAAGTCACTGAGACTCCGGCCGCAGTGTCAGCCCGTGGCAGTCGTCAGGAGAAGGTCCTCGTAGATCGTCGGGTCGTCGGATTCGATCACCGGAAAGCCGACGCCGTAGGAGCCTTCCCAGCGTACGTCGATCCCGGGGTTGGCCCAGTCGCTGCCGTCGGGCAGGAACAGGTGCGGGCTGCAACTGACCGCCTCGGTACGGGCGACCGCGGTCTGGCCGGAGAGGTTGCTGCGGGCTCGGCCGTCGTCCAGGGCCTCCGCCAGCGCCGTCACGTCGACGACGCCGGTCTCCGCGGCCACGTCCAGGATGACCTTGCGGTGACTGACGGACCGCGACTCGGCCCAGAACGCCTTCCGCAGGCCGAGGTCGAGCTGTTCGGACGCCGCAAGGGACTGCAACTTGGCGGCCTGGACCGCCTCCAGCGCGGGCAGCATGGTGGAGGGATAGAGCCAGTCCTTGGCCTGCCAGAGCTGCCAGCCGGCCGCCGGCTCCAGGCTGGCCATCCGGCCCACCTCGCTGTCGGTTCCGGGGCGGGGGCTGGGCGCGTCGTTGAGGAGCTCAAGGGGGAAGGCCCGCAGGTCGAAGCCGACCTGGGTCTCGAGTCCGAGCCGCTTGCGCGTGGCGTGCAGACGGTGGATGGCGATGTGTGCGAACGAACACCAGATGTCCGAGAAGACGGTGATGATGCCCGGCGGCGGTGTCAGGGATGCGGTGGTCAACGGTGGCTCCGAGGGGTTTCAAGGAATGGTGGAGTGATGGAGTGATGGAGTGGTGATTCAGGGCTCAGCAGTCGCTGAGGTTCGAGAGCTCGACGGTGGCTGAGAGTCGAGTGCCCGGACAGTCAGGGGGCGGCCCGGCCACCGTGCGCGTCCAAGGCGGCTTCGAGGTCGACGTCCGCGCCCGGGAGCCATGCCGGCAGGAACGGAATGCGGGCCATAGCCTCCATCAGGGAGGCGACCATCCGGCCCTCCACCGTCGGCCCGTGGGCGGACAGCAGTCGGGCCGGGGAGAGGGAGGACACCGCCTGGACGGTGCGGAGGAACTTCTCCGCGTCGACGAGGGCCGTCCACGGGGCGATCGCCCGGTTCAGGACGTCGAAGCCTTCGAAGAATTCCTTGGCGTCGGCGTCACCGACGTGCTGCACGGTTTCAGGCAGGACGGTGCCGAAACTGTCCGAACTGAAGAGCGTGCCGGCCTCGTGGTCGAATACCGCGAGCGTGCCCGGCGAGTCGAACGTGGGCGGCCGGTGGAAGCTCACAGTCCGGTCACCGATCGATAACCGGCTCCCGGAGTTCACCGTCACGACCCGCCCACGCGGGATCTCGAATTCCTCGGACAGTCGGGTGAGTGATATCCCGTTCGTGACGACCTTGGCACCGGGAGCGCGATCGAGTATCCGCATCAGGCTCCCGGTGTGGTCCCGGTCGTCATGGGTGATGGCGATCCACCGCAGATCGGCGGGGTCCACCAGGGACCACAGGGCCTCTTCGAACGCGTCCCGGTCCACGGGCATACCGGCGTCCACCAGCATCGGCTGCTCACCGCGCAGCAGGTAGGCGTTGACCGGTTGCAGGCCTGAGTCGGGTATCGGCAGCGCAGAGGGCAGGGCGTGCAGTTCGGGCCCTACGGCGTAGGTCTCCAACAGGAACAGTCTTCTCTCTCAGGGTCGTACGAGCGCGAGCTCAGACGAGTTGGATGGCCAGCGATCCGGCGAGCAGCAGGCCGAGTCCCGTCAGACGCGGCACGCTCAGCACCCGGGTCGGCAGCCGGAACATGCCCCGGTGATCGATCAGGGCGGAGGTCAGCTGCTGGCCGGTCACGGTCAGCCCGACGGTCACGGCAGCGCCGATCTCGGGGATCAGCAAGAACGTGCCGGTGACGTAGCCCGCGGCGCAGGCTCCGCCGAGCCAGCCCCACCAGGGCATCGCCTTCAGCGGGGCCAGCTGCGGCCTGGGGGTCTTGCCCGTCAGGCGCAGCACCAGCAGGACGACGGTGATGGTGAGCGTGGCCACCGTGAAGCTGAAGGCCGCCACCGCGATCGGGGCGCCCAGACCATGCCGGAGCTCGGCGTTGACCGCGCCCTGAACCGGGAGCACACCGCCGGCGACGATGCCGAGGACGATCCATCCGATCCGGCCCGGGCCCGACGTCGTCGGGGCTCCGGGCGGGGCGGTCGCCCGCTGCCCTCGGATGATCACGATGATGCCCGCGAGGACCGCGAGGGCGCCGAGAGCGACGCCCGGGCTCAGGCCCTTCTTCTCCAGCCCGAGGAGGCCGCCCAAGTCGAGGACCAAGGAGGAGAACATCTGCCCCGTGACGAACAGCCCGACCGAGGCCAGGGCCCCCAGCCGGGGGAAGAGCAGTATGCCGCTGGTGATGTAGAGGGGGCTCGCCAGGCCGCCCAGCAGGTGCCACCACTCGACGCCGGGGAGCTTCCCGAGCGCGCCGAGCGCCCCGGTTAGTGCCGCCAGGACCACCAGGAGTCCGGTGGCCACGCCCAGTTGGACCGTGGAGGCGCCGTAAGGGGTTCCCACAGCCTTGTTCAGTTGCAGGTTGACCGACGCCTGGACGGCCAGGAGGCACCCCACCAGGAGGGCTGCCGTGAGCAGCGCAGCGTTCATCTCGTTCTCCCCCACATTAAACGGACGCTCGTCTCATTTAATGTAGTCCAGAGGCTCCTAAGCGGACAAGCTGTCCACTTAGGTTTCTGGGAAGTAAGGTGACCTGCATGAGCAACGGCGACGAGCATCCCGCCCCGCAGGTGGTCCTCCGCGGTGACCTCCAGGCGGCACCCCGAGGTGCCACCGCACCCCGGCAGCGGGCCGACGCGGTGCGCAATCGCGCACAGATCCTCTCCGCTGCCGAAGCGCTCTTCACCGCACACGATCCGAGCACCGTGACGATGGAGCAGATCGCGAAGGCCGCGGGTGTCGGCCGCGCGACCCTCTACCGCTCGTTCCCCGACCCGCCCTCCGTCGCCACCGCCCTCCTGGACGAGCACGAACGCCTGCTACAGGGGCAGATGATCTACGGACCGCCGCCCCTGGGGCCTGGGGCACCCCCCGCCGAACGACTGGCGGCGTTCTACATCGCCTACCTGGACTTGATCCGGCGGCATCTGCCCCTCGCGTTGGGCGCGGAAACCGGGCCCGCCCGCTACGCCACCGGCGCCTACGGCTTCTGGCGCCTCCATGTGCGCACCCTGCTCATCGCCGGCGGATCCCCGGACCCCGACGCGCTCGCCGACATCGCCCTCGGCCCCTTGGCCCCGCAGCTCTACCACCATCAGCACAACACCCTGGGCATCCCCCACGAGCGCATCGCCCATGCCCTCTCCGCGTTCGCCCGACGCCTCCTGGACTCCGGCCGATCCTGAAAACCCGGCCTGCCCACCCCCAGGCCGCCGACAAGGAAGAACACCGAACTCCGGCCGGAGAACCACATGGTTCGCGTCCCAAAGCGCTGCTCTACGGGTGAGGTGATGGGCCAAACCGACCAGAGATCGAACTGGGGACCGTCCGAATCTTCCGGAGGATGCTCTTCTCCTAAGCTACGCGCCTGGCGACCGGACGCATGCGGTATCCGCCCTGGGGGGGGGCCGTCGGGGAGCGACCAGTGATCACAGGTCAAGAAGCCTGCTCCCCGAACCAGCGGGGCCCGTATCTGCGCGGGTCCGCTGCTCCCCACACCTGCAGGGATGTGCCCGGGCTCAGGGTGCTCCCAACGCTCCCTCCCCTCACTGCGGCTGCGGCTGCGGGGACCTGGTCGATGACCACACACTTTCGGAACCATGCGAAGGCACTGCAGACACCAGTCGAGGGCATGGAACAACGCCGCTTCCTTGGGCGAGAGACAACCTCAGGACACCTACACCTGAAGACCTTGGATGGCGGAATCGGCGACGCTCCGTAGTCGGCCCCGATACGCCAGTCGAGCCAGTGGCATGCGCCGCGAAAGCCACTTCGTCAGCATCTAGCAGGCGCGCCGTTGACCCGTGCTGGTTCCGTGCTGACTTCGATCGCACAAATCCTGGGATACGACAGGTCATAGCCCCGATCAGATGAGTTGTCATACCACTCGATGGTGGTGCCGATCAGGATGCGGCGGATGCCGCCTCCTGGGGACTGGGATTCCATGGCAGGGTGACCACTCCTCGGTTGATGGGGATGTGCGGGAGGTGTGTCAAGTGCGTCAGGTACGGGATCTCAGGAGGCGGTCCAGCCCCCGTCGAGCGGCAGGGAAGCCCCGGTCAGCTGTGCGGTCTGGGGGCCGCACAGCCAGAGCACGACCGCCGCGACGGCCTCCGGGGCGATCAGCTCCTTGATCGCGGGCCGGGTGAGCAGCACATCGGATACGACCCTCTCGGGGGCGATGCCGTGGGCGGCAGCCTGCGAGGCGATCTGGTGCTCGACCAGCGGGGTGCGGACGTAGCCGGGGTTGACGCAGTTGCTGGTCACTCCGTGGGGCGCGGCTTCGAGGGCGGTGACCTTGTTCAGGCCTTCGAGGGCGTGCTTTGCCGTCACGTACGCCGATTTGTACGCGCTGGCCCGCAGCCCGTGGACGCTGGAGATGTTGACGACCCGGCCCCAATGACCGGCGTACATGTACGGGAGGGTGTGCCGGAGCAGCAGGAACGGTGCGGTGACCATCACCCGCTGGATCAGTTCGAAGCGTTCCGGGGGGAACTCGGTCAGCGGCGCCACGTGCTGCAACCCTGCGTTGTTGACCAGGATGTCCACGTCTTTCGGCAGCCGCGCAAGCGCCGCGGCATCGGCCACGTCGACCGTGTGCGGGTGGCCGCCGGTCGCATCCGCCACGGCCTTGGCCGCGTCCGCGTCGAGGTCCACCACGTGAACGCGGGCCCCGGCCGAGGCCAGGGCCACGGCGCAGGCCCGGCCGATTCCGCTGCCGCTTCCAGTCACTAGGGCGGTCCGTCCGGTGAGGTCGACCGCTCCGCCGGCGGCCGGCGCGGTGCCGCCCCCGGGATGGATTCCGCTTGTCATGGCCGGAAGCATGCGGGAAGCCGAGGACACTTCCCACATGTATGAAACACATAGTCTCGCGCCGGAACATATGGGAGCACCATACGATCTCGTGGCGCGCTGTTGCGGCAACGCCGAAGTGGGCCCGAGGGGTCCGCTTCGCAGAAGGCGCCGGACGCGAACAGCCGGGAGCCGTGGCCCGTCAGCCGTCGGCGTTGATCTCCAGCTCCGCAGAGACGGTCAGCTCCACGCCGGGGGCGGCACGGACCTCGTCCACGGTGACACCGTGGACCAGTTCCCGCAGCAGCAGCCCGGCGGGGACACGTCGATGACCGCGGGCAGTTCGCGGGCGGCGCGCACCGCCATCTGCTCACGTGTCAGTGCCATCTCAGACCGCCTGACCGCCTCGCCCTGCTGTCGGCGCGCAGTACGCCGCTCGATCCGCTTGTCCGCCCAAGGATCCGCGGCCACGACCTCTACCACCTGCTGGACGAACACTCCGGGCAAGTGCACCTGGTCCGGGGCGATTTCGCCCGCCCCCGCCAGCTCCTCCGCTTCCGTCACCGTGATCCGCCCGGCCGTCACGGACACCCGCCTCACCGGACGGCCGGGCGAACTCGTCATCCCTCTCACTTGCTCCCTGCCGATCTAGCGGAACAGTCGGGCGGGTCACTTCGGGCGGCATTCGCCGGGGCCCGCCCCTGCGTCGGGCCCGGGCCGAGGCTCTCGAAGCCCGGTGAGCTCGTTGGCTGGCGCCATCCCCGCCGGGAGAGGTACCGGCCTGGTGATGGCACAAGGCGGGCCTCCTGGCCACGGGAGTGGCCTTGAAGTCCAAAGCCGCACCCCCACCCTGTCCAGACCCATCCCCTGCGCCGTCAGCTGCACCGCCTGACGCGGCTCAAGCCTGTACGAGGTACGGGTACGTTCACGCCACGCCATGGCGCCGCAGGTCGTGCAGCACCTCGCGGGCGGCCCGCGCACCGGAGGCCAGCGCGCCCTGGGTGGAACCGGTGGCCCGGTGATCACCACACACATAGCGGCCCGGCGCGACGCGCGTGGTACGGGTCAGCGGCTGCGGCGGAGCCATGGAAGGCAGTGCGTCCTCGATGGTGCGGACGGTGACGAGGTCCCAGCCGTCCGTGTCCGTGCCGTACGCCTCCGCGAGCGCCTTTCGGAGCTCGCGCTCACGGCCCTGCCCGTCCCGGCCGGTGACCGACGTGGCGATGAGGGCGTGGCCGGGTGGTGCGTAGCCGGGCACGACGTCGCTCAGGACGCAGGTGTTGAGGAAGCGGCGGCGGGTGTCCACGAGTAGGGTCGGCTCGCCGAGGGGGGACCGCGGAGCGACGTGGTAGTACGTCGTCAACGTTCGGTAGGCGGGCAGGGTCACCTCGGGGAGCAGCGTTGCGACGCCCCCGGGGCCGGTGGCGACCACGACGGCGAGTGCCGGGATCTCCCGTCCCTCGGTGGTGAGCACACCGTCGGCCGTGAGCTCGGCCACTGGGGTCTCAAGCCGCACGGCACCCTCTGGTAGGTCGGCGGCAAGGGCCTGCGGGACCGCCCCGATGCCCTCGGTTGGCAGGCAGATCGTTCCGCGCAGCATGCTCCGCCACACCATGTGGAACACCCGTGCGGAAGTCTCCAGTTCGTCCTCCAGGAAGACCCCCGACACGAAGGGGCGGAAGAACCGCTCGACGAACGCTTCGGAGATCCCGGCGTCGGCGAACGCGGTGCGGACAGTGGTGTCCGGCCGTCGTTTGAGCCGAGCCGGGGGCAGCAGCGTGTCACGAGCAGACAACAGGCCGAGGGCGGCCAGGTCGCGACGGCCGGCGAGGCGACCCGAGAGCAACTCGGGCAGCGTGCCCGGGCGACGGGTGGGGTCGTTGAAGCTGAGTCTTCCGGTCGGAGTGTGAACGAGGAACCCTGGGGTGAAGGGCCGGAGCCGGAGTTTCTTCAGGTCGAACCTGCCACGGACCTGGGGGTATGCGGTGTTGAACACCTGGAACCCGCGATCCACGAGGAAGCCCCCGACCCGGTCCGAACGCATGCGTCCGCCGACCGCGTCGCTGGCCTCCACCACCCGTACGCGCACACCGGCCGCCAGCAGGTCCCGGGCGCACGCCAACCCGGCGGCTCCGGCACCGACGATCAGCACGTCAGTCGTGTCGAGGCCCGAGGACATACGACCACCTCTCTCACGTGTCGCTTCGATGCGGCCCTCGCCGCTCGTTCACTGTGTGCCGCGGATGACTCCGACACGTACGCGACACCGCCCGGAGGCCCGACGGCCGCCCGTCCGGGTGTGTCCAGTGCGTGTGCGGGTCCGGGTCCGGGACGGGCGGAGGGTGCGACATCCGGCGGGCGAACCCCCGCCACACCGGTGCTGCTCGGTCGTCCCCGGGGCCGCCTCCACCGCGACGGAGTCCCGCTCGATCTGGGGTGAGGACCTGGCGGGTCACGCCGGTGCAGGTAGAGGTTCCGGCAGTGTCCACGTCGCAGCCCGTGCCTTCCACCCGGCCCGCCCGTCGGCGAACCGAGTGCGCGTACGCACCCGGCTACCGGCCCGACCACGGCAGGTCAGCGCACTACGCCACCTCGCCGGGGGCTGCTGTGTGCTGAACTCCTGGCGCGCCTCCAGGCAGCGCAGCCAGACGCCGGGCCGCCCCGGTTCCCGTGTCGTACGGTGTGATGTCGCGGCCGCCCACCGTCCGCAACGGCTCTCACCGAACCCGTCGGTGCTGCCGGTACGGCCGAAGGGTCTGAACCACAACCGGGACTCAGGCAGCGACCAGTTCCTGATCGCGGTTCGGCGTCTTGACCTTGGGCTTCTTGTTCGGGAGCGAGAGCCGGAAGACCTTGCGCCACGCGGAGAACACCTGCTTGGGCAGCGGCCCGGTGACGTACTCCAGCTCGTACTTTTCGAACAGCGCGCGCACCTTCACCGCGACCTCGGCGTACCGGTTGCTCGGCAGGTCCGGGAACAGGTGGTGCTCGATCTGGTGCGACAGGTTGCCGGTCATGAAGTGCATGGCTCTGCTGCCGCTGATGTTCGCCGAGCCCATCATCTGGCGCAGGTACCACTGGCCGCGCGTCTCGCCCTTGATCGACCGGCGCTCGAAGACCTGTACGCCCTCGGGGAAGTGCCCGCACATGATCACCGAGTGGGACCAGATGTTGCGGACCAGGTTCGCGGTGAACGTGGCGGCGAGCGTGGTGAGGAACGACGGGCCGGACAGCAGCGGGTGGATCACGTAGTCCTTGAGCACCTGCTTGCGGATCTTGCGGCCCACGGCCTTGGCCCGCGCGCGGAACTCCGGGTTCTTGCGGCGGCGCTTGCTCAGGTTCCTGCCGAGCTCCAGGTCGTACGCTGCGATGCCGTACTCGAAGAAGCAGGCGTTGATGAAGTTCCACAGCGGCTGGCCGAGGTGGAACGGGTGCCACCTCTGGTCCTCGTCGACGCGCATGATGCCGTAGCCGAGGTCGTTGTCCTTGCCGATCACGTTCGTGTACGTGTGGTGCAGCTCGTTGTGCGAGTGCTTCCACTGCTCGGACGGCGAGACGTGATCCCATTCCCAGGTGGTGGAGTGGATCTTCGGGTCCCTCATCCAGTCCCACTGACCGTGCAGGATGTTGTGGCCGATCTCCATGTTGTCCATGATCTTCGCCACGGACAGTCCGGCGGTGCCGATCAGCCAAGCGGGCGGGAAGAACGAGAACAGCAGCACGCCCCTGCTGACCAGCTCGAGCTTGCGCTGCGCCGAGATGACCTTTCGGATGTAGGCGGCGTCCTTCTCGCCGCGGCTGGCGATCACCTCGTCGCGGATCGCGTCCAGCTCGCGGCCGAGCTCCTCGATCTGCTCCGCGGTCAGGTGGGCGGTGGGGTCGATGGCGGTCAAGGTGCTCCTACCGTTCGATGTCGCAGGGGCCCGCCGCGGCGGACACGCAGGTCTGGATGAGGACGCCCGGCTCGGCCTCGGTGATCTCGCCGGTGCGCAGGTCGCGGACGGCGCCCGCCTTGAGCGGCGTGACGCAGCCGAAGCAGATGCCCATGCGACACCCGGACGGCATGAGCACGCCGGCCTCCTCGCCGACGTCCAGCAACGGCGTGGCGCCGTCCGCGTCAACGGTCTTGCCGGTGGCGCTGAACGTGACCTCGCCGCCGTCACCGGCGACGACGATGCCGGGGCGGAAACGTTCGGTGTGCAGGCGCTCTTGGACGCCGTGTTCGCTCCAGAGCCGTTCGGCGGCGTCGAGCAGGCCCGCGGGCCCGCAGGCCCAGGTCTCGCGCTCGGCCCAGTCGGGTACCAGTTCGTCGAGACGGGCCATGTCGAGCATGCCGTCCGTGTCGGTGTGCACCTCGGTGAGCCGCAGCTTCTTGTCCGCGACCATGTCGTGCAGTTCGTTGCGGAAGATCACGTCTTGCGGCTGTGGCGCGCAGTGGACCATGACGGCATCGTCGAACTCGACGTCGCGCAGCATGCCCATCACGGGCGTGATGCCGCTGCCGGCCGTCAGGTAGAGCACCTTCGCGGGCTTGGCCTCCGGCAGCACGAAGTCACCGGTTGCCTGGTCGAGCTGGATCAAGGTGCCCGGTTTCGCGCTGCGGACCAGGTGGTTGCTGACCTTGCCGTCCGGGATCGCCTTCACGGTGATCGTGAGGCGGCCGTCCTGGCGGTTTGTCGGCGAGGTGAGGGAGTAGGCACGCCACAGGCGCCTCCCGTCGACGTCGACCCCGATCCTCACGTACTGACCGGCCGTGTGCCCGCGCCAGCCCCGCCCCGGCCTGATCACGATGGTCGCGGCGTCACCCGTCTCGGGATGCACGGCCTCGATGCGCCCTCGCAGATCCGCACCCGCACGCAGCGGGCTGACCAGGTCGAGGTAGTCCGACGGCAGCAGCGGCGTCGTGACCATCTCCAGCAGTTTCCACGCCCTACTGCGGAGGGCTGTACTCGTCATGACTCCAGCTTGATGCGCTTCAAGGCGTAAAGTCTTGACCGCAGGACGTAAATTTGGTCGGCTGAATTGTTCACAGAGAATAAAACATGAGCCATGCACTCCGGAGGGCCACCGAACTGGCCCTGGATGAGACGACGGTCACCGCACTTCGGGCCGCGCTGAAAACCACCGCCGACGAGGTCGTCCAGGCGATCATCGACGAGGTGCCTCCCTACGCCAACGCCCTTTCGGGCCGCATGGGCGGCACCATCCGCCGTGCCGTCCGCACCGCCCTGGGGCACTACCTGGACCTCGCGAGCGGGAACGCCACGGGCGGCGACGCCGGTGACGCAGCCTACGAGCTGGGCCGCGGCGAGGTGCGCGACGGCCGTTCGATGGACGCCCTGCTCAGCGCCTACCGCGTCGGCGCCCGCGTAGCCTGGCGATGCCTGGCAGCGGGTGCGGTTCCCGCAGGTCTGCCCGCCGCCGAGGTCGCCAAGTTCGCCGAGCTGACCTTCGCCTACATCGACGAGCTCTCCGCCGCGAGCGCCGCGGGCCACGCCGACGAACTGGCCGCCCGGGGTCGGGACCAAGAGCGCCACCTGGAACACCTGGCCCGCGACCTCCTCACCGGCGCGAGCCCGGACGTGCTGCTGGCCTCTGTTCAACGGGCCGGGTGGCAGCCTCCGGTTTCACTGACCGCGGTCCTGCTGCCCGCCGCCCAGGCCCGGCCTGCCTACCGCGCGCTCGACCCGAGCACCCTCGTCCTCGACGATCTGCCAGACGCCACCGGTGTGCTGCTCGTCCCCGATGCGGACCGATCACGTCTCTTGCGGCAGCTGACCGACCGCACCGCAGTGGTCGGCCCGGCCCGGCCGTGGACTCGTGCGTCCGCCTCGTACGCACGGGCGGCACGCGCGCGCTCCCTCTCCTCCGATATCCGCGACACCGAGGACCACCTGCCCGAGCTGGTGCTGAGCGCCGACGTGGACGCGTTCGCAGACCTGCGTGCCCGTGCCCTCGCGCCGTTGCGGACCTTGCCCGTCGCGACCGCGCGGCGGCTGGAGGAGACGCTGCGGGCGTGGCTGATGCACCAGGGCAGGCGGGATGAGGTGGCGGCGGCGCTGTTCGTCCATCCCCAGACCGTCCGGTACCGGATGTCGCAACTGCGGGAGCTGTTTCCGGATCTCACATCGCCGGACCGAGTCCTTGAACTGACGCTGGCAGTCGGTCTGCGGATGAGCTGACGCGTACTTCTACCGTCCATGATCGCGTCCGCGAGCGGTCCAGTATGGCCTGTGTATGCAATCGACGCTGAAATTATGGTGTGCGGTTCTTGTGAACCTACAGCTGGTACGGGATCTCAGCGCCCATGCCTGAGCCATTCCCGCCAAGTGTCGTGTAGGGCGGTTGAGTTGGGCTGTCCGAGCGTCAGCGTCGGCTGGCTGCGCAGCTGTCCCCCGATCTCACCCCGCAGAGTGTCAGGGGGCATAAGCTGTGCTGCTGTCTGTGCATCTCGGCGGTGATCACCCAGCACTCGTGCTCCCTCCACTCGCCGTTGATGAACTGGAAGACTGCGGAATAGCCCTCGCGCTGGTAGCCCAGTCCGCGCTTGACGAGGTTCAGCAAGGAAGTGTTGTCCGGCTGAATGTGACCGCACCGGTGCTGTGCGGGCAAATCACGAGGCCCGCACGGGTGGGCTGCTCAAGTCGTTCGAGGTAGCTCTCGAACGCTTCCACTGTGTTCTCGCGGGCGCCAGACAGCGGCGAAGCACCGCGGCGCTCTCCGGGGCAAGCGCTGTGAGTTCGTCGTAGTCCTGACTGCGGACGCGGCGTATGACCACTCGCGGCCCGTGTAAGAGGTAACTGGTGATTGGCATCCGGGGATGCTACGCAGCTTGCCCGTGCACTCGTCCAGCGGCTCATGGGTATCCGCTTCCGCGGCACCATCTGAGCCCGCCGTCAGGTCACCAACGACCCAGTACCCCAGCGGACGATCCGCAGCAGCCGTTGCCCCTCGTCGTCATCGATCTGACGCACACGCACGCGTATAGCCACGCGATCATTGTGAGCACCCTTTCCGGACTGTGGAGTGGGGACTTCATCGTGAACGGCGACGTGTCAAGATCCTGGAATGAACGAACTGACGCTTCGCCCTCGCGCCGATGACGACATGCACGGCTGCGTACAGGCACTCGCCACGGTCCATGCGGCAGATCGCTATCCAGTGGATTGGCCTGTCGATCCCGAAGGTTGACTGACTCCCAGAAGCATGCTCGATGCCTGGGTGGCCGTGGATGGTTCGGCTGTCCTGGGGTCATCTGGCCCTCGCTCGTCCCGGGGAGGCGCTGGCCATCGCTGTCGGTCTGCCTTCGCAGCGTCTGGTGTCCGTGGCGCGGTTCTTCGTCAGTATTGGCGCCCGCCGACGAGGGGTGGCCGCGAAGCTGCTGGACAAGGCGATCGAAGTAGCTGCAGCCGACGGACTCAGGCCCGTTCTGGAAGTCGAAGCCGGGGCGACCGCGGCCATCAACCTCTATGAACGTGCCGGATGGCGGTACGCCGGCAGTTCCGCAGCTGAATGGATTACGGCCGACGGGCGCGTCGCGCAGATGCGTTCTTATGTTGCTCCCTCAGGCAACCAAACCTGACGAAAGGCTCATCTGATGATGCTTCAGGCAAGGGCCCCGGTCGACGGCGCAGGTTCCAGGGCCTGGCCGGTGTGCCTGGCGAAAACCTCGATGAGACTGCATGCTCGCGCTGTTCGACCCAGCAACCAGACGACAAGTCACAGCGAGGCGAACGTTGCCTGATGCGGCACTAGGAGGTGGCGAAACCGTCCCCAGCCTTACTGCGCTTCCGGAGAAAGCCTGTCCAGCGTGATGAACGCCGGCCGCCTTCGGGAGGGGACGGCGACAGCAACTGGACCACCGGGTGCGGGCACCAGGTGAGGTGTCGTACACGGTCGCCCGGGATGCCCAGGGTCTGGATGAGGACCGCGAGGGAGGCCTCGTCGTCGGTGTTTCGGCGGTCGAGCCACACGGTGACCCCTGTCCTCCACATCGGTGAACTGGCTCAGGCTGAAAGAGCCGAAAACCGCGCCTGCCTCGACACGGCCGAACTGAAGATCCAGGGGATCGCGAGCTTCCTGCAGGGCCAGTTCAGCCAGCGCGTCGTCGCGCGCCTCGCCGCCATCGAAGACCCCAAGCAAGTCGGCCGCTGGGCCAGGGGCCAGAACGAACCACGCTGGTGGAGGTGGTGCGTGAGGTGAGGGCCTGGGTCGCTCGCGCGGCGGGTTCACCCTGGGCGCATCACCCTTCGCTCCATCCGCCCCGTCGCCGGAGGAACCTTCGCACGCTGCCAGCGACGGCGCGGCGAACGGCGTCACCACACCCACGGCTACTCGGAACTTCTTGCCCATCGCCTGTCCCCCGAGCACGAATTCGGTGGCTGCGGAAGTGTCCGGGTCGGGCTCGAAAACCCCCTTGGCGCAACTGCGGCGGTAATCCTCGTCATCCGGCGCATACGTGATCGCCCGGGCAGGTCCCAACCGGGCAGACACATCCGATCGACTCACCAACCCATAAAAGAGACGCGCGCTAGCCAGGAGACCCCGGCCGGCTGCTCCCGCGGGGCAGTCGGGCCCCGGTCAGATCGTGACCGGGCCATGGGCGGTGGCGAACTCGACCGATACCAGGCCCGGTTCCTCGTCCTCGACCCAGGTGACGTCGATCTGGTCGAGGGGGTGGTCGGCCGGTTCTCCGAGGAACTCGGCGATGGAGGCGGCGTCGCCGGCGATGGAGACCCCGTGGATGGTGCTGGAGGTACGCGGGTCGGCACTCGGGCGCTCCTCGCTGGGGACCAACCACTGTAGGAAGTAAGGCAGTTGCGGGTCTTCCAACAGTTCCAGCAAGCCGATCTGCTTCCACCTCAGGTCGAATCCGTCGGGGCGGACACGGTGGCCTTCGGCCGAGGTGCGGCCGAGGCGGGCCTCGACCGGGGCGATGTCGTCGACGGAGACCACCCAACCGAGCCAACCGCCTCCTTCGGCGGCGCGGCGCGCAACCGCCTGGCCGAAGGGTGCGCGGTCGGCGGCGGGGTGGTCGAGTGTGGTGACGACCTCGACGTAGGTGCCGCCGCTCAGCGGGAGAATGAAGTTGCGGGTGCCGAATCTCGGGTGCACGCCCCCGTCGACGAACCCGGCGCCGAGGGCCGATCCGATCCACTGGACGGTCGAGACGAAGCTGTCGCGGGCCACCGCATAGGACACATGATCAAGTCGCACTTCGCCATCATCACCCGACAACCCGCACAAATCCCGACGCCACGCCCGCCGCCCCGACCGCGTCCGCCGTGGATTCAGCCGTGGAGCGGATCGATCATCGTCGGCCTGGTCGTCCGCCCCGCACGCCGAAAGCCAGGCGCGGATGTCGGTGTCCGAGGGCTGACCGCCGGAGCAGCGCGAACCAGGACCGATGTCGAAGAAGCCCGCCCACGACCCGGCGTACGGCTACGCCTCGGAGGCGAGAACCGTTCGGTTTGGTCAGCGCGACCTGGCGCGGCTGCTGTTGATGTCCCGCTCGCTGATGCGCTACCAGAAGCCGGGCTCGTGAGATCACGCAAACGACTGCGACCCGTCCTTCGAGCCCGACTCGGTCGATGCCAGCTCGCAGCTCCGGTACGGCAAGCGCTGAACTAGGCCTGACCTGCTCATACGCTGTGCCACGACCGAATCGATCTATGACTGACCCAAGGGCGCACCGTACGTCAGGGAGGCAACGGTCACCTGGAACGTACCGGGCTACGGCTCGCATGCCACTGAGGACGAAGAGAGCCAGCCGTGCAGCACGGCCACAGCCTTGTACGGGTTCAGCTGGGCCAAGAGGGATCGGCCGCGCCGGATGAACTGCCTGCCGAACTGCCCGGAGTGTCTGCGCGAGGTCCGACGCGGCGTCGAACGCCGCCGCGGCTACTGGTGAGCTCCATGCCAGGGATGCGCGTTGCCCCGGCTCGATGCGGCGGCCGGAAGACCGGCGCTCTCCAAGGTCACGGCAGTCGCGAGACCCGGTGGTTTCCTCCAAGGGGATACCAGCCGGCGCGTTGGCTGGCCTACGGTCGTTCCATGACCAGTGAAGGCGTAGTGGTGGATGAGGCGGTCCGTGCGGCGTGGGACTCATATCGGGTCCTGGAGAAGCGGACTTCCGCCGAAGAGCGTCAAGAGGCGCAGCAGCGGGTCAAGGCCGCGGTGGATGCGTACGGACGCGAGGAGGTGTCCCGGGGCACGGTCTTCCTGGTGGGCGTGCTGACCGGATACCTGATCGCCGAACAGTCCGGTGGCGAAGACCGGCTTGATCCGCTCAGCGATCTGATTCCCGCAGTGATCCGCAGGCTCCCCGGCTTCGAGACGGCCGACCCGGCTCAGGTGCCGATGGTCACCGGCGTTCTCATGGCCGCCGCCATGGGCATGGACACCGTGGCGTGGCGTGACCGGTACGGGCAGATTCCGCCGGAGGAAGCTCTGGTGCACGGCTTCGTGTTGTGGCTGCTCGCCGACCTCTTCGATTCCCTGATCGAACAGCCCGGAGCCATCGACCGGATGATGCGGGAGACCTTCGACTCCATGGCCGCCGGACACAGCTGACCTGCGGGCATGCCCATCGGCGCAAGCAGTTGAAGAGGCGCTGCGCGTACGCGGGTGGAGGGTGGACGGTCAGGTGGCGGAAGCTGCCGTCGTCGGTCGTGCCGACCGCGGTGGTGTACCCGTACCGGATGCGGGTCTCCAGCGTGATGCCGGTGCTGGCGGCAGCCTGCTTGCGGCGGCGGCTGCGGACCACGGACTGGCATCGTGCGCAGACGGCGTCGTCGATGCGGTCGGCGATCCCTTCGGCGGAACCTTCCGTTCGCCCTTGCGATAACGCTCCACCGACCGCTGGCTGACACCAAGCTCTACGGCGACGCCCTCGGTCGACTTCAGCTGTGTCTGACCAAGAAATCGATCCGCCCCCTTCAGGGCCTTGGGCGGCTCCCGCGTGAACCCCTCCCGATCGGCGCGGGCCAGGGCGTCATCGATGTCCCCCCCACCAGCCGTGTTCCTTCCTCGCGGCACCGCGTCCCGAGCGCATCGCCCGGTACGGACAGCCCCTTCTACGCCGGGCTCCTCACAGCTCCCGCGCGGCGAAGGGCGTCTACCAGCGTCCAGGAGAGGTCGTCGGAGTCCAGGTCGTCGGCCGCGACTTCTGCCAGGTAGTAAGCCCCGATGGCCTCGCCCGGGACCTCGGCCTTCTCGCCATCCGTCACAGCGGTCAGTCTGACCGACCACCGACCACCGCCGGCCGCGAGGCCACGGGTCCGGGACAGGCCGGTGCAGCGGATCCCTCCGCCGGGATGCCACTCCATCACCGGCTCGACGGCCAGCCCGTGCTCGGCGCACCAGAGCCCGTACGCAGCACTGCCAACGGCTGCGGCGTTTCGGAGAGCACGTAGCGATCCGGTAGCTCGTGGATCGGTGAACCACGACCCGCAATAATCTTCCACTTGTCGTATCAGCGTCAGACACAGGAAGCTCAGTAAGTGCGGCGCTCCGGGGAGGCGCTCGGTCCGGGTCGAAGTCGTGCTCACCCAGCACCGGCCCGGGGCCCGCATGCAAGGCCCACTCATGCGGCGGGCCCGGGGGTCACCAGTCGACGTGCGCAGTGATCCATCTGGCCAGGCCGTCTTCGTCCTCTTCGCGCGGCAGGTCAGGGCCGCAGCCGAGTGGTGTGTAGGACAGCTGAAGGTGGGTGAGGTAGCCGTAAGGGCCGTTGTCTGCCGCCGGTCCGAGTACCAGCGCGTGGGTGCGGGTGCGCCAGACGCGGTGCGTCAGCGCAGGACCTGTGACCACCGCTGCGGACGACAGAATCGTGCGCTCTGGAGCTGAGCCGAGGTACTCGGTGACGGCTCGCGCTGCCTGCGCGAGGACGTGCTCGCAGTCCTGATCGGTGCCCGTTCGGCGCCCACTCCAGCCGGCCTGTTCCTGCCAGTCGTCCATGAGGCCGTACAACCACGGTCCGTTCGTCATGCTCTCGTCGTCCGGGTCGACGGGGTAGACCTCGCCGAAAACCAGGAAACGCCGGGCCTCTGGCTGCCCGAACGGATTGCGGCCCTCAGCGCACAACACATGTCCGTATCCGGTGCGGAAGGAGTCGCAGACCAGGTCGTGCTCCCAGCTCCATCCGCGTTGCAGGATCACCGCTTCGACGTCGTCATAGTGGATGTGCAGCTCGGCCGGCAGAGCAACGAGCTCGGCGACAGCCGCTGCCGTCAACGGCCGGTGGGCGAAGGCATGTACAGGTATCGGCACGCGTCCCACCCTAGTGTCGCGTGAGGCAGCGTTCGCCCTGTTGGCGCGGGCTGGTCCGTCAAGACAGACTGCACCGCATGGAGTTGATCGCGCGGGGTCGGGATGCCGATGTGTATGCCCTGGATGAGTCCAGGGTGCTGCGGCGGTACCGGCACGGGGGTCCCACTGGTCTGGAGTCGCGTCTGATGACGCACCTGACGGCATGCGGGTATCCGGTGCCCCAGGTGTACGAGGCCACCGGGACCGACATGGTTCTGGAGCGGCTGACCGGGCCGACGATGCTGGACGTGATGGCCCGGCGCCCGTGGCAGGTGGGTTCCCTCGGCCGGATGCTGGGCGGCCTCCACGACCGCTTGCACGTGCTGCCGGCACCGGAGTGGCTGCCCAAGCGCTTCAGCACGGCGGATGATGATCGGGTGCTGCATCTGGACCTGCATCCGGGCAATGTCATGCTGACCCGCCGGGGCCCGGTGGTGATCGACTGGTGCAACGCGAGCGCTGGTGATCCCGCTGCCGATGTGGCGATGACAATGGTGACCATCGGCAGCGCGGACGTCCGCGGACTTGCCGCCCGCCTGGGGCGGGGCTTGTTGCTGCGCGGCATACGCGACGGCTCTCGGAGCGATCCCACGGGACGGATCCAGGAGGCGGTCAGGGCCAAGCTGGCTGACCCGAACCTGATGCCTGCGGAGGCAGCGTGGTTGCGGAGCCGCTTTGCCGAGGCCGCTTTCTGACACTCGTGTGGTGGCCCTGGCGGGGGCTGTGGGGATCTGCCAGGGTGCTGGTCTGTGGCTGGGCAGGTGCGGGCGCGCGAGATCGATGACGACGAGGCGGACGGCTGCTGCAGATCATCAGCAGGGGCATCGGGTCGGTGTGACCTGGCGGCGGGCCCAGATGATCCGCTGTCCGCGCAGGGCATGCCGGTGGCGAAGATCGCCGGAGTGTCGTTCATCAGCGTGGACCGGGTCCGCGACGTGATCCACAACTTCACCATCGACGGCTTCGACCATGCTGATCGCGCTGGGGACCGAGGCGGCGATGGCCGGCTACCGGCTCGAGTACGTGCTGGCGACGAAGCTGGTCAACTTGCTCGTCGAGGCCGCCGATGAGGAGCAGCTCTCGCAGATATTCGCCCGCAACGGCCGTATCGACCTGCCCTGCATCGACGGACTCGGCTGGGATGGGGCTCGGCCGCCGCGGCGCCGAACTCCTCTTCCAGGTCCTGACCGAACGCGAGGAGAAGAACATCGTGGCCGTCGCCTCGAACGAGTCGTTCGGCGGCTGGACGAAGACGTTCACCGATCCCCGCCTCTGCGCGGCCATCGTCGACCGCCTCGCCTTCGGCGGCGCCATCATCGAGACCGGCACCGACTCCTACCGCCGCGCCAGCACCCCGAGCCCGAGCCGAAGCCGCGGCCAGCTAGCTCCCGCCAGGGCCGTCGGCCGTTTGTCCAGCCTCACGGGAAGTTGGCCCGCGGCCATCAGGGCGAAGGGCGGTCCGCTCCTCGTAGGGGGGAGGCTCGGGGTCAGGCACCGGCTGGCCGTCGTCGGATGGCCAACCAGGGCGGATGCGTTCGACCAGGGCTGCGAAGTCGTTCCGCAGATACCGAGAATCGCATGGCACCAGCCGGATCTGTTGGCGGCCGTCAGCCCACCAAATCTTGAAATCGGCAACCGTGCCTTCCGCTGGCCAGTCCTCGACCTCACCCGACAGCCACAGGACGTCGACAAACCCTCCGACGCTCAGGCCGATGTCCACGAAGATCCCGATCACACCGGGCCGGGGAACCTTCACCACGGTGCCTTCAAATATCTGCCCGAAGCGCAAGTCCCTCCGGATCCGAGTCCACTCTGCATCCGTCACCACGAACAGATCCTCGCACCTTCGTCCGGGCGCCAGCATCCGGGATTCAACGTGAACCGAGCCAGCGTCCCCTCACGATGTTCGCCTCAGCTACACGGCACTGCCGCTACTTCTCGTGAACATCCACGCGCCAGATGGCCGACCAGACACTGCTTAAACCCATCAACAATCGCTGCTGCTGAACGTGAACAGAGCCAGAAAGTCTTCGGCCAGCCGGCACTTCACGCTTTCGGTGGTCCCGAAGAGACGCCTGTAGCGTCACGGTGCGACCGTACAGCTCGTCAAGGGAGAACGACGATGTCAGACTCGGCACACGATCAAGCAGCCTGGCGCGGGTTCCGGCGATTGTGGATATCCACGGCCACGTCGAACCTCGCGGACGGGATGCTGCTGTCCGCCACGCCACTGGTCGCCCTGACCATCACTCGCGACCCCCTGGCCATCACCACGATCACCGCCATGCAGTACCTGCCGTGGCTGCTGTTCTCGGTGCCGTTAGGAACCCTGGCGGACCGTGTCGACCGTGTGCTCCTGCTCCGCATGGCGAGCACCACTCGGGCCCTGGGTGTCGGCCTCCTGACCCTGATCCTGGCAACCGGGCACGTGCACATCCTCATGCTGTGCACCTTGTCGTTCCTGTTCGGCCTGGCCGAAACCCTGTACGACAACACCTCCTCGGCGCTGGTGCCCACGCTCGTCGAGGACCATCAGCTCGAACGGGCCAACGGCAGGCTCCAGGCGACCTACACCGTCGCCAACAACTTCGTCGGTCCTCCGCTGGGCGGCAGTCTCTTCGCGCTCGCAGTCGCCGCTCCCTTCGCCCTGGGTGCAACTGGCTATGCCGTGGCCGCACTGCTGTTGACCGTGCTCCCCCTCGCGCGCAGCAAGCGGGCGCCCGGCAGGGCCGCGACCACCTTCACGGAAGACCTCACAGCGGGAGTGCGTGGCTTCACCGGCTCGCCCCTACTCGTTGCCCTGTGCGTCCTGTTCGGCGTCGGCAACCTGGCAAGCTCGGCCACCTACAGCCTCATCTCCCTGACCGTGGTCGAACGTCTCGACGCAGGCCCCTCCGTCTTCGGTTTCGTCCTCGCCGGCGGTGCGGTCGGAGCCTTCCTCGGCGGCGTGTACGGCGACCGCGTCGGCAGGCTCACTCGCCCCGGTACGACCCTGCTCTGGACCACCGGCGTGTCCGGCGTGGCGACCGTCGCCCTGGGGCTGGCCGACCACGTCGTCGTCCTCAGCGCCCTGATGGCGCTGGACGGATTCGTCGTGGTGACCCAATCGGTCATCGCCGTGAGCCTGCGGGCCCGGCTCATTCCGGACCACTTGCTCGGTCGAGTCACTGCCGTCTTCCGGACGCTGTCGACCGGCGCATCTGCCCTGGGAGCGGTCCTGGGCGGTCTCTTGGCCCGCGCACTCGGCTTGTCCTGGCCCTTCATCATCGCCGGCGCCGTCGTCGTCGCTCTCGGGCCGGTCCTGTTCCACTGGCTCAGCAACGACCGCATCGCAGCAGCCCACCCCACCAGGCAAACGGCTGAAGAGAAGGTGTGATGTTCGAGGGTGCACCATCACGCACGCGCCCTCGGCAGCCACCGCGCCGCAGCGTTCACGCGCTGGGTCACTCGTACATCGTCCGCCCCTCAAACGCCTCCGCGGTCACTATTGACTAGCGCCACACCCAGTGACGATTGCGGAATTGGGACCGGCTGAACGAGGAGCAGCAGCGCAGGCTCGCCACGCTCGGCGTAGGAAGGCCTTATGGAGACCGAGTTCCGCATGGACGCACGCCCACGCCGTCGCCCAGCCGTAGTTGGCGCAGTGCCTTCGGCCCCATCCCCTGCAGCTGCCTGGCGAAGGCCGAATGCGCCGATCGGTTCGCTCCGCCCCCATTGCAGGGACTTCGCCGCTCCTACGCGCCGGTCCGCCGGCGTGCCCGGCGACGGTACTCAGTGCCCTGCGGGGTCGCCGCTTGGGACGCTCCTCTCCCCTGCTGCAATGCAGGGAGTGTCCGGGCACGCCTTCTCCTGTTCCACACGGAAGTCGGTGCTGCCGCCGGCGGCGGGGGTGACGGTGGATTCCAGGGCGGCCGGCCGTGCACCGTGCCCGTGCCGAACGCCCGGGCCGCTGCACTGTGTGTCGGGCCTGAAATTCGGCCGATACCTGACGGTGCGCAACGTCACCACCCTGTATTGATACACATTGCGCGACTACGGCCTCAAGTCTCCTGTTTCACAGGGCTCTTGAGGCTACACACGTTTCAGCAGACCACTACCAGCCGCCCGCACACCGGGCGGCGGATTGCGCAGCCTCATGGCTCTGGTTTTCGACGGCGTAACCTTCCGGTACACCCGGAGGAACGACGTGTTCGATGGGTTCGACCTTCACCTGGACAGCCCCGCTACAGTCCTCCTGGGACCCAACGGCGCCGGCAAGTCGACGCTCATGGCGCTGGCCTCATCACAGCTGCGTCCCCTCGGCGGCAGACTGTCCTTCAATGACCTCGATCCTGCGCAACGCCGCGAGAGGGCAGCCTTCCGCCGCCAGGTCGCCTGGATTCCCCAACAGGTGACGCCGATGCCCGGCCTCACCGTCCGGGAGCAGGTCGCCTACGCAGGCTGGCTCAAGGGAATGTCCCGTAGAGACGCCTGGCAGGCGTCCGAGCGCGCTCTTGACCAGGTCCTGCTGAGCAAGCTCGCAGACCGCAAGAGCCACCAGGTCTCCGGGGGCCAGCTCCGTCGAATGGGCATCGCGGGGGCACTTGCGCACCGCAGCGAACTGATCCTCATGGACGAGCCGACCGCCGGACTCGATCCACAGCAGAGGTCCGTTTTCCGCCGACTCGTCGAGGAACTCACCGGGGCCGTCCAGATCCTGGTCTCCACGCATCAGACCGAAGACCTCTTCGACCTCTACAGCCAGGTCGTGGTATTGGACGAGGGAACCGTCCGTTTCCAGGGCACGACCGCCCAGTTCCACGAGCTGGCCGACCACGGCGACTCACCCCGCGCACACGCAGAGAACGCCTACGCCCGTCTCGTCGGCAAGGAGGTCTGAGATGCTGCTGCGCGCCGTCATCCGTTCCTCCTCGGCCACCTGGCTGCTGCCCCCGCTCGCCCTGTTCGTGGTCACGGCCCTGGGCGACGACCTCACCACCTGGGTGACGCCGCTGTACTGGCCCTCCGCCACCGGCACCGCGACGTTCGCCCAGCCCTTCATCGCCTCCGCATGCGCGGCTGCCGGGGCGTGGGAAAGCGCCCGCCTCCATCGGGGACGCGTTTTCGACCAGGGTCCGGTCCGCTCCCCGCTGGCCATCGCCTTCCCCGCCCTCGCCCCGGTCGTCGCCATGGGCGTGCTCGCCCTCCTCGTCGCGTTCGCCCCTGCCGCGGCCGCCGCCGACCTCGGCTTCGGCATCCCGGACCTGGGCATCCTCGCCGTCTCCACCGCCGCCCTCATCGCGAACACTCTCGCGGGAGCCGTCCTGGGCCGAGCCCTGCCCGGCGCGCTCGCGGCGCCCCTCGCACTGATCGTGGCCTTCATCGCCAACGCCTACCCCGCGTCCTGGAACATCCGCTGGATCCGGCACCTCGTCGCCAGCAGCCTCGACAGCTGCTGCGCCGTTGACCAGGTCATCGACCCCCGCGCCCTGTGGAGCGGCGCCGTCTTCGCCCTTGCCGTCAGCGGCGCCGCCCTGGTCCTGATCCACTTCCGAGGCACCCTCACGGCAGCCGCGGCAGCCGTAGTCGTGGCGGTTTCGGGCGCCGGAATCGCGGGCTACCTGGCTCGGGACATCGGCTACGACCCCGTCGTCGCCCGCCCTGCCTCCGAACTGGTCTGCGACAACGGCGCCCCCAAGGTGTGCCTGTGGCCGGAGCTGGAACCCCGAGCGGGCATGATCGCGGCAGGGGCCCGGGCCGCGACAGACCGCCTGGCCACAGCCGGACTCACCATCGCGCCCATCCTCACGATGGCGGCTGAACCCGGCCCGGGGGAGAGCAAGCTCGGCATCCCCACCCGGCCCACCCCCCGCGACCTCGCGGCCGGTGTCGTTTCCGGGTTCCTTCCCAAGCCTCCCGCCTGCGCCCTCAACGGAGACGTCTACCCAGCCGGTGCTGCTCAAGGACCCGTCGCGGCGTGGCTCTATGCCACGGCCACCGGGGAAACCCGCCTCATCGAGGGCCGCTTCGACCCACGCGACGTCGCCTTCGTCACCGAGAAGGTCCTCAGCCAGCCGAAGAACGTCCAGCTTGACTGGTACCGGCGCAACACCGCTGCCATGGCCAACTGCACCGACGAGCCCCCGATCGCCCTCGTTGCCGGGAGCGGCCAGTGATCTGGTGGTGCAAGGCCCGCGCGGTCCCCGCCCTCCTGGCCACCCTCGCCGCGACCATCGTCCTCGGCCTCCTCATCGGCGACGTTCGGCTCCCCGTACCCGCGCTCACCGGGGCATCAGGTGTTTTCCTGATCGGGCACCTGATCACGCTGGCGCCGGCGATCGTCCTTCTCTACGGCACAGGGCGAGGCGACCTCGCCACCGAGACGGTCGCGAGCCGATCCTTACGCGTCTGGGACACCGCGCTTGCCGGGGCCGTCGGTCTCCTCGGACTGAGCACCGCAGTGGTCAGCCGCCTCGCCGGCTCGGACGGCCTCACCACCGTCCTGGGCCGCAACCTTGCCGGCTATACCGCACTCGCCTTGCTCCTCATGCCCATCCTCGGCCGGCACCTGTCCACCTCAGCCCTCGCCTGCATCCCCCTCATCTGTGCCGCCACGGGCTGGGTCCGCAACGGCCAACCCGAGCAGTGGGCCTGGATCCTCCACCACGCCGACTCCGTCCCCGCACTGCTCCTCGTCGCCGCCCTGCTCCCGGCAGGCATGGCGTTCGCACTGACATGGTGCCGACCGCCCCTGACCATCCGGGGTCTTTGAGTCCCCACCCCCAGACCCGGCCTCTGCACGAGAGGCCGTTGTCACGTCTCCCCTCACTCCGGTGGCCAGCCCCGAAGGGGAAAGCAAGCGCCAGTAGTTCTGGTGCCGGAGCGGTTCGAACAACCCTCCGCCTTCGGGATGCGTGGGTGGTAGCCACACGACCGGGTAGGCGGGCGGACGCGTGTTGCAGTCCGCCCGTACTGGTCGCCGCTTTCTCAGCCCTTGCGGAGCGCGCGGCTCTTCTGCTGAGCCTTCATGATCGCTGTGTGCAGGTGCATGCGGGCATTTTCCTGTTCCATGGCGCGCTCCAACTGCTGTCGTCGGTCTCCGCTCGTGAGCGAGGGGAGACCTGTTGAAAGGTATGAGGTGAAGCCCTCAACGACTTCCCTCAGCTCAGTGCGCATGGCTTCCGGCGCATTGGCAGGGGTGCTGATCTGGGTGCGAAGCTGGCGCAGTGAAGCGAGGTCGCCGGTCGTACACGGCACCTGGGCGAACTCGCACAGTTTTTCGTGACTCTGCCTGAGAGTTGTGTCGATGTCGTTCAGGTCGTCGCCGTTTCGGTCGATGGCTCGCGCGGTACGGGTGTCGTGCAAGACGCGCTGTCCGTGACGGTAGAGGAGAACGGATACGGTCAGGGCGGCCATGCCGATGACCGCACCGATGGCGCCGACGATCAAGGTGCCCGCACTGGTACCGATGGCCAGGACGGTGTAGCTGGGGAGCATCGTGGTCGTTCCTTCTGGAATCACTGCTGGACCAAGTCTTGGATGTTCAGCGTCCGTGGAGACCGTTCGTTCCGGGGAACGGGCGCTGCGAGCTATGAGGCAGCGACGCCTTGGAGCCTGCGCATGTCAGTGACCATGAGTTGCCGGTACTTGCAGGCGACCACTTGGTACTCGCGCAACTGAGCCACGGCCTTTTCCACGGTGGACTTGCCCAGGAGGAGGGCGTCGGCGATGTTCGTCTGGCTGAGTCCTGTGATCGTGATGCGCTCGGGGTCGTTAGGGTCCTTGGCGCCGGCGACGACGGCGAGGTGGGCGAGCAGGGTGCCGACACGCTGGACCGGTGACCGGTCGGCGGTGCTGTAGATCAGCTCGTCGCTGCGGTTGCGCGCCTCGAGGCTGAGGAGGAGGGCGTCTTCGACCTCACGGCTCTGCTTGAGCAGTACGTGCAGGCGTCGCGCGTCACAGGGCATGACCCATGTTGTGCTCAGGCACCACGTGGTGACGGACGAAGACGGATCGATGAGCTTCGCTTCGCCCACGACCTGCCCGACGCCGCGGAAGCGAGACACCTTGGGAGCCCTGTGGCCTCGGCCGAGGGGAAAGCGTTCCTGGATGACGCAGCCACCCATGACGATATAGACGTGCTGGTTCCCGGGGCCGAGGGGAAGTTCCTCGCCTCTCTGGTAGGTGCGGGCGTCGGGCCCCCAGGTGTGGACGAAGTGGGGCCAAGCTGCTGCCGAGAGGTTGCCGAGGAAACTTCCCGGGGGCATGGGTTGACGCCCCATGAGGACATCGGTGGTGTGGAAGGCTTCCACGTTCGGTGGCATCTACCTACTCCCCCGTTCCGGAGACGGAGGAAGCGTTCGTGTTCACGAGCGTGTGGGAGGACTGCGTACCACCAGGTTGGTGACGGGCAGTCAGTGTCGGCTCTGCAGTGGGGCGGACAGGCTGAGTCCGCGCTCCACGCGTGACGACGCCGTGAGTAACGGCGGTGGCCATCTGGTCTGAGCTCCTTCGATCGGGGACACAGCAGGTGGTGGGTCCAGCGCCCTCTCCTCCGCCTGTGCTCTCCGGTTGGTAGCCGGAAGCGGCGTCGACGACGTCAGGCAAGCCACGTTACTCCGTCGTTGGAGCGAATCCCAGCCGCCCCTACCCGGCTCCATTTAGCTCGACGCACTTCCCTTCTCCATAGGGCAAGTCACGCACTGCCGAATATAGCTGCGCGCTGCATCAAAGAAAACGCCATCACTTTTTCCAACGTTTCCAAAGTGCGCGACACGCGCAAGTAGATATCTGCAAATCACGGCAGCAACGTTAAATGTACGTAAAGGGCAGAAAAACAAAGAGGCCCCCGGGGTACCACCCGCCGAGGGCCTCCTGAAAGGGCCTGGACCCACCAAGGCTCAGACCTGTGCCCAGTTAACACCATGAGCCGCGAGAGAGTTGCGGGCGAGGGCCTTCAGTCGCCCACTTGCCGTATTTATGGGGGGTTGCACGGCGAGAAATCCGACTCGCGGTCGGGTGAGATCGCGCTCCAGCCGGCCGTCCCACATGTCCACTACGGCCCGAATTGCCACATCTACCGCACGCGGACGCCGAGCGGCCCTGCATACAACCGTTCAGACAAAGACATCCTGCGATCACTGTTGACTTCTTCCAAACATGCACCTGGTACGCCCTACACACCCTTCGACCGTACCCGAGCGGCCCAGGTCGGCCCGAACAGTTCCTCGCTCACAAGTTGACTGACGGTTCAGAATCAGTCCCACCCATTATTTTCCAAATGGATCTCTTGCAGTCGCCATTACCCTGTTCCGGTTTTACGCAGACCCCCACCGACTCCCCTTGAAGTCGACGTATACACAAACCCATAGAGGGAGTGCGACCCACACGGCACATTCACGCTGACCGAATGAGGAGGTCTCTCGCTTGACCGGCGACGAAGCATCAACTCCCCTACGAGCCAAGGGAGTCGTTGGCCCAGCCGACCCGCCGGTGAGGCTTATCACTCAGAATGAGAAGCTGCTCGCCCTGTGTAATCATCCGATGAGTAAAGCGGCCCGCCGCAGCGCATCGAGCCCAACTCCGAAGACGACCGGAGGGCGAGTACCCGTGCCGAAACCGTCCAGAGACCGGGGACCGGGGCTTGCCCAGGCATCAAGAGGCCCGCCCGGGGCGGAAGCGGGAACGCCAGCCGCGGGCTTTTCGGTCGGGGCGGCCCCCTGCTCCAGGCGGTCGCGCTCAGCTGGTCCGTGGCCGCGACCATCTTGGTCTCGCACAGCGTCGGCTGACACTGTTGGCTGTTCCTCCATGGGTCACGGTCGAACCTCGTCCGCGGACGTCGCAGACCGGGCGGGCGGCTTCGTGCTCGGCCCGCTGCTGCTCGACCGCGCGCCGCAGCTTCGCCCGATATTCCGCCTGGTCCACCCGAGCCCGCTCCGCACGGCGAGCGAGGACGGCGTCTCGGCGGCGCTTGCCGGATCGCGTCGCGCAGTGACTGCATGTGGGTGCGGCCAAGCGGAGCAAGCCGGGCGATGCAGATCTCGGACACCTTCGGTCTGTGCACCTGCGTCCGTGCCGAACAGTGCACGGACGGCTTGGCTTGCTGCAGATCCTCATGGGCATGTGTCATGTGGGCCGTGAAGACGTCGACGCCGACAACCCTGCATCGTCCTGCCCGGGTTCACCCGAGGCCCTGGATGCGGTAGGGGACAGAGGCCGGAGCCGGGGTGACTGCTGACCGGGGGCGGCGCCGGCGACGTGTGACGGCTACCTGGCCTACCCGCGGTCGACAGCACCACGGGGCCGGGAGCAGCCCGTCCGAAGGCGGCTCCACAGCGGTCGCTATTGCACCTCTCGGCGGGGGTCCGGCAGGGCGTTGCCGCGCTGGCGATTCCCCGCCCGCGTGGCCGTCGGCTCGCTGCTCGCTCCGCTGCTGGTCACCGGATGAGGAAGGCGGGTAGGCGCTGGTGCGCCATTGCGTCACGGGGAAGGAGCAGCCCGAACCGGGCCTCGATGAGCGCCAGCGTATGCCGGTCTCGGTCGCGGTAGTCCTCGCTCTCCGGTCGCGCGTACTGGCCGTCCGGGTGCAGTACACCAGCTGCTATCAGCTCCGGCAACAGAAGGTCCGGGTCCTCACCCCATCGCCAGACTTCTTCACCGATCCCGAAGCTACAGACGTGCACACCGTCTCTGGCGTAGGCGAACATCGACGGCGGATGGTCAGGGGAAGGCTCCAGGCCGACGGCCTCCACTCCGTTCAGGGAGACCTCGGACAGCCGGCCACCCCCGTCGCCCAGCCCGTATTCGATGGCGAAGGACCAGCCAGCACACGCACCGACCCGCACGACGTCTTCATCGTCCGTACTGAGGTCCAAGACCATGTCCCACGCCTGCGCATCCGTGATCGGCGACACGACGGATCCCGGCGTCCCACCCATCCGCAGGCCCAGTTCCTCCGGCTCGATGCCGCGCGCGAAGACCACTGTGTGCTGCCAAGGATCCTGATCCACAAGCCACTGAATTCCGCCCACCACGATGCCCCCTGCTCCACGGACACGGGCCGTCCGCCCGTGCCCACCGAAGTGATCAGCCTATTCGGCAGCACCGACAGCGCCAGGCGCGACGCTGGGGCGCGTGAGCGATGCGGCAGTGGGCGCTGAACACGGCGGCCGCCACCGGTTGTCAGTCCGCCGGCGCGTCCACGTCCTCACACGCGCTGTTCGCGGCCGTCTCGGAAGGTGTGATCGCACGTCCACCGGCGCAGGGTGCAGCAGAGGGCTGAGTGCGGCCGACCGGAGTAGTGACCGGCGAAGTGTGACGGCAGCCGGGGTCCTGTACGCGGTTGGCAGCGCCACGGGGGCGGAAGCAACCCGTCCGTCCACCGGCCCACTCCCCCGCCACCCGCACACAGCCGGCCACAGTGCGGCTGCTGGCCGTCGCACTGAGCCCGTTTCTGCCTCCCGGCGCCGGTGGTGGAAGCGTCGACCTCGCGGACTTCGCCCGTATCTGCGCCCTGCCGAGGGCCGTTTCCGGGAGACCGTGGAGGTGCGCTGCGCCACCTCCTCTGTCCAGCCTCCGAGTTCCTCAGCACGCGACCAGAATCAACTCGTCCACGGCGTCAGAGCTCAGGCGTGAGGAGGGTAAGGCGCAGGATCGCGGCGAAGGCCAGCAGTGCCGGCAGGGTCAACCACCATCTGCGCAGCCACTCGGCCTTCACGAACACCCACGTGAGGAGTGCGATCACGGCGGCAAGGGCCAGGGCCAGGCCGGCCGCGAAATGGGAGTGGGCGACGCCTTCGCTGTCCCAGGGGCCGGCGGGTTCCGCAGCGTAGGCGAGCAGGAGGAAGTATCCGCTCGCCAGGCCGCCCAAGGTCAGGAGGATGGCGCACACGACAGCGCCTATCTGATGCGAGGGGCTCCTGAGGTGCTGCTGGGTCATGGTCCTCGTCTCGTTCACCGCAATGCTCTCCCCGCGTCATCCAGGTTGCCGTCGAGTAGACGGCCGTATGCCTGCACGCTGCTGCTTTCGTAGGAGGGGCCGCCGTTGTAGCGGGCCGCGAGTTCCCTCGTCTGTTTGCGAGTCATGTCCTCCGGCAGCACGTCGGCGAACCCTCTCTCGGCCCTGGGCTGGGCAAGGTGCTCGGAGGCGATGAAGATGTTCTTCGCCGGGTTTCTCACGGCGGCCACCACCTCGCGCTGTATCTCCGTGAGGCGCTGCGGGCAGAGGCTACGCAGGAGCCCAGGACCATCTCTGCGACCCTCTAGCCGGACGCCGTCGCCGTCAGCCGTAGCCGCGTCGTGCCGCTCTTCTCCTCGATGACGACCGTATACGTGAGCGTGGTCGGTCCGCAGGCCATGCTCATCGCCGGGCAGGCCTCGGCAACCTGCGTAAGGTCGGAGGGGACGCCGTTGCCGTTCCACTCGCGGACTAGGGGGTACGGGGCCTCGCCCTTCTTGAAGCCGCGGAAGGCGTCAGTGTCCTCCTCGTGACCAAGCAGGGTGAAGAGCTTGTCGCAGGCGGCCGGCGAGGCCTGGCCCCGTTCCATCTCGGCGCCCTTCAGCACGGGTTCGCTCTGCCACCCGGACCGCTCCAGATCCCTTGGCAACGAAGGACCGCCGCCCCCCTCCACAGCTGGTCAGGACAAGGGGAAGGACGGCGGCCAGGTATCGCTTCTTCACTTCACTCCGAGGTACTCGCACAGCTCCGGTCCGGACTTTTCGGCCAGGGCCAGGAACTCGCCCAATACGACGGGCTCGTCTGTTTTCAGCGCGAGAACCTCCTCGACTTCGGGAGACATGCGGATCTGAGGCGGTGAGGTGCTGTTCTGGGCGGAGATAGTGGGGGACTCGCCTGCCGGGGTCAACTCGCGCAGGACGTGGGCGACCGCCAAGTCTCGAGGTTCGACAGCGACACCGTGACGCACCCGCGCCACCTCGACCGCCACGGCCAAAAGCCGCCGGGCGTCGGAATCCATTGTCCGCATGCGCGCTCCTTCAGGGGGTCAGGTCAGCCGGTCAGTTAGCGGGTCCGGGAGTAGAACGTCGGGAGGGTCCAGAAGTTCCCGTGCCGGCCGAAGTGCGTGCCCTCGGTCCGGTACAGGTATACGCCAGGGACCTCGCAAGGAAATCAGCACCTTTCACCGGTCGGCGTCTGATCTTCCGGGGCAACCTCCACCACGTGGTGGAGGCCCTCGACGACAACCCAGCCAACGCGGGACGCCTCCGCGAGCAGGCCGCAACTCCCCGGGCCGACATGCCGTCGCGGCCGGCCCCGGGCCGGACGTCAACCGCTGCCCCTCTGCACGCCTACCCCGAAGGCCTGTTGCCCGCACTCGGGCAGCGGGCGCGGCACGAAGGGCGCCCGCGCTACGTGCCCGAAGACCTCGACCTCTCCGCTCTCCCCCGCTCCGTACGCGTGAAGGCAGTCCTTGTCCTTCACCACGCCTCGAGATGAGCTCGGAAAGGGCTCCGCTTTCAACGGCCATGCCGCTTCGCCGGCCGGGTGCGGCAAGCGGGAAGGCCGCGATCGCCGCGCAGAAGGGCTCACACGCAGCACACGGGTGCCCTCGCACCTCTGGGTTGCGGGGGCGTCCGTATGTCCGGTCGTGGCTATCTGGGCTACAAACCCTCAGTGCCAGTCCGAGTAGCGCGTCAGACTGCTGGTATCGGCCAGTTGCTCCACGGCTCCGTCAAGGTCCTCCGGCAGAAGGCTCCAGACGATGAAGTCGGTGCGTACGGCGGTCCAAGCGCCGTCGTTCATGCGGGTGCGCACTATGCACGCGTTACGCAGGACGCCCTCGCTGAGGCAGCCGATCTTCTGGGCGACCTGCTGGGAGGCGGTGTTGTCGGCGGCCGTGCGCAGTTCGATGCGTTCGAACTTCTGCTCGCTGAACAGCCAGTGCGCAGTGGCGAGCGCCGCCTCGGAGGCGTAGCCCTCGCCTCGAGCCCAGGGGGCGACGATGTACGACATCTCGGTGGAGCGCACCCGCCAGTCGGTGTTGCGCAGGTGCACGGTGCCGACAAGGCGCTGCGTGAGGGTCTCGACGATGGCAAAGACGATGCCGCGGCCCTCAGCGCGTTCGGTTGGGGCGTACTCGGTGACCCAAGCGCGCGCGTCGCTCTCCGTGTAAGGCTGCGGAGCAGTGATCCAAGCCGCGACCTGTTCGTCGTTCATCATCTCGGCCAGTGCGGGCACATCCTCATCGTGGAGGGGACGCAGCAGCAGGCGCTCAGTGTTGATGGGATTGTCGGAGAAGGTCACAGTGCGCGGCTGGAAGGCTGTGGGAGGTTCTTCAGGACTTGTGGGTCCCTGAGCGGTATGTCCCGCATCGGCGACGGTGAGGGCGGCACGGATCACACTGAGCAGCTCGTCAGAGAGTGCTCCTTGCGTGCGGTACCCACTGTCCTCGAGGAATTGGAGAAGCTCGTGGGCGGCCTGCACGGTCCCCTCCGGGCCGCCACTTGAGTGTGCGATCTGATTGCGCAGCTCGATGATCCTGCGCACCGTACGAGCCTGGCTGTGCGGGGTGCGCTCGCGTAGCCTTCGGGCGGCTGGGCTGCCCAGGGACGACCTCTCCAGCAATGCCTCGAAGTCATCGTCTTCCTGGCTCACCATGTTCGTCACCTTCTTCCCTGTCCCAGTTTCGCTGCTCATTGGTCCGCCAGCGATGGAGCAGTCCCTCGACTACGCGGACCGATGCCGCGTCCAAGACTTCGCGGATTTCATCCTGAGGGCAGTCGTCGATGGTCAAGGCCACGGCCACTCGAGTCCGGGTGTTCTTGATGCGGCTCAAGCGCCCTTGCACCACCATTTTGCCCAGGACTTCGTCGTCGACCCTGACCGGGCTGACGGGGTCCCCGGAGTGCTCTTGTAGATGCTGCAGGGCGCGGCGGTGTCGTTCCTCGCCTTTCCGCCACCGACGGAACTCGTTGGCGAATTCGTAGGTGCAGGCGCCGATGAAGTAGGTGCTGATGCTCGCGCCACCCACGGGGGTCCAGCCGCCCTCGATGAGCGCTCGTTGTCTGAAGCGGGGCAGTGCGCAGGCTATCGTCATGATCGCCAACTCCTCCCGCAGGTCACTGTCCGACGCCAGTAGTTCCCGTTCGAAGTCGTGTGGCTGGAGGGCGTGGCCGCGTTTGGCGAGCAGTGTGAAGATGAAACCGGAGTACATCCATCCGCGCAGTACCGGGATGCTGTAGCGGACCAGCTCGTCCACAAACCGATCGTAACGCGGGCCCTGGAAGTCATCCCGGGCGAGGATATCGAAGATCTGCTGGTCAGCATCGGTCCTCCCCTGCAGCCGTGCGGCGTCACGACTGTCGTCGCCGTTCAGCTGGTGCAGCCCGTCGTCGGCTACGGGCTCATCTTGATCCTGGAGCCTCGGTTGAACCGAATGCCGAAGGTCGTGAACAGGCTCGGCCGCGGACTGCCCGCCCGCGTCGTCGCCTTCCATGTCCTCTCCCTTCCTGTCCTGTCGTCGTGCGGCCATTTCTTGTATGTGCGTCGCACGCGGATACCCCACGCATCCTTTCAAGATTTCCCGGAAGCCGTGGGGGACTCGAACCAACTCGAATCAATCCGTGGGGTCCCGGGCCGGACGCGACGTAGGAGCAGGCGTCCGACCACCAACACCGCTGGAGCAGTCAGTGAGTTCAACATCTACGCCTACCCCGCCGAACCAGCCCGAGCCGATGCAGAACGACCCCTTCGTGAGTCAGCACACCGCCATCATCCTCTTGGCAGGGTTCGTCATCGGCCTGGTCGTCGGTGGCCTCACGTTCCTCAGCGGCACCCCGGCCGCCGGCGCGGTTCTCGCCGGGCTCCTCAGTGCCGGAGGCAGCGTGCCCTTCCTGCGCACCCTCATCGGCTGACATGCCACCGACACTGGACCGGGGATCGTGACCGTGGCCGATGCGCACCCCGACCTGCTGCTTGGTGATCAGGACTCGCACGTCACATGAGCCGGCCACTCCAGCGGCAGAAAGGCGTCTCGCCCCGTACGTCCGAGGCCAAAAGGCGGCCGCGCTCGAATCCGCCCAACGGTGCCAGGTTCGAGACGACCGTGAACCTCACGCCGAAAGCCGAGGCCAAACGCCCGACCCTGCACCGCTACCCGACGGGCCCGTGTTTGCCCGGGCTCGGCTAATACTCCAGTGTGACTTCGTGATCTCGGGCTGAAGTGAAGTCATCGAGCGTGCTGTGCGCGGCAACGCAGTAGGTTCAGCGGACTGTCGGATGCCATTCGTGGAGCATGCGCTCCAGAATTCTGCGGGCGGCGCAGTGGGGCGCCAAGTATGTAGTGCGTGGCGTAGCCGGGGCGCGCGATATCCCACATCGCAACAACATCACTAGCTCCGGTGAATGTTGATGACGTGTCATTCCGGCTCCCTCTGATCTGATCATGGTGCCGATCGGCATCCGTTCACAGAGAAGGTGGTTCCGAATGACCAGTGACCCGACTCCGTCGGTCACCGAAGCGACGCTCACCGACATCGCCACCAACGGCATCTGGGGCCCAGGCCACACCGTCAGCCAGGCCGTCGTCGACGTGTCCCGGGCACTGCTCGCCTCCCTTCAGGGCGAGGAGGGCCTCGAACTCCCGCCGGAGCTCTCGGAGCTGGTGGCCGAGGTGAAGCGGATCGCCACGATCGCACTCCCCCGCATCACCACGCACGACGGTGTCCGGCTGTCGGCATTCAGGATCAAGCTGAAGGACGACGCCCCGCACCCCGTGGTGATCGTGCCCGCCGGCTGGAACCCGTACGGCTGGCTGCCCTTCCTCTACGCGTACCTCAAGCTGGCGCAGCGCGGCTACCACGTGCTCGCCTACTCGCCGCGCGGCATCGGCATCGAGGGCTGGCCGTCGACCTCCGAAGGCTTCGTCGACGTGGCCGGGCCCAACGACTGGGCCGACGGCTCGTACGTGATCGACTACGCGCAGCAGTCCCTCGAGCCCAGCCGGATCGGCTTCCTCGGCGAGTCCTACGGCTCCGGGATCAGCCAACTGGTCGCCGCGCACGACCCGGCCGGCCGGGTCGACGCCGTGGTCGCGCTGAGCACCTGGGGGAACCTCGCCACCAGTCTGTACAACAACGGCACCCGGCACCTGGAGGCCGTGCAGGCGCTGATCGACTTCACCGGTGGCCCGCTGGAGGAGAAGTTCGACGAAAGGGCCCAGCAGGTCCTCAAGGACTTCATGAGCGGCCGGAACCTCGACGAAGTGATCGCGTGGGGCACTGAGCGCTCCCCAGAGACGTACGTCGACCAGACGAACGCGCGGGGCATCCCGACGTTCATCTCGAACACCTGGCACGAGACGCTGTTCCCGGTCAACCCGGTGCTCGACCTCTTCGAGCGGCTCACCGTGCCGAAGCGGCTGAACCTGTGGATCGGCGACCACGGCGCCCCCGAGGGCCCCGGCCTGGCCGGGCTGGTGCTCGGTGCGCCGTTCCCCGGGCTGGCGGTGCCGACGCGGGAGGCCTACGAGTGGCTTGACCACCATCTGCTCGGCGTCGACAACGACGTACCGAACTGGCCGGCGGTGAACAGCCAGAGCATGTTCACCTACCGGACGGTCGCCAACTCGGGCGGCACCCACCTGATCACCGCCCCGGCGCGCCGCGAGACGTACGCGTCCTGGCACGAGGCCACCACCGGCAGCGAGGCCTGGTACCTCACCGGCACCGGCGACAGTGGAGACGGCGCGCTGACCGACAAGCCGACCGCCGGGTGGTCGCGGGACTTCGAAGCCGGCGCCCTGACCGCCTCCGTCGCGGGCGAGCTGCTCAAGACCGGGCAGCAGGAGTGGTTCGGCAACCCCAAGGCGTACGAGCCCGCGAAGTTCGAGCGCGACCAGCTGCTGGTCTGGTCGACCGACCCGCTGACCGGCTCCGGTGAGGTGGCCCGCCGGATCCGGGGCGCCGCCACCGTGCGGCTCACCGTGCGCAGCAACGTCGACGCCGCCACGGTGATCGCGTACCTGTACGACGTCGCCCCGGACGGCACCGCCCGGATCATCACCCACGAGCCGTACACGGCCACCGACCTGACCCCGAAGGCCGACACCGCCATCGTCTGGTTCCTCCAGGCCGTCTCCTACGACCTGCCGGTCGGGCACCGCCTCTGCCTGGTGATCAACAGCCGTGACCCGCTGTACTCCTACGCTGGCTCCGACCTCCCCGCCCTCACCACCACCACGGTCAGCTCAGTGAGCGGGAGCGAGGCCCGGCTGGAGCTGCCGCTGGGCTGATACCCCACGGCTCCAGTGCCCGTACAGCAGCCCGCCGATCGGTGTGCAGCGGGCTGCTGTACCGGTGTCACGGGGGCCGGGTGGGAACGGCAACGGCGCCTGGAAACCGCCGAACGACGGGGGTCGTGTGAACTCCCGAAGATCATGCGATGGCCGCGGGTCACGGCATTGACGCCGCCCGTTGGCTGGCGTTTTTCGACCAAGCCATGGCCCGGATCGCAGGCCGGTTCAAGCGGGTGAACCCGCGTGCCGCGGCGGCGCCAGCCACCTCCGCCCCAACGAGCCCCGCGTCCTGGAGGAACGGAACGGCTTCGCGTACGCACCCGCCGGCACGACCCCGAACCTCGCAACCACCCAGGAGCGGGTGAACGAAATCCCGATCGACAACAGCCCCGCCGCGCAGCCACCTCTGGTGACTGGCAGAGGCCGTGATCGGCAGCCGCGGCCCCGAAGGGCCAGCGGTGATGTTTCCTGGCTGCAGGCCCCCTGTCTCCAGTGGAGCAAGGGCCCGGCGGCGTTGACGGTGTGGTGTCAGTCGAGGAGGTTTCCCACACCGGAGGCGCGCAGGGATGTGGGCGTGCTCAATCTCTTGTGAGGCGTGTGAGGCGTTGGCGCGTTCGGTGAACGGCCGTCGGCAAGGAGGCCGCGGCGCGGCGGCTCGACCACATGTAGGCGATCACACCAAAAGAAGCGATGCCTCAGTCAGTACGCGGGCGCCCCGGGTGCGGACCCGGCGCCCGGGGGACGGAAGGCGCCCGGTACAGTCCCCTCTCGATCTTGATCAACTCGGGGGACGGGAGCGCTGCATGGCGCGGCGGGACGGGTACGAGCAGCAGCCGGACGGCTGGCCTCGGGCGGGACGGGCCGACGCCGGACCGTACGGGACGCCACCGGCGGACCGGGAGCAGGCGCCGCGCCACGGCTGTGTGACGGTGCTGATGGCTCCCTTCGTCACGGCCGCCCGTTTCCAGCGGCCGGGACGCGAGGACCGGCTGGCCGACCCCGCCATCTCCGGGACCCAGGTGGCCCGTACCTGCATCGGCCTGGGTGCCACGGCCTGGCTGTTCTACGCGTACTCGCTGCGCCAGGGGGCCGAGGACGTAATCAACGACAAGCTCACCGAGGTGCTGATCGCCGCCGCCGTGCTGATGGTCGTGGGACCACTGGCGGTCGGCGCCTTCGTGCTCGCGGCCCGGCCGCCGCTGCGCAGCCGGTACCGCCGGCGGCTGCCCGGCCCGCTGACGGCGTTCGGCGTCCTCTTCGGAGCGGCGGCCCTGCTGGCCTTCTCCTTCAGGCCCGACCTGCACGACCGGCTGTTCGGAGGAGCCGGCGACGTCGGCTTCCTCCTGAGCCTGCTCACCGGGATGGCCTCCCTCTTCCTGCTGCCCTTCGTCCTGACGTCCTCGGTGCTGTGCGTCCACCACTCATTCCGGACCGCTGACGTCCACGAGGTGCTGCCGCCCCTGCTGTCCCCGGTCGTCATCGTGGCGATGTCGGTCCTCCAAGCCATCGACGGGCCACCGGTCAACGCCCCACAAAGCGTGTGGTTCCTCTTTCTCGCCGGAGCACCCCTGTCGGTGACCGCCCTCTCCTTCTGGGAGATGCGCCGGCTGCGCACCCGGTACGGGATCACCCTGCGCGGCGCCCTGGGCCGGTAGGCGGCCGCACCGGTTCCGCGCCGCCGCCGGAACCGCCCGGTGCTCCGACCGCGTCGGACGGCGCATGTGGCCTTCGCCTTACTGCCGACATCACAACCTGCCGGTCAGCGGCTCGAAGCCGTTCTGCATCGCGACCATCATCGGCCTCGCCCCACACCAACTCGCCGGGTGGGCGATCCCCGAACACGTGCGAACCGAGCTCGTCAGCAGTGCCTTCGCTGAGATCTGCAGTTCAGCGGGGGGCCGGCAGAGCACTGGCACGGTCGGGTCCAGCGCGGACAACGCCGCCGCGGAAGCTTCAACGCCGCCTTCAAGAGAGAGACCGATGGGGCGGCCCGGGTGCTCGGGGCGGTGAACCCGCTGATCGCCCTCCCGCACCGGATGCGGTGCGGGGCGTTCCCGGTGGAGGTATCGCTGCTTGAGCGCGCGGCGTCGGTCAACCATCTCGGTGCCGGCCTCGGTGATGCGACGCGTCTGCTCGGCGGTGAGCTCCAGGGCCTCCGCGGGGCTCGTCACCACGCCGTCCCGTCGAGCCCGAAGGGCAAGCAAGGGCCTCCCGCACCCGGGAGAGCTCCCCTCCCGGGCAGGCAGTGCTCATACGGTCCCCGCTCCGAGGATCAACGGGAGGCGGCGCGGCGGCGCCGGAACAGGACGTAGGTCCCCGCACCTGCGGCGGCCAGAGCGGCGGCGGCACCGACGAGCCAGGCCGCCCTCCCCGCGGACTGCCCGCCCGCCAGCGCGGCTTGCTGGTCCCGACACGCCCGGCGGGCCACCTCGTCGATCGGCGCTACCCGGTAGCGGGCCCAGACCTCGTCCCTGCCCACCCAGCGGACCTCGAACAGGCCGGGCTGGGCGTCACAGCGAACGACCGCCTTCGCCGTCAGGACGGCCTTGGCACCGCTCATGACGGCCTCCCCGGTGAAGCCCGGCGAGGTGAGAGTGTCGCCGTACCCCAGGTCCGCGTCCGAGCCCGTGGGCGTCATTTTCTCGCCCGGCCAGAAAGTCCGTACGTCCCAGGGCGACTGCGGCCAGGAGTCACCCGCAGGCCAGCGCTCCTCCTGCTGCTCCGGGGGAAGGGCCGCCACTTCCGCGGGGCACGCCGTGCGTTCGCTCTCGTCGATGTCCGCGACCTTGACGGTCACCCAGACATCGCCCTTGGCGCCTTTGGTGGGCCCGCCGGGCCCCGACCGCTCGACCGGGTAGACACCTGGTCGGGCGTCACATGCCACGGTGGCCACGGCGCTGATGACCGGATCGTTCATCCTCAGCGTCCCGTGCTCAATGAAGATCTCAGAACTTACCCAGTTTCCGTTCATCCCCGGCAGGTACGAGCCCACCGCAAACGTGAGCCTCTCACCGGGGCGGGCCGATAACTGCGCCCCCACGGGTGGTGAAGGGGCCGGCGGACCCGCGGTCTGCGCTGCCAAGGCAACTCCCGCAGGCGATGTCAGCATCAATGCCAATGCGGCAGCCCCACTGGCCCTCATCCTCATTGCACGCATTTGCCCTCTTCTCATCTTCGTTGACGATCTTCGGTGCCCTGCATGACCTGCCCTTCGCCGAACTGGAGCGCCGTCACCGCTCTTCGTTCCGAATCCTCAACTCGCCCAGGAAGCGAGTCTTTGAGATCCAGATGGTTCACCGCGTTGACGCTCAGCGTGATCGCAACCGTAGTGAGTTCCAGCCCGAAGCTCGCCGCGACCGTCCCCCCGAGACCACGACCCACCCGCCCCACGGTCGACTCCGACCCAAAACCGGGCACCACCACGATTCCGTAGGCGACCGGCACCTCCAGCCCGCGCGCCGGCACGCCGGCCGCGAGGACCACTGCAACGCGGCCGACCTCCTCAGACAAGCTGCGGGTTGAGGAGGAGTACTGGACGGTCGAACACTTGGCCGTCGCCGTGCCCGTCAACGACGCACGGGCGCGCTGAGGCAGATGCACGGCATCGGGGGCGCCCAGTAACCAGCAGCCGGGCCGCAGTGCGGTCCTCGCCGACCAGAACCTGGAAGGAGCCCCCGGACCTCGACTTCAACGCCAAACCAACCCCGATCGCCTACCGGCGCACCCACGGCATCACCTGCTTCCACGTCTGCTACTCCGTCGGCGACGACCAGATGTGCGGACCAAACGGCGCCGCAAAGGCATCGACCACACCTGGGCCGCCCGCCGCGGCCCGACCACCCAGCCCGGCGAACCTTCCCGGTCACAGCAGTAGATGATCGATTCCAAGGGATCGGTTGCGCTATGAGGCGGGGGAACCCAACGTCAGAGTGTGAAGACAGAGTTGGACCCGCTCACGACCGCACATTGCGTGAAGACGGACGACCTGCTGAAGGCGTCGCCGCGTCATGCACCCTGGCGTCCGGTCGTCGGGAATGCTCCGCGAGCTGACCGATGCTGAGCTAGTCACGCTCACGATGATGCAGGCCATGCTCGGCGTCACCTCCGAGGCCGGGTGGCTCCGCCATGCCCACGCTCACCTGCGGCATCTCTTCCCCTGCCTGCCGAAGCTTCCCGGCTACAACAAGCGGCCATGCAAGGCCGCCAAGCTGCTTCGCCGGGTCACCCGGACTCTGGCCACCGACACCTCAGTGTGGAGCAACGACGTGTGGATCCTGGACTCCACACCCGTGGACTGCGCGAGCCACAGCCGCTTCTTCTGGGGCTTTCGGCTGCACCTGGTGTGCACCCTCCAGGGCCTGCCGGTCGCCTTCACCCTCGCCTAATCGCGGCCGAACCGGGGCTCGTCGCCGGCCAGCCCGAGCAGACGCTGATCGGGACTTCGGTCGCGACTTCGAGCATCCGTTGGCCGAGCAGGGCATCCGGCTGCTGCAGCCGGCTCGGCGCACCACTGTTCAAGCCCTTGCGGCAGGTCATCGAGTCAGTCAACGAGACCTTCAAGGGCCAACTCGACCTCGAGCAGCACCGAGGGTGCACACCCGGCGGTGTCGTCGCCCGCGTCATGCAACGCACCCTCGCGGTCACGGCACCGCGATCTGACACAAGGGCCACACCGACCAGCCCGTGCTGCGCTCATTGACCGCCTCCGACCCGCGTGGGGGAGGCCACCGTCATCCTCCGAGGCCATGGCCTCCGCGAATCCGGCCGCGCTTCTCCGGCACGCAGTCGGTTGGACCGATGGCTGCCCGGCCGGGTGAAACTATGTGCGGGTAGGGCAGGGTAGTTGTCACCACAACAGCGCGCTACGTGGCACCACCGGGCCCCTGCAGCATTACTCTCGGCCGTTGGCCATCTCATCCACCCCTGAGTAGGACGGCACGGGGCATCGCCTGGGCCGGCGCATCGTCAACGGCGGCGCGAGCGCGACACCCCGGCGCACCCGCCGGACGGACAACCGCACGAGTGCCAGCTGAGGCCTCACCAGTAGGCGCGGTCGTCAAAGGGCCGGAAGTCCGCGACCTCGGCAGGGTCGTCGTCCTCGTCCGGGGTGGCGAACCCGGGCGCGACCAGGGTGCCGCGCTGCCAGTCGAGGAGGGTGTCGATCAGGCCGCCCTCGAGTGGCGGTCCCTGGTCTGCGTGGCGGGGCCAGAGGATCAGCGGCCATGTATCGGGATCCTCGCCCTCGGTGAGCCAGCCGAGGTAGTCGCCGTCGATGGAGTTGGCGAAGGCGAGGAAGCCGCCGGGCTCGGGCCAGACGGCCAGCGGGTACCAGCCCGGGTGGTCGTCCTTGAGCTCCCGGTAGGCGTCCGCTGTGTCCTCGACGTGTGTGAGGAAACGCCGCTCGCCGGTCCGGAGCGGGGTGTGGAAACGTAGCCACCCGTTCCAGATGCCGGCGCCGTACCCGTCCATCAGCCGCACGTACTCCCCGGGCAGCCGTGTGCCCAGTTCGACGAACAACCCTTCCCAGGAGCCGTTGCCGAGGTTGCCGAGGTACGGGCGCTCGGGTGGCGGCGACAGCAGCCGCAATGCGTCCAGCCCGGTGCCGGTCTCCAGCGCGATTCGGCGCTCGGCCTCGGTGAGCCGAGGTGGGGTAGGAGCGGGTGGGGTCCACGGCGCGGCGTCGGGGAGGAAGCCGGTTCGCGCGACGGCGCCCGGCAGCGGGCCCAGCAGCGGGCCGGGAGGAGAAGGGAGCTCCCAGGTGTCGCGGACGGTGTGCCGCAGATAATCGGTGAACGTCAGGTCGTACCGGTGCCAGCGGAGCAGGCCACTGCCCGGCACCGCCCCCGAGTGCCGTACCACCACGGTCCACTTGTCGGGGTCGACGGAGGCCGAGGTGTCCCAGAACAGTACGTCGCTGCCCCGTGTGCAGCCCCAGGCCAACAGGCCTCCGGGCTCGGGGTGGAACACGGGCCGCTCGACCTCGGGCAGCCCCCGCGCCTCGATCCGCGCCTGCCGGTGCGTCGCACGCAGCCAGTCACCGTAGTCGAAGCGGTCCCGCTGGACGCACGGCACGTGGATCCACACGTACTCACCGAAGTCCAGCGGCCCGTACCGGTCGGCGAGCCGCTTGTAGTCAGCCGGTAGCCGCAGTCCGAGCCAGTCCTCGACGGCCGTCCAGTCGATGGGTACAGAGGAGGGCGGGCGCTCGGCGGATGGGCTGGCAAACGTGCCTATGTCCGATGTCAATTGACGTCCCTCCAGCGTGCCACGTGTTCGGCAGATTCTTCCGTCTCCGCGGACCAGGAGGAAATCGGGCGGCGGCGGGTATGCCTTACGGATCAGACTGGTGCGCCCGCAGGGTGGCGATCTGGAAGCGGATCGGAGTCGACCGAAGCGGCCCGAGTGTCCTGTCGAAGCGCCTCTGTCAGGTACCGACTCGTTGACCTGCTGAGATGCCAGTCAGGAGACACCGGTTGAAGATCGCTTCCCAGGCGGCAATTGTTCTCTTCCCGAGGCGAGCGGACCTACAGGAGGGCCGGGTCTTCGAACCTGACCGTGCTCGTGGCACGATCAGTGAGGGTGTCGGTCAGTAGCTGTAGCCGCCACCACGGATCCGGCGTTCCCGTGCTGTGGTGGACGTCTTGCAGACTCCGCCGTCGGTGTGCTCGGCTGGGCATCGGATGGTGGCGGCTACGGTCATGTGCTGCTCCACGGCCTGTTGGCTCAATTGGCTCCCTGAGGCGGCAGCGCCGTGACGAGCGGATGATCCCTCTCGATCGGGCCGAGCCTCGCGCTGCTACCGGGGGAACCGAGGTCGGAGAAGAACTCGGCGTTCACAGCGTTGAAGTGCTGCCATTCCTGCGGGGTGTCGTCCTCGAAGAGGATCGCTTCGACTGGGCACGCTGGTTCGCAGGCGCCGCAGTCGACGCACTCGTCCGGGTGAATATAGAGCATGCGCTCTCCCTCGTAGATGCAGTCGACAGGGCACTCCTCGATGCATGCCTTGTCCTTCACGTCGACACAGGGCAACGCGATCACAAACGTCATTGGACTGCCATCCTCTCCAGATCATTTCTGCTTGCCGTTCCGACGCAGCCGACCGTAGGGCCTCAAGTAGGCTTGAGGGCAAGAGGAGGCTCTGGATGACGAGCGATCTTTCCGTCGGTGTCCGGGCCACCCCGGACGACTGGCTGAGCATCGGCGAGGTGAGCGCGCGGACCGGATCAGCGGTCTCCGCTCTGCGGTTCTACGAAGAGCTCGGTCTGATCGCCTCCGAACGCGACGAGCGCAATCAGCGCCGCTACCCGCGGCACATGCTGCGTCGTATCGCGTTGATCTCGGTGGCGAAACGAATCGGCATCCCGTTGCAAGACCTCCGGGAGGCGTTCGCCGATGTGCCGCTCGACCGTCCGCCGAGCCACCAGGAGTGGCAGCGGGCCTCGCGTGAGTGGAAGCGTCGACTGGAGGAGCGCCGACAGACCATCGAGCGGCTTGAGGCCGAGCTCACCGGGTGCATCGGCTGCGGATGTCTCTCGATGAAGGCCTGCGCTCTGCTGAACCCCGGCGACGCGCTCGCCGACGAAGGCGTCGGGCCCCGACGGCTGTGAGGGACGATCGCGCGCAGGTCGCGGTGGGCAGCGCCTTGGGCAACGGCGGTGAAGAGGCGCTCGGAGTAGGCGGCGGGGAGGTGGACGGTCAGGCGGCGCACCCGGCCGTCCTCCATCGCGGCCAGGCATCCGCCGTCGGTCACGTCCTTGGTGACACGCCCAAGGTCGGCCAGGGTGTCCATGAACGCCGTCTTGAGGCGGTCGTGCCAGGGGCCGAGGTGGGCGCCGGTCTCGCTGCGCAGGGAGGCCTCGATGGGGTGGACGTCGTGGCCGAGTTCCTGGGCGTAGGCCAGGGTGTGGACTTGGTACCAGGCCGGTCCGGTCAGCCGGGTGCCGTCCGACGTCGTGGCGGTCAACTGAACCAGCCTTTTCCAACAGCCAATGCTCGGAAGGAGGACGGCTGTTCGATGCTCTCGACGGGGCCAGCGACTCGGGCGGCGGTACGGCGTTGTCGTGGGTGTAGTCCCAGTCCTCAAGCGTGATGGCGCCGCATGCTGGTTGCCACCCTCCCCCTCTCCCCTTCCTCGACTCGCCCCAGCAGCGCCTCCCGTTCCGCCTGGGGCCAGAAGCGCTTTGGAGGTTCGGGCCTCCTCGGCTGAAGACCGGCGCGCCAGGTGGGTGGCTTTCTACGTGTAGTTGAGCGTGAGGAAGCAGGTGGGCTGGTGGGCTGGTGGGCTGGTGGGCTGGTGGGCTGGTGGGCTCCTAAGCGCTACGGAACAGTGGCTTACCGTCCCGCAGCCGACGGCAGACCCGCCGGTAGCTCGGGCGGCCCAGCTTCGGCAGCAGGCCCTTCCTGGCCCGCTTCGCGCCACCGTCGTACACCTGCGGTACGAAAATGTCGCGGGCGGCCCGGAGTTGCTCCTTGGGCGGATGGTAGGACTCCACCTCCACGCCCAGCTCCCCCGTCTTGTAAGAGGCGGACTTGTCGTACAACACCAGCGCTCGGGCGTGTACCTCGCCCTTCACCTCGAACGTGAAGTCGTTGTAGTAGCCGTAGACGATGCCCTCCGCCCGCAGGTCGCCGTCCACGTATACCGAGCCCCAGGAGACCAGGTCGCGGACCACCAGGTCGCCGAGCACCACGAGCATGCCGATGTCGTGGACGTAGTCGTCCAGGAAGCCGTGCACGATCAGGTCGCCGTCGACGACCAGCGCGATGTCGAGGGCGAGGTCCTTCGGGATCACCAGGTCGCCCGCGTGGTATTGCCACGCGATGCCGGCCCCCCGCCCGTGCCCAAGTCCGAGTCCGAGTCCGAAGCCGCTACTACCGCCGCCGACACGGAGGCCTACGCATGACCATCCGCGTGCTCATCGCCGATGACCAGGCCATGGTCCGGGAGGCCTTCGCCATCCTGCTCGGCGCCCAGCCCGACATCGAGGTCGTTGCCACCGTCGAGAACGGTAGGCAGGCCGTAGCCCGGGCCGAGGAGCTGGCGCCCGATGTGATGGTGATGGACATCCGGATGCCCGGCCTGGACGGCATCGAGGCCACCCGCCAGGTCGTGTCCGCCCCCGGGCCATCGACGAAGATCCTCATCCTGACCACCTTCAACCTCGACGAGTACGTGTACGAGGCGCTGCGCGCCGGGGCTTCCGGTTTCCTCCTCAAGGACGCCTCCGGCATCCAGCTTGCCGAAGCCGTAAGGGTGGTGGCCCGGGGCGAGGCCTTGCTCGCACCCGACATCACGATGCGGCTCATCGCAGAGTTCTCTCGCGTGAGTCCGAGCGCCAAGCAGCCGACCGATGTGCGCATCGATGCGCTCACCGACCGCGAGAGCGAAGTTCTCGCGCAGGTGGCGCAGGGCATGTCCAATGCGGAGATCGCCCAGGTGTTGGTCGTCGCTGAAGAGACCGTCAAGACCCATATGGGTCGCATTCTGCACAAACTGCAGCTGCGCGACCGGACCCAGGCCGCCGTCTTCGCCTACGAAACCGGCCTGGTCGTTCCCGGCAACGCTACCCACTGGACGCCCTCGCTCCGAACCGCCACCTAGCCGGGCCGCTTTCTTAGGATCGCCGGGCCGGCGACTGCCGCTGTGGCCGCGGCGTCCAACGGGGCGCTCGGCCTCCATCCTCACCACCGTCTTCGAGGTTCCTGGGGAACGCCCTGGCGGCGTTGCCGTGCCGTGCCAGCCTCGGTTGCCGCATCGGGTGGCCGTTCGCCTCTCTGGTGGGGCCATGGAGGAGTGGGTCGGAGGGGCCGCCGTGGCATTCCGTCCCGTCGGCTCCTCGATGGTCCTGCTGATACACCGTCGGCGGCAGGTGGTCGTTGCTCCGGTCGAGGCGTCGGCGTTGCAGGTCGGCGTAGCCCTGGAGGGCTACGCAGCAGGTTGGCTCCTCCGGGGGACGCAGATCACCGACCTTGAAGGCGAACCTTGTAGAGCCCCAGTTGGAGGCACCGTCCTCCCGCGCCCCACGCCTTCAAGGAACGCCACCATGTCAGAAGTCTCATACCCGGTACCTGGTTCGCAGGCCTCGTCCCCCGGCAGGATCAAGAGGTCCCTACGCGTCGTTCTCGCTTCGGTCGCCTCGGTCTTGGCCTTCTTCACATCTGCCATCATGCTGGGTGCGTACTTTCCGGCCATCCCCAAGGCCGGCGTCATCGGCCCGGTCGTCGGCGGACAGTACCCCCTCCACATAGCACTCATCGGCATCGTTGGTACCGCTCTGGGAACCCTGGCTTGGCGTAGCGGCTTGGTGCGCTGGGGGCGCGTCCTCACCGCGGTGACCGCACTGTCAACCACCGCTGCCCTGGGCATCGGGAGCGTCCAGTTCACTGCCACGCGCGACGCCGGTACGAAGGTCTCCTTCAGACAGGTCTTCAGCCAGCTCGCCTCCCCCGTCGGTGCCGCACCGGACGCGACCCACGTCTACGCCACCCATGACGGTGAGGCGCTCGAAGCGGACGTGTACCTGGCCAAGGAGAGCCGGGACAGCAAGGTGCCGGCCATCGTGCTCGCCCATGCCGGAGGCTTCCACACCTTCGACAAGAGCGACCTGCGGGGTATTGGCCGTTGGTTGGCGGACCACGGCGTGGCGGTCATTGCCGTCGACTACCGCCTGGCCACCCCCGAGCGCCCCACGTGGAACAAGGCCCCGCAGGACCTGATGACCGCCCTGGGTTGGACGCGGGAGCACGCCGACGAGTACGGCATCGACTCGTCCCGTATATCGCTGGGCGGCATGTCAGCTGGCGGCACGCTCGCCATGAACACGGCCTACCGGCTCAAGAACGGCACCATACGGGCCACCGACGGCGCCACTCCGAAGCCCCCGTTCTCCGTCGTCGGCTTCTACCCGGGCACCGATGTCGACGGCATGTGGAAGGAGGACGTCGCCGGCACCCGTGAGGCCGCGGAACTCTTCACCGGCGGCACGCCTGCCCGCTACCCCGAGCGCTACCGCGAGGTCTCCCCGATCACCGACGTCCAAGAGGGCCTGCAGCGCACCCTGCTCGTCGTGGGAGACCGCGATCGCAGCGCCCGCCCCGACACCATCAAGGACTTCGGCGCCTCGCTCCGGGCCAAGGAGGTGGACACGACGGTGAAGGAACTCCCATTCGCCGAGCACGCCTTCGACGACGCCTACGGCAGCCTCACTTCCCAGACCAGCCGCCAGATCCTCCTCGACTTCCTCAACAAGAACACGTGACACTGCCTTTGCGGCCGCAGCCTCGTTGGTCGCACCCTCGGTGTGACCCTGGTCAGGCCGCGCTGCTCCGCTCGCCAGGGCCGCAGGCCCGCTCGTCTGGCTGAGGTCCCGCAAAGGGCGCAGGCGGCCTGCTAGTCGCCGCAGTGCCGGGCGCGTGGGCGAGGTCGCCCGGCGCTCGGGCGTGCGCACGCACAGGGAGGACCGGCATGTTCGGACGTGTGCCCGGCCGGGTGGTTGAGGTCCGGTCGGGCACTGGGCCTGTGGGCGTGCAGTTCGCCAGGGTGGTTGGGCCGCGCTCCGTTTGTTGGGGTGTCGATTCCGGTGGTGTGTGGTTCGACGAGTACCGGCGCTGGACTGGGCCGTCTCTTCCGGATCTTGTCGGCCGAGCCCGCGGCGTCCGGTGCCATGGGGTCTCCCCAGGCCCGCCAGGGCCGAGGGGAAGGCCGGCAAGGCGGAGGGGCGCCCGTGTACTGGACGTACTCGGGCGCCCCGACAACGCGGCCGGGTGCGGTGCCGGGCGCCGCGGGCCCGACAAGATCCGGAAGAGACGGCCTAGCCGTGGTGGGTGGAGATCCGGGCCGGCTTGAGGTGCTTGGTGGTGCTCGGGCGGGTGCCGGAGGCCGGTGCTTGGATCTCGTACACGTCCGGAAGGCCTTCGATCGCCTTGCTGGATCCACGGGAGGGGCCGGTGGGCTGGGGGTCCGCGGCGTCTCGGGTGGGCCGCAGCGTCTCGCACTGCCCGGCCCCGGTGAAGGTCTGCGCGATGAGCGAGCTGGCAGTGACGGTGGAGGGACTGTCGACGGTGATGTTCTCCACGGTGGCGCTGCCGGTGTCGTCGTTGACGTTCAGGGTGCCGGTGGTGCGGACCATGGCGTTCTGCGCGGAGAAGGTGAGGATGTCCTTGGGCTTGAGGGTGGTCTTGTAGTTCATCCTTTCCGAGGTGCCGGTGGCGATCTCGGTGCCCGCCTGGAGCCGGAAGGCGGCTTCGAATGCTGCCCTGACCCCGACTTCGAGCTGGTCCCTGGCCTGGACCGTACCGGTGGCCTCGGTGGTGTTGGTGAGCTGGTTCTCGGCGTCCTTGGTGACGGAGTTCTCCGTCTTGTTGGTCACGGTGCTCGTGGCCTCGGTCGCAGTCTCGGTGGACGTGGTGGACTCGTTGTTGGGGCCCGTGTCTTTCGGGGCGGTGTGGAACGTGTTGGAGCTGGTGTTGGTGTTGGTGCCCTTCACCTCTCCGGCCACCTCCTTGCTGTTGGTGGAGGTGTTGCTGATCTTCTCCGTGGTCTGCTGGGTGACGGTCTGCTTCAGCTCGCCGGTGACCGTGACCTCGGCCTGGTTGTCGACGTGGCCCTCGATGGTGGCGGTGCCGGAGATCTCGCCCTCGATGTTGTCCGTGATCGAGGATGTGAGGATGACCTCGCGTTCGACTTCCATGTCCTCGTTGGTGCAGTTGATGATGGCACTGCCGACGTTGGTGACGGCGGTCAGGAACTCGGTCGGGCCTGCGGTCACCCGGAAGCCGCAGTTACTGCCCTTGCAGGCCTTGAGGACGTCCTTGACCGCGACCTTCTGGCCGTTGCGGAAGGCCTGGGCGGCCGGGTTGCCGCCGGGTGGTGCGGTGGCGAAGGCCGGCAAAGCGGCCATCGCCGTGAGCGCGAGCGAGACGACTCCCACGTTGGCGGTCAGTATCGGGCGGCAACGCCGGGCAGAGCGAAGGGAGCTGTTCTTGAGATTGCGCATGGGACTCTCCAGTTGAACGATCAACGTTGCAGGGACGGGGATCCGGTTACGGCTTGACCGCGATGAGGGGGGTGAGCTCGGTTTCACGGCCGGACGGTGAGGCCGGGGTGCGCACCAGCTGGTCTCCTGCGTCACTGCCTCGCATGAGCGAGCGGGTGCCGCCGTTGTCGGGGGTGACCTTCAGCGGACGTTCGGTCAGGCAGTGCTTCTTCTCGTCCTGCGTCAGCGGGCCCGAGCGCTCGTAGAGCCGGTCGGGAACCTTTCCGGAGGGGAAGTCGAGGCTGGCCTCGATGCTGATCGCGGTGTTGGCGGCGGTGCTGCGGAAGAGCCCCTCGACGCGTTCCCGTGAGGCCTGCACCTCGATCCAGCTGGCCTCGCCGGGCTGGACCGCGGGGTCCACCGCCTTGGTGGTGGTGCGGGCTCCCAGGAACGGGTTGGTCGTGTTGACCAGGTTCGGGTTGCCCTCGTTGCGCTGGAAGCCCGCCGCGGCCTGCTGGAACATGTTCGGGTTGCCGCCCAGGTTCGCTGCAGTCGTCTGCATGTTGGCGTCGTCCACGCCGGTGTTCGCGGCGTTCTGGTCGACGGAGTGCGCGTTCTTGACCCGGTTCAGTTCCTGGCTGATGCTGTCGAAGCCCTCTTCGGTCCAGGTCACGTTCCGCCGGTCGGTAATCTGGTTGCGGGTGCAGTTCAGGTACGCCTCGCCCAGGATCCGGTTCGCGAGGTAGTACTGGTAGGTGTAGCGGGGGTCGGCGGTGAACCTGCAGGCGGTGGGGGACGACTTGCAGGTGTTGCTGGCGGTTGCCATGGAGACCTCGTCGACGCCGTTGAAGGCGCTGAACGGCATCTTGTTCTGCTCGATGTCATGGTTGATCGCCACCGCCTGCTCCTCGGCCGAGACGTCCGTGACCATGGGGCCGCAACTGACGTCGGCGGGGGCGTTCTCCTCGAGTGACTCGAAGACGATCATGGGGTTGTCCTCGGCCGCGGTGAACTCGAACACCTTCGGCGTGTCCGACCAGGCGCCGCTGCCGGGCGTGGTGGTGCCGGTCTTCGGATAGCCGAGGGTGGTGTAGTCCTGCGTGACGTGTACGGTGCGTGCGATTTCCTGGGTGTTGCCCACCTTGGCGGGCTCGCCGTTCGCCTCGTAGGCCGTCTCCTTGTAGGCCGTCACCCGGTACTTCTGGCCGGAGGCGACCTCTCCGGGCGTGCAGGAGGCGAGGGTGGAGGCGGAGTCGGAGAACCGCAGGCGCACCTTGGAGCCCGCGTTCACGTTCCACAGGCGCTGGCGCAGCTTGCCGGTGCCGTTGTTGTTCAGCGACACGGCCTGCAGGTTCTGCGGATGCCTGGCCAGGGTCGGGGAGAACATCTGGAGGCGGTTCGGGTTGGGTGTCGACTGGTACCAGCCTGTGGGCGTGTTCGTGTTCGACTGGGCGGGAGGCACAGCCGGAAGGGCGAACTGGGCGTTCTCGATCGCCATAGGCGTCCACGCGGTGTCGGCGCGGGCCGGGGTCGCGGCCACCGACAGGGAGAGTACGAGGACTCCACCGAGGACGTACGAGGCGGGAGTCCGCGTGACACGGATCAGCACAGTCTTCTCCTGTTTCGGTGCTGGGGGCCGCCGCACACGGCGGCGGAAGACAGAAGGGCGCGCGCCGATAGACGAGTCCGGCGTCACGAGGCGGGGCCGGTGGCGCGGACCGGGGCATTCGCCCGCGGACCGCGCGATCAGCAGCCGGGCCACCTAGGAGGAGGGAAGCTGGGTGAGAGTGCCGCTCGGGGTGGGCCGGATCTGCTCGCCGTCCTGGTTGGACAGACCGCCCTTGCAGTTCCAGGTGCCGGGGACGTACTCGTACTGGTCCTGCGTGTACGGGCTGGTGTGCTGGGTGTAGATCCCGCACATCGCGTTCGCGGCGTTCGCCGGGCTGGAGTACCGGTCCTTGTTCACGATGCCGTCGACGAGACCAGCGGTGTAGGCGGTGTCCTGCTTGGTCGCCGCACCGTCGGTGGCGTACTTGGCGATGCAGGAGGCGTTGCCCGGCGGACAGTCGTCGATCGCCTGCTGGTTCTCCGTCTGTTCGATGCAGCCGGTCGGCATCGAGCCGTCCGAGAAGGGCACACAGGTGTTGGAATTGCCGACGGGCGGCCTGTCCCCCGAGGGAATCGGGGGCCGGCTCGGATCCGGCGTGTTCGTCGTCGGGGTCTCCGGGTTCGGAGTACCCGTGGCGGCGGTGTTCTGGTCGATCCGCACGTCGGCGATCACAGCACCGTAGACGCCGGTGTCGAGCGACGTGAACGTCAGCACGGGGTTGTCCGTGCTCGCGGTGAACGTGTAGGAGTTCGCGAACCGCCAGGGCGTGCCCACCGTGGTCCGCGGGAGCGTGACCAGCTCCTTCGTGGCCCCGCCGGGGGCGCTGATGTTGTAGCGCCGCGTGGCGGGGGCCCCTGCGTCGTACTGGTTCGGCGAGTCGTCCCACCGCACGGTGACGGAGCTGCCGGCCTTGATGTTCTGCAGCGTCTGCCGCAGGAAGCCCGTCGTTCCGGGATTCAGGTCGAACGCCTGAAGGCTCCTGGGATGCTTGGCGAGACCGGATCCGTACAGGTCGCCACTGCCCTCCCAGAAGTCGGGAGCCCTGGTCAGGAAGCCGCCGGTGGCGACCGAGGGCTGAGCCATGATTCCGTTCACAGCGGTCGGCAGATCGTCCGCCAGTGCAGGAGTTCCCGCCGCATACATGCCGAGGAAGGCGGTCGATCCGACCACGGCGGCAAACCTGCCACCAAGAATCCTGAGAGACACGTCAATCCTTCGATTCGAACGTCCGTGTGGGGAGATCCCCTCACGAGGACGATGCTTTGCCTCCACCGAGAGCCGGGCAAGCCGAAACGACGACTACTAGACCGTCTTGATCACAAAGATTTTCGGAAACACGATCGCTTTTGAAGCACTCGTGCGAAGTGCTCGGGAGCTGATGGGGCAAAGGTGTCACGGACCTTTTCGCATCCGCCTTCTGACGCCTTTTTCGGTCGTGGCAGCCGGCGTAGCGGAAGGCGACGGACGCACCCGTTCTCGCACCTTCCCCAGCGGACCGAACCGGCCTCGGCGTGGTCCACGGCGATGAAAGCGCCGGTCGTCGATGCTTTCCGAGCCTGGCCACGGTCACCTCAAGGCGGTCGCTTCACGGCAGAACCTGAAGCGTCGGCGCAGGAGCCCTGCACGGAGCCGAACGCGTGAACGGGCGAGACGGCCACCACACTTGGGGGGATGGGTACAGAGGACCGCAACAGCGATCGCCCCCTCTGCCCCAGGAGATTCCCGTGCACCGCTCCACATGCGCCGCAGCCGTCGTGATGCTCCTCGCCCTCGGCGGGGCCGCACCCGCTTACGCCGTGGCCTGCCCCCCGGAGCAGAACCAGCGAAGCAGCCTCACCTTGACCGTGTCGCCCACAGACGGCACCTCGGCGCGCACCGCGCAACGGAGCGCAACACTGGAATGCGGGACACTCGCCGGAACCCACCCCCGCAAGGAAGAAGCCTGCAGCCAACTGGAAGCCGCCGGCGGGAATCTCGACTCCCTCAATGTCGAACCGGAAGCGTTCTGCACCATGATCTACGCGCCGGTAACCGCGACCGCCACGGGAACCTGGCGCGGCGCACCCGTGGAATGGCAGAAGACCTATGCCAACGAATGTCAGCTCACCAGTGAGACCGGCCGCGTCTTCGACACCTCGGCGGTCGGTGACGCACCGCAGAACGACGCCGCCCGGTAGCCGTCGGCGGAAAGCGAGGCCCGTCATCACGGCTGCCCAGATTCCTCGGCTCCTTCGCAAACCGCCTCTCTCGGCAGCAGCACGGTGCGCTGGTGCCGAGAGGGGCGGCTGAGCCCCCGAGCCCGGGGAAGGGGACCGGGGCTCGGGGTGTGGGGCCTACCGGCGTCCGTCTACTTGAAGGTGACGTCCGAGCAGGAGTAGAAGGCCTCCTCGCTCTGGAAGGAGCCGTCGGGCCTCTTCAGCCCGTGCCAGATCGTGTAGATCAGGTGCTTGCCCTTCTTTTCGGGGAGCACGGCCTTGAACGTGAACGCCTTCGCGCCGAGGAAGCCCGCGGGTGCCGTCGTGGCCGCGGTGTTGTCGGCGCTGAGGAAGGGGGTGTCCTCCAGGTCGGACCACTTCAGCGGCTTCTTCGGGTCGTAGCCGTCCTTGGTGACGTACATCTCCATGCGGTACGGGTTGTGCAGCGCGCTGATGTCGTAGCGCAGGTCGTACTCGGCACCACCCGGCAGTGTCGTCGAGGGGAAGTCGTCCCGCGCCAGGTCCAGACCGGAGAACTGGGCATTGCCGGCGCTGCACAGCTTGCCGTCGGGTATGCGGGCGCGGTGCTGCGGGGAGGAGGTCGGGGTGCTGTGGTCGATGGCGCGGCCCTGGACGATCGACTTCCAGTCGCCGGGGATACCGGGGCTCTGGGCGAGGGCCAGCCGGCAGGCCTCACTCGCCTTCGGGTTCTTGGTGCAGGCCACGCTGCGGCTCACCGGGTCGGCGAGGGAACCGTGTGCGGAGGCGGGTGCGGAGCCGAGGGTGGTCACGGCGAGGGGGAGGGCCACGAGCGCGGTGAGGCGCAGCAGGGCGGTGCGGCGAGCCGGGGGCCGTGCCAGGGCGGGGGACGTCGTGGCGGCGGGGCGGGTCGTACTCATGAGGGGGACGCTCCTGGTCATGGGGTCGGTCATGCGCGTGGGGCGGCAGGCGGGCGGGCGGGTGGGTCAGCCCGCTGTCTTCACGGTCAGCTCGCGGGAGAACGCGCCCCACGTGCCGTCGCCGAGCCGTGCCCGGATCTTCACGGTGTACGAAGAGCCGGGGTGGGAGCCGACCAGCACCTCGCGCGAACCCTTCGTCGTCGGCACCGGCAACACCGGATCGCCGGTGCCCCACATGAAGGTCTGGGCGGGCTTGCCGTTCAGGTAGACCTGGTAGGCGGTGATCTGGCCGACGCCCTGCGGGACGGACCAGGTGAGGTTCAGGTAGTGCTGGGTGACAGCGCCGTCCTGCTTGGTGGCGGTGGTGGCGGCGAAGTCGCCGGGGGCGGCCTTGCCACCGTTGCCGTCAGGTGCCGCAGTGGTCGTCACCTGTGCTTCGCGGGTCGGGTCGGACTCCTTGCCGGAGGCGTCGACAGCAGTGACCTTGAAGCGGTAGGCGGTGCTCGCGGTCAGGCCGGAGACGGTGGCCGAGGTGGCCTTGGCGTCCGCCTCTTGGACCTTCGTGCCGCCCCGGTAGATCCGGTAGCCGGTGACGGCGACGTCGTCGGTCGCCGCGCGCCAGCGCAGGGCGGCCTGGTACGGGCCCGAGGCGGTCGCCTCCAACTCCGCGGGGATGACCGGCTTCACCTTGTCCTGGCCGGGCGCCACGAGGGTGGTGAGCACGATGTCCTTGCTGAAGCCGGTAGTGCGGCCGTCGGCGCGGACGGCGCGGACCTTGAACGCGTAGCGGGTGGCGGGGGTCAGGCGCTCGACGTCGGTCATCGTGTCCTTGACGGTCTTGACCTGCTTGCCGTCCTGGAAGACCTCGTAGCGCACGACCTCGGCGCCGCCGACGGGCGGCTTCCACATCAGGTGGACGGCGGTGTCGTCCTTGACGAAGGAGCCGCTGTCGGCGGGGACGGCCGTGTTCATGCCGGTGTCGCCTCCGTTGCCCGACGGGCCGTTCACCTTGCATCCGGTGATTTTGGGCATGCCCTTGCCGGCGGGGTTGATCCCGACCTTGACGGTCCGGTTGCCCTTGGCTGCCACGTCGGCGCGGTCGGCGATCGGCTTGATGCTGACGTGCTTGCCGGTCTGGCGGAGTTCGTACGCCCAGGGGTTGTCGAGGGTGACTTGCCCCTGCGACACGTCGAACTCGGCGGTCCAGTCCCGTACGGGCCGGTCGCCCTTGTTGGCCACGGAGACCTCGCCGGACGCCCACCACACGGTGGCCTGGTCCGCGAGGCGGCAGGCGGCGCTGAGGCCGTCCTTTTCCTCTCCTGCATTGGCGGCCACGGGAACGACGACGGAGCCAACCCCGACGACCACGGCCGCGCAGGCCAGGGCAATTCGCTTTCGGGACATCAGAAACCTCTTGGTCAAGCCGATCCGCCGGTGCAGCGGCAGCATCGAAAGTGTCTTGGTCAACACCCGTGACCCTAAGCACGGTTTGCGGCCGGAACGGGCCTCTGAGGGGCTGCGAGCTATCTGTTATCCGTCCCTTAAGGTCCGGATAGGACGCCCTTGATCCCCCTGGCCGCACCCTTCGACGCTGCGAACGCTGAAGATCACGCTCCGTTCCCGACCTCCGGGTGCCGCCCCCTGGGAGCACGGTGGGTTCGGCGGCGTCCGCGACCGCGCCCACCAGCCGCGCCGCCTCCTCGGGCCCTGGCACCGACCGGTGGACATGGACGCCGAGCATCCCGGGAACCCGCCCTGCGAGAGCACCCGGTCGAGTACCTGAGGTGCACGAGCACCTTCAACGCGACGAGCGGATCCTTGGTACGCGGCCCTACGTTGGGTCGTTGTGGGAAACCCGCTCTCCGAAAGGACACCCCGCATGCGTGGACCGCAGGGCATCGAAGTCCCTGGCGCCCTGGTCGCGTCGTACACGAGGAACGGTGGTGAAGAGGAACGGGCCTGGGTCGCCCGGCTGCCCGCACTGGTGGCGGAGCTGCTCGACAGATGGGGACTGGAGCGCGACGGCGGCACCGCTTCTGGCGAGGCCTCACTGGTGGTCCCGGTGCGCCGTACGGACGACACCCGCGCCGCACTCAGACTCCAGATGCCCCGCGAGGAGACGACCGCCGCGCTGATCGGGCTGCGAGCGTGGAGCGGCGACGGCATCGTGCGGCTGCTCGACCACGACCCGGAGAGCAGCGCCATGTTGTTGGAGCGCCTGGACCCCTCACGCACCCTGGCTTGCGTGGGGGACGACGACGTAGCCATGAGCACCTTGGCCGCCATCATGGGCCGGCTGCACTCCGTCCCGGCGCCCGCGGGCCTGCGCGGTCTCGGTGACGTCGCGCGCGACATGCTGGCGTCCGTGCCGGAATCCGCCGCCGCTCTGACGGACCCCGCGGACCGGCGGCTGCTGCGCGACTGGGCCTCGGCAGTCACCGAGCTGGTCGACGAGCCCGGCGACCGGATGCTGCATTGGGACCTGCACTACGACAACGTGCTCGCCGCCGAGCGCGAGCCGTGGCTGGCCATCGACCCCGAACCCCTCGTCGGCGATCCGGGCTTCGATCTGTGGCCGGCGCTGGACACCGGGTGGGAGGGGCTCCACGCCACCGGGGACGCCTCCCGGGTGCTGCGGCGCCGCTTCGACCTGCTGACCGAGGTACTCGGGCTGGACCGGCGACGCGCGGCTGGCTGGACCCTGGCCCGGCTGCTGCAGAACACGCTGTGGGACATCGAGGACGGGCGAACCGCCATCGACCTCTCCCAGACCACCGTGGCCGAGGCGCTGCCCCGCCACTGAACACTTCGCCGACGAACGCGGGCTGCCCCGCACCGGACCGGCCTGGGGGCCTTGACGAAGACATCGAGGCCATCGGCCTGGACACCTGTGCGGTGGGCGACGACCGAGTCCTCGACTCGGGGTCCGGGCGAGCGCGCGGGCCGCCCTCGTTGTGGTGTCCCTCAGCGGTGGCGGTGACCGTCCCCGTACCTGCGGGCGGCCGGTTGCTGCGGGAGGCGTCGGGACGGTCTTCGTTCGGGTTCGGGTTCGGGTTCGGGTTCGGGTTCAGCGTCCAGTCCTGGCGCTCCAGGTCGGCGCAGATCACCCCGAGACCCGGTTACAGCAGCCGTTTTGACCTGCGATTTCAAGTTGGCAGGGGCTCGCTGACGTACCAAGTTGATGTGGCTCCACCTGTGTGACAGGGGCAGTTCGGATCGGGTTCTGGAGGGGCTGTGCAGCGCACACTGCAGCATGATCGAATAGGGGATGACATCCTTCTGGACTGGCGACCGGGTACGCCTTCGCGGTATCGAGCCCGACGACTGGACGGCATTCATGCGCTTCGCCGTCGACGAGGAGCGGTTGGGAGACGTGCTGCACCCACCCCGTTCCGCCGAGGGCTTCCGTGCCTGGGCGAAGGAACAGGCCGCTGCCAAGTCCGACGGCGACTGCTTCGGGTTGGCAATCGAAGCAGTTGGCACGGGGGAGATGGTCGGTGCGATCGGCTCGCACCACGCTGATCCCCGTGCGGGCTGGTTCGAGTACGGCATCACGATGGGTGCTGACCACCGGCGCAAGGGCTACGCAGCAGAAGCCGTGGTGATGTTGATGCGCTTCATGTTCGCTGAGCGGCGCTATCACAAGTGCGGGGCACGGATCTTCGCCCACAACGAGGCGTCGTTGGCACTTCATCGTCGGCTCGGTTTCGTCGAGGAGGGTCGCCTCCGCGATCACGTGTTCTTCGCCGGCCGGCACCACGACCTCGTCGTGATGGGCATGCTCGCCAACGAGTTCGCGCGGCTGCACGCGATGGGCGAACTTGCCTGAGTGTTGGATCCTTCGCGGGAAGCTCACCTCGATCGCCTTCGACTTCCGCCAGGAGGAGGACGAGCTGACACCGCTGCCCGGTAAGGGCTTCGTGTGCGGCAGTTCGCTGTGCAGTGCCGGCGGGACTTCCTCGAGCGTGGAGCGCGCACTCCGGTCACTCCCCCAGGGTCCTGCTGGTCCTGGCCGTCCTGCTGGTCGTGCTGGGGTCGCCTTCTGCGAAGGAGGCAGCTTGACGTCACCGTCCTCATGGCAGCGCGGTGAGGCGGGTGATCAACTGGCTGAGGTCAGGGGTCGATAGGTGCGACATGAGTTGGCGCAATGCCGTGGCATGCTGACCAACCCGCTTGAGCGTCGACCGTCGTTTCGGGGCTTGACCGGGAACGTCCTGAGCGGGCCCGCATCCGGCAGCAACGTAGAGCCTGTCCAGTCCAACCCGCCGCCCCCTGACTCCGTCTGGCCCGACGACGGCCAGGCCGGTCACGACCTCCGGTTCTCGGCCGTCGTAGAGCTGTACTTCCACGTCCAGTTCAGGGCCGCGGAAGAACAGTGCAGTACCGCTGAAGGGCAGGACTTCCGCCGCTTCTGGATGCGCGAAACCCGCTTCCTCATGCAGGAACGAGAACGCCGCTGCAGCCTCGGTCCGGAACTCTGCCTGCAGATCTAATGCCGGGCTCATGACCTGATCATCCACCCACCGGGCCACCTCCGGAAGCCCTCGTCCTGGCATGGGCTGCCGGTCGTAGCACGTCGAAGTGCTTGGTCAGAGCCTTGGTGGAGACCGCTCGGGGCTCTTGCGTCCCCTGGCGGTCCGGCGGTCATGAGAGTGATGGCTACCCAGGTGACGAGGGTTCCGGAGTGCTGGACGAGTCGTGTCCGGGTAGCGGGGACGCACTGCTGCCATCCCCGCCCCGGGTCGGGAGGCGCTCGCCGGTGGCCGTGGCCGCGACGACCAGAACCGGTCGACCACGCGTGCCTCGCCGAGAACGGCGAGCGGCGGTGTGCCGGACGCGGCCGGTTGCTCGACGGTCAGCCCGTACGTGCCCGCGGACGAGGCGGCGAGGATGTCAGCCTCCTCTTCGGTGGTCCAGCCGGAACCCGTGCGCATGGGGGCTGTCGGCGACGACCAGCGAGGCGGGCCGCTCGAAACTGGCGAACGGCCGATGTGGGCTCCGGACAGTTCGAGCAACAAGGCGACGCCGTTCAACGGATCCGTCCAGATTGATGGCGATGCAAGTACCTGACCGGCCAGAAGTGCATAGATCGTGCCCGAACGATGGCCCGCGCGATATATGCCCGCACAGCATCGAGTAGGTAAGATCGCGAACGCCTGTGCGATACGTCCTGCAGGCACCCTCTGCTTGGGCGCACCATCTCACGCCCGCCCACTTTGATTCGGCTGCGCACGCATGGCGCATCGGAAGGACCAGTCATGTCAAAGTCGCCGCAGGACCGCCCTCTTACACCACTCGCCAAGAAGAAGTTCTTTGACGGACTCGCCCCATGGCAGGTGGTTCTCTCCCTGCTCCCGCTGGGACTGCTGTTCATAGGCGGCGCGATCGGCGGTGGGCTGGGCGCTGTAGGCATGGTCGCCAACATGAAGATCGCCAAGACACAGCTGCCGACTGCCGGCAAGGTGGCGGCCATGCTAGGGGTCGGTCTCGCAGCGGTCGTCGTCTTCCTCGTGGTCGCAGGATTGCTGTCCTACGCCTTGCACGGCTGATTCCACAGCGGAACCCTCGGGGCGGTGGTCCATGCCGATGGCCCGGGGACTTCGGCGACGTCTGCGCCGGCCTTCTCGCAGAGTGTGGCGATCTCGTTGGCAAAGCCGACCTTCCTGCTTGCGGACTTTCGCCGAGCGGGCAGGATTCATCCGGCGGTACTTCACTGTCGCTCTGGTGGCGCGGGCCGATGACCCGGTGCACCCGCCGTGTCGCGCCCCGCTCGTCGGTCGCCGCGGGGATCGCCGCATGCCGGGGCCGGAGCGGGGGCGGGCAGCGGGGTCGAGGTCGCAACGTCCGACCGACAGCACCCGGATGGCCGAGGGCCGGTCCTACGTGATCGCGGTCGCGCACGGTGCACAGAGGAAGAGCGCTGGATGTTGCCGGGAAGCGTCCACGTGGACACGCCGTCGCCGGACGACACCGGAGACTCCCGGCAGGGCGAGCACAACGCGTCCCTGTGCGAGGCAGCACCGGCAGGCCAGGGAGCCCGCTGGGTACGGGCCGTAGCCCGACAGATGGAACGATGACTCCGGTCAGCAGGCACCCTGCGGGAATCGCGCGAGTCCTACGGTCCTGAGCCGGGGGCCGGGGTGGGCGCGGCCCGTGGGTCGTCGGCCGGTACCCGGGCGCCGGGCGTGGCCGCCGGAGCGGGCGAGACCGAGGTGGTCGCCCCCGACACGGGGCCCAAGATCTGATGGAATTCGGGCGACAGGAGGACTTCTCCCGCGTCTCCGCTTCCGCGGAGTTCTACTCCGTTGCCGAGCTGCACCGTGTGGCGCGGGAGTTGTCCCCGGGATGGTTCCGGGCGCGGGAGCAGCACGGGGAGTTCGACGGCGTACCGCTGGAGGAGCGACCCGCGCTGGTCGTGGGAGTGGAGGGACTGACCTGCCGACCGACCCGGCCTCCTACGAAGGTCGGCTGCCGGTCGAGTTCGATCTGTACGACTGGGCGGTCGGCAGTGTGGAGGACGCCTTCACAGCGGCCATCGGCCTGAACAGGGGCGAGATCAACTGGCGGAACCTGTGCTGGCCGGATGTGCCCGCACAGGCCTTGTACGGCGAGTGCACGCACGCCGAAGTGACGCTCCTCTTCAACACCCGCACCCGTGACCTGGACGAGCCGGCCGACGACCACACCGTCCTCGTCCACGTCCGCAGCATCACCGTCGACGGCCGCCAGAGAACGGAGCCGCAGGCGCAGTGGCTCGCCGGACGAATGGGCCTCACGGTTCTTGGACCCGGGCAGCTATGAGACGTGGACGGCGCCCTTTCGCAGCCCAAGATCGACGGGGCAGAACCCGGTGGTTCGGGGGAGGGATGGTCGGGAGGCACACGGCGCCGTCGCGCCAGCGCGGGATCCGCCCGGCGAGGCCGCTGAGGATCCAGCCCCCTCGAGCGTGGGCGAACCTGCCCCCGCGCCCAGGTCCGGCGTCCAGGTCCGGTGCCCGCAGGCGCGTAGCTCTGCTTCGTCACCGGCGTCCGGTCTAAGGGGCGTTCACGGCCCGCATCGACGGCCCCACCCCATCGCGGGGCGCCGTCTTGACGCCTCGTATTCTCCTTCCGACCCGCTCCCTCCCCCTTGAAGAGAGTCTCCGTGTACACCGCTCACCGCTCGATCGCCGCCGTCGCCCTCACGAGTGCCGCGGCGCTCGGGCTCACCGGATGCCTGGCGTCCGAACCGTTCCCCGGCCAGCCTGCCTCTCGCGTCCTGAACGACTCCTTGACCGCGCTGCGCGGCGCGTCCACGTTCACCGTCAGCGGGACCTCGTCCAGCCAGGGCGTACCCACGCAGGTGAACCTGTCGATCAGCGGGACCGGCGAATGCAAGGGCACCCTCTCGGCCCAGAACGGCGGCAACATCGAAGTGGTCCGGACCCAGAAGCACACCTTCCTCCGGGGTGACGAAGCCTTCGTCCTCGCCCGGACACAGGACATGCCCGAGGACCAAGCGGTCGAGGCCCGCAAGGAGATGGCGGGCCGCTGGATGCGCACGGAGACCTCGGACCCCTCCATGAAGGGACTGACCAGCCTGTGCGACCGGGACGGTCTGCTCAGGGACTTGTACGGCGTTCAGGGCGCGGAGAAGGGCGCGCTGACCGAGATCGGCGGCCAGGAGGTGGTCACGGTCAACACGACTCAAGGGGTCTTCCTCGTGGCCACCAAGGGCGAACCGTTTCTGCTGAAGGCGACCACCAGCGGCTCGAACGCGATCGATCTCGCCTTCACCGGCATCAACAGCCCCGTACAGGTGGACGTTCCGGCCGACAAGGACGTCTACGAGCCCGACGACAACGGCTGACGTCCGCCCGCACCTGTTGCCTTCGATGCGCGCTCGGAACAAGAGGTCCACCGCGTCGAACCGCTGCCGGGCGGGTCGTAGCCGGGGGCGGCGAACGCGTCGAACGGACGGTTCCTCCCGGCGGCGGATCGTACCGCGGCAGTGCGCGCCGGGAGAGTAAGGAAGCCGGCATCGTCAGGTCCCTCCCTACCGGGTCAGAGTGCGGGTGAAGGTCTGGCGGACGCCATCCCGGATCTGGACGGTGCCGGCGTCCTCGCGCGGTGGGTCGGGGGTGGCGACGTAGAAGTCGGGGTGGTTGAGGATCGCCGCAGCCACCGCGTCGGTCAGGACCCGTGCGGGGAGGACGTCGGCGGCGGCTCGGCGTCCTGCAGGGTGAAGGTGACGTTGATGCCGGCCGGGCTGGTGAAGCGGACTCCGTCGCCGCCCGGCTCGGCCGAGGCGGCAATGGTGTGCGGGCCGCCCAGGAGAGCGTCGGCGATACGGGCAGGTCGAGCCGCACCTGCTCTCCTGGTGGCGGTCCCGTCGGTGGGAGTTGGGGGCGCTTTGCCGGCCGGGCTCAGTTGGTGCGAACGGGGCGCGGCTCAGGGAGGGTGTGGGCCGGCCAGAGGCTGTCCGGGAAGGCGGCGTCGTCGGAATCGGTGTCGGGCATGAGGGTGGTGAGCATCTGCTGGGCGGCCTTGGCGTTGTTGGTGGCGCGGGGCAGCATGACGCTTTCGTAGGCGTCGAGTGCCTGGTCGATGGTGGGGTGGTCGATGATGGCTCGGGCGAGTTCGGCGCCGTCGAGCAGGGCGAGGTTGGCGCCTACGCCGACGGGTGGCATCAAGTGGGCGGCGTCGCCGAGCAGGGTGATGCCGGGGACGCGCTGCCAGAAGTGGTGAACGGGAAGGACGAACATGGGCCGGTTGATGAAATCGCCCTCGTTGTAGCGCAGGATGTCCAGGAGGCTCTCGTGCCAGCCCTGGTACTCGGCGAGGAGGCGCGCGCCTACGGCTCGGGGGTCTGTGAGGTCGAGGCCGGCGTGCCAGTCCTGGGGCCCTCGGAAGTTGATGTAGGCGCGGACGTGTCCGTTGCTGTTCCGCTGCAGCACCAGGCTGCGGCGGCCCGCCTTGGCCGACATGGTGCCGCGCCCCACCAGGCGGGCGATTCCGGGGTGACGGTGGTCAACGTCGTCGAAGTGGGCTTCCACCAATGTGACGCCTGCGTAGATGGGTTGGGCGTCGGAGAGCGCGGGGCGTACGCGGGACCAGGCGCCATCGGCGCCGATGACCAGGTCGAAGTCTTCGCCCGTGCGGTCGTGGTGGAGGCGGGCGGCACCGCGGGGTAACGGGGTGACGGCCTTCACGGTGTGGCCCCAGCGGACCGTGCCGGGAGCGAGGGAGTCCAGCAGGAGCGCGCGCAGTTGGCCACGGTCGATCTCGGGCCTGCTCAGGTCGCCCTCGCCCGCCTGGTCGTGGCGGATCAGGTTCGCGTGGCGGTCGTACAGGCGCCACTCCTGGCCCTCGGGCCGGGAGAGGGCGAGGAACTGGTCGAACAGGCCGGATGCGCGCAGGGCTGCCTGGCCGGTGTCTTCGTGGATGTCGAGAGTGCCGCCCTGCGAGCGGGAGTGGGGGGCGGGTTCGCGTTCGAAGACCGTGACCGGCACGCCGTGCTGTTGCAGGACGCGGGCGCAGATGAGGCCGCCGAGGCCCGCGCCGGCGATCGCGATGCGAGTGGTGGTGGACACGAGGGTCACGCTCCGTTCAAAGGTTGGGGAGGGTGCTGGGGTACTGGGGCGACGCCCCGTTCTGGGCATGCCGGATCAGTCGTTCCGGTGTGGAAGCGCGTCCCGGGTGACGGGGGCCGGGTGCCGGTCAGCCGCCCTCGCTCACAGAAGCACAGTAGATCCAAAAGTATAACTACTCCGACTTTGCAGTCGGTTGCCTTTACGATCGAGTCCCCTCAAGGGGGTAAGGTGGCGGAATGACCAGGACAACGACAGGACGTCGCGAACGCAAGAAGGCCCAGACGAGGCAGGCCTTGACGGATGCCGCAGTGCGGCTGTTCACCGAGCGCGGCTTCGACAACGTCGGTGTACGCGAGGTGGCGGAGGCGGCCGACGTCTCGCTGAGCACTCTCTTCAAGCACTTCCCCAGCAAGGAAGCCCTCGTCTTCGACCTGGACACGGACATCGAGAGCGCCCTCGTCGCCGCCGTTCGCGACCGAGCCCCCGACCAGCCCGTGCTGCACGCCCTGCGCGACCACATGGTGCGCACCCGGACCTCCGTGCGGACCGACGATCCCACTTTCGTCCTCGTCGAATCCACCCCCGCGCTGCGGGACTACGCCCGGCACATGTGGTTGCGCCACGAGAAGGCGCTGGCCGCCGTCCTCGCCGAGGCCACCGGGCTCGCCCAGGAAGCCGCCGCCGTCACCGGCCTGGCACGCTTCACGCTGGAATCCGCCAGCATCGCCCGTACGAGCGAGGACCCGGCCCGAACCATGCGCGACCTGTTCGCCCTGCTGGAACAAGGCTGGGCCACCACTCCCCTGGCGGGACGGGAAGACCAGACCGATTGGGACGGGTGACCCGACACGGGGAACATTCGCCGTTGTCGGGGCGTGGCGACGGGGTCGGGTGGCGGCGCGGTTGTCGGGGGCCGTGAATCAGTTCAGGGTCAGTGCACTGCGGCGGCGCGTTCCAGTTGAGCGGTCTCCCCGTGAGCCGTCGGCTGTCGTCGCAGCGGGTACAGCAGGAACGCGCCGAAGGCGAGTGCGAGGACGGCGAGGGGGATGCCGCCGAGCATGAGGCGCATGCCCCAGGTGGCCCCATCGGACTGGCGTGCCGCGCCCGCTTCGTATCCCGTGGCGGAGAGTACGACGGAGGTGATCGCTGCCTGGATGGAGACCGACCAGCGGACGATGAACCCGTTCATGCCGATGTACATGCCCTCGCGGCGCGCCCCGTGGCGTGCGGCGTCGTCCTCGATGATGTCCGCGAGCAGGACTTCCATGAGCACCATCATTCCCGCGACGGCCACGCCCGCCATCGCGGACGCGATCAGTACTCCCTCCAGCGTGGACACGAACAGGAAGGGGACGAGGGCGCTGGCGTAGACGAGTGTCGTGGCGAGTACCGAGGTGCGTCCGCCCCACCGTGCGAGGGTCTTGCCCCAGATGAAGACGGCGGGGATGGTGGTGAGGAAGACGGTGCCGAGGATGTAGGTATTGGCGATGTCGTCCATGTGGAGCACGTATTTACTGAAGAAGGGAATGCTGCTCTGCATGAGCGCGACGACGAGTTGGAGCAGGAAGCTGCCGGTCACGTAGGTCAGGAAGGCCTTGTTGGCGAGGGTGTGGCGCAGGGCCTTGCCGAGTTCGGCGTGTTTGTCGGTGCCGGCGGTATCGCCCTGTTCGATGCTGCCGGTCAGGGAGACGGCCAGGGCGCCCAGGGCGATCAGGAAGAAGGACAGTCCCATGCCGGGCCAGCCGATGCGCTGGTGGACGACGGGCGCTCCGGCGACGCCGATGATCATTCCGATGATGCCGAAGGCCTGCCGGGCGGGGGCGGCGGCGGCCCGTTGCTTCGTCGTGCGGAACATCTCGGGAAAGAGGGAGCCGTAGTTGAGGACGACGCTGACGAAGAGTACGTCGTAGATCAGGATGGTGATCAGGAAGTACCAGAAGCGGGCGGTGGCACCGTCGAAGACGGGTATCCAGATCAGTGTTGAGACGGCGGTCAGCGGTGCCATGCCGAAGCCGATGTAGGGAGTACGGCGCCCCCAGCGGGTCGGGGTCCGGTCCGAAATGTGGCCGAAGACGGGGTTGAGGATGCCGCTGGCGATGCCGTGGACCATCATCGCGACGCCGATCAGCACTGCGTCCACGCCGAGGTGGTCGATGTAGTAGAACGTCACATAGGTCGCGAAGACCTGTGCGAGCAATTGAACTCCGAGGTTTCCCGCCCCGTAGGCGAGCGGCCGGCGGGCCCGCTTCATGCGCGGCCGCCGGAGACGGTGCCCGGGGGCCGGTGGTGCTCGACTGCGCGCAGGTCGCGGCGGCCGATCCGGCCCGTGCCCTCGGCGGCCAAAGCGGTCGCCGGGGTCCGTGGCGCGCGGAACGTGCGCGGCTCCCGGGTCGTTCTCTCCCTGTGCACGGTGACGGCACTCGACCTGCCGGTGTCGGCGACGGGGTGTTGGAGCCGTTCGTTGGCGTCGGGCGGCGTGCTGCGTGCGGGGTCGGGCTCCGCCGTCTTCGCGTCTTGGCACCGGGCCCTGGTAGGTCGGCGCAGATGTGGCGGGGCTGGCGGATCGGCGGGCCGGACTCGGCGCGGGCGCACGGTTGCGAGGTTCACGAGTGGTGCGGGTCCTTCTCGTTTCGTGAGGGAAGGTCGATGCGTGCGCCGCTGATGTGGCGGTGGCAGGCTGGTCCCGCCGGGTCGTCGTGGTCGTGTGGGCCGGGGCCTTCAGGCACAGACCTGCTCGTAGAGCCGGTTGCGGAGTTCCTCGCGCGCGAGTCCGGCGGCCCCGCGCAGTACGGCGGTGTCGGGAGGCAGCGGCGAGGCGAGCAGGCGGAGGTGGAGGGGTCCGGCATCCCGGGCGAACTGGTCGCCGACCAGGTCGAGCAGGGCTTGGTTGGCGTGTCCGACGGGCCCGCCGACCACGACCGCCTGTGGTTCCAGGAGCAAGCAGACGGAAGCGATCACCAAGCTGAGGCGGCGCGCGTACTCCATGGCGGGCAGCAGTGCCGCCCGCTCTCCGGCCAGTGCGCGGGCGAACAGGTCCGGGGAGGGCGGGCCGTCCGGGGTGGGCAGGACGTGCTCCCCCACGCCGAGTCCGGGCTGTGGCAGGTAGCCGGCCTCACCCGCGCCGCCGGCCGCGCCCCGGTGCAGGCGGCCGCCGAGGACGAGGCCGGCGCCGAGGCCGCTGCCGAGCCGTAGCAGCACGAAGTCGTCCAGGCCCTGCCCTGCACCGTGCCGTTGCTCGGCGAGGGCGGCCAGGTTGGCGTCGTTCTCCAGGACGAAGGGAACGGGCAGCCGTGCGGTGAGCTCGGCGAGCAGGGCAGCCGGATCGTCGCCCAGCGCGCGGCCGTGGCGGATCGTTCGCCGGTCCGTGGCGACGAGAGCGGGGACGCCGAGGACGGCGTGGCCGAGCCGGGTCCGGTCGGCGCCGCAGGCGTCGAGCGCCTGCTCGGCGAGATCGGCGAGGGCTGTGGCGAGTGCTGCAGCAGAGCAGTTGTCGCGGCGGCGCGGCGCGACTCTGTCGCCGTACTCCTTCCCGGCCGTGGAGATGACGACGGCCCGCAGGGTGGTGTGGCCGATCTGTAGGCCGAGGGCGTATCCGAGCCCCGGGTCGATCTCGTACAAGTGGGCGTTGGGGCCGCGACTGCCGTCCCTGGCCGTGTGTTCGTGTTCCCGTACGGCCCCGCGCTCGCGCAGTGCATCGAGTGCCTGGGCGATGGTGGGGCGCGAAAGACCGGTGGCCGCGGCCAGGGCGGCCCGGCTCAGCGGCGTGTCGGCGGCGTCGAGCGCGTCGAGCACGGCCCGGGTGTTGAGGGTCCGCAGCAGTTGCTGGGGGCCGGCAAGGAACTCCTGCGCCATGGTGGTGCGGCGTCTCCTCCGGGAGGGGGCCGGCACGTGAAGCGCCCGACCAAGCAATGTGCAAGAACGATGCACGTTTACGTGCGACACCGCTATAAGCCCCACCCAGCCCGCCGGGCAAGTGTGCGAATCCATGTCACCAGCTAGACTTTTACCCCTTATGTCAGCTTTTCACTTCGGCTCACATGGCACCTCCGGCGGGGCTCACGAGCCTCGCTCGCGTAAACACGAAGTCTCACGCCATGTTTTTTTCGCGCATGCAGGGCGCACGCGAGGGCTCGATAGACCTCAATTGCCTTGCAGTGAAGGCGAGTTGACGAATCACACCCGACTCCAGGCAAAAGTGACCTGCGTCACCAGTTAAGGATTGTTCAAGAATCAACGTCGAGAGTGTCCTTATTTTCCAGATTTTGTTCGCAGTTGACGGTCACCTTGACTGTCGATCAAAGTCTCCTCGTCTTCAGCCTCACTCTCCACGGGTTCGCCACCTCACCCGCAGCTACTCCATGTCTGGAGCATCTGAATGCTCAACAGGACGGCCCTGACCACAGCAGTCACATCAAGCACCCCTGAACCAGAGTCGCGTCCCGCACAGGACAACCTCGTCTTCGGAAAGGTCGCCCGGCCGGGCGGCAACCATGCGGGCGCCCTCGCGCAGGACGTCGACCTCTTCAACGCCACCCTGCCCCTGCCGCGGATTCCTGGAGACACCGGGCCGCACGCACGCAACCAAGTGCGCAAGACCCAGCACGTCCGCAACGCGGCGCGGTCAGGGGTCTCGAGGACGACTGGGAGCAAAGAACGGATCGAAATGCCGCTGCCGCTGCTGCTCTCGGGCGCACTCGCCGCGGGAATCCTCATGGCGGTCGGTCTGACCTTCGGAACCGATCGGTCTCCTGACGGTCCGGCGCTCGCGATGCCCGAGCTCCCGCCACCCAGCGCAACCCCGGACACCGAACCGCCGGCCACCCCGCACACCCCCACACCACCGACGACGGTGACAGCCGCCCCGACCAAACTACCTGCGCCTTGATTCCCTCGCTCCCTCGTTTCCCCACCCTCCCCACTTTCTCCACCCTCCTCATCCCACAGAACGGCACAGCCATGCCTCAGTCAGCCATCGCCCGTACGTCCCCACGAGTACGCGGCGCCATGACGCTCGGCCTCGTCCTCGGCCTCACGGCCGCCCCGTGCACCGCCTTCGCCGCACCCCTCACGCCCCTCACGCCCGCGACCGGGCAGTCCCCGTCATGCCCGGCTCCGGGCAAGGAGCCGGGGATCGGGCCGAACCCGCTCTTCACCGACTCCAACGTCGCCCTGTACGCCGGCGGCGACTACACCGCGGACGGCGGGACCGCCGAAACGGAGGGTCTTGTGGTCGTCCGGGGGAACGCCACCTTCGCCAAGACGTCGGGGGTGTGTTCAACATCGGCCGGGTCGGGGCCGGTTCGGGAATTCTGCCCGCGTCGGGTTCGGTGATGCTGGCGGTCGGCGGCAACCTCGAGATCGCCAAGGCAACCACCGTCGACGTGGGCCACGGCCTGACGGCAGGCCCGCGCTACGGCGGCTCCGTCCAGGTGGGCGGGAACATCTCCGAGAAGGGGACCCTGGAGACGAACGGCGGGACCCGTTCGTCCGGCACCGGCACCCGCGCGGCCCTGAGCCCCTACGACGCGTTCGGCGACACGGTCCGCAACGAATCGGCTTCGCTCTCCGCGCTCAAGCCCACCGGTACGAGCGCCCGCTCGGGCCAGACCATCACCTTCAAGGGCGGCGAAAACATAACCGGCCCGCAGGTCTTCGAGATCCCGGCGAAGGACCTCGACGGCGCTTCGACCTTCCTGTTCACGGCGATTCCCGAGAAGGACGCCGTGGTGGTCAACGTGACGGGCGGCCAGACGGTCGGCATCTCACCCTTGTCCGTCGGCTTCAACGGTGACCGCGTCGACGTCTACGACTCCGCGCACTTCGGCGAGGCCGCGTCGCGGATCCTCTACAACTTCCGGGACTCCACCGCAGTGAACCTCGCCGGCGGAGGCAACTTCATGGGCTCGATCCTCGCGCCCAAGGCGACCGCCGACATCACCGCCAGCACCAACGGCCGCCTCTACATCGGCGGCAACCTGCGCACCCACGGCTCCGGCAACGAGACCCACAACTACCCGTGGACGGGCAGCAGCGTCTTCGGTTGTACCCCCACCCCGCCCAAGCCCGCGCCCACCACACCCACTGGGCCCGCACCGCAGCCCCCCACGCCCACCGCGCCGTCCGCCAGCCCGACCAGGCCCGGTGACTCCAGCACCCGCACGGGCACACCGCCGACCCCGACCGGCACGCGTCCCGCGAGCCCGACCGCTCCCGCCCCGGCTCCGTCCCCCGGCCGGCCCCACGGATCGCTGGCCACCACCGGAGCCGAAGTCACGGTGTACATCCTGCTCGCCGCCTTCCTCGCCGCGATAGGTGTCGCCGCCGTGCTGATCAGCCGCCGCAAGCAGAACTGACCCCGCCCCGGTGGTCCCCCGACCACCCCATCGGCCGCGGCGGCGCCCCACCCCCTCCGCGGGGCGCCGCCGCACCCCGCGGCTGAGAGAACGGCTCTCTGCCGCAGCACGCCGCTCTGCAAGCGCCTGCTTCCCTGGGAGTCGGTGGAGTCTGCCGTTCCCCACGGTGGTGGGCTACGCCCGTCTGTCCTCCGATCTCGCGCCGGCCGCTCGTCCGGCTGCGATCTCAAGGAGGCGCGGCAGCGCGGCGAAGCTTGCGGAGAAGGCGGTGTCGTACATTGGGCAGAGCCGGTCAACCAGCTCCGTTGAGAGGGCTTCGGGGTCCGCCTCGTACCGGTCGAGTAGGGCGGGCACCCCGTCGGCCGGACCGTATGCGTCGCTGAGCCTGGACCGATCTGCGTCAGGTCGCTAGTACGGGAGGTAGTAGCTGAGTACGTCGGCAGTGAGTGGCGGGAACAGCACTTGGAACAGCTCCTCGTCCGCGGCGTAGACGTCGGGGCGGATCCGGCTCAGCCCCTCCATTCCGTGCGGGCCGAAGAGCAGGGCGGGTAGATGGTCGGGCGCCACTCCGGCGCCTCCCACAGCTCCCGGCGACTGCATCGCGCCACCGGTGACGACCTCACCGAGCCCGGTGGCGAGAACCGGAATCCGGTGGTGCGCGCCGAAGGTGGAGATGACGATGTCTTGGCCGGTGCGGTCGATCCCGGCCGCGGTGAGGCGCTGCCAGAGCAGCGGACGCAGCCTGTCGAGCAGCGCTGCGGCTTCCGGGATGCGGATGTAGTACTGCTCTGCACTCCGGTGCGGTTCGTGGTCGATGAACTCCTGCCACGCGTCGGCGGTCACGGTGCCTGTCCGGTGCACGGTTCGTATCTGATCGCCGGGTGCCAGGGCGGCAACGCCGTTCAGGAGGTCCTGTGCTGCCGCCTCGTCGCGTGCCGCTGCCTCGGCCAGGAGCATCCCCTCGCCGGGAGGTGTGGTGCGTGCGGTGGCAATGACCGTGCCGGTACGTTCGAGAACCCAGAGGTTGCTCGACTCGTGGTCCAGGAGCCATCGCCAACACGCTGCCGAGTGCGGCATGGTCACGTCGAACCCGCTCTGGGCCGAGGTTTGCAGGGCGGCCATGGCAGGGATGTCGCTGGGCCGGGCGGCACGGAGCGTGGCCGTTCCGTCGCCAGCGTCGCCAGCGTCGCCAGGTGGCAGCGCGTTCACGTGCAGCGTCTGCGGTATGTCGATGGCGTACTCGTAGCCGAACAGCCGGTAGAAGTAAGGGATTCCGATCATCGCCTGGACGAGGTGGCCCCGGGCGGCCGAGCGCTCGTGAGCCCAGTGCATGAGCGCTCTTACGAGCCCGCGTCCCTCGTATTCGCTCTCGGTGGCGACCAGTTCTACCTGCCCGGCAGGCAGGCGGACTCCTCCGATACACACCTCCTCGTCGAGGAGCGTCGCGGTGGACACGACCCGGTCGCCGTCGACGACCACGGCACAGGCGGACAGGCCTGCGTCGGGGTCGGTGACAACCAGCCGGTGGTCGATGGCGTCGTCCGGGTCACCGCGCTCGGACAGGAGCGCGCCGATCTGGTCAAGATCTGCGGGCCTCGCCTGTCGCAGGGTGAGGCCGTCGGCCAGCGAAACGGCTCCGGAATAGCTTCTGATCATGGTCACGGCCAGACTGTGGCACCGCCCGGCCATCCCGGCCAACAGAGTTTTTCGCAGACCGTCGTCAGTTCCGACGGGCACGGGGTCGTCAGCCAGGCCGGCTCACGTCTGCTCGCGGTTCTGACCGACGCCACCACGCTGCGCTGCCGTGCCCAAGGACTTCCTGGTCGTCCGCGCCTGCATCGCCGCCCTCGGCAGGATGCCGGTCGACACGTCACCCCGACGTCACCGGCCTGAACGATGTCCTGGCACGCCGCCCAGAACTGGGCACGGCTGCCGGGCGCGTCCGCAACGCCGGCGAGATGTGGGCGGTTCAGGTCGGGCCGCGTGCATGCGAACCGATGCGAACCCACGCGAACTCGTGCAAACCCATCTGCCCGATCGGGTACTTGTCCTGGTCCGACGAGCGTGGAAGCATTCCACCGCGCATCCTTGGGAGGCCGGGGCGGATCGGCCTCGGCACTCCTCTTGTCATGGTTCCGTCCCGTGAACGAACAGACAGCCAGGAGTGCATTCCTCATGGTCCGATCGAAACTGTGGACGTTCCTGCTCGGTGCCGGCAGCGCGGCCGTCATGCTGGCCGCCGTCCTCCTCCCCGTCGGCGCCTCTGCCGCCGCCCCGCTCTCGGGTCCGGTGGCCGCGGACGCCCGTGGCCTGGCGGCCGGCACGACCGTCGGTCCCGCCGCCGGATTCTGGTCCTGCACCGTCCCGCCCGGCTACACCTACACCACGACTTCCAGCACCTCCACTTGCGGAAGCAGCAACACGCGGTACTTCGTCCAGCCGGCCGCGGACAACCTGTGGGCATGTACGCTCCCCGCCGGATTCACCTACATCTCCGCGCAGAACACCTCGGACTGCGGGCCCGGCGGCAGCAGCGTCAAGTACTACCTGCGCACCCCGGCGACGAACCTTTGGGCATGCACCGCGCCCGCCGATTTCACGTACATCTCCGTGCAGAACACCCTCGACTGCGGGCCCGGGACCGGCACGAAGTACTACCTGCGGACCCCGGAAACCAACCTGTGGGCATGCACTCTGCCCGCAGGCTTCACGTACATCTCCGTGCAGGGCACACAGAGCTGCTCAACCGGCGGGATCCGCACCAAGTACTACCTGCGCACCCCTGAGTCGAACATGTGGGCGTGCACCGTTCCCCCGGGGTACACGTACATCTCCACGCAGAGCACCAACGACTGCTCGATCAGCGCAACGACCACCAAGTACTACATCAGGGCCTACTGACCCCTCCCGGTTCGAACAGGCCGGGACGGCCATGTGGGGGAACAGCTGGCGGCCTCGTCGCCACTCCCCCACCCCTTTGAGCACGACGACGCGGGTAGCACCGTTCGGACCCACGTTGGGGGTAGTGGTGTGGGCCGTCGCCCGATCGGGGCGACGGCCCGTGTTCGCGTGCCGGTCAGTAGCCCGTTGCCACACAGCCCGGCCGCGGGTGGATCACCTCACGCAGGTTCCACGCCATCAACACGCGGACCCAACACGGGGCAGGTTAGCGCCGACCCCAAGACTCGGTGTCAACGGTGCGACCACGCTCATCGCGCAGCGTGGCCGTGTCGCCACGGTTGCCCCAAATGTAGTCGCGGCGGTCCTGGAAGAGGTCAGTACGGGTATCCCGGCCGTTACCAGTGTGGATACGAATCGTGGCACGGGAGCCGATACGGACGTTGTCGAAGCGGTAGCGGTTGCCGTCACTGTCACGCAGCGTCCAACCACGCAGGTTGATCGCATCGCGGGTGGTGTTCGTGATCTCCACCCACTCGGCGTTCAGAGACCGGTTGGAGTGGTCATCGCGTCCGGGACTGTCGGCCTGGACCCGGCTGATCTCCACCCGCGGCCGCTGGTGATGACGGCCTCCATCGTGCGCAGCCGCCGGCAGAGCAGCAGCAGAAACGATCGCGCCGGCAGCCACAACAGTGGCCGCGATACGACGCACGGAGGAAGAAGCAGAAGACATGGGTGACGCTCCCTCAAGAACAGTGCC
>NZ_JBIVTH010000015.1:185909-209690 GCF_044756625.1 Streptomyces sp. NPDC091682 | reverse complement strand
GGTGGCGAACTTCTGCATGGTGCTTCTCCTTCATCAGCGGCTGCGCTCCGTGCGCCCCGCGGTTTCTGATGAACGAAAAGCTACGTTGCGTTCGCGGAACTGGCAACAGATTCATTGCGCTGAATCTGCATCACTGCAGGTCAATAGTGGGATTTCATTGCAATGGTTTCGAGCTTAATGCAACGTGTGGCGCGCCGTTCGTTGCAATGAAATGGAAGTGAACGCTATAGTGGGGGGGGACAGAACGGACCACGAAGGAGACCGCGATGCCGGGAGGCAGGCTCAACCAGCAGGAACGCCAGCAGATCGCGCTGGGACTGGCCGACGACCTCCCCTACGCGGAGATCGCCAGGCGCCTCGACCGGCCGACCTCGACGATCTCGCGCGAGGTGATGCGCAACGGGGGCCCCAACGCCTACCGGGCCGACCTGGCCCACCGCGCCACCGAACGCCGCGCCCACCGGCGCAGCCAGGCCGCCCCCCGGGGATCGGAGGCCATCCCGCAGGCCCACGGACGCGACCCCGAAGCGGTGCGCGCGTTCGAGGACCTGTTCACCGACGTCCTCATCCAGGCGGGTACGCCCAAGATGATGGCCCGGGTGATGGCCTGCCTCTACATCACGGACACGGGCAGCCTCACCGCGTCCGAACTCGTCCAGCGCCTCCAGGTCAGCCCGGCGTCAATCTCCAAGGCGATCACGTTCCTGGAGGGCCAGGGCCTCGTCCGCAGGGAACGCGACGAACGCCGCCGCGAGCGCTACTTCGTCGACGACGACGTCTGGTACCAGGCGACCATCGCCAGCGCCCGCGCCAACACCCAGATCATAGAAACCGCACGTCAGGGCGTCGGCATCCTCGGCCCCGACACCCCGGCGGCCAACCGCCTGGAGAACATCGCCCGCTTCATGGACTTCGTCTCCGAAGGCATCACCCGCGCCGCGGAACAGGCGCGCGAGGTACTCCACGCCAAGCCGGGAACGCCTTCGGCGACGCTCCCGGCAACGCCCCCGGGCGACACTCCTTAAGGGGGTCGCCGATCAGGCCGTGCGGCCCGCCGCCGCCTCGATCACCTCGTCCAGCACCTCGCGGGAGCGGATCAGATCGCCGATCATCCGGTCGATCCGCTCCCGCTCCGTGGCCAGTTCGGCCACCAGCGCCGGAGTGGCGCGCACCGACGGGCCGCCGTCCTCGTCCCGCATGCAGGGCAGGATCTGCGCGATCTTCGCGCTGTGCAGGCCGGCCGCGTACAGCTCCTGGATCCGGATGACCCGGTCGACCGCCCGCTCGGGGAAGTCCCGGTGGCCGCCGGGCGTCCGGTCCGAAGCGAGCAGGCCCTGCTGCTCGTAGTAGCGCAGCGAACGCTCACCGACCCCGGTGCGCGACGCCAGTTCGCCGATCCGCACTGCCCCACCCCAGCTCTTGAACCTGACACTAGTGTCAGCTTTTACGGTACCGGCATGACGCAGACACAGCACGGTCCCGCCGCCTCCCGCCTCTTCGACCCCGCCCGCCTCGGCGGCCTGGAACTGCCCAACCGCCTGGTGATGGCCCCGCTGACCCGCAACCGCGCCGGGGCCGACGGCGTCCCCGGCGAACTCATGGCCACCTACTACGCGCAACGCGCCTCGGCCGGCCTGATCATCGCCGAGGCCAGCACCCCGAACGCCACCGGGCAGACCTACCCGCACATCCCCGGCATCCACACCCCGGCCCAGATCGCCGGCTGGCGGGAGGTCACCGAGGCCGTACGGGCCGCCGGCGGCGGGGAGATGTTCCTCCAGCTCCAGCACGGCGGCCGGGTCGGCCACCCCGACACCAGCGGGCACCTGCCGCTTGCGCCGTCCGCGGTGCCGTTCCCCGAGCAACTGCACACCCCCGGGGGCCTGCGGGACGGCGTCGTGCCGCGCGCCATGACCGCCGAGGACATCCGCACCACGATCGCCGACTTCGCGCGCGCGGCCCGGAACGCCGTCGAGGCGGGCTTCGCCGGGGTGGAGGTGCACTCCGCCAACGGCCACCTGCTGCACCAGTTCCTCGCGCGCAACACCAACCGCCGCACCGACGAGTGGGGCGGGCCCGTGGAGAACCGCATCCGGTTCACCGTCGAGGTGGTCCGGGCGGTCGCCGCAGCCATCGGCCCGGGGCGGGTGGGCGTGCGCATCTCGCCCGGAGTGGACGTCAACGGGATCGAGGAGGGCGACCCCGAGGAGATCTACCCGGCCCTGGTCAAGGCCCTGGCCGACCTGGCGCCGCTCTACCTGCACCAGGTCCACGCCGACCCCGACCGCCCCGCCTTCGCGCAGATCCGCCGGGACTGGCCCGGCACCCTGATCGCCAACCCGGCGCTGTCCCGCGAGGAGGTCGCGGCCGACGGTGGCAAGCGGCAGGGCGAACGCCTACTGGCAGAGGGCGCCGATCTCGTGGCGCTGGGCCGGGGCTTCCTCGCCAACCCCGACTTCGTGGAACGACTGCGCACGGGTGCGCCGCTCAACGAGCTCCGCCCCGAGTTCCTGATGCACGTACAGGGCCCGGAGGGCTACACCGACTACCCGAGCCTGGGCTGAAAAGACCTACCTGTTGCGCCAGTTGACGAAGGACGACGCCTCGCCCTCCAGCACGATGCTGATCTTGTTCTTCCGGAACGCCGGGTCCGAGACGAGCCCCCTCAGGAACGCCGCCATGCCGAAGGGGTGCAACTGCATCTCGGGGTGGGTGTGCCGGCCGATGACCAGGACCGGCCAGCGGTCCGGGTCGGCGTCCGTGGTCACCCAGCAGTAGATGTCCGCACCCGAGGTCACGGCCCAGGCCACGATGGACTCGGGGTCCACGTCGAAGTCGGCGTCATCGCGGCACATCTCCCAGGTCTCGCGGGCGCACTCCGTCTCGTCCCGCAAGCCCGGATCGTACCGGTACGGCCACCCCTCGGCCCGTAGCGCCGGGTGCAGGATGCTGATCCCGTCGCTGATCCCCCCCGACCCGTACACCTCCATGAAGCGCACGTAGTCCGAGGGGAACCGGGTCCCCCAGGCGGCTTCGACCTCGGCCCAGTCGATCCGCTCGTCGACCCCGTGAGCCACCGGTATCAGCTCGGCAAGTGCCGCCACCGCGTCCAGCCCGTTCGCCCCGTGCATGCGTCCCCCTCGTTCGGCGTATCCGCAGGTCAGCCTACGCGGGTGCGGTGGCCGGGCCCCAGGTGCGGGAGCAGAGCACCAGCCGGTAGCCGTCGGGGTCGGCGACCGTCACACCCCACTCGTCCCAGTACGGGTTGTGGGAGGCGACGCGGGTCCCGCCGTGCTCGACCAGACGCTGGACGAGCGCCTCGTCGGGGGCCTCGCCGAGATAGAGCACGAACAGGTCGTCGACGGTGGGCGCGGGCAGGATCGGGTTTGAGGCGTCACGGGTGAGCTCGAAGTGCCAGCCGCCCCCGGCCGGTCCGACCATCAGCAGGTCGTGCTCCCCGGGCACGTTCTCGGCGCTGCGCCACTGGACTTGCAGTTCGAGCCCGTCGACGTAGAACCGCTCGGCCGCAGCAAGGTCCAGGGAGGGCCGGGCGACGCGGACATGAGTACGTGAATCGATCATGCGCGCCAGCGTACGAAATCCCGCCGGGGCGGGGGTGGTTGGGCCCGAGCCTCTGCCGGGCGGCCGACCCGTCGGCCGGGGTCCTGTGGGACGGGCCCCGGCCGACGAGCACCGGACGTCAGGCGCCCAGGTGGTGGAACTCGGCCCACTCCTTCTCGCCCGCCTTCTCGCAGTTGTCGGCGTAGAGGGGGCCGATCTTGGCCGGGATGCCGGCGAAGGAGGAGCAGTTGGACGCGAAGGCCTTGTGGCCGCCGGAGAAGTAGTCGATGTCGACGCCGTCGTTGGCCAGGGCCGCGCCGGCGCCGCCCATCAGGATGCCGGCAGCCAGGACGGACGCCGTCAGGGCAGAGCGAATACGCATGACACTCTCCTAGGATCTCGTTCGACGCGCCGGACAGACGGCACGCGACCGGATCAACATCACGGAGAGTTCACTGGAAACGGTGGTTCACCCCAATGGCGGTCACCCTCTGTAGTGCGAGAGGGGCGCGTCAGGGGCGCGCGGTGACCCCGGCCAGGAAGACCCCCCAGCTCGCGGCCGCGACGGCCAGCTCGGGACCGGCCGTCACTTTGGAGTCCCGGACGTGGACGGAGTCCGCGCACGCGGCGACCTCGACGCAGTCGTCGCCGTCGCCACTGCTGTAACTGCTCTTGAACCATTGCAGCTGAGAGCTGTTCACAGGGATCCTCGCATTCGCATCAACAGGGCCCTGCTGTCCGCAGGATTGAGGGCCTGGATGCGAAGTTTGGCATACCGCAGATGGAGGAGGCTGACGTCTTTCGGGTCGGTTAGTACGCGGCCCGACTGCTGCCCCTCGCTGTATCCCATCCACTCGTGTTCGTGGGTTTCGAGGAGTCGGAAGGCCCCTCCTAGCCCCGCGTGTTCGGGGCTGACCAGCGGCATGATCTGCAGGTCCACGTTGGGAAGTCGCCCGCATTCCAGCAGGTGGTCGATCAGTTCGCGGGTCACCTCCGGTCCGCCGGTCTGCCGCAGGATCACGGCCTCGTCGATGATGAAGCTGAAGACCGTGTACGGGGTGCGGAACAGGAGTTGCTGGCGCTTCAGTCGGGCCGCGATGCGGGACTCGACCTCGTCGGAGGTGGGTGGTGGCAGGACGTCGTCCACCAGTGCTCGCGCGTAGGCCTCGGTCTGTAGCAAACCCGGCACGGATCGCGACTCGTACGTGTTGAGGATGACGGCGCTCGCCTCGTGCTCCGCCCACCGCCGGAACCAGGACGCCAGGCCCCGCCGCCGTGACAACTGCCGCGCGGCGATGATGATCACGCCGTGCGCGTTCAGGGCTGCGTCGGTCTTGTTGACGAACTTCTGCGACGGGTGGCGGCGGCCCTGTTCCACCGAGCCGACGTACTGGACCGAGTACCCGACCAGGGGCGCCAGTTGTTCCTGCGTCAGGCCGGCGCGTTTTCGGGAGGCCTTGACCGTCTCGCCGAAGCTGCGCAGGCTGTCATCCGGTTCGACCTCGCCGTCGCCGCTGTCGTCGGCACTCACCATGGCGGTCACCTCCGCGAGAAATGTTCACGCACCGTGACTCGCACTGTCCAGGGAGTGAACTCGTACAGTTGGTTTGTACGAGTTCGCTCGGTGTTGAACGGCCCTGGCCACACGGGATGTTGGCGGCATGACCGCACCTTCCGGCCCCTCCCGGACCCTCGTACGCGTGTTCACTCAGCGTTTCAGCTGCACCCGGCGCGGGGCCCGCCTCGCCCGCCAGCTGGCCCTCGTCGAGCTCCACGACTGGGGCATCCCGGAATCCCACCCGCTCTCCGTCGACGCCGGGCTCCTCGTGGCCGAACTCGCCGCCAACGCCGTCGTCCACGGGCGGGTGCCCGGGCGGGACTTCGAGCTCCGGATGACCCTGCTGGAAGGGGTCCTGCGCATCGAGGTCTCCGACGCCCGCCGCGACCGCCGGCCCGCGGTGCGTCCGCACGCCCACCAGGCCGAATCCGGCTACGGGCTCCGCATCGTCGACGCCCTCGCCGCCGACTGGGGGGTCACGGACCGGCTGATCGGCAAGACCGTCTGGGCCGAGCTGACCCACCGCGCGGGGGTGCGGACGTAGCGGCATGCGGCGTTGTCGGTGGCGGCCGCTGTCCGCCGAGGCGGCGCGGGAGCGGGACGCGGCCGGGCTGCCGTACGTCGTGGAGTACCGGATACCCGGCCGGGAGGCTCCGCTCGAAGTCAGGCTCGTCTCCTGGCAGGTACACCACGTGGGCCTCTGGGTCTACGACGAGCAGGGCCGCCGCGTCCAGGAGGTCGACTACCGGCTCCTGGACGGGGACCGGCTGCTGACCCGGCGGACACGCCGCTGGGGCTACGCCGGGCCCGGGATGCCGGAGTTCGACGAGGAGGCCTCCCGGACCACCGTGACCCTGCACCCCGACGGCCGGGGCCGTCTGGTGCGGGAACCGAGGGGTTCCAAGGGGGATCGACGTACACCACGGCCGAGGTCACCGAGGAGGAGCGGTGGATGGACCGCCCGGAGTTCGGGTGCTGGCCCGTGCTCTCGGCGCAGGTGCACGGGCTGGCGGAGCCGGTCACCGTCCGGGAGGCGGCCGTGGAGCGACGGGTCGCCGGCGTGGAGTCCGAGCCCGCCGACCGCTGGCGGGCTCCCCGGCCGGGCGAGGCCGGCCCACTGGACGCGCTGTTCCGCCCCGGGACGCGCATGACCACGCCGGCCGACCCCGAGATGACGGTCGTCGAGCCGGTGCGGCGCGGGACCCTGCACGTGCCGAGCGGACTGCTGGGCATCGACTGCCCGCTGGACGGCAGGGGGCCGCGCCTGACCGTGCCCGTGCCGCCCGGGGAGTACCCGCTCGAAGAGGGTCGGTCACCTTCGGGTACGTCTGCATGTACGAAGAGCGCTGGGTGGACCGCACGGACACCACGGCGGTCCGGCTGTGCGTGAGCGATGCGCCCGCGGTGTCCTGGGAGATGGCCATGGCGCCGGAGGACGATCCCCGGCTGCTCGGCGAGGGCGAGGTGTACTGCTTCTCCACGGATGGCGCGACGGGTGCCTTCGCCGATGCCCGTGCGTGGGGACCGCTCCAGGAGCGTTTCGACCGGGTGATGGCGGACAGCGATGCGGACGACGGGGTGCCGGACGCCGGTTCCATCTTCCTCGTGCGGACCCGCGAGCCCGTCTCCGGCGCCGAGCTGGCCGCGTTCGCGGTGTGCTCGGACGGGGACCATCCGGTCTGGGTGGGCAGGTCCGCCGACGGGGACGTGGTCGGTGTGGTGGTGCTGATCGACAGGATGCCCGAGCTCGCGGCGCCCTGACCCCCGGCCGCCGGGCGGGCGTTCAGGGGCGCCAGCGGGGCGCCTCGTCGTCCGGGGTGTCGGGGCTGGCGAAATGGAACGGCACGCCGAGGTGGGCGGCCAGGGCGGTGCCCGCGCGGGTGGCTGCCGCCGCCGAGGGGTGGTGGAGGCCGCCGGTGTCGGCGCCGTCCAGGGCGCGTTCCGCCGCGCCCCAGTAGATCGTGGCGAGGCCCTTCTGGCCGGCGGGGTCGTCCGTGATGGCCAGCAGGTTCACGAACCAGCCGTGGACGGTGTCCCCGTCCCAGACCGCCTCGACCGCCACGACCTTGGCCCGGATGCCGTGGGCCAGGGCGGCGAGCGAGTCCAGGTCGATCGGATCGTCGGGGGTGCGGGCCACCCGGTCGCCGAGGTGTACGTAGCGCAGGTGGACGATGTTCTGGGCCTCCCGCAGGCCGATGCCCCGGGCACGGCCCGCCTCCCACACCAGGTTGATCGCACGCATCAAGCCGTCCTGGAGGACGTAGCCGTCGACCTGCGTGCGGATGCCCGCCGGGAGCGCCTCCCAGAGTTCGTTGAAGTCCTGATCCACGCCGTGCGCCCCTCGGTTCGTCATGGCGTCATGATCGGCAGGGTGGCGGCGGGCCGTCGAGGGGTTTTCGGGACCGGCCGGCCCTCGTCCCGCCCCGGCCGCCCCGTCAGAGGTACTGGGCGAACTCGTCCAGGGTGCGCAGGACTTCCGGCTTCGCGGCCGAGGGGAGTTGGAGGACGACCTCCTCGATGCCGAGGTCGGCGTAGTGGCTCATCTTGCCGGGCGTGGGACGGACCGCGTACGGGACCACCTGGAGGGTCTTCGGGTCGCGTCCGGCCGTCTCCCAGATCTGGCGCAGCACCGGGATGGATTCGCCGAGGCCGCCACCGCCGATGGGGAGCCAGCCGTCGGCGTGGTCGGCGATGGCCGCGAAGAGCTTGGGGCCGGCCGCGCCGCCGATCAGGGTGCGCGGGCCGTACAGGGATGCGCCGGGGCCGAGTTCGCGCGGCGCCTGGACCGGCTTCGGGTGGGCGGCGCTGGCCCGGACGGAGCAGTACTGGCCGACGTACGCGGTGGGCTCGGGGGACCACAGGGCGCGCATCAGCGCCATCCGGTCGCGGACCAGGTCCCGGCGGGTGCGCCACTCGACGCCGTGGTCGGCGGCCTCCTCGACGTTCCAGCCGTAGCCGATGCCGAGCGTGAAACGGCCGTGGGAGAGGTGGTCCAGGGTGGCGACCTGCTTGGCGAGGTCGATCGGGTCGTGCTGGGCGACCAGGGTGATGCCGGTGCCGAGGTGCAGCCGCTGGGTGACCGCGGCGGCCTGGCCGAGGGCGACGAAGGGGTCGAGGGTGCGCCCGTACATCTCGGGGAGTTCACCGCCCATGGGGGCGGCGGTCTCCCGGCTGACCGGGATGTGGGTGTGCTCCGGGAGGTAGAGGCCGGAGAAGCCGCGCTCTTCGAGGCTGTGGGCCAGCCGGACGGGGGAGATGGTGCGGTCGGTGAGGAAGATGGTCGTGGCGATCCGCATGCGCTCTGGCACCTCCGAGACGTGGGACCCGCCACGGTACGGGCTGGGCCCGCGAATGTTGAGGGGGCGTCAGGTGTCGGGGGCGCGGTTCAGCCGCGGGGATAGCGGGCCAGCCAGCCGGGGGAGGCGGCGGTGGGGCCGTGCAGGCTCGGGCCCTGGGTGAGCTCCAGGGCGAAGTCGTCGGCGAGTTCCAGCAGCGCGGCGCGGCCTTCGAGCTCGGCGAGCCAGGCGGCCGGGAGGGCCGTCTCTCCGTGCAGGGCGCCCAGCAGGGCCCCGCACAGGGCGCCGGCGGCGATGGAGTCACCGCCGTGGTTGACGGCGAGGCGCAGGCCCTGCGGGACGTCCTCGGCGACCAGGGCGCAGTAGAGGGCGACGGCGAGGGCGTCGGCGGCGTCCTCGGGCCCGTCGCCGCCGGGGGAGAGGGATTCGACGGCATCGGGCCCGGGCGAGCCCTGCGTGACGGCGGCCAGGGCGCGCTGAAGGGCGTCCGTGACGGGCTGGTGCCCGGGGCGGGCGCCCAGCAGACCGAGGGTGCGCTGGACGACGGAGTCGAGGGAGTCGCCGCGGACCAGGCCGTGGACGATGACGGCGACGGCTCCGGCCGACAGGTGGGCGGTGGGGTGGCCGTGGCTCTGCGCGGCGCACTCGACGGACAACTGGAGGACGAGGGCGGGCTCCCAGCCGACCAGCAGCCCGAAGGGTGCGGAGCGGGAGGCGGCGGCCGCGTCGCGGGCGGTGGGGTTCTTCGGCTGTTCGAGGGTGCCGAGGACGTCGTCGGCGAAGCCGGTCAGGCAGGCGCGGTGCGGGGCGCGGCGGGCGTAGAGCCACTCCTCGCGCCCCAGCCAACCGTTGTCCTTGCGGCGTTCGTCGGGGCCCCAGTCGTGCTGGGTGGCGGCCCAGCGCAGGTACGCGTGGTGGAGGTCGGTGGGCGGGTGCCAGGCGCCGGTGTCGCGGCGCACGTGGGCCCGGATCAGCCCGTCCACGGTGAAGAGGGTGAGCTGGGTGGCGGCGGTGACCCGGCCGCGGCGCCCGAGGGCGGGGGCCGGACCGGTCAGGCCGTCCGGGCCGTGGGCCTCGCGGAGGGCGGCGAGGGAGAGGCCGGCGGCGGGTGCGCCGAGGGCGTCGCCGAGGGCGGAACCGAGGAGGGTGCCGCGGACGCGGCTGCGGAAGTCCTGCTGTTCGGCGCGGCCCCAGATGCCGGTGGCGATGCCGCGGCCGAGGGTGCGGTTCGCCCCGGCGGGAGCCGGTCCCGCGCCGGGGCCCGCGCCGGGGCCGTGACCGGACGCGGCCGGGCCGCCGCCCGCCGGGCGATGACCGCCCGCGGGGCCGGGGCCAGGGCTACCGGCCGGGCTCGTGTCCGCCCGACGATGGCCGCCGACCGGCGCGGGCCCGGTGGCCCCCGCCGGGCCGTGACCGTCAGCGGGACCGGGAGTGCCGGCCGGGCCGGGGCCGCCTGTGAGGCTGGGGGTGCCTGCGGAGTCGTGGCCGCCCGTGGGGCCGGAGGCGCCCGCGGGGGTGGTGGCGTCCGCCGGGCCGTGGCCGCCCGTGGGGCCCGGGGCGTCTGCCGGGCCGTGGCCGCCCGCCGCGTCGTGGCTGCCTGCCTGGCCGGGGCCGACTGCGGGGCCATGGCCGCCCGCGGGGCCAGAGGTGCCTGCGGGGCCACCGGTGCCCGCGGGGGTGGTGGCGTCTGCCGGGCCGTGGCCGCCGGGCGGGTTGGCACCGCCCGCAGGGACAGAGGTGACCGCGATGCCGGGGTCGGCCGGCGTGACGGGAGGGGCGGGGGCGTGCAGGGAGAGGGCGGGGGCGTCGGCCGTCGGGTTCTCGCCCGGGCCGGCCGTGGAGGCTGCGGGGCCGTGCCCGACCGGGCCCGTCGCGGAGCCCGTGTCGTTCGTACCGTTCACTGCGTCCATTCCCGGCACCGCGCCCCCCGCTGACGAGTCCACTCGATGCCCGGCGCCCCTACCCGTACCCGCCGCGCACGCGAACCCGCACTGTAGTGGACAGGATCGATCGAAACCGGAAGCAGTCGGCCAGAGATCCCGTAAGTGAGCGCAGACCGGCCAGAATCCGAATACTTCCGGCCGCGACCCGGCAGGTGGCACGTTTTGTCAGTTGCCTTCGGGTCGGTCGTTTTCGGTCACGCCTCGTTCATCGGACGTTCTCCGCGGCCACCCAGCCTCGGAGCCATGAAGAAGGCCCTCCTCGCCGCGACCGCCGTCGCGACGCCCGTGAGCTGAAGGAGCTGAAGAAGGACCTCCTGGTCGGCTGATCCGGACCGGCCGACCGGCCACGAGCGGGATACCGGCCGACCGGCCGGGATCCCCTTCCGTTCAGTCCAGTACGGGGAGCAGTTCGGGCAGGTGCCCGTCCGAGGCGCGGGCCGCTTCCTGCCGCTCCTGCGGCACCTCCCCGTACAGCGTCGTACGGGCCTTCGCGGGCCGCCCGGCCGCCTCCGCGACCGCGATCAGGTCCTGCACCGACTTGTACGAGCCGTAACTCGACCCGGCCATGCGCGAGATGGTCTCCTCCATCAGCGTGCCGCCCAGGTCGTTCGCCCCGGACCGGAGCATCTCGGCCGCGCCGTCCGCCCCCAGCTTCACCCAGCTCGTCTGGATGTTGTGGATGTGCGGGTGCAGCAGGATCCGGGCCATCGCCGTCACCGCCCGGTTGTCACGGACCGTCGGACCCGGCCGCGCGATGCCCGCCAGGTACACGGGCGCGTTGGTGTGGATGAAGGGGAGCGTCACGAACTCCGTGAAGCCACCGGTCTGCTGTTGGATCCGCGACAGCGTGCGGAAGTGGCCGAGCCAGTGCCGCGGCTGGTCCACGTGCCCGTACATCATCGTGGACGAGGAGCGGATGCCGAGCTCGTGCGCGGTGGTGATGACGTCGATCCAGTCGGCCGTCGGCAGCTTGCCCTTGGTCAGGACCCAGCGGACCTCGTCGTCCAGGATCTCCGCCGCCGTACCCGGGATCGAATCCAGGCCCGCCTCCTTGGCCGCCGTCAGCCAGTCCCGTACGGACATCCCCGTGCGGGTCGCCCCGTTGACCACCTCCATCGGCGAGAAGGCGTGCACGTGCATGCCGGGCACCCGCTGCTTCACCGCGCGCGCGATGTCGAAGTAGGCCGTCCCGGGCAGGTCCGGGTGGATGCCGCCCTGCATGCACACCTCGACCGCGCCCACGTCCCAGGCCTGGGCGGCCCGGTCGGCGACCTGGTCGAGGGAGAGGGTGTAGGCGTCGGCGTCCGTGCGGCGCTGCGCGAAGGCGCAGAAGCGGCAGCCGGTGTAGCAGACGTTGGTGAAGTTGATGTTCCGCGTGACGATGTAGGTGACCTCGTCGCCCACCACCGACCTGCGCAGGTCGTCGGCGATGCGGCACAGCGCGTCCAGGGCCGGGCCGTCCGCGTGGAGCAGCGCCAGCGCCTGCGCGTCCGTCAGCTTCGTCGGATCGTCGGCGGCCTGGGCGAGGGCGCCCCGTACGTCGGTGTCGATGCGCTCCGCCACCATGCCGGGCGCGGCCGCCTCCCGCAGCGCCTCCCAGTCCCCGTACACGTCGTCGAAGTCGTCGCGGCGGTCGCCGGTGCGGCCCTCGGTGTCGATGGTGGCGTGCAGGTCGGTGCGCCCGTACGCGGTGAAGCCCTCGTCGGGTTCCTGCCAGGGCCGGCCCTCGACCGTGGCGGCCTCGTCGGCCAGCCCGGTCTGTGGATCGGCCAGCGCCCGCACGTGCGGCAGCAGGCGCGGGTCCAACCAGGGTTCGCCGCGCTGGAGGAACTCCGGATAGATGGTGAGGCGTTCGCGCAGCTCGAAGCCGGCGGCGGCGGTGCGTGCGGCCAGCTCCTCGATGTGCGGCCAGGGGCGCTCGGGATTGACGTGGTCGGGGGTCAGCGGGGAGACCCCGCCCCAGTCGTCGATGCCCGCCCCGATGAGCAGCGCGTACTCGGCGTCCACCAGGTTCGGCGGGGCCTGGATCCGCGCGCTCGGGCCCAGGATGTGCCGGGCGACGGCGATGGCGGCGGCCAGCTCCTCCAGCTCCGCGTCCGGCATGCCGCGCATGGCGGTGTCCGGCTTGGCGCGGAAGTTCTGGACGATGACCTCCTGGATGCCGTGGTAGGCGCGCTGGATCCGCCGGAGCTCGAAGAACGCCTCGGCCCGCTCCTCGTAGGACTCGCCGATGCCGATGAGTACGCCGGTGGTGAAGGGGACGTTGGAGCGGCCGGCGTCCTCCAGCACCCGCAGTCGTACGGCCGGGTCCTTGTCGGGGGAGCCGTGGTGGGGGCCGCCCGGCTCGGACCACAGGCGGGTGGCGGTGGTCTCCAGCATCATGCCCATGCTGGGCGCGACCGGCTTGAGCCGCTGGAGGTCGGACCAGGACATGACGCCGGGGTTGAGGTGCGGCAGCAGGCCGGTCTCCTCCAGGACCCGGATCGCCATGGCGCGGACGTAGGCGAGGGTGTCGTCGTAGCCGTGCGCGTCGAGCCACTCGCGGGCCTCGGGCCAGCGGTCCTCGGGGCGGTCGCCGAGGGTGAAGAGCGCTTCCTTGCAGCCCATTGCCGCGCCCTGGCGGGCGATGTCGAGGACCTCGTCGGGAGAGAGGTACATCCCGTGGCCGCTCTTGCGGAGCTTGCCGGGGACGGTGACGAAGGTGCAGTAGTGGCACCTGTCGCGGCAGAGGCGGGTGAGGGGGATGAAGACCTTGCGGGAGTAGGTGATGACACCGGGCCGCCCGGCGGCGGTGAGCCCGGCGTCCCTCACCCGTGCGGCGGAGGCGGCGAGGTCGCCCAGGTCCTCGCCGCGCGCCTGGAGGAGTACGGCCGCCTCGGTCGCGTCGAGCGCGACGCCGTCGCGGGCCCGCCGGAGCGCGCGGCGCATCGCGTTTTCGGTCGGAGCGTCACTCGGAGTGGTCATGGGCCGAGCATACGATCCGACGTTGCGGCGGTGGGGCGGCCGGGGAGTGGCTCATCTCATCAGCTCACCCGCGTTGACCAGCAGCGACTGGCCGGTTATCGCCCGCGCCCGGTCGGAGGCGAAGAACACCGCGGCATCCGCCACGTCCCCGTCGGTGGCGAGATCGGGCAGTGCCATGCGCTGCGTGAGCCGGGCGTGCACCTCGGCTTCGGGGACGCCCTCGGTATGGGCGGTGAAGGTGACGAAGGCCTGCACGGGCGGCCCCCACATCCAGCCGGGCAGCACGGTGTTGACGCGGATCCGGTGTGGGCCGAGCTCGCGGGCCATGGAGTACATGGCGGAGGTCAGCGCCCCCTTGGAAGCGGCGTACGCGGCCTGCTGCACCTCGTTGGGCGCGGCGACGGCGGACTGCGTCCCGATGACCACGACGGCCCCGCCGCGCTCCTTGAGGCCGGGCAGGGCGGCCCGGGTCATCCGCAGGGTCCCCAGCAGGTTCACGTCGATGATCTGCTGCCAGGTCCCGAAGTCGGCGTCCTGCAGCCCTCCGAAGTACGAGTCCCAGGCGGCGACGTGCACGACGCCGTCGATCCGGCCGAAGCGCGTGAGCGCGAGCGCGGCGAGCGCCTCGCACTGCGCCTCGTCGGTGATGTCGGTCGCCAGGTGCGCGGTGTGCGTGCCGTCGGGGTCGATCTCCGCGGCGGATTTGGCGAGATTCGCCTCGGTCCGCGCCCCGAGCACGGCGTTCCCGCCGTCGCGCACGACGGCGGCCGCCACCTGATGCCCGAGCCCGGCCCCGACCCCGGAGACGATGACGGTCTTCCCTTGCAGCAGCATGACGGACCTCCGGGGCACACGACTATATCTGACGGCGCGTCAGGCTACGGTGTGGGTGCGACGGTGTGAAGGGTCGCGGACCTGAAGAGCGGCGGAGGCGGCGGCCGCCGTTGCCGCCGGCGGCTCGTGCGGCTTCGTCATCCACGGGTCACCACAGGGGCAGCCCCGCGCGCCGGAGCTTCAGCAAGGATTCGGACCCGAAGGCTTCCAGGTCGGCCGCATAGGGCCGTACGCCCGGGTGGTCGCCGCAGAAGGTGACGTTCGCCGTGAGGTGGTCGTCGTTCAGGCCGCCGTAGGACAGGGAGACGTACGCGGAGACCTCCACGGCGGAGCGCAGCGCGTCCGTACGCAGAAGACAGCTGCGCGCGTACGCCACGCAACGCCGCAGCAGCCTCGACTCCCGCTCCTCCCCGGCGGCCGGGAGGTCGTGGTCCGTCATGCCGCGACCGTTGACGGTGTACTCCTCGTGCACCACGTCCGAGAACGGTCCCGGCGGAGCCGACTTCAGCGCCGACAAGACGTGCGCGCCGCCGGAGGTGACCTCCCAGCCGCCTTCGGCGATCCGAAGGAATCCGGGAGGAACCTCGTCCGGGGTGATGCCCCCGGTGTCGACCCGGCCCAGCAGGCGGGCCATCGAGCGGTTCATTTCCATGCGCCGTCCTCCCCCGGGTCACCTTGCCGGTCAGCCGCGCCCGGCGAGCAGCGTCCGGCGAGCAGCGTCCGCACGTGCGCGTTGCCGCTGCGGTACAGATGATCGGCCAGCGCCTGCCCGGCCGGCCCGTCGGCCCGGTGCACCGCGGCGACGGCATGGGCCATGACGCGACCCGACGGAGCGGCCCGCAGGATCTGCAGGACGAGCTCCACGGCCAGATCCTCGTCGACGACGACAACGGAGTTGGCGAGATCGACGAGCTGGGTCGCCACGTCGAACCGGCACGGGATCCCGGCCGTGAGGGACCCGAGGCTTCGGCGGACGACGTCACGGATGTCCGGAAGACAGGCCCGCACCACGTCCTCGTCCAGGTGGTCCCCGAGCTTCTCCTCGAAGTACTCGCGGTCGGCCATCCGTATCAGCGACCGGAAGGTCTCCACCCGGAGCGCCGAAGACCCCTTCTCCTCGGCCAGCTCCCTACTGTCCGCCGCGGCTGCGGAGAGGTGCCCGTAGCTGCAGTCCACGGAGAACTTGCGGTCGATGACCAGGTCGTACCAGGGCGCCTTCCGCGGCTCAAGGCACGCCTCCCGCACCATCCGGTACCCCACGGGCTCACCCCAGGCCACCAGCGCCAGGCAGGCCAGAAACCTCTCGCGGTCCGCCGCCGACGCATCCCCGAGCAGGGAGACGAGCCCGGGCACGCGCTCCCGGTGCTCGGCGTGGTCGTAGCCGTCGTAGATGACGTCGTCGACGTCGTCGGTCCGCCGCCCCGCGAAATCGATTCCGAGCAACCCGTCGAACCGCGTCATGCCCCCTGCCCTCCTGCCCTCCTGCCCTCTGCTGATGCCCCGGGTTCGCTCAGAGCGGTCGTGCCGCGCTGCGGAATTCGTTCAGGGCGGCTGTGACATCGCCTCGGACGCCATCGTCAGCGGGCAGCGCTTCCAGCGTCGCATCGGTCAGTTCCTCGGCGGCGCGGAGCACGGCGGCTGCCAGCGCGGCGCGGCTGACCACTGCCAATTTTCCCGATGTGGACGTCACGCTGATCCCGGCCTTCGTCGCCCTGAAGGCCAATCGGAAGGAGCTGCCCACGCCGACGAAGGACGCGGTGGTGCTTCGCCCCTGCAACAAGACGCGCAGGGTGTCGAGGAGCAGGACGACGGAGATGTGGATCATCATCCCCTGATCGGGGCTCCTGCCGGCCGAGCTCGTTCCTCCCAGCTCCCCCTGCCAGACCATGTCTCCGAAATCGAAACCGCTGGGATCCCCCTGGCCGGGTCGGAGGGTGAACCTCACGATCACGACTCGCGGCTCCCCTTCCGGGCGGGATCGCGCAGCACGCGGGCGATGTCGATGTCCGTCGTGAGAGCGCTCAGCCGGGGAGGGACCCGTGAGTCGTCCAGGACGACGGCATGGAGGCGGTCCCCGACCTGTGGAGGCGGTACGTCCGGCGACCACCAGGACGGATGCTTGGCCTGGTCGACGAACCCGGTGATGCCATCGGCGTCGACCTGCGACCCATAAGGGGCAACAGCGGTGACGACGACGTCGACTTCCTGGTGATCCACCAGCGTCACGGGGACCTCCACCACGGAGGGCCCACCCGTACTGCCAGCTGCTGATCGCGGTCGACGAGGTCCGCGACGACCTTCACCCTCCCCGCGACCCGGGCTCCCATGGGGTACCGGCTCTTGAGGTGCCCCCAGGATCCATCGCTCACGCGGTCACCTCCCCACCCGTGCACTCGAATCGAACACAGCCTTTCACGCCGGCGCCCCGGTGGACGGTACGGGGTCCCTCGGGCCCGGGCTCGCTCCCGGCCGCGGGCCCGGCACGATCCGCCTCGGGCCGTGCCCCGGGCGCGGCGTGCCCGAGTCAGATCGTGACGCGGGCACAGGTGTGAAGGGGCCGGCACGCCCCGCCCCACCCCTGAGCCGGGGAGATCGACGGCTCAGTCCGGAAGGTCGTCACAGAACGGAACCATGCCTGTCCCCCAGTCGAAGCGGAATTTCCGGTGTGGCCGGTCGAAGCTTACGGAGATTCCGCAGGGGGGTGTGTTCAGGTTTTGGTGGACCCATCCGTCGATTGCCAGGGCTGCTACTTCCGCCTGGTAGTCGGCGCCGGGGTAGGCGAAGGAGTTGATGACAACGATTCGGTGCCCGTCGGCGATGGGTGAAAGCTCTGTGGTGTGGAGTGAAAGTCCGTACGCAAGCCATGTGGCGTCCTTCCAGTAGACGTGGCCCACTGGAAGGCGCAGGTGCAGGCGTTGGTCCAGCTGGATGGCTCCCGATGGCGCGGATTCGGATTCTTCCGTGTGCGCCAGAAGATCGGCGGCCAGGCCGATTCCATCCTTCATGAACCTGTATTTGTACTGCACGCCAATCCCCGAGACTTCAGCATGTGGAATATGTTCCGGTCGAAGAAATTTTAGCTGCCGTATTTTTGTGGCATTCCGGCATCCTCGTCTCTTCCTCCTTGAACGGCGGATGCCTGCCTTTTCCCTGCGCATGGTCCGCAGTGGCGTCCCCGTCGCGTCGACGGTCGATGCTCCGCGGGGGATGATCGGAGATGACCACACCCTCGTGGTGGAGGTCCGCGGCACGAGGCGAGGACGTGAGGGCATGGCACTCCCGCATACTTCCGGCGCGCCCCGGCGCGCTCGGCTGTGGGCCCTGCTGGCGGTGGCCTGTGCGGTGCTCGCCGCGCTGACGCTGCTGGCCGAGGGCATCGTCGGGGGACTGCTCGTCCTCGTCGTCGGGGTGGCCGGGGCGGCGCTCACGGCCATGGGGACCTGGTGGGTGGTGTCTCATCGCGGGGCGGTGCGGTTCGTGGGGACCCTGTTGGTGGTGGGCGCGCCCGTGGCCATCCTGCTCATCTACGCGCACGCGGACCTGTGGCCCATCGCGCTGTTGGCCATCGCCCTGTGGGCGGCCGCCGTGGCCTGTGCGCGGACCGGGCTGCGCGCCGCGCGCCGGCCCGACGGCATGCGGGCCGTCGCGCGCGCCGCCCCCCGCAACCCGGTGCTGATCATGAACCCGAAGTCCGGCGGCGGGAAGGTCGGCCGCTTCGGCCTGGTCGAGAAGGGAGAGGCGCTCGGCGCCCGCGTGGTGGTGCTCGACCCGGCGGTCGTGACGGACGTCGCCGCCCTCGCCCGGCAGGCGGTGGCCGACGGGGCGGACCTGCTCGGGGTGGCGGGCGGCGACGGCACCCAGGCCCGGGTGGCCGAGGTGGCGGCCGAACACGACCTGCCGTTCCTCGTGATCTCCGCGGGCACCCGGAACCACTTCGCCATGGACCTCGGGCTGGACCGCGAGGACCCGGCCCGGTGCTTGGACGCGCTCGCCGACGGGGAGGAGCTCAGGGTCGACCTGGGGGTCGTGGGCGGCCAGGCCTTCGTCAACACGGCCTCGTTCGGCGTCTACGCGGAGATCGTGCAGCGGCCGGAGTACCGGGACGCCAAGGCGGATTCGGCACTGGCCGCAATGCCCGACCTGCTCATGGGATACGCCGGCACCACGCTCGACGCGGTGACCGACGAGAAACGGCTGGAGTCGCAGCAGGCGCTGCTCGTCAGCAACAACCCCTACACGTCCTCCGAGCCGATGGGCGCCCGCAGGTCCCGCCTAGACCGCGGGGAGCTGGGCGTCCTCGGCATCCGGGTGAACAGCGCGGCCCAGGCGGCCGAGGTCGCGCTGCGCGGTGCGCGGGCGGCGGGCCTGCACGTGCTCACCTCCCGCCAGGTCGTCGTCCGCTCGGCCGCGGAACGCATCGCCGTCGCCGTGGACGGCGAGGCGTTGACCATGCCCACACCCGTGACCTGCTCCATCCGTCCGGGCGCCCTGCGCGTCCTGGTGCCCAGGGTCCGCCCGGGGGCCCCGCCGACCGCGCCGCCCATGCAGTGGAGCGCGGTCCTCGCCCTGGCCTTCAACCGGCCGGTGGCGGGCCAGGGCGACTGAAGCCCGCGATGCCCGGCCCGCGATGCCCGGCCCGGGATGCCCGACCTCCGGTGCGGCCGCACAATGAGCCGTACCCGTGTTCGCAGCGGATTGGAGACGTCCGTGAAGGACCTCAAGTTTGAGCAGAAGAGCTCCCTTTCCCGCCTCGAGGTCGCCGACCAGCTCTCCGCACTCGCGGAGGCGCTGCGCCACGGCGGCAATGCCGAACTGGAACTCGGCCCCGGGAAGATGAGCCTGCGCGTCCCCGACGAGCTCCGCACCGAGATCGAGGTCGAGATCGGCGACGGGGAGATCGAGATGGAGATCGAACTCAAGTGGCCCACCGCGCAGGCCGGGGCCGCGTGACAGCGCACCCGGAAGGCGGCCCCCCGGAAGGCGGCGGTCCCCCGGAGGGCGGCGGTCCCCCGGAGGGCGGCCCGCCGGAGGGCGGCCCCCCGGAGTGGGAGGTGGGCCGCGAGGACTACACCGGCGCCGTCTACGGCTCCCTGCTCGCCGCCTCCGTGGTGGTCGGCGCCGGGACCCTCGGCAAGTACCCGAGGCTGGAACTCGTCGCGCTGCTCCTCGGTACCGGGGTGGTGTTCTGGGCCGCGCACGTCTTCTCCCGACTCTTCGGGGCCCGCATGGTGAACCGGCTGAGCTGGGACGTGGTCCGCAGTACGTCCAAGGAGGAGCGTCCGATCATCAAGGCGGCTGTCCCCCCGGCCGTCGCCGCGGGCATCGCGCCGCTGTTCGGCCTGGGCGCCACGGGCATCGCCTGGCTGGCGCTCGCGGTCGCCCTGATCGGACAGGTCGGCTGGGCCACCGTGGCCGCCAGCCGCGCCGGAGCCTCACGCCGGCTGATGGCCCTGGCCGGTGTGATCAACCTGTTCCTCGGGCTGCTCATCGTGCTGCTCAAGGTCGCCCTCGCCCACTGAAACCGCGGCCCCGGTCCCCAGTAGCGGCCCCCGGCCGCTCCCCGGCTACTTCCCCCCGTACTCCGCCAGCGCCGCGCGCAGCCGGTCGACGCCCTCGGCGATCTCGGCCGGCGCGTGCGTCGTGAAGTTCAGGCGCAGGGTGCGGGGGTCCGGCGCGGTGGCGTAGAAGGGGGCGCCCGGGACGAAGGCGACGCCGTGGGCGACGGCCGTCCCGAGGAGGTCCGTCGCGTCGTGGCCCTCCGGCAGGCGGGCCCAGAGGAACATGCCGCCCGCGGGCAGGTTCCACTCGCAGTCGGCCGGCAGGCTCCGGCTCAGGGCGCTCTGCAGGGCGTCGCGGCGCGCACGGTAGGCCGTCCGGACCGTGGATATGTGCGCGTCGAGGTCCACCGCCGCGAGGTAGTGCACCGCGGCCAGCTGGTCCACCGTGGAGGTGTGGAGGTCCGCCGCCTGCTTCGCGACGACCGCGGCCCGCCGCAGCGCCACCGGGGCCCGGAGCCAGCCCAGCCGCAGCCCGGGGGCCATGACCTTCGAGAAGCTGCCGAGCAGGGCCGTACGGTCTTCCGCCCCCGGGTGCGCGGCGAGCCACGGGACGGCGCAGCCCTCGTAGCGGAGTTCCCCGTACGGGTCGTCCTCCACCAGCCACAGTCCGAGCCGGGCCGCGGTCTCCGCGACCGCCGCCCGGCGGGCGGCCGGGAGGGTGCGTCCCGTCGGGTTCTGGAAGGTGGGGACGGTGTACAGCAGCTTCGGCCGTTCGCGCGCCACGATCTCCGCCAGCGCGTCCGGGAGGATGCCTTCCGCGTCGCAGGGCACGGCCACCACCCGCGCCCCCGCCAGGCCGAAGCACTGGAGGGCCGCGAGGTAGGTGGGGTTCTCGACCAGCACTACGTCGCCGGGTTCGATCAGGGTGGCGGTGATGAGGGTCAGGGCCTGCTGGGAGCCCGAGGTGATGAGTACGTCGTCCGGGCCGGTCGGCAGCCCCCGCGCGGTCGCCCGGGCGGCGACGGCCTCGCGGAGCTCCGGGGCGCCCTCGGTGGTCGAGTACTGGAGCGCGCGCCGCGCGGACACCGCGAAGGCGGCGTCGTACGCGGCCCGCAGGCCCTCGGTGTCGAAGAGCTCGGGCGCGGGCAGGCCACCAGCGAGGGAGATGATCCCGGGGCGTTCGGTGAGCGCGAGGATCTCGCGTACGGGGGACCCCTCCGCGGAGGCGGCGCGGGCGGCGAACGCGGGCGGCGCCGCGGCGGCGGCCACGGCAGCGGGTGCGCTCGCGGGCCCGGTCGTAGGCCCGGTCGTAGGCACGGAGGCAGGCACGGTCGCAGGCACGGTCGCAGGCACGGGCAGCTCCTTCAGGAGGCGGGTGCGCGCATCGTAGCGAGGGAAAGTTGTAGACGGCATCTATGTATCAGGTGATGGACGGGCCGCCGGAGGCGTCCGCCCCCTCCCCATCTGATGCTGTATCAGATAGACCGGTTCCATGACGACAGGAGAGCAGGACCCGCAGCAGGACACCCGCGTCGAGGACTACGCCGAGCTCGCGGCCGTCGGCCCCTACGGCGTCCGCCCCGGGCATGCGCTGATCACCATGGTGGAGCCGCACCCGGGCCACGAGTACGCGTACAACCGCTGGTACGAGGACGACCACTACTACGCCGGTGCCATGGCCATGCCCTGGATGTACGCGGGCCGCCGCTGGGTGGCCACCCGCGAGCTACAGGAGCTGCGCTACCCGGAGAAGTCGGCCGTCGCCCAGCCCGTCACGGCCGGCTGCTACATATCGACGTACTGGGTCACCCGGGGGCGTTACGACGAGCACATGAAGTGGACGGTGGGCATCAACAAGCGCCTGAACCGCGACGGTCGGGTCTACCAGGACCGCACCCACGTCTTCACGTCCTTCCAGGACCACGCGGTCACCGTCTACCGCGACGGCGCCGCCGGCCCGCGGGACTTCCATGCCCTGGACCACCCGTACGAGGGTCTCGTCGTCCAGGTCGTCGACGCAGACGGGCCCGAGCAGCGGGCCGAGTTGCTGGAGTGGCTGCGCTCGCGCGCCCTGCCGAAGCGGCTGCACGGAGGTCCGGCCGCGATGGTGACGGTCTTCCGGCCCACGCCGCTGCCGGGCGACCGGATGACGTACGTCAAACAGGTGGAGGGGGTCGACACCCGCCTCACGCTGCTGTGGTTCCTCCAGGAGGACCCCCGGACCTGCTGGGACCGCTTCCGAGGGCTGGACGCGGAGGTCGCGGAGGCGGGGCTGGGGCGGGTGGAGTTGGTGGCGCCGTTCATTCCGACGGTGCCGGGGACCGACCGTTACGTCGATCAGCTGCGCTGAGCGGGTCGCCGGCCCCCCGGGCACGGCCGAGCCCCCTCGGCCAAGACGGCGGGTCGGTCGAGAGGGCTCCAGTCAGTGGTGCAGGTGATGCAGGTGATGTAAGTGGCGCAGGTGTTGCGGGTGGTGCAGCAGACGGGCCCGCTGGTGCTGGACGCGGGGGTCGAACGGCAGTGAAAGCGCGGGCGGTTGGGACGCGCCGTGATGTTCAGGCGAGGCGTCCCAGCCGGCCCTCGGTGACGTCGGCGACGAACGAGGTCCAGGAGTCGGGGGCGAAGGTGAGGGACGGTCCGTCCTGCGCCTTCGAGTCGCGGACGGCGATGGCCTCCATGACAGGGGACTTGACCTCGACGCAGGCGCCGTTGGCGGAGTAGGAGGACTTGATCCAGTTGGTCGTGGCGCCCTGGCGAATAGCCATGTTTCTCTCCGGTGAGCGAGTAGTTCCGGTGGTTCCGGTGTCCTGTCGGCCAATCTTCCGGCTGACCTGATCGACGCTACCGGCAGCTCCTGACGGGTGAAGCGAGCATTCACCCGACCGGGTGGCATATTCCATTCAAGCCTTCTGTGGCTGGGGAGTGACGGTGTACGGTGCCGACCCACCTGCCAAGCGCACGGTGGATATCGTCCGCATCCAGCCCCTACGCGCCCTTGTCGGCATATTCGTTGATGATTCCCGAGATGAAGTCGCGGGTCTGGTCGACATTGAGCGCCTGCGCGCGCAGGTGTTCGTACATCACGCTGTACTTCTGGACGTCGTTGGCCTTCTCCAGGTACAGGTCGCTCGTCACGCCCTCGATGTAGACAACGGTCGAGTCGGACGCGTCCGGGAACTCCAGGATCGCGTACTGGCCGTTCACGCCGGGGTGCGCGCCCAGCTCGAAGGGCATCACCTGCACCGTGACGTGGGGCTGCTCCGACTGCTCTATCAAGTATTCGAGCTGTCGGATCATCAGCTGGGCGTCGCCCACGCGCCGGCGCAGCGCGGCCTCGTCGATCACCGCCCACAGGCGCAGCGGACCGAGGTCCGGGTTGTTGTTGTCCGTATCGGAGAGCCGCTTCTGGCGGTGCATCCGGACCTGGACGCGCTTGTCGACGTCGGCCGGGGCCGTCTCCGGCCACGCGCCGCGGACGAGGGACTGGGCGTACTCCGTCGTCTGGAGCAGCCCCGGGATCACCAAGGGCTCGTACGTGCGAAGGCTGGCCGCGTCCGTCTCCAGGCCGATGTAGACGCTGTACGGGATGTCGCCGAAGGCGTGCCACCAGCCCTGCTGGCGGGAATCCTTGGCCATCTGCATGAGCGAGTCGATGAGGCGGCGGTCCTCGACCTCGTAGACGTCGCACAGGTCGCGGACGTCGCGCTGACTGATGGAGCGGCGGCCGTTCTCCAGTCGGCTGATCTTCGACTGGGAGACGAGGAGGCGCTCGGCGACCTGTTCGGCCGTCATGCCCTTGTCCTCGCGGAGCTTGCGCAACTCCATGCCCAGTCGGCGGCGTCGGACGGTGGGATTGACATTGGACGCCACGTGAACGGCACCTCCGCCTTCTTCTGTCGTTGCAGCTATCTCTCTGCGTATCTGGTGTTTAGCAGACTGCCACCGAAGCGGGCGGCGCCGCTGGGGAACGGTCCGGAAAACACAGACGCGGGGGGGGGGGGGGGGGGGGCCCCCGCCCCCCCCCCCCCCCCCCCGGCGGGGCCCCCCCCCCCCCGGCCCCCCCCGCCCCCGGGGGGGGGGGGGGGGGTGGGGGGGTGGGGGGGGGGGGGGGGGGGGCGGGGGGGCCG
>NZ_JBIVTH010000015.1:0-185899 GCF_044756625.1 Streptomyces sp. NPDC091682 | reverse complement strand
GCGGTTTTTTTGGTTTTCACCCCCCCCCCCCCCGGGGGGGGGGGGGGGGGGGGCCCCCCCCCCCACACCCCCCGGGGGGGGGGGGGGGGGGCCCCCCCCCCCCCCCCCCCCCCCCCCCCGCGCTGGCGGCTCCCGAACCGACCGGGTCCTCGCGGACGTCGGTCTGGGCGGTGGCGTTGCGATGGTGGTGCGGTGAAGCGGTGAAGCGGTGGAACGGGTGATCGGGTGGATCGGGGGTGGGTCGGGGTGGATCAGTGCGCGGCCGCGCGGGCCATCGCGCCCGTCCGGCGCGGCTGCAGCGGAACGCTGCTCGCCGTGACCCGGGCCGGCGGTGCGGGTGCGCGGTCACGGCGTGGCTGTGCGGCCACACCGTTCTGGACGTCCATCACGGCGTGCGCCACGAGTCCGCCCATCGGGTCGTGCCGGATCAGGTCCCGCAGTCGGGACCTGGACGACCGACCCTCGTTGCCGGGGTACAGGTGCTTGCCGAGTCCGACCGCGTGGGCCAGTGCGGCGAGCGCCGCGGTCCGCGGGTCCGGCGGTACGCCGGTGCGGATCGCACTGTCGAGCCGGGCTCGGATCTCCCGGCTGATCTCCGTGTCCGTCGCCTGGTAGCGAGTCGTCGGAAGCACTCCGCACATCTGTCCCGCCACGGCATGGACCATGCCGCAGCGCTCCAGATGGGCGAGGTAAATCTGGCGGAGCCCCAGTCGGGGTCCACCGATCCAGTGGACGGCCCGTACCGGACTGCCGCGCCTGCGCAGCAGTTCCAGTGCGGAGTCCAGAGTCGGATCTCCTGTCGGCCGTGGCATCACCACGGCGATACGATCCCCATCAGGGGCTATCCGTCCTGCCAGAGCCAGCTCCACTAGCTGTGCCCCGGCCAGGCCGAGGTCGAGCGACTGCGGCTGCGCCGTGGTACCCGTGGCCGGGTCCAAGGCGAGCAGCAGAAGCTCCTCCGGAATTGTTCTGCGGCTCCTGCCCATCCATGCCTCCCCGCGTGGATGAGTGACAGGGTGACGCCTCTCACATTCATCTGTCGAGAGCGCGTGGTCGCTTTGTGGGGGAACCCGCAGCTATGTCGTTCTCGTCTAGCACGGGGGCGATGCTCCCGAGACGGGACACTGTTAGACATTCGGACAGCCGGACGTGGCGGCGATGGAGGAGGAACGGTGGCGGGCGAGTCCCCCGACAAGTCGGTAGATGAAGGAGCGCCGGGGGCGGCGGAGTCGTCCGCGGAGCGTGATCCGAGGTTGTCCGTGCTCCGGCCGCGCGATCCCGAGAACGGCGGGTCCACTCGTTCCGGCGAGACCGGTGTCGATGTCGATGTCGATGTCGATGTCGATGATGCCGAATCCGGATCGGACGCCGACGGGCCCGATGCACCGCAGGCCGGTGCCGGTGCCGATGTGGATGCCGACGCCGGTGCGGATTCCGAGGCACGAGCCGACGGGCCCGATGCGCCGCGGGCCGGTGCCGGTGTCGGTGCTGAGTCCGGTGGCGGGCGTGACCCGCTGCGGGACGCGGTGGCGGCGTGGGTCGCCTCCGCCGACGATGGCGATGACGATGGCGATGCTGCCGAGGCTTCCGCTTCGGCGGACGGAGAGGCGGACTCGGACGAGCCCGACGCCGTCGATTCCGGCACGCCTGAAGCCCGTACCGAGACGTCGGACTCAGATTCCGATTCCGGTCCTTCCGTCGCCCCCGCGCCGGCCGAGAAGCCCAAGGGCGAGGAGCCCGCGGACAACGAGCGCACTGCCGTCTTCCGCGCCTTCCAGCCCGTCAAGCCGAAGCCCGCGGCTGAGCAGGGGAAGGCCGACGGGCCCGCGGACAGTGAGCGCACTGCCGTGTTCCGCGCCTTCAAGACCGATTCCGTTTCGACTCCTGCCGCCGAGCCGTCGAAGCCCGCGGCTGAGCGGCCGAAGGGCGAGGAGCCGGCGGACAGCGAGCGCACCGCGGTGTTCCGCGCCGTGAAGCCCGCCTCCGCTTCTGCTCCGGCCCCGGCTGCTGGGCCGAAGCCCGCGGCTGAGCGGCCGAAGGGCGAGGAGCCGGCGGACAGCGAGCGCACCGCCGTCTTCCGCGTTCCGAAGGTGGACGCGGCCGAGGCGGCGGCTGCCCCGAAGTCGGACCCCGCCAAGCCCGCTGCCGCGAGGCCGGCCCTGGCCAAGCCGACCGCGGCCGAGCCCGCCGCCAAGCCCGCGGAGGCCGAGCCCGCCGCGGCCAAGCCTCCGGCCGCCAAGCCCGCCGCCGTGGCCAATCCCCCGGCCGCCAACGCTGCCGGGGCCAAGCCCGCCGGGGCCAAGCCCGCCGGGGCCGAGGCCGCGGTCGAGCCGCCCAAGGGCAGCACCTTCGTGCCGCTGCGTCCGGAGGGCATCGCGCCCGCGGCCGAACCGCGGCCGAAGGTTCCGGTGCCGCCCGCCGTCGCGCGGCTCGACCACTCCGAGCGGACCACGCAGCAGCCGCTGCCGCCCAAGCCGCCGCTCGACATGCTCGCGGACCTCACGAACAACCCGCCCCCGCCGCCGAGCCCGATGCGCACCGCCATCCGGCGGGTCAAGATCTACGCGCCGCTCGTGGCGCTCCTGGTGGTCATCCTGGCCGTCGTGCAGCTGGTCCGCCCGCTGCCCGAGCCGAAGCTCGTCATGACCGGCAAGTCCTCGTACACCTTCGAGGGCGGCAAGCCCCAGCTGCCGTGGCCCACCGAGGGGCAGGCGTACATGGCGGCCGCCGGTCTCGGCACGCTCGGCCAGTCCGGCGAACAGAAGCCCGTACCGATCGCGAGCGTCACCAAGTCGATGACGGCGTACATCATCCTGCGCGACCACCCCATCAAGAAGGGTGAGCAGGGCGAGATGATCGAGATCGACAAGACGGCCGAGACCGAGGGCAAGAAGAACAACTCGACCGACAACGAGTCCACCCTCGACACGGTCAAGGAGGGCGACAAGATCTCGGAGTACGACGCGATCGCCGCCCTGATGATCCCGTCGGCCAACAACATCGCCCGGCTGCTCGCGCGCTGGGACTCCGGGTCGCAGGAGGCGTTCGTCAAGAAGATGAACGACACCGCGAAGGAACTCGGCATGACCAACACGACGTACACGGACCCCTCGGGTCTGGACGCGACCACGGTCAGCACCGCCGAGGACCAGGTGAAGCTGGGCCTGAAGCTCGTCGAGATCGAGACGCTGCTCGACATCACCAAGAAGCCCAACTGGGTCGACCCGTACAACAAGAGCTGGCGGAACTGGAACGGCCTCACCGGACCGGCCGGCGCGCTCGGCATCAAGACCGGTACGACGACCAAGGCCGGCGGAAACCTCCTCTTCGCCGCCCAGAAGAAGGTCGGCAACACCAACCAGCTGATCGTCGGAGCCGTCCTCGGCCAGCACAAGCCGTCGATCATCGACACCGTGCTCGCCGCGAGCAAGGAGCTGATGGTCGCCACCCAGAAGGCACTCGACGGCGCGACCGTCGTGAAGAAGGGCCAGGTCGTCGGGTACGTCGACGACGGGCTCGGCGGCCGGACGCCGGTCGTGGCCACCGCCGACGTGCAGGCGGTCGGCTGGGCCTCGCTGACCGTGGACCTCAAGCTCGCGAACGGCGGGGGCAAGCTGCCGCAGACCGCGGCGGCCGGTACCGAGGTCGGCGTGCTGACCGTCGGCGAGGGCGCGAGCCAGGTGAAGGTGCCGGTGGCGCTGAAGAGCGACCTCGCGGCGCCGAGCATCGGCAGCAAGCTGACGCGCGTCGGCTGACATCCGGTGAGAGCGTAGATCCGGCGCCCCGGGCAACCCCGGGGCGCCGGGCCGCGTCTAGGCCCCCGGGAAGTTCGTGTACTCATGGGTTGGGGAGTGCGGCAGTGACCACCACTGAGCAGCAGGGTTGGCACCAGGAGGCCATCCCGTCGGCCGACGGCGCTGCTTCCGGGGTGTCCGCGTCCGCCACGACTGCCACGTCCGCCACGACTGCCGGGTCCGCCACGACCGTCGCCTGCGCGCCACCTTCCGCGCCCGGAGGCACCCGGCCGCCCCGCGGCCCGCTCGCCGCCGCTCTCGACGGCGCCCGGCGCCACCCGGTGGTCGTCGCCACCGTCCTCGCCGGGCTGCTGCACGTCGTTTGGTTCTTCAGCTTCGCCAACAGCGGCGGCGACCTGGCCGCGCAGGACGCCTGGGCCGAGTTCGTGGGTCGCCATCCCGACTCGGCGTACAACCTCGCCTGGTACGGCGGCATGCACCCCGTTTCGTACAGCGTGGTCTCGCCGTACCTCATGCACATGCTCGGTGTCCGGACCACGATGATGATCGCCGGTACCGTCTCGGCCGGGTTGCTCGCGCTGATCCTGACCCGCTGCCGCGGGGCCGTGCGCGAGCCCCTGTGGCCCGCCCTGGCCGGGGTCTACGGCCTGCTCTGCAACGCCCTCTCGGGCCGCGTCACCTTCGGCCTCGGCGTGATGTTCGCGCTCGGCGCCGTCGCCGCCGTCTTCTGCTGGCCCCGAAAGTGGGCGGAGCGGCGCTGGGCCAAGGCCGCGGTGACGGCCCCGCTGGCCGGGCTCGCGACCGCCGCCAGCCCCGTCGCCGGTCTCTTCCTCGGGGTGATCGCGGCCGCGCTGTTCCTGAGCGGGCGGCGCCCGGGCGCGTACGCGCTGGGACTGGCCCCGGTGGCCGTGGTGGGGCTGTCGGCGTGGCTGTTCCCGTTCTCCGGGACGCAGCCGATGAAGATCGGCTCGGCCGGGCTACCGTTCGTGTTCGGGCTGCTGATCCTCTTCCTCGTACCGAGGCGGTGGAAGACCGTCCGGATCGCCTCGGCCGTCTACGCCCTCGGCGTCTTCCTCACCTGGGCGATCGACTCCCAGGTCGGCTCGAACGTCACCCGCCTGGTGATGCTGTTCGGCGGGGCCGCGCTGCTCGCGGCCCTCCCCTACGAGTTCCCGCGCTCGCGGCGCTGGTACGCGGTGCTGCTGGCCTTCGTCGGGCTGAACGCCTGGATCACCACCAACAGCGTCACCGACATCGTCCGCACCACCCCGCTGGCCGCCTGGAGCCGGGAGCTGGCCCCCCTCGTCGACCAGCTGCAGAAGGCGCACGCCGACCGCGGCCGGGTCGAGGTGGTGCCGGCCAGCAGCCACCGCGAGTCCTCCGCCTTCCCCTTGTACGTGAACCTCGCGCGTGGCTGGAACCGGCAGGCGGACCTGGAGCGCAACCCGCTCTTCTACGACGACACCCTCACCGCGGACAGCTACCGGGCCTGGCTCGAGCGCTGGGCCGTGCACTACGTGGTGCTGCCCGCCGACAAACCCGACTCGGGCGGGGTGGACGAGGCGAAGCTGGTGCGCGGGGGGCTCCCCTACCTCCAGCAGGTGTGGGGCGACGCGAACTGGCTGCTCTTCAAGGTCCAGGAGCCCACCGACCTGGTCGCCGGGCCGGCGACCGTGGTGCGGGCGAGCGCCGACCAGTTGGTCGTCGACGTGAAGCAGCCCGGCCGGGTGCTGGTGCGGATCCCGCACTCGCCGTGGCTGGGGCTGGTGGACGCGACGGGCAAGCCCGTACCGCCGCCGCAGGAGACCTCCGCCTCGAAGGCGCGGGGCGGGAGCGGGGAGGGCGGCGCGCTGCGCAAGCAGTACGCGAACACGGCCGGATGCCTCTTCAAGGCCGCTCCGGACGACACCGGGGACGTGTGGACGGAGCTGCTGGCACCGGCGCCGGGGGAGTACCGGGTGGCGGCGAAGTACCAGCTGCCGCGGGGGACGCCCTGCCCGGAGGACCTGGTGCACCAGACGCTGGGCCAGCCGACGCGTCCGGCTCCGCCGCGTCCCTGATCCAGGCTCTTGATCGGAATTCTTTGCACATCGGTCCGGGTGCGTTGGTCCGTATATGTGCATACGATCCCAGTAGTCCGATTGGGTGCTTCCCGAAGGAGTTGACGACGGGATGAAGAAAGAGCAGAAGCGGGATGTCCGGGCGGCCATCGCGAAGGCGCAGGAGCAGGCGCAACCGCCGCGCGCTCCGGGACACGGCTTCAGCGGTCCGGTACGGAGCAAGGTCAAGGGCGGACTGCACACGAAGGCCGCGCTCAAGCGGGCCGGCACTCCGCAGGGCGACCGTATCGGCGAACGCAGCAGTGGTCTGAGCTGACCGTGATGGCACGGCCCTTCCGGCCCGGGTCGGAAGGGCTTCGTGCGCCCCCGGTCCGGCGCGGTGGTCCGGGGTAGTGGTCCGCCCGGCGACCCGCGGCGACCCGCGGCGACCCGCCTCGACCCGTCGCGCCCCGCCTCGATCCGCCTCGATCGGCTGCGATCCGTCGTGATCCGGCCGGAGCCGGTGCGATCCGGCCGGATACCGCCGCTCACCCTCCGGGGCTCGCGCATTACCGTGACGTGACCATGAACGACACGCAGCGCGACGAGCGGTTGCGGCCGCGCCCGCGACTGCCCGCCTGGACCTCGACCCTGACCTGGAAGGCCACGGTCTTCATCACCCTCATGTGCTGCGGACTCGCGGCGCTGCTGGGCTGCCTCGTGCACGGCGCCATGACCCGCCAGACCGTGGGCACGGCCCGCGAGAAGGCGCTGACCCGGCTGGAACGGACCATCGAGGCCTACGAGACCGGCGGGCGCATGCCGCGCGGCGAGGGCATCGACCCGGCCGGCCTACCCCCGGAGCTGCGCGCCCTGGCGGCCGGCGGCAAGCGCGGCACGGCCGTCGGCAGGCACCGGGGCCGGCCCGTGATGTGGGCGGCCGGGCCCGCCGCCCACGGCAGCGCGATAGCCGTCTCCGTGGACTTCCGCGCGAGCGAGCGGACCATCGTCGAACTGGACCGGGCCATCCTCGGCTCCTCCGGGCTCGCCATCGGGGGCACCCTCCTCATCGGCGCGTTCGTCGTCACCCGGATCACCCGACGGCTGCACCTGACCGCGCAGGTGGCCCGCCGAATCAGCGCCGGTGACCTCGACGCGCGCGTCGACGACAGCACGCGCAGCAAGGACGAGGTGGCGGCGGTCTCCCGGGCCCTGGACACCATGGCCTCCTCGCTCCAGGGCAAGCTCGAAGCGGAACAGCGGTTCACGGCGGACGTCGCCCATGAGCTCCGCACCCCGCTGACCGGCCTGAACGCAGCCGCCGAGCTCCTGCCGCCGGGCCGTCCGGCCGAGCTCGTACGGGACCGGGTGCGGGCGATGCGCTCGCTGACCGAGGATCTCCTGGAGATCTCCCGGCTGGAGACGCGCAGCGAACGCCTGGAGCTGGATTCGCACGACCTGGCCGATCTGGCGGCGCGCGCCATCCGCGCCTCGGGCACCGAGACGGCTCTGGAGGTGCGCGGCTCGCGCGGCTCGCTGCGGGTGGACACGGACCGGCGGCGCCTGGAGCGGATCCTGGGCAACCTCGTGGCCAACGCGCACCGCCACGGCGCGGCCCCGGTCACGCTCACGGTCGACGGCCGGACCCTGACCGTCACGGACTCAGGCCCCGGCTATCCGGAGTACGTGCTGACCACCGGCCCGCAGCGGTTCCGTACGGAGGGCACGAACAAGGGCCACGGGCTGGGCCTGACCATTGCGGACGGTCAGGCCCGGGTCCTCGGCGCCACCCTCACCTTCCGCAACCGGGAGGCGGGCGGAGCCGAGGCCCGCGTCACGCTTCCAGGGCCCGCAGGACCGGGAGCAACTGCGCTTCCTCGCCGTCGAGATGGGCTTCCAACTCCCGGCTCATCCGTTCCACCCGCTCGCTGAATCCGACGCTGGGCGCGTCCAGGGCGCGTACCAACTCCTCCTGGAGCCCTGCGATGGCGCGGTGTTCGGAGCCCACCCGGAGGAAGAACTCCCGCATGTGCGGATGCTGTTGCTCCAGGTACGGGAAGAGCCCGGCGTCCTCGCTCCGGTGGTGGAACTCCAGCGAATGGCAGAACGCGAGGCAGCGCTGGCGCAGTTGCAGCCCGAGCGAGGCCGCCCCGGCGCCCTGCGGCTCCTCGCGCGCGAGGTCCCGTACGAGGGCCAGCTGCGCCCGCAGCCAGCCGTGCACCTCGAGCAGCTTCCCGGCGATACCGCCCTCCCGGGCCGGGACCTCGTGGGTGCGCTGGAGCACGACGACGGGGATCACCCGCCGGGTGCGCGCCTGGTACTCCCCGTACCCGGGCTCCGCGCGGACGATCCGCGCGAACAGCTCGTCCCGCCGAGCTCCTTGGGCGGGAACGGCGACGGCCTCGTACGTCTGCGTCCCGGTCTCGACCTCCACGAGGGGCCGCGCGAGCAGATTGTGGTACCAGGCGGGATGCCGGTCGGCCCCGGCGGCGGACGCGACGACGAACAGCTCCCCGCCGCCGTCCTCGCGGGTGAACCCGAGCGGAACGGTGTGCGGCTTGCCGGACCTGGCGCCGGTGGTGGTGAGCAGGATCAGCTCGGAACCTTCGAAGGGCCCGCCGACCTGGCCGGCGTTCGCCCTGAACTCTTCGATGACGGCGTGATTGAACGATGACACGGAGTGTTGACTTCCTCACGGTGTGCGTGCGTGCGACGGCAGCGAAACAACCGAGGGAGATCACCCGTAGCCGGTGGCGTACATGCCCATGGGCCCGGTCCTTCAAGAACAGGTGCCTGCCCAACCACCGCCCGGCCCACATCTCAGTAGGCGGCGTCACGCGACACGTGCGCCATGTAACCACAACGCGAAGAGGCCCCGCGATCGATATCGACCGCGGGGCCTCGTCCGTGCCCTCGGCAGGATTCGAACCTGCGACACCGGCTTTAGGAGAGCCGTGCTCTATCCCCTGAGCTACGAAGGCGGGGGCTTGTCGGAAACCTTGCCGGAAACCCCAGAGGGATCGCGCGGACTGTTTCGACAAACATGCTGGTCAGATGACGTGCACACATCCGGGTCGAGATGCCCTCGCGGACACTGTCCCCGGCACGCGCCTGGTAGCCGACTGACCGCTGACAGCCTAGCGGATCGTGCTGGGAGTGGTCGCATGGATTGCCGTGGGAGTGGGCCTGAGGTGAAGGCATCGTCGTGACCTGGGGTTTCTGAGCCTCTGGGGTGGTGGGTGGGGAGGCCGGGGGTGCTGCACGGGTGTGGGCAGGCTGCTGGAGCGTCCGTTCTGTTCCGCTTGCCACGGATGGGGCCTTTTTAACGGAGCGACGGCCGCGCCCTGGGGTGGGCGCGGCCGTCGTGGGGTCGAGGGGTGTCAGGCGATGCGGAGGACCTGTTGGGCGTTGCTGCGGGCCTGGAGGTGGATCTGGTGGCTGGTGGCGTTCTGGGAGAGGGCGAAGCCGAGGACGAAGATCTTCTGGCGATCCACGCCGTAGGCAATCATGCGGCGATTCCAGAGGCTCTGGTCGAATTGGCTGTGTACGGACTCGGAGTCGGCGCGGTAGGGGTAGAGGAGCTGGTGGGTGAGGCTGGCCTCGGGGATCTGCTGAAGGTATTCGGCTCGGTGGAAGCCGCGTTCGCTGTCGCTCTTGATGCGCTTGCCGGTGTCGACGCAGCGCAGGGTCCGGTCGGCAGGGGTGGTGGTGATGCCGACGGGGACGCGGTAGTCGTGGTCGCCGTGGCGGCAGGGGATCTTGAGGACGTGGTACCAGCGGCTCTTGGCGGCTCCGGCACGGTGCTCGAGCTTGGTGATGGGGAGGGGTTCGAGGATGCGGGTGCCGTCGTCGATGCGGATGCTCTCGGCGATGCGGCCTTGGTCGCACCAGAGCTCGTGGCCGCTTCGGCAGGGGCTGATGCGTTCGTAGAAGACGGGGGCGACGGATCCGTGCTGCTTGTTGATGGCCAATAGGCCGGCCCGGGCGAGGGCGTCGCGGTGGACACCGCGGAAGGCTCCGTCGTAGACGACGCCCATGCAGTGGGGCAGTGCGTCCTTCAGCATGCGGAACTGGCGTACGGCGATGGCTGCTTCGTCTTCGTACTCGCCGCCGGCGACGTGGGCGAAGCTGAGGATGACGCGGGTCCAGTAGCCGGTGTCGCGGCCGGAGGCGAAGAACCACTTGGTGCCGCGTACCCGCCGCTTCTCCTTCTCTCCGTTCTCGTAGTAGATGCGGGCGGCCGGGTCGACGCGGTGGTTTCGGATCAGGCCGGTGTCCTCGTCCGTGATCTCCACGGCGCGCGCTTTGGAGGGTGCCTTGGGGACGGTGGCGTCGCCGACGAGGAGCTGTCGGCGTTCGGGGCGGCTCCATACCTTGGGCGTGTCCGAGGGGAACAGCCCTTGGCTCAGGGCTTGCTGGGCGGCATACCTGCGGAACGCTTCCTCGAGTGCGTCAGCGGCCGGTACGAGGAGGTTGTTCAGGGCGTCCTGGTACTGCCCGCGGGAAGGTGCGGTGAGGGGCAGGGCTGCCGCTGCCCTGCGGCCCAGGTGGCGGCGGATGCTCGCCCGTACGCTGCGCCAGTCCTGGGGAGAGGCGAGGAGTCCTGTGGTGGAACGCTTGGACTTCGTCACCGGGGTGAGGGCGGCCATGATCAGGTAGACGATGCCCGGGTACTCGCGGGGGCAGCCGACGACGTTCGGCGGGGGTAGGAGTTCCGCCATCTCGTAGAGGAGCGGGTAGTCGAGGCAGTCGCGGACGCGCTCCGCGATGCTGCGCTGGTCCTGGTCGGTGAGCTGGCGTTTGCGGTTCGGGCGTTCGGGGTGGGGCTTGGGGGTTCCGAAGACGTCGTCAGGCACGGGCCGGGCCCCCGTCGGTGTAGGCGGGGTCGGTCTGCCAGTCGTAGCCGACGATGGAGGCGGCCCTGTCCAGGGATCGGAGCCCGAGCCTTCGGGCGGATTCCTCGATGCGGCCGGTCACTTCGAAGGTCTCGACGGCGGCACGGGTGGTGACGGAAGCCGGGGTGACGTCGGGTTCCCCGTCAAGGCCGATCCTGCGCAGCAGATCGCGGAGCGCGACACACGTGCGCGATTGCAGGGCCGGATCGGGTGCCGGGGTACAGGACACCGCGAGGCGCGCGGTGGTCTTGTCCGGGTGCTGAGCGAGGACGTGGCGGGCTCGATCGGCCAGTACGTGGCGGCTCCAGGCGTCCAGCCGGCACCAGCGGGGGTCGTATTTGCGCGCTCCGTGCATCCAGACGCGGCTGTGCGGCAGGTCGAGGTCGGCCACGACGCTGTGCCCGATCTCGCCGCTGTGCCCGCCGGCCAGGGCGAGGGCGGCCGCGGCTGCGTGCCGGGTCGGCCGGGCCGCGTATGCGGCGTGGTGGCGCAGCAGTACGGCCTCGTCTTCGGTGAGAGGGCGGGAACCTTCGTAGGTGCGGGCGGGCAGGACGATGTTGCGTGTCGGATCCTGGTCGCTCAGGCCGAGCTCGTGCAGGGTGCGGAAGGCGGTCCGCAAGACGCTTCGGCGGACTCGGCGGGTAGCCACCGCCGAGTCCGAGACGTGGCCGTGGCGGCTCCGGCCCTTGGCGTTCACGAAGTCCTCGGCGATGCCATCGGTGACGTCCGAGATGAGCAGTACGCCTCGCGCAGTGGCGTTCCGTCCGAACCTCTTGATGAGGAGACCGAACTTGTCGAAGGTCTGCTCGGACATCTCGTCGAGGGCGGTCATCTCCCGCCATGCGTCGATGACGAGGTCGATGGCATGGATGAGAGACAGGTCGCTTCCCATGATGACGGTCCTCCGGAGGGTCGGGGAGAGCAGTTCGACCCCTCCCTCGACCCTCTGACCGGGAAGATTCGAATGATTCATTGTGTTCCGTACTTGCACCATTACGATGGGCATGTGTGATCTCCGCTGCAACCCGGCGTGGGCGAATGGATGAGGACGCGCCGAAGAGACCCCGGGCAGGACGGCCCGGGGCGTCACTCGGTGCGGCGGGGCGAGCCGGCCTGGCTAGGCGCGGGCCGCCGGCCCCCGGAGCGAGCTCACTAGGGTCCCGTAAGCCCGCATGGCCGCTACGAAGGTGTCGTCGGGTAGCGCCATGGTCTCTTCGACGGAGCTGAGGAACAGGCCTGATGCCGGAGCGGCGGGGGGCGGGGGTGTGGGGATGGAGCCCGGGAGGCGGACCAGTCCGTCCTTGGCGACGTGGACGATCAGGGCGTAGTCGAGCCAGTCCACCAGATAGAGCCCGCGTTCGGGCGCCGCTGCGGGCAGCCCTTGGCCGAGCTCTTCGGCGAGCGTGGTCCTCTGCCGCGGCCCTTGTCGCAGGAGGCGCTTGGCGGCCTTGGTGAACCAGGCGGACTGCCAGTGGTCATGCAGGAAGAGGCGAGCGCGGGCGGAGTCCTCCACCCGGAGCCGCGTCAACTGAAAGCCGGCATCGGTGACCGAAAGGGCTCCGTGGTGCGTCTCCAGCAGGCCGGCTTGACGAAGAAAGCCCTGCGAGGAGGAGATGTTGGAGGCGCTGAGCCCCACCTTGGTGGCGATCTCTGAGACCGGGATGGCTAGGCGGTCGTCGCCGCCCAGTTCGGCGACGGCGTCGACCACCTTCAGCTGTCGCAGGGTGGCCATTCCGCCGGTGGGCATGATGTTGCGGACCTTGTCTGCGGCACTCATCGAACACCCCCGTGGGGGTACTGGGGCGTCTGACTGCTGCTGGCATGTAGGGGCCAGTGGTGCATGAATGCGTCAGATGGCATGGTGTGGGCCCTCATTTATGATCAAGTGCTGAATGCACAAAATTCCCGAGGGCCGGGTGGGTCGCTACTCCATGGCCTAGCCTGGAGGCGGCGCGTGGGCCCTCAGCTGACGTGTCACGGCGTCGCCAGGGTCTTGACCACCCAGGCGGCGCCTTTTTCTGTTTGGAAGATGGCGATCTCTACGTGCGCGGCTCCTTGCTGACCAGTCGGTAGAGTCCGCGGCCGACAATGAGGACCTTCCCCTTGGCCCGCATGTGGCTGGCGCAGTTGGTGATCTGCCGAGGTGTCGCGTCCGGACGCGACAGCTGGGCATGGGCGACGATCTTGGAGGTCGGTGTATCCAGGCCGTCCGCGAGCGCTTCGAGGACCAGCTCTGTGAGGGACTTCTGCTCCGTGTCGACGCCGGAGGCCGGCCGACCCGCCGCCTGATGTGGCACACCGGAGTCGCGGGCGTCGGAGCCGGAGCTCTGCGGGTCCGCGGGATTCGGGCGTTCACCTGGATCCGTCGGTGGATGTGAGGGCTGCTTCGCCCCCAAGAACTCCTCGGCCTGGCGAACCGTGTCGCTCACGGCCGACAGTCGTACGTCGGCCGCCAGGAGGGATCGCTCCGCTTCTTCGAAGCGACGTTGGAGGTCGGCCATCTCTTGTCGCACCTCGGCCAACACGCCAGTCGCGATGACCCATTTGGCGTGTTCCCCGGCCTGGATTTCGCGAAGGTGTTCAACGAGAGGGTGCGCGGACCCCGCTCCTGTTGTGGTCATGCTCCGCTCCCCTCGGATGATCCACCCACAAGCTAGCGAGCCTTCGCTCGCTCCGCAGGCAAATGCATAGATGCGAGCGTGCAGATTCTCTGGGGTTGGGTGCAACTCCGCTGTAAGTGAGTCGTGTTGGAGGCCATGTCTCTTATGGCTTGCATGATGTCTCCGGTCTCGGTGCATCTGAGAACGCTTGCCGGAGTGGCGCATCGGGCGCGCGTAGTAGCCGAGTGGCGCGTGAGGGACCGGGTGGTGTCGTCGCCCGCCACCACGGAGCGCTGCCGAAACCCTGGAATGTGCCGCACGGACGGCTCGTGGACCCTTACGCTGTTCCGTACTTGCAACACGCAAGAGGACTCCGTTGCCGGATCCGAGACAAGGGAAGGGTCGGCCCCATGGGTACGTGGGATGATCTCGGCATGCCCCGGAGCAGCAACGACAAGCAGCCGCGCGACTACGTCGTGGACGGCGCTTGGCCCAATGCGGCTCTCGCTCCTGATGCTCCGGTCAGTGCCTACTACGGCCAGTCCCTCTCCCGGAACCTCGCGCGGGCCATGTCCTCCACCGGACATACGCTGCGCAGCCTCGCGGCAGCGACCGGTCTGACCCATTCGACGATCAGCAGGGTACTCAACGGCAGGGTCATGCCGGACTCGGGCACGCTCGCCCGCTTGGAAGCGTCCTTCGGTTTCCAGATCTGGCCCGGGCCGGCGGCGCTGCCGCCCGCGCCGCCCGAGTCCTGAGATCGCCGACTACCCACCCGTTCGGTCCGCCCGGAGTGCGTCGCGCTCCCGACGGGCCATTCTTTTTCTTGTGGGTATGTATGCACCAGAGGCGCGGCGGCGTGTGGTGTATCTCGTGTGCTTCGACGACCTTCACCGGATGGGCCTTGTCCAGTACTCGCCGGGGCTCATGAGCCTCCCCATGGGCGCGTGTGCCCCGGGTGAGTCGTACAGAGCGGCTGCATGCCGACTCGCTGCCGGCTTGGCTTTCCGGTTCGGCGGCACGGTGGCCCGGCTGGATGGCGTGTCGCCCGGTGACGGCGCACATCGGAAGGCACGTCTGTTCACGATGCACGTCGAAGGCGGCCCCTGGCCATCACAGTTGTGGCTTCCGTGGCGCCAGGCGCTCGGGGAAGTGGCGCACCTCGGAATCCCGGAGTTCGAGCCGTTCCTGGAGGGCTACCTCGAAGGCTGGATCCCGGACGGCTGGATCACGCTCACCTCGGATCGGCGGAACTGACCGGGTGGGGCTTCCTCGCCGCTGATGCCACGGCGAGCACCGTCGCGAGCAACGAAGTGGCGGCGAGGGCTGCGAAGAGCGGGGAGTACCCGCCGAACTGCGTGGCGAAGGCGACTCCGGCCCAGTTTCGCTGAGGCCCATCATGTGGGGTGGCCGCGATACTGGCCGCCCCACCCGCACCATCCGGATCCCGAGGCAGTCTTCACAGGTCCGGAGATCGACGAGCTGCCCGCCGAGGGCATCTGGTGGCGTGCTCGAATCAAGACCCCGGCCCGCACTCTCGACGCCGCGCGCGCCGCCGGCACGCTGGCCGCGCTCCTCTACGACTGGATCGAGGAACGCTTCCGTCTGCCGGTCGCCGACCTCCCCTCTCTCGGCAAGCCCGACCCTGAGACCGCGGCCGAGATGGTCCGCACGACGTGGGGGCTGGGGAACGCCCAGGCACCGAACATGGTGCACCTACTGGAGGCGCACGGCGTCCGAGTCTTCTCGCTCGCGCCCGACTACGCGGAGGTCGACGCCTTCGCCGTCTGGCGCGGGAGAACCCCGTTCGTCTTGCTGAACACGATGAAGTCCGCCGAGCGCAGCCGCTTCGACGCCGCCCACGAACTCGGACACCTCGTCATGCACGGCACCGACCGCGAGTGCGCCGGCCCCGAGGCCGAGAGGCAGGCGAACGACTTCGCCAGCGCCTTCCTCATGCCCGCTTCGAGCGTGCTGGGCCACATGCCGACCGGGGCACACGTCGATCAGATCCTCAAGGGCAAGGCCATCTGGAACGTGTCCGCGATGGCCCTGACCTACCGCATGCACGACCTCGGACTACTCACCGACTGGCAGTACCGTTCCGCCTGCATCGAGCTGAGCCAGCGGGGCTACCGCAAGGCGGAGCCCGAAGGCATGAAGAAGCGGGAGACCTCTCAGGTGCTCACCAAGGTTTTCCAGGGCCTGCGGTCCACGGGAATGAAGCCGGCGGCGGTGGCAGCCGAGCTGGGCCTCACGTCTGACGAGATGAACAAGATGCTCTTCGGCCTGACGATGACGATGGTCGGCGGCGGAGGCCAGCGAGCCGCATCGGAGCCTCGGCGCGCCTTGTCCCTGGTGCCCTGAACGGCCGATGCTCATCCTCGCTTTCGCCCTTTGGCGCTCCGTTCCTGCAGGGGCTCCTGAGGACCGCAACGATGAGGTGGAAGGGATGACCGCCGAAGGTTCGAGCGCACCGGACGGCGCGGGATGAGCGAGGTCGCCGGGCCTCGGGGCGACGACCGGACGCCGCACGAACGCCCGAGGAATGGGGAAGCCGGCGGCCCGCGGCTCGAAGGCGGTCGTCGAGGAGCTGGACCCGGCGACCGGCACAGGGGGCAGAAGGGCCTCGATGCAGGGTGTGCGTGTTCCTGCCTCACAACCGGTGCAGCGAGGCTGGCGCCCTGTTTGATCACCCAGGCGATGGCTCGTCCGATGATGTCGCCACTCCAGCCGAGCCTGCAAGGTGTACGAGCGGGTTACCTGGCAGCGTCGCCGTCGAGGTCCAGGCGGATGAGGGCCAGCGCTGCGGCAATCTCGACGGTCATCTCGTCGTCGGGGCCGAACACCATGCACATGTCCTGATGGAGCGGTTCGAGGACCTGCCGGGCTTCGGCGGCTCGGCCCTGGGCGAGCAGCAGCATCCCGATGTTGTGCCGCAGCTCCACCGCTTCCTCGCTCACATCGCTGTCGACGGCCCGCACCACGTTCAGCACGCCCTGGAGCGCGGCGAGCGCGTCGGTGACCTGGCCCAGTTCGGCGCGGCACCGGGCCGCCTGGGCGCGGCAGGCGCGGGACTGCTCGCCGGTGGGTCCGGCGATGCGGGCGTAGGCGTCGGCGAGGGCCTCGAACTCGGGCAGGGCGGCCCGGTAGTCGCCGCCGAGGAGGCGGATGGCCGCTCGCTGGCGGCGCAGCGCCAGAACGGCCTTGCTCTCGGAGCCGAGGGCGAGCGCCGCGGGTTCGATGATCTCGCCGAGTACCTCGGCGGCCTGAGTGAACCGCTCTTCTTCCAGCAGGGCTTCGGAATGGGCGTACGCCGCCTTGATGTCCTCACGCAGTTGGGCGGGAACGGGCACCGGCCGGGCCCCCGGGAGGACGGCCGTGGGCGGCACATCATCAGGTGCGGGCGACTGGGCGCGGGCGCGGGGCGCGAAAGGGCGACGGAACACGCCCGTCGGGTCGGGCGCGCCGGCCGGTCCAGCATCGCCCGTGCCGGGCTCCTGGCCCGGAGGCGGGAGGAACGGCAGCAGCCGCGCGTACACCTCCTGCGTGTCGGCGGGCCGTGCCTCGGGAGCCTTGCGCAGCAGGTGCAGGACCAGCTCCTCCAGCGCCTCGGGGACGTCGGGTCGCAGCTGTCGCAGCGGAGTGGGGGAGGCGTTGACGTGCTGGTACATCAGCAGGTACTCGCTCTCCGCCTCGAACGCGAGTCGTCCGCTGAGGAGTTCGTGCAGCACACAGCCCAGCGCGTACAGGTCGGTCTGCGGGGTGATGCGTCCGCCACGCACCTGCTCGGGCGACATGTACTGGTGGGTGCCGATGGGGCTACCGGTGGCGGTCAGTTTGGTGACGTCGGTGCGCAGGATCGCGGCGATGCCGAAGTCGAGGACCTTTACGGTGCCGTCGCGTGCGACGAGGATGTTGCCCGGCTTGAGGTCGCGGTGGATCACCGGGACGTCGTGCGCGTACGACAGCACGGTCGCGACCTGCGCGGCGACGGCGGCTGCCCAGCTGACCGGCAGCGGTCGGCCGGGATCGAGGTAGGCGGACAGCGGTACGCCGTCGACGAGCTCCATCACCAGGAACAGCCGCTCGTACGACGCGTCGAGCACCGCGTCGTACACCTGCGGCACGCCGGGGTGCTGGATGCGCGCGGTGATGCGGGCCTCGCGGCGAAAGCGCTTGGCGAACTCCTCGGCCAGTTGCGGGGAGGTGACCGATGCCTGCCGGATGAGTTTCACGGCGACGGGCCGGTCGAGCACGGCGTCGTAGCCGCGCCACACGTCGCCCATGCCGCCGTGGCTGAGCTCCTCCAGGAGTTCGTAACGGTCGGAGATCGCCTCCTGCGGCACCTTGCCCCCGGTGTGCGTGATGAACGGTCACGGTCAGGGGTCAAGTGTGGCCGCTGCGTCGATCTGCCGTCCAGCGATCACGGTGCGCAAGGGGCCACGGGGCCGAGACCGCTGGGACGCGTCCTGCAGGGTTGGCTGAGACGAAGAAAGCCACCACTCCGGAGAATCGGGGGCCGACCGACGGATCAGCTCAGCTTTCCTGGTCGAGATCCTCCTCGTTCCCGCGCCGACGGCGCGCCAGCTCGGCGATCCCGCTGGAGACCTTCCCCTTCATCGAGCCGGCCCGGTCGAGGGTTTCGTTGCCGAGGCTTCTGGCGGCACCGACGCCCTTTGCCCCTGTCTCGAGCGCCTTGTCCCTCGCCTCCGCGGCCGCGTGCACCCATCGTCTCGCATCCGATGACCGGCGGCCGGACTCAATTCCGAGCCGCCCGTGAAAGTCATGGACGCCGGTCGCGACATGGTTGCTCGACTGGACTATGGCCGGGGACTTGGTCGGGTGCAGCAGCACCTTCGCGTTGGCGGTGGCGGCAGCCGCATTCATCCGGGCCACCAGACGCTCGGTGCTCCGCGAGATGAGATCCAGCCGGTTCTGTCGGGCAACCCGAAGCCCGAGGCGATGCCGGTCCAGCTCCTCCGGAGCCGTGTCCAGCACTCGGTCGAGTTCGAGCACGGCGATCGCGTCCTGAAGCTGGAAACAACGAGCCAGAACGGCGAGCCACTCCTGAGCCTTGGACTCTGCTTCGGCGGCCGCCGTGGCGAGATCGGCAATTTTGGACTGGCTCTTGCGCTCCACCTTCTCCGCGAGTGCATCGAGTTGACCCAAAGCGTACGCCTGGGTGTCTGCGATCGTCGCCGGCGCGGCCTGCACCTTTGACCACGTTACGTCGGAGACCCGGCCCACCTGCTCTCGGATGGTCATGGTCTCCTCGATCACGAGGTCCACGCCGATCATGCGGGCCAACGCAGCGTCCTTCTGGGCGCGGAGCACGTCATCGACTTTCTCGTCGATCGCGGCGAGGTAGTCGGTGATCTCGTCCATGGTCTGCTGCATCGCGAGCTGCGCCATGATCCCCGCCGCACCAGCCAGACGCGCCGGGTTGGTCAGAAACGAGCCGGCCCCCTTCTCGATCTGGAGCCATGACTTGATCGAGCCGGGTTTGCCCAACATTGCATGGCTGACGCCTGGCGTCTTGGTTTCCATCAGCCCGAACTTCTTGAGACGCTGCGCGGAGTCCGTGGTCAGCTTCACCCAGCGACCGGAGTTGGCGGCTATCTCGGAACCTGCCTGCGCGACGGCAGCCCCGGCGTCGAAGACGGACTTGAGCCGTCCTGCTCCGAGGTCCTTCGACGGCAGTCCCTCCGAGGCGAGGAAGCGTTCGACATCGGTCGGATTCCCGATGACCGCCAGTCCATCACCGTCGCTGATCAGCTGAATCGCGTTGTCCATTGCCCGCTCCTGAAGTGGCTTTTCGCAGTTGAGGGGTAGTGCGGTGAGCACGGCGATCGCCGTGCAGGAGCCGAGGTCTTCCTCCAAAGGACGCCCCGGCCGGCGCTTCCGGCCGGGGCGGACACATCAGAAGTCGTCGTCCAGGCCCTCTTCGCGGCGGATCATCCGCCAGGCGGCCTTGCGGGCACTGCGGTCCAGACTGGACTTGAAGCCCTTGTCGGGGCCGAAGTACTGGCGGCCCATGCCCGCGATGGTGTCGATGTGGTCGGCCATCTTGTCCGCGAAGACGTTGTCGAAGACGAGGCCGAAGTTCTCCTCGTCGTTGACGACGGCCGCCGCCCGCACCTTCGGGTCGGCCTTGGCCTCCTCGAACGGGCGGATGACGTCCTGCTCGGTGAACTCGGTGCCGAAGCGTTTGTTGAAGTCGTCGATCAACTGCGAGAGCAGCGACTTCTCCGCTTCCTTGGCACCGCCCGAGCCGTCGCCGAAGCCCTGCATCGTCGTCGGCCCCTCGGAAGTGAGGGAGACGTCGTACTCACCGGTCCTCTCCACCCGCATGTGGCTGAGGTCGATCTCGCCTATGTCCACGCCGCCGTCCGCCCGGCGTGGCAGCCGGTTGAGGAGGTAGCGGCCGTAGAGGTGCAGCCGCTCCAACTCGGCGTCCTGGTAGGGGACGATCTGCGCGAGGAAGCCGTACTTCCTGACGTAGTCGTTGAGGGCGGCGCGGAAGTCCTCCGCGGCCTCCTGGTCGTCCGTGTCCTCGCTTTCGAGCAGGGGCGTGAAGCGGGCGACGGCGGGGGAGAGCCGCCGGTACAGCTCGGCGTGCAGCTTCTCCCACTTGGACTGCGAGCCCGCAGCCTTCTCCTTGGCGGCGAAGTACGCGGCGGCGAACTCGTCCATCTCCTGCCCGGACAGGATCGCCGCCTGCATGACCCGGCTCTGCGCGGTGTAGAGCAGGTTGGGGTCGGAGGGGAGGGTGTTCGCCTCCTCGAAGTACGGGCGGAAGGAGTCCTGTATGTCGTTGGCGTCGTTGACGAAGTCCAGGACGGCCAGGTCCGCCTGGCTCTTGCGCTCGGCGGTCCGGTTCAGCCGAGACAGGGTCTGGACGGCGGAGATACCGGTCAGTGACTTGTTGACGTACATCGTCGTCAGCAGCGGCTGATCGAAGCCGGTCTGGTACTTCTCCGCCACGACCAGGATCCGGTACTCGCGCTGGCCCGCACCGCCGGCCCGGGCCGCCTTGTCGTCGACACGTGTGTACGCGAACGCCTTCGGCAGTGCGCTCTCCGACAGCCCGCCGTTCTCCTTCGGTTCGGTGGTCTCCTCGCCGTCGAGGGTGAGCGAGCCGGAGAACGCGACGAGGACGCCGAGGTCGGGATACCTGGTGTCGTAGTCCCGGTCCTTGAGATAGCTCTTGATCGCGCGCGCCATCTCCACGGCGGACTGCCGGGAGGCGGTCACCACCATGGACTTGGCCCGCCCGCCGAGACGGCCCCGGCTGTGCGCCACGAAGTGCTCCACGATCACCTGGGCGTGCTGGGCGACCGTCGAGTCATGGGTGAGCGCGTACCGGGCGAGCAGGCCGTTCGCCTTCGACGGGTCGACCTCCCGCTCGTCGGGGTTCTGGTTCACCAGCTTCCAGTACGTGTTGTACGTGACGTAGTTGCGCAGCGGGTCGAGGATGAAGCCCTCCTCGATCGCCTGCCGCATGGAGTACGTGTGGAAGGGCCGGTAGGCGGCCTTGCCGTCGATGTCCTGGAGCGTGCCGAAGAGTTCGAGGGTCTTGGCCTTCGGCGTGGCGGTGAACGCGAAGTAGGAGAGGTTCGCGGCGCGGGCACGCTGCTCGGCCCGCTTCTTGAGCTGCTGGTCGAGGGACGCGGCGGCCGGGGCCTTGACCGTGGTCGCGCCCGCGTCGTCCGAGTCGGAGTCCAGGCCGAGGTCGCGCAGGGCGGACCGTACGGCGGTGGCGGCGTCGCCGGACTGTGAGGAGTGGGCCTCGTCCACGATGATCGCGAAGCTGCTGCCCTGGATCTCCGTGGGGTTGCGCTGGAGGTAGTCGAGCAGCGCCGGGAAGGAGTGCAGCGTGACGGTGACGATCTTCCCTGTGTCGCGGGAGAGCGCCTTGGCGAGCTGCTCGCCCTTCGCCCCGTACTTCTCGTCGATCTTCACGACGAGGCCTGCGGTCTGCTCGAAGTTGCCCACCGTTTCACGCAGCTGCGCGTCCAGGTTGCGGCGGTCGGTGATGACGATGACCTTGTCGAAGACCGGCACGCCCGGCTTGAGGCCCTTGGCGAGGGCCTCGGGGTCGAGTTCGCGCGGGTCGGTCGGGGTGTGCAGGTCGCTGAGGCGGTGCGCGAGCCAGCCGATGGTGTTCGACTTCCCCGAGCCGGCGGAAGCCATGACCAGGTAGTCGTGGCCGGCGCCGTGGGTGGCGGCGTGCGCGGTGAGCTTCTTGACCGCGTCCCACTGCTGGAACCGGGGGAAGACCATCGTCTTCGTCGTGCCGCCGCCGGGCGTCTTGCTCTTGTGCAGGTGCACGAACCGCTGGAGCAGGTCCAGCCAGTTGTCCGGCCGCCAGACCTGCTCCCAGAGGTAGGAGGTCGCGTACGTGCCGTAGGCGGTCGGGGCCGGGTTGCCGGCGCCGCCGGGCTGGCCGGGGCCGTTGGATCCGGTGTTGAACGGCAGGAAGCGGGTGTTCTTGCCCTTGAGCTGGGTGGCGACGAAGACCAGGTCCGGGTCGACGGCGAAGTTCGCGACGACGCGACGCGTGAAGATCAGCTCGGTGGGGTCCCGGTCGGTGCGGTACTGCTCCTTGGCCTGCTCCACCCCTTGCTTGGTCAGCGGGTTCTTCAGCTCGGCCGTTGCAACCGGGATTCCGTTGAGGAACAGGGCGAGGTCCAGCCGGTTGCCCCAGTCGGCCTGCTTCGTCGCGTACTCCAGCTCGCGGACGACGGTGAGGCGGTTGGCCCGGTAGCCGTCGAGCACGGAGTCATGGGCGACGAGGTTCGGCTTGAAGTACGCGACGCGGAGGAGAACGCCGCGGTCCTTGACGCCGTTGCGGAGGACGTCGAGGAGGCCGTTGGTGGCGATGGCCTGGTCGAGGCGACCGGCGAACCCGCGCTGCGCCTCGTTCGGGTCGCCACCGTAGACGGTGAGCAGCTCGCTCCACTCGTCGGGCTGGGTCGCCCCGATGAAGGTGAAGAGTTCGTTGGTGTCCAGGCCGAGATCGGCCTGGTAGTCCTGCGGCCGGGCTTCGCGCCAGCCGCGCTCGACCATGGCGGCGACGATGGCATCACCGAAGACGGACTCCGTGTGGATGGGGCTCATGGCTAGGCGGTGACTCCGTCCGTTACGTTGCGCCCGCTGGCGGTGGATACGTCGAACTGGCCGGTTACGGCGGCGGTGATGAGGGCTTGGCGGCGTTCGGTCAGGAGTGCAAGCTGCCCGTCCAGCAGCTGACGGATCTCCAAATCTCGGCTCGCCGCACGGTCAAGCTGCGCCACCAGGTCACCCTGTACATCTGGTTCTGGAAACGGAAACCTCTGAGGCCGCAACTGCTCACGCGTGAGGTGCGTTATCGTGCTGGTATTTCCCTGAATCTGAAATACTCTGAGCCGCTCAGCCACAACGAGACAGTAATAGAGCCACCGCGGCAGTTCTGCACCACGAGCACGAATGCGGTGCAGTGCCTTCTGGTAGTAGATCTCGGGGACTACCCCGTCCCAGATCGCCGCTCTTCCTGGCCAGCTTCCACCCTCGTTGACTAGCAGGTCACCCGGCTTTAGACGGTACCGCGCCTGCTCCTCCGGCGGAAAGTCCATCATGGCGAGGTCGCTGACATCGATCCGGTCCCACTGGACGTTCGCAACGCGGAGGTAGGGGCGCATGTGTTCCCCTTGAGTACGTTCCTGGTTGAGCATCTTGCCGAGCTCGACTTCGAAATAGTGAGAGACGCCGCCAACTCGCCAATCAGCAGGAATGGCGCCCAGCCACTTAAGGCCGCTGTCCTTCCGATTTCCCTCAACATGAGCTCCGCGAACTGCATCGTAGATCTGCCTGAAGGATGCCTCGTCGAGCAACTCCGACTGCTGCTTGCGTAGTTCACGGAGGCGGTCGATGCGGGCGGTCTCGGCGTCGAGGAAGTGGGCGATGCGGCGCTGCTCCTCCAGCGGCGGCAACGGAATCTCGATTGCACGGAAAGCGTCCCAAGAGATGTCGAACTGGTTAGGTGGTTGATTCTTGCCAAGGCGTTCGTACTCGGCAACCAAGTGGCGTGACCGCAACAGATGATGAAAGAATCGAGGTTCTCCGAGTTGCGGATTAATCTCCATGACCCAATAGGCGGGGCTGGTGATCCCGTCCCAGGGGGACATGCCTACGGAGCCATGCGGCTTACCCAACCGATTCATGATGATGTTCCCAGGCGCTACGACCTTGTACGCTGTGAGATCTTCACTTGCGGCGGGGCGTCCGTCATTTGTGCTGCGCTGGGTAACACCGGAGTGCAGATTGACCCCGAGTAGAGGGAGGTTGGGACGGTTATCGGCCTTCGACTGCGAAATCAGTGAACGGAGCGCAATGATGCTCCATCCGCGGGTGTTCCCGTTCGCTGCAATTGCGCCTTCCAGGCTCATTCGGTCACCTCGCTGAGAAGCGCCTGAATGCCTGCCTCCAGCGACTTCAACTCCGCGTCGATCTGCGCCAACGGCCTCGGCGGCTTGTACACGTAGAAGTGCCGCGTCAACGGGATCTCGTAGCCGATCTTCGTCTTCGTGTGGTCGATCCACGCGTCCGGGACGTGCGGGAGCACCTCGCGCTTGAGGTAGTCCTCGACGCCCTCGCCGAGCGGGACGTTCTCGTAGTCGCGCAGATCGGCATCCGGCTCCGCCGCGCCCTTGAACTTCTGGACCTCGCCCTCGGGGTCGCGGACGCCGACCGCCTCCCGTACCGCCTTCGCGAACGGCGCTCCCGACGGCCAGGTCAGGCCGGCCGCGACCACCGAGTCCTTGAGCGCGATGAACGCCTCGGACTTCGTCGTCCAGGACGAGCCGAGCAACGTACGCACCGCCGCGACGAACTCCTCGCTCCGCTCCAGTTTCGCGACCGGCTTGGTCTCCGCCAGCGCCGCCAACGTCTCCTCCGTGACCTCGAAGCGGAGCTTCAGCGGCCGCTCTACGGTGATGCGCTGGTAGCCGAAGTCCTCGTTCGAGAAGATCTTGACCTTGCCGTGCAGCGGGTGCTCGGGGTCCTTGGCGACCTGCAGAGCCTCCGCGTACAACCGGGTGATGTCGCCGATGTGGTCGGGGCGACCGTTCGTCCCGTCGCCGAGCTCCTTGCGCTTGTCGCCGAGCGACTTGCGCATTTTCACCCACTGGTCGCGCGCGTCGAGCAGGACTACCTTGCCCTTGTGGTCGGCGTTCTTGCGGTTGGTAAGGATCCAGAAGTACGTGGAGATGCCGGTGTTGTAGAAGAGCTGGTCGGGGAGGGCGACGATGGCCTCCAACCAGTCGTTCTCCAGGATCCAGCGGCGGATGTTGGACTCGCCGGACTCGGCCGCGCCCGTGAACAGCGGGGAGCCGTTGAAGACGATGGCGAGGCGGGAACCACCCCCGCCGTTCACGTCCACCGGCTTCATCTTCGAGATCATGTGCTGGAGGAAGAGCAGCGAGCCGTCGTTGATGCGCGGCAGGCCCGCGCCGAAGCGGCCCGCGTCGCCGAGCGACTTGTGCTCGTACTCGACCTCCTCCTTGACCTTCTTCCACTCCACGCCGAACGGCGGGTTGGCGAGGATGTAGTCGAACTTGCGGCGGGCGTGGCCGTCGTCGGAGAAGGAATTGCCGAAGGCGATGTTGTCCGGGTCCTGGCCCTTGATCATGAGGTCGGAGCGGCAGATCGCCCAGGACTCGGGGTTGAGCTCCTGCCCGTACACCTCGACCGTCGCGTCCGGGTTGAGGGCGAGGATACGGTCGTCGGCGGCACTGAGCATGCCGCCCGTGCCGCAGGCCGGGTCCATGACGGTGCGGACGACACCGGGCAGGCTGAGGGTGTCCGCGTCGGGCGCCACCAGCAGGTTGACCATCAGCTTGATGACCTCGCGCGGGGTGAAGTGCTCACCCGCGGTCTCGTTCGACTGCTCGGCGAAGCGGCGGATCAGCTCCTCGAAGATGTAGCCCATGTTGTGGTTGGGCACGACGTCGGGGTGCAGGTCGAGGTCGGTGAATTTGCCGATGACCTGGTACAGCAGGTTCGCGCCGTCGAGCTTCCTGACCTGCTGGTTGAACTCGTACTTGTCGAGGACCTCGCGGGCGTTGTCGGAGAAGGCGCCGACGTAGATCTGCAGGTTCTTCGCCGCGTTCTGCGGGTCGGCCGCGATCTTCTTGAGCGTGAGGTCACTCCGGTTGTAGAAGGAGTGACCCGCGGCCCTGCGCAGGAAGTGGCCGGTGTCGATGTCCTGGCCCGCGAACCTGTCTACGGTCTCGACGACCTTCTCGCGCGTCGGCTCCAGGACGCACTCCAGGCGGCGCAGTACGGTGAACGGCAGGATGACCTTGCCGTAGTCGGACTGCTTGTAGTCGCCGCGCAGGAGATCGGCGACGGACCAGGCGTGGTTCGCCAGCTCCGTGTGCTTACTGCTGTTCAAGAGGTCCCGGCTTCCTTCCGAAGAGCACCGTCCGGGAGTGGGACGGCAAGGGATTCAGTGTGGTCGTGTGCGGTGGGACTCGTGGGGCGTTTCAGACAGAACGGCTGCCCGGGGTGCCTGGGCTGGCCGGGCCGGCCGGTGGCAGGAGTACGCCGGCGGTCAGGCCGGTGGTCAGGGTGGCCGCGGTTTCGGCGGCGAGGGCGGCGGTTCGGCGGGCGGCCGCGCGCAGCTCGTGTACGCGGCTGAAGGCCTCGCCGTAGCGCCGCTGTTCCTCCAGGGGCAGCAGCGGTACGCGCAGGCGGCCCGGTGTGACGTGCACGAGGGTGCTGCCGGTCGACGCGGAGGCGATGTTGTCCTCGGCGCCGAGGAATCCGGCCAGGAACCACGGGTCGAGGCGGGCGGGGTCGGGGCGCAGGAGGTGGATGTGCTGACCCAGCAGGGCTCCGGCGTCCCGGTCGTCCGCCACCCGGGTCATCGTGGTCGCGTCGCCGCCGCCCGCGACGGCGCGTACGAGGACGTCCCCGGCGGCTACGGGTTGCGCGGCGTCCGCGTGGATGTCGACAGCCGTGCCGGACGGCGGGTTTCCGGCCGCGATGTCGCGGGCGGCGAGGACCGGCCGCTCCACGGCGGGGGCGCCGGAGCCCTTGGAACCTCGTGTGCCGGGCGTCGCCGCCCGCAGCACGGTCAGGGCTCCGCCGCGTGCCAGGTCGGAGACGGTCGCCGTACGCCACTCGCGGCCCGAGGCCCCGGACGGCTGCCACCCGCCGGAGGCGGAGGAGGCCGCCAGCGCGGTGACCTGCTCGGCCAGCTGCTTGCGCAGGTCGTCAACGCGGCGGGCCAGGGCGGAGGGGTCGATGTCGGCCGCGGTCGCCCGGACATGGCGGGCCGGCGTGACGTCGACGACGTCGTCCAGGAGGTCGACGAGCGGCACCGCGCGGGCGACGCCGGGCTCGTCGGCGTAGGTGTCGGGTGCGGTGGTGAACGCGGCCCACTGGCTGAGGACCCGCTCCGTCAGCCCCGGCCAGTCGAAGGAGGTGGCGGAGGAGGAAACGGTGGAAGAGGGCGAGCCGGAACGGCGGGTGCGTGAGCCGCCACGGGTGCCGACGTCGGCCGTGGCCGTGTCGGTGGCGGGCGCCGTGCCCGGGGCGCCGTCCCGCTGCTCGCCCTCGCCGTCGACGAAGAGCACCGTCGTGCGGTCCGTGCCGCCCGGTTCGGGGCGTTGGAACACCCAGATCTGCAGGCCGATGTGGAGCGGATACGCGGCACGCGCCGGAAGGGAGACGACGGCGCGCAGGGCCCCGGCGCGGATGAGTTCCGCGCGGACGCGGCGGCCGGAGGAGCGGAAGGCGAGCGCGGGCGGCAGCAGCATGACCGCGTGGCCCCCGGGCTTCAGGTGCGCGAGGGCGTGCTGCACCCAGGCCAGTTCGGACTCGAAGCGCGGCGGAAGCCCGTACGCCCACCTCGGGTCGTAGGCCAGCTCGTCGTGACCCCAGTCCCGGTCGCCGAACGGCGGGTTGCACAGGACGGCGTCCACGGTGACGTCGGGGAAGGCGTCGTCGCGCAGGCTGTCGCCGACGCGGATCGCCGTCTCGGCCTCGGGTGCGGTGAGCAGCAGCCGGACCGCGGTGCGCCGGCCCTGGACGGGGAGCGAGTCCTGCCCGAACAGCTCCCGCGCGCCCTGCCGGGCGGCGGCAACCAGGAGCGTGCCGCTGCCGCAAGCGGGATCGAGGACGCGGGACGTGTCGGCGGGCAGGAGCCGTGCCATGAGCACAGCCAGGCCCTCCGGGGTCTGGTAGACGCCGCTGGCGGCGCCCTCGTCCAGTTCGCGTTCGGCGAGGACGTCGACGGCGGCCTGTGGCCCCGCCTCACGGACGCAACCCAGCAGCGCGCGGACCGCGTCCGCGTCGTCCGGACCGTAGCGGACCGGCTCGGCCTCGGGCACGGCGGCCGGAAGCTCGCCCGCGGTCTTCTCCGCTAGGGCGATCAACCGGTCGTCGGGCAGGGCGGCGAGTTCGGCCAGCTCCTCCGGGGTGCGGCGGGACGCGCCCGCCGCCAGCGGGAACAGTCGCGCGGCCACCCCCGATCCGGGACCCAGCAGCCGGAGCGCCGTACGCAGTTCCTCGGTCGGTGAGGCGGTGGAGGTGTGCCCGCGGCCCCGCAGCCATGCCTGGACGGCCGGCAGGTCGTAGAGCGGGCTGGATTCCGTGCCTGCGCTGGGAGCCGGGAAGTCGTCGTGGCGGCGGCGCCAGTTGCTGACGGTGGCGCGCGTGACCCCTGCGATGCGGGAGATCTCGGCGGCTGTCACATGTGCTGAGGGCGCCGGTCGGGCTGGTGGCTGCTGGGGCATGGCGTGGGGCTCCGCACCTCTCGGGCCAGTCGGACAGGGACGGTTAACAGATTACAACAGTCGTCAAATTCGTCAAGCTGTTTGACAGTGCTTTCAGTGTCATGCTTATCTAGTCATGGTTCCGAGTGGAAGCGTGAGCTAACTGCGCAACTGCACTGTGGACCCCCGACGCGAACGCCGGGGCGCCATCCGCACCCATCGCGTGCCGGTGTCCGCCCCACCCTCCGAACGAGCATCCGGCCCCCGGGAGACGCACATGACCGTGACGGAACAGTTCCAGCGCAACGCGGACGAACCCTCCGACCCCGCTCGGCCGAAGCCCGCCGACCAGCCCCCGCCCCTGGCTGATCTGGTGCGGACCCGTCTGGGCGAGGCGGCACTCCCCGAGTCCGTGAAGGCGCTGCTGAAGGAGGCGCTGAGCGAGAACGAGACCCGTGGAACCTCCCCGGCCGGCCGGATCTACCTCGGTTCCCTCGCCGTCAACGGCTTCCGCGGCGTCGGCCCCCGTGCCCGGCTGAGCCTCAGCCCCCGCCCGGGCGTCAACCTCGTCGTGGGGCGCAACGGCTCCGGCAAGTCCAGCCTCGCCGACGCCATCGAGGTCGGCTTCACCGGCACCCGGGCCCACCGGCCGGGCCAGGACGCCACGCGCGGCGGCCACTGGTACAACCTCCACAACGCCGACAGCCCCAAGATCGAGCTCAAGCTCGCGATCGAGGGCGACACCGGCAACAGCACCCTCACCCGCACCTGGACGAGCGAGGAGTTCGGCAGCTCCGAAGCGACCTTCAAGCGCCCGGGTCACGGGACCGTCCCCGTGGCCGAGGCCGGCTGGGACACGGCCCTCGCCGACCACCGGCCGTTCCTCTCGTACACCGATCTCGACCTCATGCTCACCGGCAAGCCGTCCGAGCGGTACGACGCGATCGCCACCATCCTCGGCATGGAGCTGCTCTCCACCGCGACCAACCGGCTGAGCGCGCGGGAGAAGGCCCTCGCCGCCGTCGCGAAGGAGACGAGGGAGACCCTGCCCGGTCTGAAGGACGCCCTCTACGCGCTGGAGGACGACGACCGTGCCGTACAGGCCCTGTTCGCGGTGGACACCCCGGGTGCCCTGGACCTCGACATGATTGACGCGCTCGTCGCCGGTCTCCCCCCGGCCGACGACAGCCGGCTCGCAGAGCTCCGGAGCGAGGCCGGGGTGCAGGGGCCCGACCTGGCGGAAGTCGAGGAGGCCGTCCGGCGGCTGCGGAACGCCCTCGCCGACGTGGAGGACCTGCACGGCACCGACGCCGAGAACGCCCGACTGCGCGCCGACCTGCTGGAGAAGGCCCTTGCCCACGCCGACCGGCACCCCGACGACGACGTCTGCCCGACGTGCGGAACGGAACGGGTCCTCGGACGGGAGTGGTACGACCGCGCCGCCCGACAGATGACGGAGCTGCGCCACGAGGCGAAGACCGCCGAGGACGCGCACGCCGCCGTCCGGACCGGCAAGCGGAACCTCCACAACCTCGTCGAGAACCCCCAGCGGATCCCCGTTGCACTGGCCGACCCGTGGAAGGTGTGGACCGACTGCCGACAGATCACCGACCCCGCCGAGCTCGCCAGGAGCGCCGAAGAAGCCGCCACGGTCCTCGTCGATGCCTGCGACACCGTCAGGAGGCACGCGGCCCGCGAGCTGGAGGAGCGCGACGAACGGTGGTGCGCGCTCGTCACCCGGCTCGCCGCCTGGGCGGACAAGGCGCGCGAGACCGAGCGGGACAAGCCTCTGCTGAGCGACCTCCGGAAGGCGCTGAAGTGGCTCAAGGACCTCTCCACCGAGCTGCGGCAGCAGCGCATGGAACGCTTCACCGACGCCACGCAGGACATCTGGCAGTGCCTGCGGCAGGAAAGCAACGTCGACCTCGCGGCCGTCAGCCTGATGGGTAGTGAGAAGGCGAACGTCCGCAAGCTCGTCATGGCGGCCTCCGTCGACGGCCAGGACGCTCCGGCGCTCGACGTCATGAGCCAGGGCGAGCTGCACTCCCTCGCGCTCTCCCTCTTCCTGCCGAGGGCCACGACCGCGGACAGCCCGTTCGGCTTCCTCGTCATCGATGACCCCGTGCAGTCCATGGACCCGACCAAGGTGCACGGACTCGCCCAGGTGCTGCACGAGTTGGGCAAGCACCGGCAGGTCGTCGTCTTCACCCACGATCCCCGTCTGCAGAAGGCGTTCACCGACCAGGAGCTGCCGGTCACGGTCTTCCAGGTGACGCGGGGCGAGGGGTCCCGGGTGAAGGTCGACTGCGTCGACGACCCGGTCAAGCAGGCCATCGGCGACGCCCGGGCCATCGCCGCCACTCCGGGGCTTCCCCCCGAGACGTACCGCCACGTGCTGCCCGGCCTGTGCCGGATCGCCCTGGAGAACGCGTTCCTCGAAGCCGCGTGGATCCGCCACCACCGCACCGGCGGCTCGGAGCACGACCTCCAGACCGCGATCGACAGCGCGGAGAGGTTCCGGGAGGTCGCGGCCTTCGCCCTCTTCGGCGACGTGAAGCGCGGTGACGACGTCACGGGGGAGGTGCTCCGCCGCTACGGAAGCTCGGCATGGTCGCTGATCCAGCAGTGCCAGAAGGGAGCCCACCCCAGCGGCGCCTCGATCCCCGACCCGAAGCGCTTCGTCTCGGACGTGGAGGACCTGGCGCAGAAGATCCGCAAGCCGGAGGCGACTGCATGATTACCCCCGTCCCCACGTCCGTCGAAGGTTTGCTGCTGACGGCCGACCGCCTCCTCGACGGCGAACTCGCCAACGCCACCACCCTGGGCCGACACCGCGGCGCCTGCCTCGCGCTGCGGACCGCACTGGAGCTCTCCGTCGACCAGGTGCTGGACGCCGCGACGCCCGGTCTGTCCCGCACCACCGGGCGCGCCAAGCTGCTCCTGCTGCACTTCGTCGCGCCGGCCGAGACGGCCCGGCGGGCGAAGGCCCTCTGGTCCCAGCTGAGTCTGGGATGCCACTACCACCTGTACGAGCTCGGACCCACGTACGACCAGGTGCGGGTCTGGCGGGCCGAGGCCGGCGGTCTCGTCCGGGAACTCGGCAACTGACCGTTTGTCACCGTCCGTTTTCTGATAGTTGTTTCACGGGGTACGGGCACATGCCCGTGGCGGTGTCCCCCGGCACCGCAGGGAGGACGCACATGAGCACCACCACTCGGGACGAGACCCTCGCCGGCGAGCAGCGGGCGGTGGACCACGCGTACGACTGCTACACCACGAGGCTGGCCGAACTGAGCGGCACATCGGCGGCCACCGCCTCGGCGAGCGGCAAGGACGGCATCGCCAACCGGGCCGAGGCGGAGACGCGAGCCGAGGCCTACGGAGGGCTGGGCGACGAGGCCCTGGTCTTCGCCCGCGTCGACGCCCCGGAGGACCCGGGCGGAGAGCCCCGGCCGTGGTACATCGGGCGCCGCCCCGTGCACGACGCCTCGCACGAGCTGGTGGTGCTGCCGTGGACCAGCCCCCTGGCGAAGGCCTGGATCGAGACCCCGCCCGAGCAGCCGGGCGAGGTGGTCCTGCGCCGGCAGCTCCGCTGCGTACAGCGGATCGTCGAGGGCTACTTCGACGAGATCTCCCCGCCGGCACCCGCTCCCGTACCCGTACCCGAGCCGGTCGGCGTACCCGAGCATGCCAGCGTGCCGGTGCCCCGTCAGGCCGCCGACGACAGCACGGCGGAGGAGGCGGACGCGACCCCCGCCCCGGAACGTACGACGGCCCCCACGCCCGGCGATGTCGTACGACGGCAGCGGCGTAAGGCACCCCAGCCGGAAGACTTCCTGCTGCGCGAGCTCCAGCGGTCGCGCGGCGGTCGGATGAGGGACATCGTCGAGACCATCCGCCGTGACCAGATGGCGCTGGTCACCGGCTCGCCCTCGGACATCCTCGTCGTGCAGGGCGGCCCCGGTACCGGCAAGTCGGCGGTCGGTCTCCACCGGGTGACCTGGCTCGTCAACAACGAGCACTTCAAGGCCCAGGACATCCTCGTCATCGGCCCCCACCAACGGTTCCTCGACTACGTCGGCCAGGTCCTCCCCACCCTCGGCACCCGGGACGTCAACGCCGTCCAGCTGGACCGCCTGTGGGAGGGCGAGACCCTCGGTGTGGACTCCCCGAAGGCGCGTCTGGCGAAGTCGGGGGAAGGCATGGCGGCCGTACTGCGGCGCCGGGTCGAGAGCGACTACCGTCCCGAGGCCCTCGACGCCCTCACCGTGCCCCCCTCCTACGAGGGCGACGAGCCTGGGATCGTCGTCACCGCGGGCAGTACGACCCTCCGCGTGCCGAAGTCCGAGGTCCTCGCCCTCCTCAACCAGGCTCACGCCGGCGACGGGCCCTTCCGGGAGCGGCGGGACCGGTTCCGCGGCCTGTTCGTCGACCGGCTTCTCAAAGAGCTCGCCGATGTCGCACCGCGCCGCGGACAGGCCGGCACGATCCGCCGCGACCTGGAACGCAACCGCCGGGTCGAGCGCCTCCTCGAACGCGTCTGGCCGTCCCCCGGACCCCGGGAGGCTCTGCGTAGCCTCTACGATTCGGCCGACCTCCTGCGGGGCTGCGCCGACGGCATCCTCGACGAGGACGAGCAGGCAGCCCTGTTGCGGGCCCGCGCCGCCAGCGCCGACGCCGACCCGTGGACCCTCGACGACCACGTCTGCCTCGAAGAGCTTCGCGTGCTGATCAGCGGCGACACCCCACCGCGATACGGCCACATCGTCGTCGACGAGGCCCAGGACCTCACACCCATGCAGGCCCGCTCCCTGCGGCGGCGGTGTGCCGTGGGCGGCTCCATGACCGTTCTGGGCGACCTCGCGCAGGCGACGGGCGCCCACGTCCCGACGAGCTGGGACCTGCTCGGCGCACTCCTCTCCGACCACGGCGACTGGAGTGTGGCTCAGCTCACCACCAGCTACCGCGTCCCCGCCGAGATCATGGAGTTCGTCGCCCCTCTCGCCCGCGTGGTCGCGCCGTCCCTGCCTTATCCACAGGCTGTCCGTGAGGCGGGCGTGGACGCCGTGCGGACCGTGGCGACCGAACCGTGGAAGCTGCTCGACGACACCGTCGCCCACGTGGCACGACTGGTGCGCACCAGCGACGGCAATAGCCCCCGCTCCGTTGCCGTCATCGTCCCCGACGACTCCGACTGGCTCGACGCCATCAGCCACCGGATCCACGAGGGTGGCGACATCGCCGAGCGCGATCGCGATGCCGTGTCCGTACTGGCCGCCGCGCAGGCCAAGGGAATGGAGTACGACCACGTCCTGGTCGTCGAGCCCGCGACGATCGCCGACCGTGGTCCGGCCGGGCTGCGCCAGCTGTACGTGGCCCTCACCCGCAGCACCCAGAGCCTGACCGTCCTGCACACCGCTGCGTTGCCGGAGGCGCTCACCTCCTCCGCGGACGACTCCGAGTCCGCGGCGCCGGACGTCCGGTCGGCGGGCGCGGCGGAAGGCCTTCCCCGGATCGGCAGTGATGTCCGGGTCGAGGTCGTGGGCCACGTCTCCGGCGGCCGGTACAAGGTCAGGCCGCTGTCTCCGGTGATCGGCCGGCCGCTCGTGCTCACCGTCCGCCAGGGCTCGGTTCCCCCGCGCCGGGGTGACAAGCTGGACTGCTGGGTGTTCGCGAACGACACGAGTCAGACGGTGCTCACCGCCGATCAGCGCGGCCGGTCGCCCGTCTCGGAACGGATGGCGGGGCGCTATCTCGCGGCGCTGGACGTGCTGGGAGAGCTGACCGGCAGCGACGGCGACGTACCCGACGCCCGCAGCCGCCTCTCCGAACTCCAGGGCATGGCCAACCGCATCCTTCGCAGGGACCAAGCCGACTGGGTCGATGTGCTTCATCTGTTCGGTGATCCGGACAGAGAGCGCCTCGGAGCTCTTCGAGACCTTGCCGCGACGACCAACCGTGCGCTCAAGGAGGGCACCTTCGACGCAGGTCGGCTGGCGGAGGGGCTGGATGCCTCCGGCTGGGCAGGGCTCCTCGCTGAAGCACGACAAGAGCTCCAGGAGCGCTTCAGCGTGGTGACGAAGCCGAACTCTGACGGCGCGATCCCCGCCGCCCCGACGCAACCAGATCAGAAGGAAGAGGTGCAGATGACCACCGCGGACACCGCCGCCGCAACACCGACTGCGACCACGAAGGACGGTTTCCTCCGCGCGTTGGAAGCGGCTGCCGGGGCCGACCGTACGTGCAGAAAGCACGAGGCGGTCCGTCATGCGCTGAAAGCATCACTTCTCTGGGCGGACCTCCAGCCGGCCGACTCCTCGGTCGTCGACGTCAGCTGCGTCACCCAGCACGGTCTCTTCCTCTACGAGGCCCTGGGCGCAGGCTGCTCCACCTATGCGGACCTGCGATCGGGCGCGACCCGCCTGCTCGAGATCAACCACACGCTGCCCGCGCCGGCCGACGGTCTCTACCTTGTCCTCTCCGAACCGCCGGCCGAAGACTGGTCCGTGGACACGATTCGCGATGTCTTCCGTGTCAATGTCATCTGGCGCAGCCCGGCCGGCTGGGGCGGCGAGAACGCGCACACCGCCTTCGGCTCCTCCGGGGTGAGCAATCACCAGTAGCCGTCGTTCAGTTCTCGCCTGCGTCTGCTGGAGCAGGCGAAGCAGAAGCAGGTGACACCGCGGGGTTGGGAGATGGAACCTCGGGCGCCAGCACCCCGCTGAGCCGACGCCCCCAGCCAGGAGGGTGGGGCTGACCTTCAGGGCCGCCTTGGTCGTCCGGGCCCTGCCGCCGGGTGACACCGCAGCGTTCGCCGACCGAAGCGCCGCGCCTGCCCCTGCCAGCCATTTGCCTCAGCCGAGGGGTGAGATCAGCGTTCACGCCGCAGCGAAACCCGCACATTCTTGTCGTCATCACGATCAAGGAACAGGCCTGACCCGTTCACGCTGGTGAGATACGGAACGTCCACACCTACACCGAGAACTTTCGGCTCACCCGTGCTGGTCGTCAGGTTCAGCTCCGCGACGACCGTTTCCGCGCCATCGGCCGCCGACTTGTCCTGGACCGCCCCGTAGGCCGTGCCGTCGTCGCGGATCGAGGCGAGCGCGATCGTCTTGCGGTCGCCGTCGCCCTCCAGACAGATACCCTTGCCGCGCTTCAGGTCGAAGACAACAGGCCCGGCGGCCAGGTAGCGGCCGTCTGGTGAAGTAATCACGGGGTAGTCGCGAGCCTTATTGGATCCCGGGACTTCGTGCGCACAGGTCATGCTGGCCTGGAGCTGGCCCGTTCGCACATCGTGCACCGACCACAGCGGGGCGTTCGGAGCGCCGAACGTGCCGCCTGTCGACCAGCCCGCGAGGATGTGGCCACCGGCGACGCCGTACACATCTCCATTCCACGAGCCGACAATGCCCGTCTTCGCTTCGATGCCACTCGGGCGTACGGCGTCACTGAACCAGCGGTCCGGAATGCCGAAGCCTCCGGTACCCATGCCTACCAGCGGGCCGTCTGCTGTGGCCGCCATCACGCGGCTGCTGGCGCAGGCCACCGTCGTCGCGCACTGAGAAAGCATGCCGTTCGGCTTCTCGTACGCGTCGACCTTTCCGGTCGCCACGTCCACCGCTGCAGCCGAACCGGGAAAGGCGTCATCGTCACCCCAGGCGACGAGGATCCGCCCACCCGTCAATCCCACACGTACTTCACCGGGGTCAGCCGAAACGGGGACGTCGATCTCCCGTAGCGGCTTGACCGAGGTGCCCGAGGCATCGGCGGCATACACGGCGAGCCGCACCACCTCAGCCCCCTCGTGGAGAGAGTCCTTGCCCCGCATTCCGTGCGCGTAGGCGAGCACGTACTCGTGCCCGTCCTGCTCGACCGCCATCACGTCCGGGATCTCCCCCGCCTGACCGGATTCCGCGTTGCCCTCCGCACCCTTGATCGGCGTGGGAGGGTTCCAGGGCCCGGAGATCCAGCGGACCTCACCGGTGTCGGCGGCGCGCGCCTCGACGGTGTACCCGTTGGAGGCGGCGTGCATCATGGCAATCACACCCGAGCGCGGTGCGGCAGTCACGGGAATCGTCCGCACCACGCCTGGAACCCAGTTCAAGGTTGCATCCCAGCCCTTGGCCGGGTCGTAGGCCGACGGCACCTTCAGCTCCGCAAGCGGCTTCGCCTTATGGCCCGGCTGAGGGATCCCGTTCTTGTCTTGGGCTCGGCTGTCACCGCTGCCGCCGCTACAGCCCGCCACCAGGACTGCCGCCAACACGACCCCGCCTACCGACCTGGCCACACGCATGTCGCTCTCCCTCTTCGCCCCCGTGGCCCCTCAGGGGCTCCCGTGATCAAGCGTTTGGCGACGCTACCAGGGCTGACTACACACCCATTGCCGAGGATCACTCTCCGCTGGCGATCAGCAGCACGTTCACCTGGTCATCTGGCCAGCTCCGTGAAAGGGGCGTCGGTGCGCCCGGCGTAGAAGCCATGCACAGGTTGGCTGATACGAGCCGGTGTGTGGCGGGGAGCTGACCTTGACCAGGGTCCGTGAGAGCTGGTCCGCTTATGCGCGATAGGGCGTCGGATTCGGGGGTTGCGTTCGTGACCGGAGCTACAGCTGGAAAGCTGTGCCGCGCCACAGGCGGCCAGCCCGAACGGACCAATCCCTGCTCCGTCAAGACGACCCACGTATGAGGCTCCGGCGGGGGATTTCCGTCGCCGTCGTGGCCGCCGGCGGAGCCGTTACGACCATGCTCGTGGGGCTCGTCACCAACGCCGTGTCCGAGTCGCAGTGGCCCGGGTGGCTGGGGTGGTTGCAGCGGCATGGCTGGTTCTCGTTTGCTTTGCTAGGCGGGGCCATGGTCGGGCTGGCGGTGCTGCTTGCCGCGCTGTCGGAGTCGGGGGCGCCGGAACGCCGCGCTGCGCCGACGCCCCAGCCAGAGGAAGGGGCGGTGCCTCCGGGTGCTGCCCTCGTGCTGCGGTCCCTGCCACGCGACACCACCGCGTTCACCGACCGGACCGCCGAGCTCGAGGCGCTGGTGCGGTCCGTACGGAACTCGCAGGAGAGCGGCGAGGCGCTGCCTGTGCATGTGATCGACGGAATGCCAGGAGTCGGAAAGACAACGTTCGCCGTACACGCAGGACATGTGCTGTCGGAGCAGTTCCCGGACGGCCAGCTCTTCGTGAATCTCAACGGGCACACAACAGGAAGGCCCCCCGTACAGGCCACGGAAGCGCTCGCATCGTTGCTGGCAGCGACCGGAGTTCCAGCGCAGCGGATTCCTGTCGGCGACGACCTGGGTGCGGTCACCGAGGCGAGGGCGGCCATGTGGCGGAGCCAGCTCGCGAACAAGAAGGCACTGCTCATCCTCGACAACGCGTCCAGCTATCGCCAGCTGGAGCCCCTGCTCCCCGGCGGGAGCGACTGTCTCGTGCTGGTGACGAGCCGGAAGCGGTTGGCTGCGTACGAGGAGGTGGTCCTGCCAGTGGAGGCGTTGCCGGCGGAGCATGCGGTCGACCTGTTCGTACGCCTCAGCGGGCGATCGGCGGAGTCGCTCGATCGGTCCGTCCTCGAGCAGTTGGTGGAGCTGTGCGGGTACCTGCCACTGGGGGTGTCATTGCTCGCCGCGCGGCTGCGCCATCGCCCGTCGTGGAGCGCCGAGGATCTCCGTGCGCGTCTGGTCACCGCCGGGGACCGGCTGGGAGAGCTCCGAGCTGGGGAGCGCGCGGTCGCGGCGACGTTCAGCCTGTCCTACCAGGACCTCACACCTGAGCGGCAGCACTTCTTCCGGTGTCTCGGCCTCTACCCTGGAACCGAGCTCGATGCCTTCTCCGGGGCCGCGCTCGGCTCGGTCTCGGTGGCGGCGGCACGCGAGGGACTCGACACGCTCTACGACGCCCATCTGATCGAGGAACACCCGGGAAGCCGGTTCCGGCTTCACGACCTCCTACGCGACTATGCCCGCGGTCTCGCCGACGAGGGAGGCAGCATGACCCCTGTTCATGCCGTTCAGCGCGTGTGCTCCTACTACCTGGCCGTCCTCGCTGTCGCGAACAGACACATTGCCCGCAACGGCGCCTCTACACCGAATTCTCCGGATGGCGCCGCCCAGGTCGAGACCCCTCCCATCGATTCACGTACGGCGGCTCTCGGCTGGCTGGAGGACGAGCGGGCCAACGTCCTGGCCTGCATCCGAAGGGCAAACGACCTCGCGCTGCACGAGTTGGTGATCCACATGGCTGCGGCGATGGCGCCCTTCCTGCGGCAGGCCGGGCCCTGGGACCAAGCCGTTGGCCTCCACCGGACCGCCGCCGAGGCCGCCCGGCACACCGGCGACCGGCGGGCGCTGGCCAACGCGCTGGCCGAGCTCGGAGTCGTCCGGCGCTTCATGGCGGCCTACCCCGAGGCCATCGAGGCGCTGAACGAAGCGGTGACGGAGTACGAGGCGGTCGGCGAGACGCGAGGCAAGGCTGACGCTCTGAACCAGGTGGGCATCGTCTGGTACATGACCGCGGACAACGACGCCTCTGCCCAGGCGCAGACCGAGGCCCTCGCGCTCTATCGGGAAGTCGGCGACCGTCTCGGCCAGGCGAACGCGCTCGCGGACCTCGGCATGGTGCGCCGCCAGACCAGCCGCTTCGACACAGCGGTGGCGGCACAGACCGAAGCGCTGGCGATCTACCGGGAGCTGGGCGACCAATACGGGGAGGCCAACTCACTGCGGGACCTTGGCATCGTGCACTGTCTCCTGGGCGAGTATCAGATGGCTGGGCAGCGCCACCGTGAGGCATTCGACATCTACCAGGAACTCGACGACCGGGTCCACCAGGCATACGCCCTCAACGAGCTCGGAGTCGTACGGCGCCTGACCGGCGATCCCACCGGAGCGCGGGAGGCTCACACCCAGGCGCTGGAGTACTTCACCGAGCTCGGCGAACGGTTCGGCCGCACGAACAGCGTTCGCTACCTCGGGGTACTGGACCGCCTGGATGGGAACATCGTCGAGGCGATCCGGTCATTGGATGACGCCCTGGACTCGTACCGCGATCTCGGCAGCCGTGGCGGCGAGGCCGCTTCGCTGGGCGAGCTGGGTGCGGCGCGCGGGGTCGCCGGTGAGCGGGACGGTGCCGTCGAGTTGTTCCGGCGGAGTCTGGACATCCTCCGAGAGCTCGGCGACCGGTGCGGTGAGGCGGAGGTCCTGAACCACTGGGGGACGCTGCTGCACTCCTCCGGTGACTGGGCTGCCGCCCGCGGACTCTTCGAGCAGGCGCTGGGGCTGGCCCGCGACATCCGCTGCCCGCTTGAAGAGGCACGGGCTTTGGAGGGGATCGGCCGTTGCGACTGGACGGCCGGCGAACGGGCGCGGGGCGAAGGGGCGCTGCGTGAAGCGCGCGATGTGTACCGACGGTTGGGCATCGGCGGGGCGGCAGATGTCGTCGAGCGGATCATTGCGTCGCAGGCCGAGTAGCGGGGCACGTGGCCGGATTCGATATGTCGCCGAGGGTAGCGGCACTGCTACCTTGCGGGCTGGTCTGCCGCCTCAATCGCCGTTGCACTGCCCCGAGGAGCGTCGAATGCCGTCACGTACGCCCGTTCCCGTGCCGCATGCTCCGGCGCCCGGTGTCGCGGAGTCCATCAACGGTTCGGCCGTCCTGGATCGTGTCGCCGTCCGCGTACGGCAGCGGCTGGCGGCCGAGCAGACGGCGTCAAACCACGCCGGCGAGGGTGGTCACCACGCTTCGCTGATCTGGACCTGGCCTCTCTGAGCCGTTCCGCTCGATGACACCGCGCGCGGACGTTGCCCCCTTTCGGTCGTTCATCCTCAAGGTTGCCAATCGCTGCAACATCGACTGCGACTACTGCTACGTCTTCAACTCCGCTGACCAGGCGTGGCGGCACCTACCTGCTCGGATGAGTGCGGACGTGGCCCGGGCGGCTGGGCTGCGAATCGGTGAGCACGCAGCGGTGCACGGCCTGCGGAGCGTGCACGTCGTGCTGCACGGCGGTGAGCCGTTGCTCACCGGCCCCCGGCACATGGCAGACCTGCTCGGCGCCGTACGGGAGGGTGTTCCGGCCGGTGTGGCGGTCCGTTTCGAGCTTCAGACCAACGGGACGCTCCTCACAGAGCCGTGGCTGGACCTCTTCGAGCGGTACGCGGTCGTCGTGGGCGTCAGCCTCGACGGACCGCCGACCGCGAATGACCGGCACCGGCTGACGCACACCTCGCGATCGAGTGCCGCCTCGGCCGTACGAGGCATCGAACTCCTGCGGTCCCGGCCGCACCTGTTCGCAGGGCTGCTCGCCGTCGTCGACCTGGCCAACGACCCGGTCGAGGTCCACGACTACCTGGCGTCGTTCGAGCCGCCTGTGATCGACTTCGGCCTGCCGCACGGGACGCACGACGAGCCGCCGCATCGCGACGACCCGAGTGTGCCCGAGTACGGGATGTGGATGAGCCGCGTCTACGACGCCTGGCTCGCCCGGCCGGAGCAGCGGCACAGTGTGCGGATGCTGGAGGACATCGTGGCGCTGAGCTCCGGAGTGCACAGCTCGGTGGAGTCCCTCGGCCTGGCCCCGCCGACGAGCATCGTGATCGAGTCGGACGGCACGATCGAGGGCGTGGACACCCTGCGGTCCGTCGAGGAAGGCGCCTCCTGGCTGGGACGCGACGTCTTCAGCCAGTCCTTCAATGAGGTCCTTCACCATCCGAAGCTCCTGCACCGGCAGAACGGGAAGGCCGCGCTCGCCGATCAGTGCCAGAGCTGTCCTCTGGTGGAGGTGTGCGGTGGGGGCTATCTGCCGCACCGCTTCAGCACCGACCGCGGCTACCGAAACCCCTCGGTCTACTGCGCGGATCTGGAGTACCTCATCCGGCATGTTCAGGGCTCCCTGCGCCAGCACGGCTGGGCTCCTCAGGCACTGACGCCCCCGTAGCCACGAGCCGTGCCGCCACGCCAGGATCACGTATTGAAACGAACGAGTGAAGCGATGAAAGAGCGACAGGAGATGTGGATGACCGTGACGATCCGCCCCGCCGAAAGGCGCGACACTGTGGCAGTGGCCGATCTGATCGAGGAGATCGAACGGTTCTACGGATCGACCGAGATCCAGCCGCTCGAGGAGCGCCGCTCCCAGGTGGAGGAGGCGCTCTTCGGCTCCCCGCCATTGGCGTCCGCTCTCTTGGTCGAGGACGAGGCTGGCGATCTCGTCGGGCTGGCCGCCTACTCGTTCCTCTGGCCGGCGGCTGGCTCATCCCACTCTCTGTTTCTGAAAGAGCTCTATGTCCGCGGCACCCTTCGCCGCCAGGGCGTCGGCGCCCGCCTCATGGACGAGCTCCGCGCCCTGGCCTCAGCACGTCCCGGATGCAGCCGGGTCGAGTGGATGACGGACCGCAACAACCCCGGCGCGCGTGCCTTCTACAAGTCGTTGGGGTTCGCGGAGTTCGACGGGAAGATCGTCTACCGTGTGGACACCGGTACGACGTGAGGGTGGGGGGCCGTGAAGTAATGGCGTTGCGAGCGCTGCGACTTCATCATCGGGCTGAGCTGGGCTGGGCTGGGCTGTGCGTGCCCGCCCGACGGATCCATGCCAAAAGCCCGCCCAATCACCTCGCCCCGGCAGGAGTGGCGACGTTTCCCTGCGGACACGATTCTGATCTCACCGACGCAGTACGCGCACATTCCCGGGGCCTGCACCCATCTGACCGAGGAACTGGTGACCGCCCCACGCTGGGGATGGATCCCCACACCTCCGGCCGGGCTGTGGCACCGGTTGAGCAGTAGCTATCCGGCGACCGCGACCGAGGGAAACATCACACGGCAGGTGATCAGGCGGTGCGAGGAGTGCCAGACATCGCTTGCGTGATGTGAGCTGTCTTGGATTGTGCTGGGAGTGGTCGCATGGATTGCCGCAGGCGCGAGGCCTGGGGGGTTCTGATGGGCTGGGGGCCGGCCTCCTGGCGACGAAGGCCGACTGGACCGGGCTCCCCCTGCCGGGGCGCGACCGGGTTGACGTGTGCTTGCAACACCGCTGTCTCCGCGGACGGCTGGGCGTCAGACCGCACCGCGGCTCTTGCGGGCGTCAGTCGACCCCTCTCAGGTAGACGCGGCTGCTCCGTTCGTCGATCTGCGCCACCGCGACCTTGAGCCAGTTGAGGTCGCCCTTGCAGGGAGCGCACACCTGCCCTTCCCTGACCTTGGGGAGCGCGTCCGGTTCCGGGAGTCCCAGGCGCGCGAACGGGGTGGCCGGTGTTGCCTCCGCGGCGAAGGGCTGCTCGCGCAGTCTGAGGGGCTGCTCCGGCTTCAGCTGGGTGAGGAAGGGCTCCACAGCTTCCGCAGGCAGGACGAAAGACAGGATCAATCCGTCGTCCTGGAACCCCTTCCGGTGCGCTGCCGCGGTTTGGGTCGCTGTCGAGGGGACCTCCACGTGCAGGGTCCGGGCGATGGACTCGGCGGTGGCTCCCTCGACCCAGTCGGACGTCCCCTGGTCTGCGGAACGGCCGCCTTCCCTACCGCTACCGCCGGAAGCCCCGGAGCATCCGGCGGCCAGCGCGCCGAGCAGCACCGTTGCCACTGCGAGCGCCGGCGAGCGGCCCGGGCGTCGTGCGCGGATCACCGGGCGGCCGAATTACGGCCGATGTCCGTGCGGGTGCCGGTCCGCCCGGTGTCCTCGGGTGCGGGCCAGGAACCTCCTGGCGAAAGGTCGTGCCGTTGTACCGAGCTGCTTCCTCGCATGTCGAACTCCCTGGCCAGTCCCGTTGTGTGCATGCGGGCCATGTCGGCGTCGGTGACGGTGGTCGGCCCGATCGGCGTGGCCTTCGTTTCGTCCCAGTTGTAGCGGTCCCACACATTGACCTGATAGTCGATGCTGACCTGAGGTTTCCCGTCGGGTCCGGGGACGGCGGTGACCACCCCGGTCGTATTGGTCATGCCGCTGCCTACGGCCAGGTACCAGTTGTTCGTGCCGTCCGGCCCCTTTTCGTGCTCGTATCCCGTACTGCTGGATTCCACGGGGATGGCGACGGGCTTGCCGCCCGATTTCTCGAAGGCTTCCAGCGCCTGTTGCCGCCACTCGTCCTGATCCGCGGCCCGGATCTGCGCCACCGCGTCCCGGATCGCCGGGTCGTCGGCGAGCATGCGGTCGACGTCCAGATCGAGCGTCCTGCCGCTGCCGTTGAGATAGTGGTCCATGTGCCGGGCGGCGTCGGTCTTGCCCATGGCGTCGCCCGAGTTCGAGATGCCGTTGGCCTGGATCTCTTTCCAGTAGTCCGACAGCCCCGGGGATTCGACGTCGTACGGTCCGGCGCCGTCGTCCGCGGAGACCTGCTTGACCTGAGGCCGGAGCAGGCCGGCGGCAAGGAGGTCGTCTCGGTGCCGGGTCCACAACTGGGCCCGGGTCTCGGGCCCGAGTGACTGCCAGAGCCGTTGCAGCTCCTTCCGCTGCTTGGTGTTGGCCTCTTCGCCGAGCCCGGCCAGTTTCAGTGCTCGGGGGAGCATCTCCTGGTCGAGGGAGGTGTACGTTGCATGGCCGGCGTTGTGCGGATCCGCGCCGTGGCTGCCGCGCAAAGCGCGTACGGCAGCGGCATCGACCTCGGCCGCATGGCTCACCACTCCGCTCAGGGTGTCGGCGTACCAGCGCATGAGGTCCTGCTTGCGCTGGCCGGGACCGTCCACCTCGCAGACCAGGGCATCCTCGATCGTCACCGCTCCGCCGTGCCCCACACGGACGTTGAAGCCTGCCTCCTTGGCGTCGGCGGTCACGTTCTTCGCCTGCTGCTGGATGGCCACCAGTTCGGAGTGGGCGTCCTGGAGGACGCTGAAGATGCTCTTGGCCTCCGCGTGGAGGTCCTCTATCTCCTTGACCGTCTTGCCGACGAAGGCGCGGGTCACACCGGCGTTCACACCTTCCCAGCGGGCCTTCTCGGCTTTGGCCTTTGCCCCGTCGCGCGCCTGTCCCCCCAGGCTCTGCAGAGCGTCGGCCGTCCGCTTCCAGTCCTGAACGGCGGATCCCAGCTTCGTGAGGTCCAGTTCCATGAGGTCCGAGTAGTCCATGCCGTGCTCCCTACTTGAGGTACTCGTCGATGCGGGAGACGGACACGGCCGAGCCGTCGCGGTTGCGGAGCGAGGCTGCGATGGCCTCGTCGTCCGCGGCGTGCGCCTTCTTGGAGTAGTCCAGGTGGTTCGAGATGTGGGCGCACGCCTGCAGGACTGTCTTGACCTGAGAGGTCCACACGGACACCGTGGTCTCCAGCTCGCCGCCGAGTGAGAAGCCGGCCGTCTTCAAGGACGCTGCGGCCTGCATCGTGGAGCCGTTTCCTGAGTTGTCGGCACCGGCGCCGGCGATGTCGGCCTGCTTCTGCAGCTGCCCATGCAGCAGGAAGGCCTCATGGCCCACTTCGCCCAGGTCATCCTGGTGTACGACCAGGTCGGCCTGACCGCCACCAGGTCCGCTGGTCACCTGGTTGAGGCGCATCGACACCTGGCGCTCGCCGGCGACATCTACCTTGGCCTTTTCCCATTCGTCCCACACCATGGCGCTATTTGATCATGTTTGGACAGGCGAGGTAGGAGCAATGCGAGCCAGCTTTCACACATGAACACGATGCTCTTCGGTGGATGGTCGACGGCGACGGCGACGGCGGCCGGCGGCCCGCATCGGAACCTCGACGCGCCCTGTTCCTGGTGCCCTGAATGGCGGATGACCGAGACGGGCTGACAGGGCCGTCTCGGCCATCCGGTGAGCTGTGTGTCGACCGTGTTGGCGATAGGGCTCTGAGCTGCAGTGATGGGCAGAGCGTTCCGAGAAGGGGAGCGGAGCGTTTTCGACAGCTTCCGCAGTAGGCCTCTGACCTGGGCTTCTCGGGTTTCCGTCAAGCCCCACGAAGGCGGGGGCTTGTCGCGAACCTTGTCGGAAACCCCGCTGGGGCCGCCCGACTCGGACGGACAAACGTCCTGGTCAGCTTGCGTGCGTACGCGGATCGGGCAGCATCCTCGCGGACACTTTCCCGGGCACACGCCTGGTAGCCGACTGACCGCTGACAGCCTAGCGGATCAGGCTGGCCGAGGTCGCCTCGATTGCTGTGCGCCTCGGCCACGTCCATCTCGGGGCCTGTGACCTGCGCGTTTCGGTGCCGTCGGGTGCAGGGCGCCCCTGTCGGGGAGGTGGGGGCGTTGGTGTCGAGGTGCTTCTGGATGTCCGTTTCGCGTCCGGAGTGGCTCTGGTCGTCCGTGAGTCCGGGCCGCGAAGGACGGCCGTGCCCTCTGTGGGCACGGCCGTCGCGGTGTCTGCGGGGGTCTGTGGATCTCGGTCTATGCGGCCTTGCTGAGGTGGAGCCGGTGGCTGGTGACGTTCTGGGAGAGGGCGAAGCCGAGGACGAACAGCTTCTGGCGTTCGACGCCGTAGGCGATCATGCGGCGGTTCCAGAGGCTGAGGTCGAACTGGCTGTGGACCGACTCGGAGCGTCGTCGAGGCGGATGCTTTCGGCGATGCGGCCGTCGTTGCACCACAGCTCGTGGCCGCTCCGGCAGGTCTTGATCTCCTCGTAGAAGGCCGGGGTGAGCGCCCCGTGCTGCTTGTTTACGGCGAGGAGGCCGAGGCGCGCGAGGGCATCCCGGTGGACGCCCGGAAGGCCCCGACGTAGACGATGCCCATAAAGTGCGGAAGGGCGCTCTTGAGGGCGGTGAACTCCTGTACCGCGAACGCCGCTTCGTCCTCGTACTCACCACTGGCGACGTGCGAGAAGGAGAGGATCACGCGAGTCCAGAATCCGTCGTCACGGCCTGAGGCGAAGAACCACTTCGTACCGCGACCTTCTTCTTCGCCTTCTCGCCGTTCTCGTTGTACGTGCGGGCTGCGGGGTCTACACGGTGGTTGCGGATCTCTCCGGTGACCGGATCAGCGGGCATCTCCCTGCGAGCTTTGGAGGAGGCCTTGGGGGCGGTGGCATCACCGGCGATCAGCTGTCGGCGTTCGGGGCGGCTCCGGACTTGGCGATGTCACCGGGGACCCCGCGACGGGGGTGCGCTGGTCACGGTCCGCGAGCTGATGCTTGCGCTTCGGGCGCGATCGCTCGGGCAGCGTGCGCCGAAAATGTCCTCAGGCATCGGCGGGGCCTCCGTCCGTGTAACGGGGATCGCCCTGCCAGTTGTAACCGACGACGGCCGCCGCGCGGTCGAGGGCAGTTCATCCTGCATTCGGCCGAAACGCTATGCCCTTCACGGAATATTAAGAATGAGTAGCTGATACTCAAATCACCTACGCGTGGGCCCACCCCCGGGGGTTCCGGAGGAACTGCAGCCCATCCACGGCCCGGTATTGCTGCCGTATCACCAGCCAAGCACATCGGGTTCGCGCTGCGGAGCTACGGCGTCAGCCCCTACAGCCGATATCGCGAGTGTGTCGACGCAGCCCACAGCAGACGTCCTTGCTACTGTCCACATCACCGAAATCGCCCGTAAGGGAATTATTCGCGCCTACCGGCGGCCGAGAGGAAAAAGACGGATTATGAATGACTTTTCCCGTCGCAAACTACTCAAGGCGACCGCGGTCGCCGGTGCCGGCGCGGTCGTCGCGCAAGGCGTCACGACGGCGGAGGCCCACGGTGCGAGCGCCGTGAGCGAGCCCCCCAAGCACACGAAGTGCCCGCCGGCGAAGCTGACCGGCCGCATCGTCCGCCCCGACAACGCCGGGTACACGGAAGCCCGCCTCGGATGGGACCAGCTCTTCTCCCACTACCCGCTGGTCATCGTCTTCGCCCAGAACGCCCAGGACGTGGTCAACGCCCTGACGTGGTCCCGGCAGAACGACGTCGCGGTACGGGTCCGGAGCGGCCGCCACAGCCTTGAGGGCTGGTCGAACGTCGACAACGGTCTCGTGATCGACATCAGCGAGCTGAAGTCGGTCCACATCGACAGCTCCGCCCGTATCGCGACGGTCGGCGCCGGACTCAGCCAGCTGGAAGCGGTGACCACGCTCGCGGAGCAGAATTTCGCGGTGACGACGGGGACCGAAGGCACCGTGGGCCTGTCCGGGGCGACACTCGGCGGCGGTTTCGGCTTCCTCACCCGCTGGCTCGGCATGGCCTGCGACAGCCTGATCGGTGCTGAGATCGTGGTTGCGGACGGCGACGAGTGCGCCAAGGTGGTCAAGGTCGACCTGCACCACAACCAGGACCTGCTCTGGGCGCTGCGCGGAGCCGGCAACGGCAACTTCGGGATCGTCACCTCACTCACCTACAAAGTGGCCCCGCTGAAGAGCGTCACGTACGTACAGGCCACTTGGAACGGAATCGGCGACCTGCGCAGGATCTTCGACACCTATCAGCGCACTGCGCCGTACATCGACGACCGCCTCGGCACCCAACTCGAAATCCATCGGAACCAGATTCTCCTGTTTGGGGTCCTCGCGGAAGGAACACCCGCGGAGGCGAAGAAGCTGCTGGAGCCGCTCCTGTCGATCGACAGCCCGCAAGTGGCGGTGCAGGTGGGGAACTGGGGCGACGTGTACGCCGGCTTCCAGATCCCGACCGCGGACGAACCCGCGAACTGGAAGTTCTACTCCCAGTTCACCAGAAAGCCCTTCCCGAGCAAGGCGATCGATGTGATCGTCTCGTTCATGCAGGACGCACCCACGGACGACAGCAACTTCTTCACGCAGGCGTTCGGCGGGGCGGTCAGGAAGAGCCCCCGTGGCGGCACTGCGTTCCCGCACCGCGACGCGCTCTTCTACTCCGAGCCCGGTGCCGGCTGGGGCACCCGCTCCGAAGAGCCGGGTGTCTGCGACCCGCTCACCCCGCAGGCCCAGGCCTGGATCGCCGAATTCAGCCTGGCCCTGCGTCCCTACGTGGACGGCGCCTACGTCAACGTGCCGAACGTGGGCATGCAGGACTGGGAGACCGCCTACTGGGGATCCAACTTCGACCGACTGCGCACGATCAAGGCGGAGTACGACCCGCACAACGTCTTCAAGTACGAGCAGAGCATTCCGCCCGCGTCCTGATGAACGAGCAGGGCCTGCGCCCCCTCCCCCGACCGGTGAGGGGGCGCAGCCGCGTCGACGGCCTCCGCCGGGTGGTGAACGGGTCCCGCACGGCTTGGACGGGCGGGCCCCGTTGCCTGATTTGTTGGCCAAGGCGTGCGGCTGGTCCGCAGCGGGGAGGGGCCGAGGGCCTGAGCGAGCGGCACAGTCTTCCAACGGCGGCAGCGGCATGCGCTTGGGAAGTTGCGCCAGTTCGTTGCCAGTTGGTGCACTGCCCACCAGTCGCAACCGCGATCGGATGAGCATTTCCGTGTACATGCCAATGAATGCAAGAGCATCGCCATATCGGCGCGGTTCACCTAAATCTCTGTATTTCCGACATTACTCTTTCACCGTTGATCAGCGACGTCGAAAGGAACGCCGTGCCCTCCATGCCCGAACATGGCCGTCAGTCGGCCGCGAAGTCCGCGCTCCCGCGCTCGAAGTCCCGCGCCGGCAGGCGCCTGGGACGGCTCCGGGCCGTCGTCGTGGCCGGTGCCCTGCTTGCCGGGCTGAGTCCGGTGGCGGCCGCTGCGCCGCAGGCCGCCGCCGGGCCGGAGAGCAAGGGCGATCCGACGCAGTACTGGAACAAGGTCCTGCTTCAGACGTTCCGCAATGCGCGGGGTTGGGACGCCTCGCCCGGCAAACTCTCCCGATCCGGAGCCATGGTCTTCGCGGCCATCTACAACGCCGAGAGCGCCTACCAGAACACGTACGGAACGATGAAGTACGAGCCGTACCTCAACCGGCCGCTCAAGTACGCCACCGACTCGTCGGAGCCGCGCGCGGACGAAGAGGAGCGGCTGATCGACCGCACGGCGTACCGGATGCTCTCCGAGCTGTACCCGGGCGACCGGGCCTTCATCGACGCCCGGTACGAGGCCCGGACCGGCCGCTCCCCCCGCGCCCCCGACCCCCTCGACCGCCTCGTGGTCGACCGCGTGGTGAGGCAGATCAACAAGGCCCGGGCGGACGACGGTTCGCACAACCCGGAGCTCTACGACGGCGACACCACCACACCCGGAGCCTGGCGGCCGACGGGCGAAGAGGCGACGGCTGACGAAGGGGCCTGCCAGGAACCTGGCGACGCGGTGACCCCGAACTGGGGCAAGGTGAAGCCGTTCGTGCTCCGCTCCGGTTCGCAGTTCCGGCCTCCCAGCCTGCGCGGCTTCACTTCCTACGACGAGCTGGTGAACAGCCCGGAGTACGCGCGCCAGGTCGACGAGGTGCGACGCGTGGGTGCCGTCGACTCCACCGAGCGCACCCGCGAACAGACCGTCATCGGCTGGTTCTGGGACCACGACCTGAACGGCACCTACCACCCCCCGGGGCAGCTGCTCCAGCTGACCGGGACGGTCGCCAAGAAGTTCGAGCTCGACACGTACGAGACGACCCGCTTGTTCGCACTGTCGGCGCTGACCCTGGCGGACGCCGGGATCGCGGCCTGGGACAGCAAGTTCGACGGCCCAATCAACGAATGGCGTCCGGTGTCCGCGATCCAGGCGCTGGGCGGAGAGAACGCGAACTGGCAGCCCCTCAGCGCGGACCGGGCGGGAACGCCGTGGACCCCGTGCTTCATCGCCTGGACCTCCGGGCACGCCAACTTCACCGGTGCGTGGGCAGTCGCGATGCAGAACTTCTTCGGCCGTGACGAAGCCTCGTTCACCGCGCAGTCCGAGGACCCGCACACCCTCGAGCGGTTCCGCCGGATGAACAGCTTCAGCCAGGTTGCCGAGGAGGGCGAGTTCAGTCGAATGTGGCTGGGCGTGCACTTCCGCTGGGACGCCGAGGACGGGAGGGAGATCGGCACCAACGTTGGCGACTACGTGTTCGCCAACGCGCTCCAGCCGACGCGATCGGGCCGTCCGCATCAGCAGTGAACCGACGCCCTGGCCCGCGCCGACGGAGAGGCTGCTAGTACCAACGCCGTTCAGTCGAGGCGGGGCTGGGTGAGTCAAGGGTCGGTTGTGAACATGTTGATGGTGGCCTTGTAGGTGGTCCGGTCGATGGCGGGTCCAGGTGCGTTGTACTTGGAGATCGCTCGTTTGACGATGCGGTCTTTGGTGCGGACCCGCCTTCCGGCAGGAGCTGGGCCAGCATGCTGCGGCCGATGGCCCCGACCAGGTCGACGGCGGCGGCCGGCGGGCCGCCGCGGAGCCTCGGCGCGCCCTGCCCCTGGTGCCCTGAATGGCGGATGACCGAGACGGGCTGACAGGGCCGTCTCGGCCATCCGGTGAGCTGGGTGTCGACGATGTCGTCGATAGGCCTCTGAGCTGCAGCGATGGGCCGAGCGTTCCGAGAAGGGGAGCGGAGCGTTTTCGGCAGCTTCCGCGGTAAGCCTCTGACCTGGGCTTTTAGGGTTTCCGTCAAGCCCCACGAAGGCGGGGGCTTGTCGGAAACGTTGCCGGAAACCCCAGAGGGATCACCCGAGCCGCTTCGACAAGCGTGCAGGTCAGATGACGTGCGCCCGCCCGGGTGGAGCTGCCCCTCGCGGACACTTTCCCTGGCACACGCCTGGTAGCCGACTGACCGCTGACAGCCTAGCGGATCGTGCTGGGAGTGGTCGCACGGATTGCCGCAGGCGCGGCTCTGGGGCGAGGGCACGGTCGTGACCTGGGAGTTCCACCTTGATCGTTGCCGCTCGATCGGGTTGGCGCGCGCCTGCAACGCCGCTGTCTCCTCGGACGGCCGGCCGTCAGACCGCACCGTGGCTTCGTACGGGCGTCGGTCGACCCCTCTCAGGTAGACGCGGCTGCTCCGCTCGTCGATCTGCGCCACCGCGACCTCGAGCCAGTTCAGGTCGCCCCCGCAGGGGAGCGCACACCTGCCCCTCCCGGACCTTGGGAAGCGAATCCGGTTCCGGCAGCCCCGGGCGCGCGAGCGGCGTGGCCGGTGTCGCCTCGCCGGCCGCCGAGCGTCCGCCGTCCCTGCCGCTACCGCCGGACGCCCCGGAGCACCCGGCGGCGAGCGCGCCGAGCAGCACCGCCGCCACGGTGAGCGCCGGGGCGCGGCCCGCGCGCCGTGCGCGGATCACCGGGCCTCGCAACAAGCGCAAGAGCCCGCCAATCCCAAGTACCGCGTACCGAGCCTGTTTTTGACCGTGGAGATGCGGATCAGGTACCGGCCTCATCTGACCACCCTCCGGCTGGAGGGAGGGGCCGGATCGGCTCGTAGGCGCTGCCGCCCGGCAGCTTGGCCTTCTCTCCTGCCCGTCAGGCATACCGACAGCCTTGATCGGTGAGTGACTCCGATGGAGAACGCCGCCACTGCCCCGGCTCCCGCAAGGACTCTGCGCACAAGGCCACTTGGACAGGAAAAACGCAACTTCGACAGGGGTCGCAGAGGCAGCTACCTTCACCTGGTCTTCGGTGATCGCACACGGTCGCGCAGGGCTTCCTCCAGGCCGAGAGCCACCCGCGACGGGATGAATCGGTCACGCCCACGAACGCTCGCCCCATGCGTGAGCCGCCCACCGGGTCCGCACTGGACACCCCCAACCAGGAGAGACCATGCCCCATCTTGCTCTGTACACATTCGGCGTCCTGAAGTCACCCCTCGTCGATCCCACACCGCTCACGCACGAGTTCTACGACATGGGTGAGGCCGTCTACCGGAAGATCAGTCAGCACCCCGGGTACCTCGCCCGTGCGGAAGCGGCAGAAGGTGACCGGGGCCTGCTCTTCGAGGCGGACTGGGGTGCATGGGGAGAGTTCGCCGTACCGACCTGGTACGGCAAGGGCCGTACGGTGGAAACCACCGCCCTGGCCGCGACCCTCTCGCTCTGGACCGACCTGCGCTCCGCCTTCGACGCCATCTACACCGGTCTGCACCGCGAGGCGCTGAACAGGCGTTACGACTGGTTCGAGAGGGCGGGACACCCGAACTACGTGTGCTGGTGGGTCCCCGACGGCGTGATACCCACCTGGCAGGACGGGGTTTCCAAGCTGGAACACCTCCACGACCACCGCCCCGCGCCGCACGCCTTCACCTTCCACCACTCGTTCGCCCCGGAGGGAACTCCGACCAGGATCAAAGACATCGCGAGCAGCGAGTAGCGGGCAGGGCGACGTGGTACCGGCCGCGCCGACCGACACGCCACGACCCTCCAGGTCCAGCGCCTCGCGGCCAAGCCGTCCGGCGAGGACCGCGGCGCCGGGCCGGCCGCGCGGCCCGCCGAACGCGGCTTCGTCGGAGGCCCGCAGGACAAGAGCACCGGCCTCATCCACCTCGGAGCCCGCGAATGCGCCCCGCTGATGGTCGTTGACGTCACGGAGCGGGGATCCGACTGGTAAAGCCCTCCCGGAGTGCCGGAGCGCCATGTACAAATGCACCAACGGATCTTGCCGTTGGCAAGGCAGGAATGCTTATGGGGGGCGCGTCGGCCACGGCTCCTTACCGGAGGGTCTCGACGATGGCTTCCCCTGCCATTCGCAACGGCAGCCGTTTCTGAAACGGTGGAGAATTCGGTCGAAAGGCGGTAAATCGCATGTCGGTTGATCGGTTAGTTCGGCAGCACTTCATCACCATCGGGCTGCTTGTGTGGGCGTGCTTCACTACGGCCGCCGCCATGTGGGTTGGGCAGCCTTGGCTGAGCGCTGCCGTTGCCGTCGTGGGTGCTCCGTTTTTTGCGCTGGCCATCAACAGGACACGCCGACCGCGCACGTCGGCGAACGACGGCCGTGCGTTCATCGCGCCGCTCGCCACCGGACTGATAGCCCTGTTGTTGGCGTGGGCATGGGTGGGGCTCGGTGTCGCTGACTCTGAATTCGCGGAGGATCTCACCCTTGCAATGATCGGGTGGGGGACAGCTTTCTCCGTGGCCGGAATTCTCATGAAGACGGGCGGCACCGCCAGGCGTAAGGAAATGTCATAGCGGAGGCTGCGGGATGCGGAAGCATCGAAGTGCTTGCGCAGAAGGAGACTTCAACCTGGAATATGGGCAGGGTTGGCATGAGGGTGTTTGGTGCAATTGCTTTCGTGGAGATGGCGGGGCTTGGTGCCATGCTCCGCAACCCGGTTCTCGCCGCATTCTGATGCGGCCTCTGGGTGGAACGGCTGTGACGGTAGGACGGCAATGCCCCGCCAGGGGAAACCTGGCGGGAAGGATGAGCCCAGGAGGGGCGTAGTCGTGCCTGAGCGTCGGACCGTCCTGCGGCGGAAGTCCTTTGTCGTCATGTCGCTGTTCTTCACCACGTTGCTCGGGGCGTTTGCCCTGGTGGCTTGGGTGAGCATGGCGGAGAGCGGGCCCGACGAGGACGCGCTCAGTGTCATGGCCGCAATGCTGGGCGGGATAGCGTTCATCCGGAGGATCGCCGGATCGTGCATCGTGCTCGACGAGAAGGGGGTGTCCGTGGTGAATCCGGTGTTCACCCATGACGTTCCCTACCGATATGTGGTCAAGGTCGAATCCGACGACGGTGGAACCTTGACCGTCACCACGACGCAGGCCGTCGAAATCGGAGCCTTCGGATTTGCAGGCTCTCTCATCGACCACTTCGTCGGCTCCACGGACCGGGCTGTGGCTCAGATCAACGCCAGACGCTCGGAGCGGCGAGATCTGAGGGGAAAGTCTCCTGTTGTCCGGCGCTACACGCGAGCATGGGTGGCTGACATCTGCAGCGTGGCCATGCTCGTATGCATCTTTCTTGCCGTAACGATGGGTGGCTGACCGTGCCGGCGAGTGATTGTCCCGCTCGCCTTAGGTGCGCGTGATCGGCTGCCCGGCGCATGCCCCTATTCGGTCCGGGCTGCCCGTCCCCTAAATCGGCGGTGGTCGGCGCCCTACCCGCCGGGGGGATTTGGCGGAAAGTCGACGCTGGGCGTGATCATGGTGCGGTATAGGCTGCTCGTGCTGCGACGGGATGCAGGGGGGCTACCCGTGGAGCGCAATGCCGAGCCGGAGGACGGCGGAGGTTCGGCTCCTTCTTCGTACCGCCGGGACATCAAAGAAGCGAGCCGTTCCCTGCGCGAGGCGCTGCGTACAGACCTTCCCGCCGCTCATGCGGGCCTGGGGGTGACGGTCGTCGCCTTGATCGTTGCTGCTTCCTCTACGGCCTGGTTCGTTCTTGCGCTGGCAGTGATTCGCCTTGGCGGCGGCCGGGCCGACTGGATCTGAACGATACGAAAGAGGGGGACGCATGCGTGCTGCGGGAATGAGGGTCGGCGGGGCCACCGTGTTGGCGCTGATGCTGATGATGACGCCCGCGGCGAGTGCCTTCGCGACGCAGGCCGCGGATCCGCCCGCCCCGCTGTCCGACGGGGATGAACTGACCGCGCGTCCCGGTGAACGCCTCACGTTCAGGTCACCCCCGCACCTGCTGGGGTGGATCGGGGACTCGGTGACCTCCAAGATCTTCATCCGGCAAGCGACGCTGAAGATGCACCATCCGGTCATCACCGCCGAGGCCACCGTGGCGTGTGACACCCCGCCGGGCGTCTACCCGGTCGAGAGGGCGATGCCCAGGCCCGAAGGCGAGCCCGTAGATCCCGCTTTCTGGGTGACCGTCAAGGTAGTGGACATCGACGAGGCCGAACGTGCGGCCTGCCCCGGGAAGGTCGCTGCCCTTCCCCCGGAGCAGGTCGAGGAGCAGTATCCCGCTGATTCCGACTGGCCGCATTCGCCCTGGGACGTGAGGACGTTCCAGCCCGGTGAAAAGGTGACGCCGACGGAAACGCTGATGGGCAACGGCGAGCGCCTGACCTCGCGGGGCTTCACCGACCGGCCCGTCATGCGCGGGGCCAAGGCGACCGTGACGGGGACCGCGACGATCCGCTGCGATGCCGAGCCGGGTCTGTACGAGGTCCGCTGGGTGGGCAAGGACAAGGTCTGGGCCCGCTACCGGGTGGCCCCGATCGATGACGCGACCCGCGCCTCCTGTCGGGACGGCCGGTTGCACCTGGCCGAGGGGCGGACTCCCTGGCTGGTCGGCGGCGCGGCTCCCGTACTGGCCGCAGCGGGGGCCTACGTGCTGGCCCGGCGCCGGCGCCGGCGCCGCCCGGTCCGGCCCACTGACAGCGGGTCGTCACAGGACTGAGTCCGAGGCACCTCGGCGTCCGCGCCCCGAACCACAGGGAACCAAAGAAGCCATTGGATAGGATTTCCGGATGATCACACCTGCTGGCCTCGGCTCCATCGTGCTGCGGCTCGACCGGCCGGTCGGGGCGCAGCGGCTGCCCGCTCGCGGCGAGGCGCTGGTGCGGTTCGTGGACGCCGCGACGCAGGCCCCGTTCGCGGAGCGCCTCGCCCCCGATGTGCTCGACGCGGCCGAGCGCGAGCGCGCCGACCGGTTCGCGCGCCCCCAGGACCGAGGCTCCTACCTGGTCGCGCACGTGACGCTGAGACTGCTGCTCGGCGCCCTCCTCGACACCGCGCCGCGCGATCTGGTGATGACCCGCGACGCCTGCCCCGAGTGCGGCGGCCCGGACGGGCGGCCGGTCCTCGTGGGCGGCCGCGCCCATTTCTCCCTGTCGCACAGCCGCGATGCGGTCTACGTGGCCTGCGCGGCCACACCGGTCGGGGTGGACGTCGAGGCCCTGCCGGCGGCGCGGGTGGTCGCGCAGGGCGAGGAGTTCTTCCACCCCGACGAGAGCGCCGAACTCGCCGCGCTCCCCGAGGCCGGTCGCCCTGCGGCGTTCGCCCGCCTGTGGGCGCGCAAGGAGGCCCACCTCAAGGGCACCGGAGCAGGACTGGGGCACGAGGGCCACCTGAACTACCTGGGGACGGGCCCGGACGCCGGTTCCGTCCGCCCGCACTGGTCCCTCACCGACCTGCCGGCCCCCGCGGGCTACGCCGCCGCGCTCGCGCTGCGCGCTCCCTCGGTGCATTGGCGCTGAGGCTCGGATCTAGAACTCATGTACTGAGTGTTCGTCACCACTCCGTCTCTGGTAGTTGTTTCAGCGGGGTACGGGCGCAGGCCCGTAGCGGCGTCCCTTCGACGCCGCAGGGAGGACGCACATGAGCACCACCACTCGGGGCGAGAACCTCGCCGTCGAGCAGCGCGCCGTCGACCGCGCGTACGACTGCTACACCGCGCGACTCGCCGAGATGAGCGGAACGTCGGCTGCCACGGCCTCGGCGAGCGGCAAGGACGCGATCGCCAACCGGATCGAGGCGGAGGCGCGCGCCGCCTCGTACGGAGGACTCGGCGACGAGGCCCTGGTGTTCGCCCGGGGCGACGTGCCGGAGGAGCCCGGTACGGAACCCCGCCCCTGGTACGTCGGACGGCGGGTCGTGTGGGACGCCTCGAAGCAGCCGGTGGTCCTGCAGTGGACCAGCCCCCTGGCGAGGAAGTGGTTGGACGCCAGGCCCGAAAGTCCCGGTGAGGTGACGCTGCGGCGCCAACTGCGCTGCGTCCAGCGGATCGTGGAGGGCTATTTCGACGACATCGGCGCGCCGGCCGCCGCTCAGGCACCGGTACCGGCTCCCGCGACCGACCCCGTACCCGCGACCGACCCCGTACCCGCCGTCGATCCCGCGACCGATCCGCAGGTGCGGCCGTCCCCGACCCCCGGCGACATCGTCCGTCGGCAGCGCCGAAAGACCCTCCAGCCGGACGACTTCCTGCTGCGCGAGCTCCAGCGGTCGCGCAGCGGCCGCATGCGCGACATCGTCGAGACGATCCGGCGCGACCAGATGGAGCTGGTCACCGGTTCTCCCTCCGACATACTCGTCGTGCAGGGCGGCCCGGGCACCGGCAAGTCCGCGGTCGGTCTGCACCGCGTGACCTGGCTCGTCAACAACGACCACTTCAAGGCCCAGGACATCCTGGTGATCGGCCCCCACCAGCGGTTCCTCGACTACGTCGGCCAGGTCCTGCCCACCCTCGGCACCCGCGACGTCAACGCCGTCCAACTCAACCGCCTCTGGGACGGCGAGACGCTCGGCGCGGACTCCGCGCGGGCGCGGCTCGTGAAGTCCGACGAGCGCATGGCGGCCGTCCTGCGCCGCCGCGTGGAGAGCGACTACCACCCCGAAGCACTCGACGACCTCGTCGTCGCGCCCTCCTTCGAAGGCGACGAGCCCGCGATCGTCGTCCCCGCCGGCAGTACGACCCTGCGCGTACCGCGGTCCGAGGTCCTCGCCCTCCTCGACCAGGCACACGAGGGCGACAGCCCCCACCGGGAGCGCCGCGACCGCTTCCGCGGCCTGCTCGTCGACCGCCTCCTCCAGGAACTCTCCGACATCGCACCGCGGCGCGGGCAGGGCGGTACGATCCGCCGCGACCTGGAGCGCAACCGCCGGGTCGAGCGCCTCATCGAACGGGTCTGGCCGTCCCCGGGCGCGAGGGAGGCCCTGCGCACCCTCTACGACTCGCCCGACCTCCTGCACGCCTGCGCCGACGGGATCCTCGACGAGGGCGAGCAGGCGGCCCTGCTGCGGCCCCGTGCCGCCAGTGCCGACGCCGATCCCTGGACGCTCGACGACCACGTCTGCCTCGAAGAGCTCCGGGTCCTCATCACCGGGGAGACCCCGGGCCGCTACGGGCACATCGTCGCCGACGAGGCACAGGACCTCACGCCCATGCAGGCCCGTGCCCTGCGGCGGCGCTGCGCCGTGGGCGGTTCCATGACCGTCCTGGGTGACCTCGCGCAGGCGACGGGCCCCCACGTCCCGGCGAGCTGGGACCGCCTCGGCGCGGTCCTCTCCGACCACGGTGACTGGCGGGTGGCCGAGCTCCACACCAGCTATCGCGTGCCCGCCGAGATCATGGAGTTCGTCGCCCCCCTGGCCCAGGAGATCGCACCGACCCTGCCCTACCCGCAGGCCGTGCGCGAGGCGGGCGAGGACGCCGTACGGACGGTGGAGACCGAGCCGTGGAAGCTCCTCGACGACACCGTCGCCCACGTGGCGCGCCTCGTCGGCACCAGCGACGGGAACACCCTCCGCTCGGTGGCCGTCATCGTCCCCGACGACTCGGACTGGCTCGACGCGATCAGTCGCAGGGTCGACGGCGGCGGGGACATCGGCGCCCAACACCGTGCCGCGGTGTCCGTCCTGGCCGCCACCCAGGCCAAGGGCATGGAGTACGACCACGTCCTGGTCGTCGAGCCCGCCACCATCGCCGACCGCGGTCCCGCGGGCCTGCGACAGCTGTACGTGGCCCTGACCCGCAGCACCCAGAGCCTGACCGTCCTGCACACCAGCCCGCTGCCGGACGTACTGACGCGCCCCGGGGGCGGTTCCGCGGCGCCGGCCCCCGAGGCCACGGTCACGGTGCAGGCAGAGGCAGAGGCAGAGGCAGAGGCAGAGGCAGAGGCGGAGGCAGAGGCGGGGGCGCAGGCGCAGGCGCAGGCGGAGGCGTATGTGGACGCGGAGGAGGTAGCCGTGACCCGACTTCCCCGGATCGGGGCCGACGTGCGGGTCGAGGTCGTGGACCGGGCCCCGGGCGGCCGCTACAAGGTCAAGGCCCTCACCCCCGGCTTCGACCGGCCCCTGGTCCTCACCGTCCGCCACGGATCGGTCCCCCCGAAGCGGGGCGAGAAGCTGGACTGCTGGGTGTTCGCCAACGAGACCAACCAGACGGTCCTCACCTCCGACCAGCGGGGCCGGTCGCCCGTCTCGCCGAGGATGGCGGGCCGTTACATCGCGGCGCTGGACGTGCTCCGCGAGCTGACCGAGAACGACGGGGAGGTTCCCGACGCCCGCGGCAGGCTCTCCGAGCTGCAGGGGATGGCCAACCGGGTCCTGCGCAGGGACCAGGCCGACTGGGTCGACGTGCTCCACCTGTTCGGCTCCCCGGACCGGGACCGGCTGAGCGTTCTGCGCGACCTCACCGCGAGCACCAACCGTGCGCTCAAGGAGCGCACTTTGGACCCCGGCCGGCTCCGGGAACACCTGACGGCCTCGGGCTGGACGGACACCCTGGCCCGGGCGCGCCGGGCGCTCCAGGACCGCCTCGCCGCCGACACGGAACCGGCTCCGGTACCGGCCCCGGACCTCGACGACACCACGACCACCGAAGCCGCCGCCCCCGCCCCACCGCAGCTCGAGCAGAAGGACGTAGAGCAGATGACCCTCGCGGAAGACACGACCGCGCCGGCCTCGACCACGAAGGACGGCTTCCTGCGCGCGCTGGAAGCATCGGCCGGAGCCGACCGGACGTGCAAGAAGCACGAGGCGGTCCGCCACGCCCTGAAGTCGGACCTCCTCTGGGCCGACCTCCAGCCGACCGACTCGCCCCTCGTCGACGTCAGCTGCGTCACCGGCCGAGGACTCTTCCTCTACGAGGCGTTGGGCGCCGGCCGCTCGGCGTACGCGGACCTCCGCTCGGGCGCCACCCGCCTGCTGGAGATCAACCACACCCTGACCCCGCGTGCCGACGGCCTCTACCTGGTCCTCTCCGAACCCCCGGCCGAGGACTGGTCGGCGGACACCGTCCGCGACGTCTTCGGCGTCCACGTCATCTGGCGGAGCCCCGAGGGATGGGGCGGCACGGACACGGACATCGCGCTCGGGCAGCGCCCGCAGAGCTGACGAGGAGCCGACCGGGCCGTGCCCACGAGCTACAACCTGATCACCGTCGACGCCCTCGCCACCGAGACGACGGCCGCCGCACTGGCCCGGTGCTTCGGCGTGGCGGTCGGCGACGTCGACGTCGCCGAGGCCGCCGCCGACGCCGAACTGCGGAACTGGGCCGCCCCCGTCCTGTGCACGTACGAAGCGGTCTCCGGCGACCTGGCCCGGTCGCTGGACCTCTACGCCCAGGACCAGGTCGCCGATCAGCCGCCGGAGCCGGAGCTCGCCGCGAGGTTCGCGGGGGCCGCCGGGACGACCGTCCTGTTCCCCGCCGAGGAGGCGTGCCCGAGCGCCTACTGGGCGGCGACGCCGGAGGGCCTCGTCACCCGGGTCAGGCTCGAACTGTCCGACGACGAGCCCCCGCTGTACACGGTCGACAGCGCGGAGGCGCCCGTCCCGCAGCTGCCCCGGGCGGTCGTGGAGCGGTTCGCCGAGATCGTCCGGGAGCAGCGGCCGCCGGCCCCGGTGGCCGAGGCCCTCATGGCGTCGGCGGCCCGGCTGTGGCCCGACGACGGGCCCCACCCGTCCCTGGCGGGCGCCCTGACCGTGTGGGAACGGGTCGTCGTGCAGCTGGAATCCGGCTGGGCGCCCACGGGGTGGTATCCGGCCGACCTCTACCGCGAACGCCTCGAAGCCCGCGACGACCTCGCCCGCATCGGGGCCCGACTGCCGCCCGAGGTGCGCCGGCTGCTCGACGACGCGGTGGAGGGGCTGGACCTGCGGTTCGTCCGGGCTACGGAGGAGGACCCGTCGGGGAGCCTCATCGAGGAGCTGACGGGCCGGCCCCCGGGCCGGGACCCGTTCGGCCGGTGGTGGTACCGCCGCCCGACCCCCGTGCCCTGGGAACGGGCCTGACCCCTACGGTTCGGCGACGGCCTCCAGGGGGCTCAGGGCCGACGCGCGGCGGGCCGGGAGGGCGGCCGCCACCGCGCCCGTGGCGAGGGAGGTCAGGCAGACGAGGAGCAGCGTGCCCCAGGGGAGGGCCAGGGAGTAGTCCTTGAGTGCGCCGTTGGCCAGGGCGCCGACCGTCCAGGCTCCGAACAGGCCGGTCGCCAGGCCCAGCAGGGTCCCGAAGGCGGCCACGGCCAGCGATTCGACGCGGATCGTCCGGCGGATGCCGGCGCGGTCCATGCCGATGGCGCGCAGGACGCCGATCTCGCGGGTGCGGTCCGACACCGACATGGCCAGGGTGTTCATGATGCCGAGGGTGGCGATCACGCCGCCGATGGCGAGCAGGCCGTACGTCAGGGTCAGCAGGGTGCTGAGGGAACCGGCGGCCTCCTGGACCAGTTCCTGCCGGTCCTGGACGCGCAGCAGCGGGTTGTTGCCCGTGGCGGTGCGCAGGCGGTCCTTCACGGCGGCGTCGTCAGCGACGCCGTCCGTGCGGACGAGGACGCGCTGGACGGAGCTGGGGTCGAGGCTCTTCTCCTTGACCTCGATGCGGGAGCCCAATGCGTCCCGGGCGGTGGGGTTGTCCTCGTAGACGCCGACGACCGTGTACGGGGTGAGGTGCTGGCCGGGGCCGCCGATCCGGGCGTCGATCCGGTCGCCGGCGCGCACCCCGTTCGCACGGGCGAGGGTGCTGGAGAGGGCGATGCGGCCCGGCCCGAGGTCCTTCAGGGAGCCGCTGACGAAGTCCAGCTCCATGACGGACGGTGCGGCGGCCGGGTCGACCCCGGAGATCTCGCGGACGCCACCGCCGAGGAAGAGGGTGGAGTCGGTGACGGCGGTCGCCGTCCGTACGCCGGGGGTGGCGGTCACCCGCTGGACGGCGGCCGGGTCGATGCCGGCCGACGAGGTGTGGGTGCTGATCACGTAGTCGGCGCTGAGGCCTGCCGCGGCCTGACGGTCGAGGGCCCGCCCGGTGGAGTGGCCGATGACGGCGAGCCCGGCGACCAGGGCCGTACTGACCATCAGGGCGGAGGCGGTGGCGGCGGTGCGCCGCGGGTCGCGCAGCGCGTTGCGGTGGGCGAGGTGGCCGGCGATCCCGAGGCGCCCGGTCAGCCGACCGCTCAGCCGGATCACGGGTACGGCGAGCAGCGGCGCCAGCACGATCACGGCGATGACGAGGAGGGCGCAGCCGGACATCGCGCTCCGCAGGTTCTCCTCGGAGGCGTCCTTCGCCCCGGTGAGCGACAACAGCAGGCCGGCGCCGAGGGCGAGCAGGAGGGTGCCGGCCGCGCCGCGGACCCGGGACGCGGTGGCGGTGGGCGGCTGTTCGGCCGCGCGCAGGGCCTCGACCGGTGCGATCCGGGCCGCCTTGCGGGACGGCAGCCATGCGGCGAGCACGGTGACGCCCACCCCGACGGCGAGCGCGGCCGCCACGGGCAGCGGGCCGATCACCAGGGGGCCGCGGGGCAGTGGCTCCCCGGTGGTGCTCAGGACCTCCGGCAGTACGGAGGCGATGGCGAGACCCAGCAAGAAGCCGAGGGCCGAGGCGGCGAGGCCGAGGAGTACTGCCTCCCACAGGAGGGAGCGCACGACCTGGCGGCGCGTGGCGCCGATCGCGCGCAGCAGGGCGATCTCACGGGTGCGCCGGGCGACGAGCATGGTGAAGGTGTTGACGATCAGGAACGACCCGATGAACAGGGCGACTCCGGCGAAGACCAGCGACAGCTTCTCGTTGCCGCGGGTGAGCGTGTCGACGAGGACGGCCTGCTGGGCGGCCTGCGCGGTGCCGGTGGTGGCTTCGGCCCGGCCGGCGGGGAGCCGGGCGGCGACCAGGCGGGCGAGTTCGGCGGGGTCGGTGCCCGGTACGGCGGACAGGTCGATCGAGGTGTAGCGGCCGGGGGAGGCGAACAGCTGTTGTGCGGTGGCCTTGTCGAACAGCACGAGGGTGCCGCCGGCCGTCACCCGGGTGTCACGGGTGGTGACGATGCCGACGAGCCGCTTCGTCATGGCCGGGCCGTCCGTGGCCAGGGTGATCCCGTCGCCGATGCGGAACCGGCCGGCGGCGGCGGTTCCGCTGTCCACGGCGATCTCTCCGCCGTCGCGCGGGGCGCGGCCCTCGGTCAGCGCGTGCCGGCCGTCCTTGCCGTCGGCGCCGGGGACGTAGGCGGCCGCCCGGTGCGCCCAGACCCTGCCGGTGCGCAGGGGATCGCCGTCCGAGGCGTTCAGGACGGCCAGGCCGTCCGCGGACGGCCGTACGGCGGCGACGCCGGGCAGGGCGGCCAGATCGCGGGCGAGCACGTCATCGAGCACGGTGGCGTGCTCGTCCCCGGCGGACCCGGCGGACCCGGCGGACCCGGCCGAGCCGGCGGATCCGGGTGTGCCGGGTGTGCCGGGCGGGGGGTCCTTCGGGGTCACCGTGACCGCGATGTCGGCGTAGTCCTTCGACACCGCGGCCCGGTGGGCCGCGGTGGAGGAGTCCGCGAAGACGAGGGAGCCGGAGACGAAGGCGACGCCGAGGGTGACGGCGAGCACCGTCATCAACAGTCGGGCCTTGTGCGCCAGAACGTTGCGCAGGGCTGTTTTCAGCATGGGTGATTGGCTTCCGGGCGGGTGCAGGGGTGGGGGTGGGTTGGGGAGCGAACGGGGGTGGGGGCGAGTCAGTTCGTGCGTGCGCGGGTGTCGAACTGCTTCATCCGGTCCAGCACCCGGTCCGGGGTGGGGCGCACCATCTCGTCGACCAGCCGGCCGTCGGCGAGGAAGACGACGCGGTCCGCGTAGGAGGCGGCGACCGGGTCGTGGGTCACCATGACCACGGTCTGGCCCAGTTCGCGCACGGAGTCGCGCAGGAAGCCGAGGACCTCGGACCCGGCGCGGGAGTCGAGGTTTCCGGTGGGCTCGTCGCCGAAGACGATCGCGGGCCGGGTGGCCAGGGCCCGGGCCACCGCGACGCGCTGCTGCTGCCCACCGGAGAGCTGCCCGGGCCGGTGGTCCAGTCGCTGGGCGAGGCCGACCATGGACACCACGCGGTCCAGCCACTGCCGGTCGGGGCGGCGTCCGGCGATGGACAGCGGCAGGGTGATGTTCTCCCGAGCGGTCAGGGTGGGCAGCAGGTTGAACGCCTGGAAGATGAAGCCGATCCGGTCCCGTCGCAGCTCGGTGAGGTGCCGGTCGCCCAGGGTGCCCAACTCGGTGGTGCCGATGCGGACCGAGCCCGAGCTGACGGAGTCGAGTCCCGCGGCACAGTGCATGAGGGTGGATTTGCCGCAGCCGGAGGGGCCCATGATCGCGGTGAACTCGGCCTCCCGGAAGGAGACGCTGACCCGGTCCAGGGCCACCACGCGGGTGTCACCGTTGCCGTAGACCTTCGACAGGTCGGTGGTGGAGGCCGCGATGCCGGGCGTCGGGCGGGAGGAGAAGGGGTCGGCGGTCACGGGGACTCCACTTGGGGTGCGGTGGGAAAGGGGTGCACGCCGAAGGGTGTCGGGGGGACGTATCAGGGCCGGGGCCGCCGTGTATCGGCTTCCGCGCCGTTGTGCAGCAATCGTGCAGGGCGGTCCGGGCGGTCCGGGCGGTCCGGGCGGTCCGGGCGGTCCGGGCCGCCGGTCGGTCAGCGCGGGAGCCGCAGGGTGGCTACCGCGCCGCCGTCCGGGGCGTTGTCCAGACGCAGTTCGGCGCCGAGCACCCGGGCCTGGCCCAGGGCGATGGTCAGGCCGAGGCCGTGCCCCGCGCCCCGCTCCGTGGCGCCCGTACGGAACCGGCGCGGGCCGTCGAGCAGCAGGTCGGCTGGGAAGCCGGGGCCGTGGTCGCGGACGACGACGGTCCGGCCCTCGACGGTGACCCGCACCGGGGTCCGTCCGTGCCGGTGCGCGTTGATGACGAGGTTGCCGACGATCCGCTCCAGGCGCCGCGGGTCGGTCTCCACCACGCCCACGGAATCCACGACCGGTGCCTGCGGTGCCTGCGGTGCCTGCGGTGCCTGCGGCGCCTCGGTGACGCTGACGTCCGTGTCGAGACCGGTACGGGCCACCGCCTCGGCGACCACCGCGGCGAGCGGCACCCGGGCGCGGACCGGCGCCTCCGCCCCCGCGTCGAGCCGGGAGATCTCCAGCAGGTCCTCGACCAGGCCGCGCAGGTCCCGTACGCGGGCCCGGAGCAGGTCCTCCGTCTCGCCGGCCGGCAGCAGGTCGGTGGCGGCCAGCAGGCCGCCGACCGGGGTGCGCAGCTCGTGGGCCACGTCCGCCGTGAACTGCCGCTCGGTGCGCAGCCGTCGGCCGAGGCTGTCGGCCATGAGGTCGACGGTGGCGGCGATGTCGGTCACCTCGTCGCGGCCCCGGGCCCGACCCAGGGCGGGGCCGGTGCGGGCGTCGAGGTCCCCGGCGGAGATCCGGGCCGCGGTCTCGGCGACCCGGCGCAGTCGGCGGGCGACCAGCCCGGCCCCGTAGACCGCCAGGGGCAGTGCCGCGGCGAGCGAGAGGAGGGAGGCCACCGCCATGCTCGCGTCGAGGCGCCGCAGGTCGTGGAGTTGCGGGCTCATGTTGATCCGTACGGCGAGCACCGGGCTGCCCGGGCCGCCGACCCGCTGGGCGCCCCAGACGCTCGGTCCGAGGTTCCCCTCCACGCGCCCGTCGTGGGCCACCCGCCGTTCGTCGTCGGTCGGGTGGCGCAGGGCGGTGGGCAGTTCGGCGGGATCGAGCTCCGCGCCACCCGCCAGCGTTCCGGTGCGCCGGTAGACGTCCATGGAGGAGTACACGGTGTTGGTGGCTTCCATCTCGGCCCGGTCGCGGACGTCGATGGCGGTCCACACGTGGACGAGGGCGCCCACCGCCAGGGCGACCAGGCCCGCCGTGGCCGCCGCCAGTGCGGCGATCTTCCAGCGCAGGGGCACGCGGGCCGGCCACCACGGCCGGCGCAGGTGGTGCACCGGCCTCAACGCCTGAGCTTGTAGCCGAAGCCGCGGACTGTCTCGATCCGCTCCCGGCCCAGTTTCTTGCGCAGCCGCTGCACGGCCAGGTCCACGACACGGCTGTCGCCGTCCCAGCCGTACTCCCAGACGTTGCGCAGCAGGGTGTGCCGTTCCAGCACGATGCCCGGGTGGGCGGCGAACTCCAGAAGCAGCTTCAGTTCGGTGGGGGTGAGCGCCACGGGGCGTCCGGAGCGGAACACCTCCAGCCCGCCGGTGTCGACGGTCAGGTCCCCGAAGGTCAGGACGTCCTCCTGGCCGGCGGCCGGCCCGCCGTCGGGGGCGGGCGCGTAGGCCGCCCTCCGGAGCAGCGAGCGGATGCGTGCCACGAGGACGTAGGTGTCCACGGGCTTGACCACGTAGTCGTCGGCCCCGGCTTCCAGACCGGCGACGACATCGAGGCCGTCGCCCCGGGCGGACATCATCAGCACCGGTACCAGGCTGGTCTCGCGGACCCGGCGGCACAGCCCGATCCCGTCCAGGCCGGGCAGCATCACGTCCAGGATCAGCAGGTCGAAGCCGTCGCCGTCGCGGAAGGACTCCAGCCCGGTCAGTCCGTCGGCGGCGGCCGTCACCCGGTAGCCGTAGCGTTCGAGGGCGACGGTGAAGGACCGGCGCATCAGCTCGTCGTCCTCGACCAGCAGCACGCGGACCGGAGGCAGAGATTCCGGCGCCGGGGCGGGTGAGGGCACGGGCGGGACTCCTGTTCGTACGGGCCGGGCGAAGCGCCGCTCCGGCGTGCACCCACACGCCGCCGACGACCCGGAAGGAACGATACGGGAGGCGCCGGACGCGGCGACCGCCGTCGCGGCCGGGTGCGCGGTCCGATCGATGGTCGAGCGCTCACCGATACACGGCGGATACAAAAGGCCGGAATCGGCTTGAACCAAGTGGGGTGCTGGCGGAAAACGGCCTGTACGAGAGGGTGCCCCGGCCGGGCCGCTGCATAGTCTGACCATCGGTCAATCAGGATCCGCAGCGGGGTCCACGGAGCGAGGAGAACACTGATGGTCGGGTCGCGTGTCCTGTCCTTCGGGCACTATCAGCCGTCAAGGGTCTTGACCAATGCCGATCTCGAGCAAATGGTCGACACCAACGACGCGTGGATCCAGAGCCGGGTCGGGATCAAAACGCGTCGCGTGGCGGCCGAGGACGAGTCGGTTTCGGACATGGCCACGAAGGCCGCCGAGCACGCTTTGGCCAACGCCGGACTCACCGGCGGCGACATCGACTTCGTCATCGTGGCCACCTGCACGGCGCTCGACCGCTCGCCCAACACGGCCGCCCGGGTGGCCGCCGCGGTCGGGGCGCAGGCTCCCGCCGCCATCGACGTGAACACGGCCTGCTCCGGATTCCCGCACGCCCTGGCGCTGGCCGACCAGAGCATACGGACGGGTTCCGCCACGAAGGCCCTGGTCATAGGCGTGGAGAAGCTCACCGACTTCGTCGACTGGACCGACCGCACCACCTGCGTGCTCGTCGCCGACGGTGCGGGTGCGGCCGTCGTCGTGGCCTCCGAAGAGCCGGAGATCAGCCCGGTCGTGTGGGGGTCCGTACCCGAGATGGGCCGGGCCGTGCGCATCGAGGCGCCGTCCCACACCTTCGCCCAGGAGGGGCAGTCGGTCTACCGATGGGCCACCACGACGCTCCCGGAGGTCGCCCTCCAGGTCTGCGAGCGGGCGGGCGTGAAGCCCGAGGAACTCGGCGGTGTCGTCCTGCACCAGGCCAACCTGCGGATCATCGAGCCCCTGGCGCGCAAGATCGGTGCGGTCAACGCCGTCATCGCCAAGGACGTCGTCGAGTCGGGCAACACCTCGGCCGCGAGCATCCCGCTGGCGCTGTCCAAGCTCATCGAGCGGGGTGAGATCGAGAAGGGATCGCCCGTGCTGCTCTTCGCGTTCGGCGGGGGCCTGTCCTACGCCGGCCAGATCATCAACTGCCCGTGACGGGCGCCGAGGGATCGACGACGATGACGTCCTCGCACGTGCCGTGGTGGCCGCTGCTGCGGTTGCGGGAGGAGGTGACCGCGCCCCGGGCGCGGCTGCTGGTGTTCCCGCATTCCGGGGCCGGCCCCAACACCCTGTTCCCCCTGGTCAAGTCGCTGCCGGACCACGTGGAAGTGCTCGGGCTCTCGCTGCCCGGGCGGGAGCGCCGGTTCGGCGAGCCGCCCGGCTGCCGGCTCGACCAGGTCCTGGACTCCGTCTCCGACGAGGTGCTCGGCCGTGACCCGCTGCCCACGGTGGTCTTCGGGCACAGCCTCGGCGCGCTCCTGGCCGCCCGTGCCGCGCGCCTGCTCGGCCCGCACTGCCGGGCCGCCGTGGTCAGCGGGCAGGCCCCCGGCCGGACCCCGCGCCGGGCCCACGCCACCGCCACCGATGAGGACGCCGTCCGGCTCCTGCGGGACGGCGGCGGCACCCCGGAGTGGGTGCTGCACGATCCGGACATGCTGGCGCACGTGACGCGCGTGCTGCGGGCGGACATCGCACTCGGCCGGGAGGCTGCGGCGGGGTTCGAGGACGTACGGCTCGCCGTGCCCCTGCACGTGTTGGGCGGCACGGCGGACCCGCTGGTCCCGCACGAGCCGCTGGACGGCTGGGCCGCCCACACAACCGGAGCGTGCCAGGTGCTCCGGTTCGACGGCGACCACTTCTTCCTGCTGACCGACGAGCACCGCCCCACGGTGGTGGACGTGCTGCGCCGGGCACTCGCGGAAGGCTGACGCGGCGCGCCGAAGGGTCGGAGGGCCGGGGCCGAAGGGCCGGAGTCACGTGGCGCGTCGTTCCGGCCCGGGGTCGGTCCGTCCCCGGCCCGTGGCAGGTCACGGCCGGATGATGCGGACCTGGTAGCTGCCGTTGCGGAGTTCACCCACCACGGACACGCTGATGCCCGCCTTCTCGTCGGTGAAGGTCTCGCCGGGCCGGAACGGCGCGTCCGAGAGCTCCGCGTGCACGTTGGGCCGCCGGGTGCAGCCGCCGCTCGTGCTGGCACTGTCCGACACAGTGATCGGGCCGTGCCCGGTGTCCACGTCGGAGTCCACCTTGTAGATGAGGACGCCCGGTTTGCAGACGGCCTCGTCGTTCCCGGCCAGGGTCCGCACCTCCACCGCGTACCCGGCGGTCTCCGACAGCGGGACGAAGGCCAGCTTGGTGCCGCCCCGTATGCCCAGCGGGGACAGGGTGTGGTCGCTGGTGCCCGACTTGGCCGCGCAGCTGATCTGCTTGCTGTCCAGCCAGCCCAGCTTCCACTTGTGCCAGCCCATCAGGTCGTTGTTGGCACCCCAGTCCTCGCTCATGATGTCCCAGTGCCCGACCGTGTTCCCGCCGTCCGAGGTGTAGAGGTCGGGCAGCCCGAAGACGTGCCCGTTCTCGTGGGGGAGCACCCGGTAGCCGGTCTCCTGGTAGGTGCCGGAGCCGTCGTCCTGCCGGCTGTAGACGAAGGACGTGTTGGCCAGCGGCACCCCGTCGGCGACCGGAGCCTCGCCGTTGCCCGAGAAGGTCACCGACAGGACGGTGTCCAGGGCGGACGGCCCGGCGTTCGGCGTGACCAGGACGTTGATCAGGTCGTACCGGGCGAAGTCCACCTCGGGATCGGCGGCCTTCGCTATGTGCTCGACGAGCTGCCGGTAGCCCGGCTCGTACGCGGACCCGCGTTCGATCCCGTACGCCGCGAAGGGCATCGGCATCCGTAGCCAGCCCTTTATCGGCGCCTCGGCCCGGTAGACCAGCCGGCCGTAGGAGCTGGTGCGGAACCATTCGGCCGTTTGGGGGAAGAACTCCGCCATCCGGTCCGCCGCCGTGCCCTCGCCCTTGGCATCAGGGAAGTCGATCATCAGGTTCAGGGCCCGGATCTCGCCGGTCGAGCGCGAGTACCCGGGCGGAGTCGGCATGCCCTCGGACATCTGCACACCCATGGTGCCCGCGATCCGGCAGGGCGCGAGAGCCGATTCGACGGTCGTGGCCACCGCTCCGGCCGCCGAGTTGCCGCGGCTGGATATGCCCGTGCTGGCCGTCGCCGTGACGCCGAAGGCCAGCGCGGTCAGGCCGATGTACGCGCTGGTGCGGCGTGGTCTGCGTATCCGGTGGCGGGTCTGCGGCATGGAGATCGCCTTCGGGTCCGCGGCAGCCGGCCCTGCCCGGTCTGCGCCCTGTTCGATCACCCTCCGCCGGGCGCGGCGCGCCCGCGCGTCGGGAGAGGCCGAACGTGGACACGCCCGTGACTCAGGTCACACGGGGGAGTGAAATAACCGGGGACCCGATCCCCGTTTGTACGGGAGTCCCGCTAAGCGGGGAGCGGCTCCCCGTTTGGGCGGGGGAGTCGCGCAGTCCGCACCGCGAGTCCACGAGCCCGCGCCGAGGAGGCCCCGGAATGAAGAGCTCCACCCGTACCGTCGCGGCGGCCCGGCCGATCCCGGTGCAGCCGCAGCCGCAGGTGTCCGCGGCCGGCGTCGCGCGTCCGCGCGCCGACGCCGTCCGCAACCGCGAGCGGATCCTGACGGCGGCCCGCGAGCTCTTCGTCGAATCCGGCTCCACGGCCCCCTTCGACGAGGTCGCCCGCCGGGCCGGCGTCGGCAATGCCACGCTCTACCGGCACTTCCCCGACCGCCCCGCCCTCGTCCATCACGTCGTCCTCTTCACGATGGGCCGGGTGACGGCCTCGGCCGAGGCCTCCCTCGCCGAGGAGCCCGACGCCTTCGCCGCCCTGTGTCGGTTCACGCATGCGGCCGCGGACGAGCGGATCGGCGCCCTGTGCCCGATGCTCGGCGACGGCTTCGACGGCGAACACCCCGAGCTCCTGGCGGCGCAGACCGCGCTGGCCGATGCCGTGGTCACGTTGCTGGCCGCGGGCCAGGACGCGGGGCTGGTCCGCACGGACATCGGCGTCGGTGACCTGATGGTCGCCCTGTCCCAGCTCAGCCGCCCCCTCCCGGGTGTCGCGTGCCTCGACACAGACCGCTTCGCCCACCGTCACCTCCAGCTCTTCCTCGACGGGCTGCGGGCTCCGGCCCGCTCCGAACTCCCGGGTTCGGCAACGACTTTGGACGACCTGCGGCAGAAAACCATGTGACACGCACAAAGTTAAAGAACTAGCATTTTTCAGTCATTCCGCACAGTGAAGTGGGTACCTCCATGTCAAAAACAGCCGCGAGCCTCGCGCCGGCTGCCGATCCCAGCCGCTGGAAGGCACTCGTCTTCATAGCCCTGGCCCAGCTGATGGTCGTCCTCGACGCGACCATCGTGAACATCGCCCTCCCCTCCGCCCAGACCGACCTCGGCATCTCGGACGGCAACCGCCAGTGGGTCATCACCGCGTACGCCCTGGCCTTTGGCGGACTGCTCCTCTTCGGCGGCCGCATCGCCGACAAGTGGGGCCGCAAGAACGCCTTCGTCGTCGGCCTCATCGGCTTCGCCCTGGCCTCCGCGCTGGGCGGCGCCGCCAACGGCGAGGCCATGATGCTCGGCGCCCGCGCCCTCCAGGGCGCCTTCGGCGCGCTGCTCGCACCGGCGGCCCTGTCGCTGCTCGCCGTCATGTTCACCGACGCCAAGGAGCGCGCCAAGGCCTTCGGCATCTACGGAGCCATTGCGGGCGGCGGCGGTGCCGTCGGCCTGATCCTCGGCGGCTTCCTGACCGAGTACCTCAACTGGCGCTGGACCTTCTTCGTCAACATCCCCTTCGCGATCGTCGCGGCCGCGGGTGCCTGGATGGTCATCCGTGAGCCCGCCGACTCCCGCAACCGCGCACCGCTCGACATCCCGGGCGTGGTCCTGTCCACCACCGGTCTCGTCGCCCTCGTGTACGGCTTCACCCGCGCCGAGTCCGCCGGCTGGTCGGACGCCCTGACGGTCGTCATGTTCGTCGCCTCGGCGCTGCTGCTGTTCGCCTTCGTCCTCGTCGAGGCCAAGGTGAAGTCCCCGCTGCTGCCGCTGCGCGTCCTCCTGGAGCGCAACCGCGGCGGTGTCTACCTCTCGCTCGGCCTCGCCGTCATCTCGATGTTCGGCCTGTTCCTCTTCCTCACCTACTACCTGCAGGTCGTGAAGGGCTTCTCGCCCGTCAAGACCGGCTTCGCCTTCCTGCCGATGATCGCGGGCATGATCACGGGCTCCACCCAGATCGGCGCCCGCCTGATGACCCGCGTCCCGCCGCGCCTGCTGATGGGCCCCGGCTTCCTGGTCGCCGGCCTCGGCATGCTGCTGCTGACCCAGCTGGAGGTCGGGTCCTCGTACCCGGCGCTCATCCTGCCGGCGCAGTTGCTGCTCGGCCTCGGCATGGGCACGGCATTCATGCCGGCGATGTCCCTCGCCACGCACGGGGTGAACCCGGCCGACGCCGGTGTCGCCTCCGCCATGGTCAACACCTCGCAGCAGGTCGGCGGCGCCATCGGCACCGCCCTGCTGAACACCATCGCCGCCTCGGCGACCACCGCCTACCTGACCGACCACGCGGCCGAGGCCGCCGCGGGCGGCCCGGCCGGGCAGCTGATCCAGGCGCAGGCCATGGTCGAGGGCTACTCCTCGGCCATCTGGTGGGCGGTCGGCATCCTGGTCGCCAGCTCGGTCATCGCGCTGACGCTGATCAACACCGGCCGTCCGGGCGTCGGCGGCCCGGTGGCCTCCGGCTCTGGCGAGGACGCCGAGCTCAAGGTGCCGGTGATCGCCCACTGATCGGGGCCGAGGGCTTCCCGGAATGACTGACGACCCCATCTCGTTCAAATTTGAACGAGATGGGGTTAGTCTGTTTCCGTACGCGTTTCAACCACTGAGGAGCGCCCCCGTGACCCGCATACCGGCCCTGTACCTGAGCCACGGCGCACCCCCGCTGGCCGACGACCCGCTCTGGCCGGCCGAGCTCGCCGCCTGGTCCGCCGGGCTGCCGCGCCCCCGGGCGATCCTGATGGTCTCCGCGCACTGGGAGGAGGCCCCGCTCGCCCTCGGCGCCACCGAGCGCGTCCCGCTCGTGTACGACTTCTGGGGCTTCCCCGAGCACTACTACCGGGTCCGCTACGACGCGCCCGGCGCCCCGGAGCTGGCCGCCTCGGTCCGCAAACTGCTGAGGGCCCCCGGCACTCCGGTCCAGGACATCCCCGACCGCGGACTGGACCACGGGGCGTACGTCCCCCTGGTGGAGATGTACCCGGAGGCCGACGTACCGGTCCTGCAGATCTCCCTGCCCACGCTGGACCCGGCACGGCTGATGGACATCGGCCGCAAGCTGGCCCCGCTGCGCGACGAGGGCGTACTCATCGTGGGCAGCGGCTTCTTCACGCACAACCTGGCGGCGCTGCGCCATACGGGCCCGGGCGTCCCGGCCTGGTCGGCGGAGTTCGACGCCTGGGGCCGCGAAGCCCTGGCCGCGTCCGACGTGGACGCCCTGCTGGACTTCGAGCACAAGTCCCCGGCGGGCCGCCTGGCCCACCCCCGTACGGAACACTTCGCCCCGCTGTTCGTCACCCTCGGCGCGGCCGAATCCGACCTCGCCTCCGCCCGCACCCCGGTGGACGGCTTCTGGATGGGCCTCTCGAAGCGCTCCCTCCAGTTCGGCTAGTTCTGCCGCCCGAGCCCGGTGATGTCCACCCCGATGGTGAACCCCAGCGACTCCCCGACGCTGGGGGCGCGTGCGCGCGTGCCGTAGGGACGTGCCGGCCGCTCACTCGGACGGGTGCTGGCCCAGCCGCTTCTCGTACCAGCGGACGTCCCAGTACCGGTCGAACTTCCAGCCCGCCTCCGTGAACTCGCCGATCCGGCGGAAGCCGAAGCGCTCGTGCAGGCGCACCGAGGCCTCGTTCGGCAGGGAGATCCCGGCGAACACGCGGTGCACGGGTTCCTTGGCCAGGGCGGCGAAGAGCGCCTCGTAGAGGAGGGTGCCGACGCCCCGGCCGACCGCGTGCGGGGCGAGGTAGACGCTCGCCTCCACCGAGGTGGCGTAGGCCGGTTTGGGGCGGAACGCGCTGCTCGTGGCGTATCCGGCCATTCGATCACCTGTCCAGGCAACCAGAAGCCGGTGGGGGCCGTCTTCAGAGTAGGAGTGCAGCCAAGGGCGGCGCTGTTCCGGAGTGAAAACGGCCGTGTCGAACGTGACGGCGGTCTCACGGACGTAGTGGTTGTAGAGGTCCGTGAGGGGCGCCAGATCGGCCTCCGTTCCGGGCCTGACCTGCACCTCTTCGAGATCTTGCGACACCCGTCCCCCTCCCGTAGCGGGGCAGGATACTGCAAGATCTCGAAAAATAGGGAGCAGCGTGGGAATTCTGTCCCGATTCCAGTCGTTGTTTCCTTCGGAAGCGGGCACTCGGAAGAGTGTCCGTGACGCACCGGACCGGTTGGCAGCCGTCCCGGCGGCGTCCTCCAGCCGCACCGCGACCGAACACTTCGCAAGGGAGCACGCATGGCAACCCGCGCCGTCGCCCGTCGTCAGTCCACGAGCAGCGCCCGCGCTGTGGGCGGGGAGATCGCAGACCGTGACCTGGTCGGCATGTATCTGGACGAGATCGCGCGCACCCCGCTGCTCGACGCCGCCAAGGAAGTGGAGCTCTCCCAGATCATCGAGGCGGGCGTCTACGCCCAGCAGATCCTCGACAGCACGATAGAACGTGACGGGGACGCCCCGGCGCGCGAGGAGCTGGAGGCGCTCGCCGCCGAGGGCGAGCGGGCCAAGGAAGTCTTCATCCGCTCGAACCTGCGCCTCGTCGTGGCCGTGGCCCGCCGCTATCCGCGCAGCGGCCTGCCCCTCCTCGACCTGATCCAGGAGGGCAACGCGGGCCTGGTCCGTGCCGTCGAGAAGTTCGACTACGCCAAGGGCTTCAAGTTCTCCACGTACGCCACGTGGTGGATCCGGCAGGCGATCACCCGGTCCATCGCGGACCAGTCCCGCACCATCCGCCTCCCCGTCCACCTCGTCGAGGAGCTCGGCCGGATCCGCCGCATCCAGCGGGAATTCAACCGCGAGAACGGCCGCGACCCGGAGCACGCCGAGATCGCCGCCGAGCTGGACTCCACGGAGAAGCGCGTGGGTGACGTACTGGACTGGGCGCGCGACCCGGTCAGCCTCAACATGGCGGTCGACGACGACGGCGACACCCAGTTCGGTGACCTCCTGGAGGACACCTCGGCGATCTCGCCCGAGCAGTCCGTGCTCTCCCTGCTGCGCAGCGAGGAGCTGGAGGACCTGCTGGGCAAGCTCGACCAGCGCACGGCGTCGATCATCAAGATGCGGTACGGCATCGACGACGGCCGCGAGCGGACGCTGACGGAGGTCGGCAAGCAGCACGGCCTGACCCGTGAGCGGATCCGCCAGATCGAGAAGCACGCGCTGCTGGAGCTGAAGCGGATGGCGCGCGACACCGGCTTCGACGCCGTGGCCTAGAGCGGCCCGCCGCCAAGCCCCCCAGACGAGCCCCGGTGCCTATCCCCCCCAGGCGCCGGGGCTCTCTCCGGCCCCGCACGACCCGGCCCCGCCGGCGTTTCGCACCCCCCGGTTACGGCGCGCCCGCCGCCGACGTGAGCCGCGCGGCCAGCGCACCGGCCGCATCCCGAAGCGCCGCAGGCCCCCGCACGGTGAACGGCAGCCCCGTCAGGGCGAGCCGCGCCACCGTCCACTCCAGTGCGTCCGCGCTCTCGAAGCTCACCGAGGTCTGCGTCCCCCCACCCGGCAGGGCCGCTGCCCGGAGCCAGGCCGGCAGTTCGGCCGGGCCGGCCGCGAAGTCGACCTCCACCCGGTACGGCTGCTTCTCACCGCCTCGCAGGCCCCGCCGGACGAACTCCTCGGCCTCCATCGGCAGGTCCCGCCGCGCGAACCGGGCCCCCGTCGCGAAGGCCTCGTCGACCCGGTCCACCCGGAAGGTCCGCCAGTCCTCCCGCTCCAGGTCGTAGGCGACCAGGTACCACCGGCTCCCGGTGCTGACCAGCCGGTACGGCTCCACCAGCCGCCGCGTCTCGGCCCCGTTCCCCGCCCGGTAGGCGAACCGCAGCCGCTCGGGGCCCGCCACCGCCGACGCCATCGTGGTCAGCGTCCGCGGGTCCACGCTGGCCCCGTCGCCCCGGGACAGTGCGATCGTGGCCGACTGGAGCGCGCTCACCCGGTGCCGCAGCCGTGAGGGCAGGACCTGCTCCAGCTTCGCGAGGGCCCGTACGGAGGCCTCCTCGACCCCCTCGATCGCATGCCCGGCCCCGGCCCGCAGCCCCACCGCGATCGCCACGGCCTCCTCGTCGTCAAGCAGCAGCGGGGGCATCGCAGCCCCCGCCACCAGCCGGTATCCGCCCTCGGCGCCCAGGGTGGCCTCCACCGGGTAGCCGAGGTCCCGCAGCCTTTCGATGTCCCGCCGGATGGTCCGCGCGCTCACCCGCAGCCGCTGGGCCAGCTCGCTCCCGGGCCATTCCCGCGGGGTCTGGAGGAGGGACAGCAAGGAGAGCAGCCGTGCGGGTGTGTCGGTCATGAATCCAGGCTGCCAGCGAAATAGGACACAAGCTGACCTAGACGCCGTCTAAGTTTCTCCTCATGAGCACCGAGACGTCCAAGACAGCGCCCGATAGAGAGAACGGGCCCGTACCAGAAGAGCGGAACGACGTAGCCCACGACGCACCCAGCTCGCCCGCCGACCGCCGCCGCTGGCTGGCGCTCGCCATCGTGATGACCGCGGCCTTCATGGACCTGGTCGACGTCACGATCGTCAACATAGCCATCCGCACCATGCGCGAGGACTTCGGCGCCTCCACCAGCGCGATCCAGTGGATCACCGCGGGCTACGCCCTCGCCTTCGCGGCGGGCCTGATCACCGGTGGCCGCCTCGGTGACATCTACGGCCGCAAGCGCGTCTTCCTCATCGGCATCGCCGGGTTCACGGCGGCCTCGCTGCTCTGCGGCATCGCCGCCAACCCGGACGTGCTCGTCATGGCCCGACTGCTGCAGGGCGGTATGGCCGCCCTGATGGTGCCGCAGGTCCTGGCGATCATCCACGTCACCTTCCCGCCGCAGGAGCGCGGCAAGGTCTTCGGCATGTTCGGCGCGATCGTGGGCCTGGCGGCCGTCTCGGGTCCGCTGCTCGGCGCACTGCTCATCGAATGGGACCTCTTCGGTCTCGGATGGCGCCCGATCTTCCTGATCAACCTGCCCGTCGGCATCATGGGCGTGATCCTGGGACGCAAGTTCATCGCCGAGTCCAAGGCACCCAAGGCGCTGCGCCTGGACCTGGTCGGCGTCGTCCTCGCCACCCTCGCCATGGTCCTGCTGATCTTCCCGCTGACCCACGGCCACGAGAACGACTGGCCGCTGTGGGGCTTCGTCTGCATGGGCGCGGCGCCCTTCGTCTTCGCCGCCTTCATCACGTACGAGAAGTACAAGATCAAGAAGGATGGCTCCCCGCTCGTCGAGCTCTCCCTCTTCAAGGTCAAGAGCTTCGCCGGCGGCATCGCCGTCCAGCTGACCTTCGGCATCGCCACCGGCATCTTCTTCCTGGTCTGGACGATGTACATGCAGATGGGCCTCGGCTGGAGCGTGCTGCGCGCGGGTCTCACCGGCATCCCGTTCTCCATCGCGGTCTCGGTCGCCGCCGGCCTCTCGGTCGAGAAGCTCGTCCCCCGCTTCGGCCGCAAGGTGCTCCAGGCCGGCGCGCTGGTCATGGCCGCCGGTCTGCTCCTCTACATCTGGGAGTCGCAGCACTACGGCATGGAGATCGCCCCCTGGCAGATGGCCGCCCCGCTGATCGTCATGGGCGTCGGCATGGGCCTGATCGTGGCCCCGCTGAACGACACGGTGCTCTCCGAAGTGCCGCGCGAGCACGCCGGATCCGCCTCGGGTCTGATCAACACCACCGGCCAGATGGGCAACGCGCTGGGTCTCGCCCTGACCTCCGTCGTCTTCTTCGGGCTGATCGACGACGACATGGTCTTCGGTCCGCCGTACGTGGAGGCCTTCCGCGGCGCGCTCTGGTGGGTCGTGGCCGTACTCTTCGTGATCTTCGCGGTGATGTTCGTCCTGCCGCGCAGGGCGCTCCCGATGGAGGAGCGCGAGGGCGCCGCCGAGCACGCCGGTCGCACTCCGGAGAAGGTCCCGGCCGGCTGAGCCGGGCCGCACGTACCGCCGAACGGACATGTCCGCCCTCCCGGGCGGGCATGTCCGTTCTCCTTTTCCCTCCGCCCCGCCCGCGGTCCCGCAGCGGGTGACGGGGTCAGGACTTGGGCAGGGCCACGGTGTTGACGTAGGCGGTGCCGTTGGCCGAGAAGCCCTTCACGGCCTTCTCGACCTCCGCGGTCGGCACGGCCTTGTCGGCCTGGTAGTAGAGCCAGTCGACCCGCATGTCCCAGGTGCGCGCCCCCAGGAAGGGGAGGTCGACCAGCCAGGCGCTGAAGTGGATGTTCATGCGCTCGCGAGGGAAGTACTTGCTGTCGCTGGTGAACAGCTCCCGGCCGTCCACGGAGTAGGTGACCGATCCGTTCACGGCCGTGATCAGCAGGACGTGCCAGCCTTCGAGCTTGTCCTTCTGGGCCTTGGTGACCCGGTCGTTCTTCGTGCTGTTGCGCCAGCTCGTGGTGTCGAGCCTGGGACCCGGCGCACCCCATCCGCCGTTCGGCATGTACTCGTAGTCGAGCTCGCTGTACTGATCCGACTTGTGGTCGGGCGAGATCGCGAAGAAGGACTCGTTGATGTGATCGCCGTTGCGTCCGCTCGTGGGCTTGTCGCTGAAGTACACCCGGGCGGCGAGGGTGCCCGTGAAGAAGTACGGCTTGCTGGTCTGCAGTTCGGACTGCTGGGTGCCCTTCGCGGTCCCGTCGCTGGTGACCTGCAGCTGCAGTGACTGGCCCGCCTTGGCGGTCCCCTCGGCCGGGAAGCTGATGCCCGCGGTGGACCAGGTGTCCTTGATCCCCGGACCGCCCTGGCCGGTGCGGACCTGCCAGCCGTTGGAGGCGAGCGCGGGGTCGTCGGGGCCGGTGTAGGAGAAGTCGTCGAACATGACCCCCGCCGGCGGCGCGGCCGCGGCCGGTGCCCTCACGGAGAGCGGGCCCTGCCCCGCCGCCGCGTCGCTGCCCTTCGGCTCGTCACCCCAGACGTGCTTGCCGCCGAGGTACGCCGCCACCCGCTGGGACGGGGCGTAGTGGGTGGACTCGGCGTCGAACGAGAGGTCGTTCGCCTGGTTCAGCTCCTTGTGGTCGAGGCGGAAGAGCTGGAGCCCGATCCCCTGACTGGTCTTGCCCGGCTCCAGGCTGCCGGCCGCCGCCGTGAAGCCGATCTGGAGGTAGTGGCTGGACGTCGGACCGGAACCGGTCAGCATGCCTATCTTGGCGGTGACGTTCGAGCAGCCGAGAGCCGTCTGGACGCAATTGGAACCGTAAGCGGAAGCATCATCCGCAGAGAAGTAGTACCTAAGGGCCACGTCGCTCAAGGCCACGGTTCTCTTCGAATTGTTGATGACTTCCAACCATGGCTTGGCCGCAGCGCCCGTGGCCGGGGCGTCGGTCCGGTACCGGACCGTGAGGTCGGCGGACCCGTGAGAGTCAGTACCGGAACGCCATTTGGGATAGAGCACGAAGGCGCCACCGCCGACGGCCAGTGCGCCCACCAAGAGGAGCACTTTCAGTGCGTTCCAGCCTCGACGGCGAGGATTTCGGCTGGAACGGCTCACGGAAGCTCCTTGACGGGGTGGCATATTGAGCGCCATCGTAACCACGGTGTGTCATGGCTTGGAAGCCGCGGATAGGGCAGGAATGGGGCCCGATTTCCTTCGGCGTCGGGGCCGTGATTCAACCGTCAATTGTTCGGGGGGATCGGCAATGGGGCCGATCTGGAAGTGTTCTTCATCACTGCGCGGCGGGGATTCCGCACTCTTGGTGCCCACGTTGTCGGGTTTTGCCAGAGAGTAAAGACCCCGTGGTGCGCCGCCGACGCCCGCCGCACGTTGCGACCGGGCCGACTGACGCTGAGCGGTCGCATAGATGTGCAGTACTTTCTGCGTGTGCTTTCACTCGGTCTCCACAGTGTGGAGGCCGAGTGATGTTGACTTGGGTGGGGGAGATAAATCTTGTCGGGCACTGTTGCGCGCGGTGAGCGTGCCGATGCGTCGCGCCGTGGGGGGCGCGGCGCCGCGATACGTCGTGGGCGCGGTGATGCGGCGCGTGCGTCGCGCAGTCGGCACCGGCGGGGCCGCGTCTCCCCCGAGGGGGTCGACAGCGCCGCTCTCTACGAGACCGTCGTCCTCGTTCCGGCCCGGAACGAGGAGGTCGGGGTGTTCACGTCCCTGCGGTCCCTGGCCGGCCAGAGCCGAACCCCCGACCTGATCATCGTGGTGGTCAACAACTCGACCGACCGGACCCTGGACTTCGCCCAGCAGTTCGCGGACGACGAGGACACGCCGCCGACGGTGGTGCTGAACCTGGACAACAACCCCCACAAGAAGGCGGGCGCCCTCAACCACGGTCTCCGCTGGCTCAGGGAGGCCGTCGGCGGCCGGCTCACCAACCAGGTGAAACACGTCCTGGTCATGGATGCCGACACCGAGCTGCACCCGAAGTTCATCGAACGGGCCCGCAACGTCATCGCGTCCGACCCGGAGCTCGGCGGCGTCAGCGCCGCCTGCCTCGGCCGCACCGACCTGTGGCGCAACCCGTGGCAGCGGTACCTCCTCGGCATGCAGATCATCGAGTACGGCCGCGCCGCCAACACCCGGTTCCGCAGGGACGTCCACACCATGTCGGGCGCCGGCTCCTTCTACCGGGCGGAGGCCCTACAGGGGCTCCTCGACTGGCGGGGCGAGGTCTTCTGGGAGGACCACTCCAATCTGGTCGAGGACTACGAGACCACCCTGGCCCTCAAGGAATCGGGCTGGAAGGTCACGGCCAACCAGCTCTGCATCGCGTACACCGACCTGATGCCCACGCTGCGCGAGCTGATCCAGCAACGCGAAAGGTGGAGCCGAGGCACGGTCGACGCGTTGCGCGCCCGTGGTTGGACGAAGTTCACCTGGCATTCCATCAGCACCCTGATCCTGGGGCTGCTCGGCGCTGCTTACATTCTCGGTTGGGGGACGACGCAGCTGGTGGCGGCGGCGAAGCACGGCTTCTCGACGCAGCCGATCCTCCTGCTGCTCTTCGCTTTCTGGATCGTCTATCCCGCACTCCGCGTACGGAACATGGGCTGGAAGGCAATGCTCGTCGAGGCGCTGCTGATCCCCGAGCTGGTGTTCACATTGGTACGGACCTATTGGCTCGTGTCCTCCATCATCAAGTCGTACGTGACCCGCGTGTCCGCGTGGAAATGATTCAAGGAGAGCAATGAATTCCCTCAAGGGCTTGGGGGTCTGCGCGGTGCTTGGGGCCATCGCCTTCGCGCTGACCAAAGTGGAGGACATGGATCAACTTATTCTCGGCGCCAGCATCGGGATCGTCACCCTGACGCTGATCGGCTACATGGCATCCGTTCGGCGCAGTCGCAGGGACCGCCGCGTTGCCAATGGGTCGTCCGCGCGGAGTTGAATCATTCCCTCCGGTTTTCGGAACGGTCCGTCGAATTCCCTGGCGGGCCGTTCTGCGCATCCGGACCCTCGCTCCGTCCGGCCCGCCTCACCGCACCCGGGCACGCAGTTCCATCGCTCCGCGCGCGGCCGCCTCGCTCTCGTACACCTCGCACATGTGCTGCCCGTCGGGCGTTGCCGTGTGCTCGACCTCCCACAGGCTGACCTCTGTCCCGTCCAGCAGGACGAAGGCGTGTTCGTACAGGCTGAAGCCCGCCCCCCGCCCGTCCGCGAGGCACTGCCGCGTGCCGAACACCTGCGTGATCTGGTGCGCGTACGCCGCCCGCAGCAGCGTCGCCACCTGCTCGCCCGGCCGGTCGGCGTTCTCCGCACGGCGCAGCACCCGTCGGGCGTGGTCGGCGGATTCCTCCACCGCGTACTCCCGGTGTCGCCGCACCGGGGCCGGGGTCGCGTACAGCGCGCTCAGCAGGGCCATGCCGCCCTCCGGCTCGTCCTCGCCCGGCACCAGCACCGGATCCGGGGATGCCCCGGCCGGCGCCTCACCGAACAGCCGGGTCACGGCCAGGCAGATCTCAGCCTTGCTCGCGAAGACCTCGTGCCGGACGGTCCGGTCGCCCTCCAGACGGTAGGTCAGCTCCCACAGCGAGACCGAACCGCCGTCGGTCAGCAGATAAGTGTGCCGGTGGGTCTCCCGCCAGATGCCCGCCTCCGGGCTGTGGTGGGTGGTGTAGAGCGAAGAGCTGTGGGCGAGCGCCGTGCCGAGGCGCTCGACCAGCCGGTCCGGCAGGTCGAAGGAGTTGAGGGCGCGGCCGAGGAGTCGTTCGAGGTGCGCCTCGGTTGTCTCGTACGGATCGCTCAAGGTGGGTCTCCAGGCCGTCGCAGCTTGTCACTTTGCGGAAGCTCAACGTAACCCCTGGTTCTGACATCACGTCCGGGGTTCGGTAAAACGTCCGGGAAGCATCGGAGGTTCCCGCCACACCTTCAGGTCAACTTGCGTATGGATGGGCATGGTTGGGCCCGGTCTGAGGTGAAGCGCGGGACTATGGGCCACATGGCAACGAATACAGTGGGCCTTCCGCGTCAGCAGGTGCGGCCCCGCAGTGGACACGAGGGCGAACGGAACGCCGCGCCGAGGGGGTTGGCCTGGCTGCTGGCCGTCACCGGGGCGGCCGGGCTGCTGGCCTCGTGGGTGATCACCCTCGACAAGTTCCTCCTGCTGGAGGACCCAGACTTCAAGCCCGCGTGCAGTCTCAACCCGGTCGTCTCCTGCGGCAGCGTGATGGCGAGCGAGCAGGCGGCGGCCTTCGGCTTTCCCAATCCGATGTTGGGGCTCGTCGCGTACGCCGTCGTCGTCTGCGTCGGCGCGGGTTTGTTGGCCGGCGCCCGCTACCACGGCTGGTTCTGGCTCGGACTGAACGCCGGCACGTTGTTCGGCGTCGGCTTCTGCAGCTGGCTGATGGTCCAGTCGCTCTACGAGATCAACGCGCTCTGCCTGTGGTGCTGTCTGGCCTGGGTCGCGACCCTGCTGATGTTCTGGGCGGTCACCGCGCACAACGTCCGTACGCGCACCCTGCTCGCCCCCGGCCCGCTGCGGGTCTTCTTCACCGAATTCGGCTGGGCCCCGCCGGCCCTGCACATCGGAGTGATCGGCATGTTGGTCCTCACCCGCTGGTGGGACTTCTGGACCGGCTGACCGCCTGGGGCGGAACGCGAAGAGGGCCCCGGCGGCTGGACGCCGCCGGGGCCCTCTTCGTTCACTCCACAGGCTCAGCGGCCCGCGATCACCCGAAGGGCGGAGGATCCGGAGATCAGCTGCCGCTCGAGAGGTTGCCCGAGAGGACCGGGATGTTGTCGAGGATGTGCGAGAGCGGCTCGTCGCCCTTGGCCTGGGTGGAGTTCTCGGTGCACTGCTGGTTCTGCGGGTTGGACAGGACGTTGATGTCCTGGACACCGATGTTGAGCGCGGCGATCAGCGACTGGGCGTTGACCTTCGCCGGCAGGCCGATGCAGGGCTTGTTGAGGGTGCCCTGGACCAGGCTGAGCTGCGGGCTCATGTCGCCGTGGGTCTTCTGGTTGCCGTAGATCTGCTGGGCACCGTTGCCGTTGACGGTGTTGACCCCGTTGTCGTTGCCGATGGCCATGGCCGGGGCCGCGGCGGCAGCGCCCGCGCCGATCGCAACGGCGGAGACCGCGGCGGCGGTCATGAACTTCTTGAACATCTTGTTCCTTCTGTCGCACGAGTGCCCGCTGATGGAGCGCCCTGGTCAACTGCCCGACCAGGGGGTTGGTTCCGCTGCTTCACTCAAACGGCCCGTGCGTGTCGAGGATTTCCCCGGCCCGGGTGAGTGGGCTCCGGACGCCTGCGCGAAGTCCGTACGCAGCCAGCAACGTCCGGGGCTCCGGTTGCGCTCCGTGCGGCGCGTTCGCACGGTGGGTGAGGAAGCGGACCGTTCGGGTCCACTTCTCGTGTCCCCATCGCTCGTGTCCCCACCGCGTAAGGAACATCCATGCACCGCACGAAGCCGTCCCGCGCCCGCCTCCTCGTTCCGTCGGCCCTCGCCGTCGTCATACTGTCCGGCGCGGCCGCCCCTGCGGGTGCCGCGGAGGGCGACGGCTCCGCGGCCCTCACCGAACGCGTGGCCTCCGTCCAGCAGCAGGTCAAGAAGATCGAGCGGCGCGCGGCGGCCGCCGGTCCCATCGACGACCTCCTGGCGGGCCTCACCAAGACCCTCGAAGGCCTTCTCGCGACGGTCGGGGGTCTGCTGCCCGACGGGGTGACGCTGCCGCCGATCGAGTTGCCGAAGCTGCCGGAGATCAAGCTTCCCGAGCTTCCCGACGTGTCCGGCCTCATCCCCAAGCTGCCGCCGGTGGAAGTGCCGCCGGTCGACGGGCTGGTGCCGGAGCTGCCCGCGGTCCCCGAGGCCCCGCCGCTCCCCGAGCTTCCCGTGACCCCGACGGTCCCCGAGGTCCCGGCCCTTCCTGCCGTCCCGTAGGAGCGGTTGCGGACCGACCCCGTCGGATGGTTACGACGGTTGAGCCGAATAGGTCTCATCGTGCGCGTGGCCGTGTCGTCTGGGAAGCTGGACCGTTTCGCTCGGTGTGAGCCCCGGTTCGGGGCAGAACATCGAACAGAAGGTGCACTTCCCATGAACTCTGCCAAGAAGGCCGCCCTGGTCCTGGCCACCGCTGGTCTCGCTGCGGCCGGTGCCGCCGGCTCCGCCGCCGCCGACTCGTCGGCCGAGGGTGCGGCCGTGGGTTCCCCCGGCGTTCTCTCCGGCAACCTGGCCCAGGTGCCGGTGCACGTTCCGGTCAACGTCTGCGGCAACAGCGTGAACATCGTCGGCCTGCTGAACCCGGCGTTCGGCAACGTCTGCGTCAACAACTGACGTCGGCCGAACGACCGACTGTGGGCGCCCCGGCCTCGCCGGTGGCGCCCACAGTCGTGTCGGCGGGTGTTCAGCCGGGTCGGTTCACTGGCCGCCGTTGAGCTTCACGCCGCCGAGCATGGGGGACGCCTGGGTGGCGTTGTTCGCGAGGCCGAGCACGGTGCCGGGCACGTCGTTGCGGACCTTGTTCACCTTCTGTGCGGTACCCACGACCTTGTTGAGGGTGTCCCCTTGCTCGGCCAGCCCGTTGCCCACGGTCTGCGGCAGCGACTCGGAGACGGGCCCGATGGAGTTCAGCGTCTCGGTCACCCCGCCGGTCAGGCTCATGGGGGGCATCGCGGCCGTGGTCTCGGCGGCGAAGGCGGTGGTGGAGGCACCGAGCGCGGCGACGGAGCCGGCGACGACAGCGGCGACCTTCGTGAACTTCATTATCGAAATCCTCTTCTTTCGTGGACAGACGCTTCAGCGGCGACCGTCGCGCCACTTTCGCATTGGGTAACGATTACCCGCCGCTGCGGAAACGCGAACGCCCGCGCGGATAGGGGCGGGGCATGACAGCGACCGGGGAATCCGACGAGGGATTCTCCGGCCGCTACTTATTCTGATTACCCGGTATTACCGGTACGGCCGGTCAGGAGACGCGCGACCGCCGGTACAGAATGGCGCCGCCCAGGATCAGGGCGCTGGCGAGAGCCGCAGCGGCCGCGGGCTGGCCCGCGCCCGTATCGGCGAGCACCGGCCCGGTCACGTGCGCCGGAGCGGGGGCCGGCGGCTCGACGGGTGCAGGCCCCGGGGCGGGGGTCGGGGCCGGCGGGGCCGTCACCGGAGGGAGGACGACGGGGACGTCACCGCCGGGAGCGGCCGGCGGCTGGTCCGCGGGCGGTACGACCTCGGGCGCGGGCGCCGGAGCCGGGTACTCCACGGGCAGCCTGCCGTGCGGCGGCCCGGACACGGGGGCCGGCAGCGTGTGCGGAGCCTCCCCGACCGGTGCGGGGGCGGGCGCCGGGGCGGGAAGCGTGTGCGGGGCCTCCTCGGCCGGGGGCTGCGGCGCGGGGGGTGCCGGCGGAGCCTCGGGCAGCGGCGCGGGCGCCTCCTGGACCGGCTCCGGGGTGGGCAGCGGGACCGGGTGTTCCTCCACCGGTTCCGGCTTGGGGTGCGGCCGCTCGGGCGCGGGCGGAGCGTGGTGCGCCGGTGGGGGCGGCGACGACTCGGGGTGGTCGTCGCACTCCTTCTCGCCGCGCTGCTCACCGGGGCCGTGGCCGCCGTCGTGGCGCGGCTCCTCCTGGCGCGGCTTCGCGTGCCGCGGCCCGTCCGGCCGGGGCTGCTCGGGCCGGGTTCGCTCCTGTCGGGGCTGCTCGGGACCGCCCGCGTGGCGCGGCGACCCGTGGCGCTGCTCCGGCACCGCGTGCCGGCCCTCGCGCTCGTCGAGGTAGCGCTCGAAGGCCCGGGCGTGCTCGGGGCTGAGGTAGCGCCCGTAGTCGTGGCCGTCACCGGTGTGCGCACCGGTGTCGGTGACGCACGTGTTTCCCATCGCAGGGTTGAGCGCAGCACCGCCGTCCACGCTGTTGCCGCACACGTTCGGTGCGAAGGTGATCGGTACCGAGACGCTGTTGCCGGCCAGCACGCCCGGCGAATGCGAGGCCTCGGCGCTCGCTCCGTGGTGCGCGTAGGCCGCGCCAGTCGCGATCGACAACAGGCTCGACGCGGCTGCCGCCGTGAGCATCCCCTTGCCCAGTACCTGTCGGCTCAGTACCTGTCGCATGGGTCCTTCCCTGTCTACCGGCGCCACGGCCGGTGTGGAATCGGAGGCGGCCCCGGAGTGCACCGCCGTGCACTCCGGGGCCGCACCGAGGAGGCTTGCCCTCGCGGGCACGAGCGCTTCGTCAGGCGTTGACGCAGGTGTTGCCGAACGCCGGGTTCAGCAGCGCGATGACGTTCACGGTGTTGCCGCAGACGTTGACCGGGACGTGCACCGGGACCTGGAGCAGGTTGCCGGACAGGACGCCGGGGGAACCCACGGCCGCACCCTCGGCGGCCGCGTCGGCCATGGCGGGGGAGGCGGCACCGGCGAGCATGAGAGCGCCGGCGGCCAGCACCACTGCCTTCTTGTACGTCATTTTGATTTCTTTCCTTCCCGCAGGGGCGTGTCCACTGCAGAATTAACAACGAGCGGTTCGAGAAAAAGAAACCGCACATTTTCGGCGGTCGGTCGGTAATTCACTCCGATGCTCGACCCCATGTGCGGGTCGAATTATCGGCGCCGGTCGATTCGTATCGACAATTCCGTGGCCCGGGGCGTCCCCGGCCCCATATGCGGCGAGGCCGCCGCGACCCGGTGGGTGCGACGGCCTCGCTGGCATGGGCCTCGGTCAGCTGCCGTTCGAGACGTTGCCGGAGAGGATCGGGATGTTGTCCAGGATGTGCGAGAGGGCCTCGTCGCCCTTGGCCTGGGTGGAGTTCTCGGTGCACTGCTGGTTCTGCGGGCTGGACAGGACGGGGATGTCCTGGACGCCGACGTTGACCAGGGCCAGCACGGACTGCACGTTGGCCTTCGCGGGGAGGGCGATGCAGGGCTTGTTGAAGGATCCCTGGATCAGAGCCATCTGCGGGCTCATGTTGCCGTAGGTGGCCTGGTTGCCGTAGATCTGCGCGGCGCCGTTGCCCTGGACCGTGTTGACGCCGTTGTCGTTCCCGATCGCCATCGCCTGCGGCGCCATGGCGGCGCCGATGCCCACGACCGAGGCGGCAACCGCGGCCGAGGCCATCATCTTCTTGATCATTGTCGTCCCTTTTTTGCAGGATTGCCCGGTAGTGGAGCACCCGGATCAACGCCGCGGCCCCGGTTCGGGTTGCGTGGCTTCACCCGGATGCAGGCGTTTCGGGCAGCGCGGTTGACGGCTCGGCGCTGACGCGGCCGGTGTCGAGCGGGGGTTCGGCAGGGTGACCGCGCTCACCGCGGGGCCGCAGGAGCTCACCGGGACGTCGGCGGGCGCCCGGAGCGGGGCGTCGCTCGAGGCGCCGGGGGACCCGCCGGTCTCCATCTCTGCATTTCCTTTCGGTTCGAACAATGGTGCACCCCATAACGACCCGCCCGTTGCGAGGGTGCGTGCTATCGCCCAAAAGGCCGTACGAGCGAGTCCGGCGTGATTTCCAGCCCGATTTCTGCCAAAGTTCACTCCTGTTTTGTCCCCCTGATCGAAAATGGAGACAGGGTCATGGGTTCCTCCCGCAGAATCCTCGGCGCGCTCGGTCTGCTGTCCTGCCTGACCCTTTCCGTGAACGCCCAGATGGCGGGGGCGGCGGCTCCTGCTCCCAAGGAGCTGCCCCGGGTTCCCTTCACCCAGCGTTACCAGGCCGTGCAGCACGGCGGGCTGGTGCGCGCCTCCAACTCCGGCATCAGCTGTCGCGCGGAGCGGTCCCCGCAGGTCGAGCCGTGCGCTGAGGTCAAGAAGGGTGCGGCGGGGGTCAACAGCGACTTCGAGATGTTCTACAGCGAGGTCGACAAGGACCCGGACACCTACAACTCCACCCGGGCCGAGCTCAAGGTCCCGCACGGCGCGAAGGTCTCGTACGCGCGCCTCTACTGGGGCGGGAACCTGCGGGTGGGCGAGCAGAAGCCGCCGCAGGACAACGGTCGGGTGCTGGTCGCCGAGCCCGGCGGCGCGTACAAGGAGGTGCTCGCCGACACGGTGATGGGCCACCGCACGGACGCGGGCAGCGATGCCTACCAGGCCTCCGCCGATGTGACCCCGCTCGTCCGCAAGGGCGGTGCCGGCCTGTGGACGGTGGCCCAGCTCAACATCGCGATGGGCCATTCCAAGGTGGGGGCCTGGGGCGGCTGGACGCTGGTCGTCGCCTACGAGCACCCGCAGGAGCCCGTGCGCCGGATCTCGCTGTGGGACGGCTTCGAGTCGATCGCCGCGCGCGCCGGTGGCGCGGTCGTCGAGATCGAGGGGCTGGACGCGCCGACCGGCTCGGCGGGCCGGGTCGGGGTGGTCGGGTACGACGGGGACCGGGGCGCCCTCGGGGATTCACTCAACGTGACGGCTGACGGCGGCCGCGGGGTGAACCTCAGCGATGGAAAAAATCCTTTTAATGATGTTATGAATTCCACGATCACGGAATTCGGCGCTCAATCGTTCGTGCGACAGCCCGAACATATGAATAATCTCGGATATGACGCGGACGTGTTCGACCTGAGTCCCGCCCTGTCCGGTGGTGCCCGCAATCTGAGCTTCAGGTTCACGGGCGAAAGTCAGGGTCATTTCCTCGGTGTGCTCTTCGTTCAGACAGACGCGCGCCGCTGAACGTAGGAGACCGCTCCACGTGCCCAGTCAACCTCGGGCGGCACAGCCCACGACCGTCCTCCACCTCGTACAACCCGTCGACGGCGGTGTGGCCAGGGTCGTCACCGACCTGGTCCGCGCGCAGACCGCCGAAGGGCTGCGCACCGTCGTCGGGTGTCCGCCCAGCGGCACGCTCGGCGACGCCGCCCGGGCCGCCGGAGCCGAGGTGCTCACCTGGCGCGCCGGGCGGGCCCCCGGACCCGGACTGCCCGCCGAGATCATCGGCGCCCGGCAGGTCCTCCACCGGGTACGGCCCGACCTCCTGCACGCCCACAGCGCCAAGGCCGGCCTGGCCGGCCGGCTCGCCGCACGCGGGAGCCTGCCCACCGTCTTCCAGCCCCACGCATGGTCCTTCGACGCGGTCGGCGGGGCCACCGGCGCGCTCGCGCTGCGCTGGGAGCGGTACGGGGCCCGCTGGGCCGACCGGGTGCTCTGCGTCAGCGACGCCGAACGGCGCGCGGGCGAGACCGAGGGGATCACCGCCCGCTGGTCGGTGATCCGCAACGGCGTGGACCTGGACCACTTCCGTCCCGGCGGACCGGACCCCGACCGCGACAGGGCCCTGGCCCGCGCCGAACTACCGCTGCCCGCCGACTTCCCGGCCGACGGGCCGCTCGCCGTGTGCGTGGGCCGCATCTGCCCCCAGAAGGGGCAGGACATCCTGCTGCGGGCCTGGCCGCAACTGCTCGCCACCGTCCCCGGAGCCCGCCTCGCCCTCGTCGGGGACGGCCCCGACACGGAACGGCTGCGCCGCATCGCCGCGCCGTCCGGTACCAGCGTGCACTTCGCGGGCGCCGCCGCCGACATCCGACCGTGGCTTCGGGCCGCCGATCTCGTTGTACTGCCGTCGCGGTGGGAAGGCATGGCGCTCGCCCCGCTCGAAGCGATGGCCTGTGGCCGCCCGGTCCTGGTCTCCGACGTCAGCGGTGCCAGGGAGAGCCTGCCGCCGGGCCAGGGACGCCTGTGTCTGGTGCCGCCGGAGGACCCGACGGCCCTGGCCGAGGCCCTGGGCCGGCTGCTCGCCCAGCCGCGGCTGCTAGCCGAACTCGGGGAGCAGGCCCGGCAGCACGCCCGGACCGACTTCGACGTGCGGCGGACCACGGACGCGGTCACCGGCCTGTACCACGAACTGCTGGGCAGGCCCCGGCCCTTGAACCAGGAGCGCATCAGCCGATGACGATGGACAGCGCACCCGCCCGGCACACCGGGCAGAACGGCACGGGGCCCGCCGGCGGAGGCGCACTCGCGCCCGTGCACCCCGCGGCGGCCCGCCGTTCGGCGACCGCCATCCACCCCCCGCGCGGGCCCAGGGCCGACCAGGCCCGCTTCGCCCTGCGCCCCCGGCGCGTCCACCGGCGCGGCCGGGCGCTCCCGCTGTTCACCGCCGACGCACTGGCCGCCGTGGTCACCGCGACGACCCTGCCCGCGGTGGCGCCGCCCGTCCTGTCCGTGGCCCCCGTCCTGCTCGCCGCGCTGCACGCGCAGGCCGGGCTCTACCGGCCGCGGCTCGCCCCCTCCGCCCTCCTCGAACTGCCCGTGCTGGCCGGACGCTCCGCCGTCCTGTGGTGCTCGGTCGCCGCCGTCACCGCCGCCGCCGACCCGGCCCGGGCCATGGGCTGGAGCGCGCTGCTCACCGCCGTCTGCCTGCAGGTCGTACTGGCGTGCGCGGGCCGCGGCCTCGTCAACGAGCTCCAGCGCCGCGCGGCCGTACGCCGCCCCGCCTCCGCCCTCGTCGTCGGACCCGGCGCCGGGGCGAGCGCGGTGGCCGCCGCCCTGCACGGCCGCCCCGAATTCGGGCTGCGCCCGGTCGGGCTCGCAGACACGGCGGCGCCCGCCGAGGGCGCCGGCGGCGCCCTGCCGCTGCTCGCCACCCACGAGGACATCCGGCGCGCGGTCATCCAGAACTCCGTCGGGCACGCGGTGTTCACCAGACCGCCGGAGGCCGACGAGCGCACCGCCTCCCTGGTCCGGCTCTTCCACGACCACGGTTGCCGGCTGTGGCTCGCCGACCCGGCCGGCACCGCCAAGGTCACCGGCATGCGGCTGCCGCACCCCGCCGACCAGCTCTGGGGGTACTCCGTGCAGCCGCTGCTGCCGCGCCCGACCCGGCCGCTGGAACGCTGGGCCAAGCGGGGCATCGACACCGTGCTCGCCCTGATCGCGCTGGTCGCCGCCGCGCCCGTGATGGGGGCGTGCGCGCTGGCCGTACGGGTCTGGGACGGGCCGGGGGTGATCTTCCGGCAGGAACGGGTCGGCCTCTACGGGCGCCCCTTCACCCTGCTGAAGTTCCGCACCCTGCGCGCCGACGCGCACGAGGCCGCCACCCGCTGGACGGTGGCGGGCGACCGCGGGATGAGTCCTGTCGGGTCCTTCCTGCGCAAGTCCTCGCTGGACGAGCTGCCGCAGCTGTGGAACGTCGTACGCGGTGACATGGCCCTGGTCGGTCCCCGACCCGAACGGCCCTTCTTCGTGGCCAAGTTCTCCACCGTCCACCCGGGCTACGAGGCCCGGCACCGGATGCCCGTCGGCATCACCGGCCTCGCCCAGATCAACGGCTTGCGCGGGGACACCTCCATCGAGGACCGGGCCCGCTTCGACAACCACTACATCGACACCTGGTCGCTGTGGCAGGACCTGTGGATCCTCGCCCGCACCGCGGCCTCCTTCTTCCGCTTCCGGCTGGGGGGCAGCTGATGAGCCTCGCCGTACCGGGCCGGCTGGTCCGGCCGGACGTGCCGGGTCCGGTGCGCCGGCACTGGCCGCTGCTGCCGCTCGCCGCGACCGTGCTGTTCCTGCTCGCCCCGCTCCCGGCGGGGGACGCCACCGCCTCCGGGAAGGTCGGCCCGGCCGACGCCGCCTCACTGCTGCTGGTCCTCGTCTGTGCGGTGCAGGCGCTGCGCGGCCGGGTGCGGACGCTGCCCCCGCTGGGCGTGCTCGTGCTCGGGGCGCCCGCCGTGGGCCTGGCGGTCGCGACGATGACCGCGGGCGACCCGTACGCCGCCCTGCCGGGCTTCGTGCGCTACCTGCAGGTCTTCGTCCTGGTCCCGGCGGCCGTGGTGCTCCTGGTGCAGGGCGCCGCGGAGTTCCGGCTGGCCGCCGGGTGCTTCGTGGTCCTGGCGCTGGTGCAGGGCGCGGTGGGGGTCGTGCAGTACGCCACCCACACCGGGGCCTCGTACCAGGGCGAGGACGTCCGGGCCGTCGGCACCTTCGGCCCCGGTGACGTCATGGGCATGGCCACCGTCGTGGCGTACGGGCTGATCGTGGCGACCGCCGCAGGGCTCGCCCCGGGGCTGCCGCGGCGCCTGCGGCGGATCGCGGGCGGCTGCGCGCTGGCGCTGGTGCTCCCGCTGGTGCTGTCCTTCAGCCGGGGCGCGTGGATCGCCACCGTCGGCGCGGCGGTGCTGGTGATGGCGCTGGCCGGGATCCGGCGGGCCCTGAAGGTGGTCGCCGCGCTCGCCGCCGCCGGGGTGGTCCTGGTCGGCGGGTTCGGGGTCGGCTCGGAGATGGTCGCCGAACGGTTGACCTCCATCACCCAGGTGTCCAGCGCCCCCGACCAGTCGGTGACCGACCGCTACACGATGTGGGCCGCCGCCGAATCGATGTGGCGCGACCGGCCGGCGGTGGGGGTGGGGCTCAAGGGCTTCCCGGCCCACCGGGACGGGCACGCCTCGCTGGGCCTGTCCTCCGGCAGCGACACCGCGGGCGCCGGTCAGGCGTACCTGCGCCAGCCGCTGCTCTCCCCGCACAACATGTACCTGCTGATCCTGAGCGAGCAGGGCCTGATCGGGCTGATCGCACTCGTCGGCGGCTGGGCGGCCCTGCTGGTCGCGGGGCTGCGCCGGCTCGCCTCCGCCTCCGGCGCCGGAGGCGGCGCGGGCGCGAAGGCGCGGGACTGCGGGCTGATCGCGATCGGGCTGTTCGTGTGGCAGTTGACCGACTTCCTCTACGCGGACATCGGTGGGCCGTCCACGGTGCTGACCGGAGTCGTCATCGGCCTGGCCGCCTGGTGGGCGCTGCCCTCCCGGGGGGCGGCGGATCCCGAGGCGTCCGGCGGTGCGGTTTCACGGGGTAGGGCCCCCGGGGTTGCGGCTCGCCCGTGACGGACACCACGCCTTGGCGGCCCGCCTCCGGCTCCCCGGCCGGGGCGGGCCACGCCCGTGTCCCGAACGTTCCCGCCTCCGGCCCGTCGCGCGTCCCCGCGGACCCCGGCTTCGCCGGCCGCGCCCGCAACGCGCCCCTGCCCGTGCGGTCCGCCGGAGGGACCGATCCGGTCGGCCCTCCCGGCGCGGCTGGGTACTCACGCAGTGCGGCCGTGACCGTGGGGCCCGTCAAGGTCGCCGGCGGGTCGGGCCCGGCGGACCCCGGGTACCCGAGGAGCAGGCCCGTGGCCGTACGGCCCGCCGGAGCGGAGGACCCGGCCGGGTCCCGGGGCACAGCTGCCGCCGGGGACCCGGGATCCGTCGCCGCGTCGGCCGCCCCGGGGTTCGTTGCCGGAGGGCTCCCGGGCGGCAGTCCGAGTACGCGCAGGGCCGCCGCGTTCGGCTCCGCCGGATACCCGGGCGGGGCCTCGGGCCGACACAGCGTGCGGGTGGCCGCGAGCGGCTTCGGCGAACTCCCCGAGGCCAGGGCGGGCCAGGCCGGCCGCGCGGCCGTGCTTTCCCCCACCCCCGGCGGCAGCCAGACGGCGCCTGCCGGGAGTCGGCTGCGCCAGTCCCGCCCCGCGGGCGGGCTCGCTGCCGCCCCCGGCGGGAGCCAAGCCGTGGGCGAGTCCTTCGTCCCGGCCGTCCCCGCCGGGAGGGGCCGGCTGCGCCGGGCCCGCCGTGCGGGTGGGCTCTCCGCCACCCCCAGCGGGATCCTGGCGCCCGAGTCCGCCGCCCCGGGCGGGAGCCAAGCCACGGGCGAGCCCGGCGCCAGCGTCCCCGCCGGGAGGGTTCGGCCGCGCCGGGCCCGTCGCGGGGGCGGGCGCTCTGGCACCCCGGGCGCGAGCCGGGCTGCCGAGGCCACCACCTCTGGCCGGGGCCAAGGATCAGAGTCGGTCACCCCCAGCGGGAGCGACCCCGGCGGGGGCCGGGCGTCAGAGTCGGTCATCCCGAGCGGGAGCGGCCCCGGCGGGGGGCAGCCGCTCGGGCGGTTCCTGGCCAAGGCCGCCGCGGTCACCGCCGGACTGACCGCAGCCGGGGCGGTGTTCGGGCTGGTGCGCGACCAGAGCATCGCGCACCTCTTCGGGGCCGGGCACGACAGCGACGCCTTCCTGATCGCCTGGACCGTGCCCGAGATGGCCTCGACGCTGCTGATCGAGGACGCCATGGCGCTGCTGATGGTGCCCGCCTTCAGTCACGCCCTGGCCCACCGGGCCGCCGGCCGGGCCAGGCTCACCCGTAGGGAGGCCCGCGCGCAGGACCCCGTACGGCTCCTGGTGGGGGCGACCCTGCCGCGGCTCGTCGTGCTGCTGGCCGCCGTCGCCGCCCTGCTCATCGTGGCCGCGCCCGCCGTCGTCGCCGTACTCGCCCCCGGACTGCCCGACCCCGCACTGGCCGTCGAGTGCACCCGGCTCACCGCGCTCACCGTGCTCTCCTTCGGCATCGCCGGATACTTCAGTGCCGCGCTGCGGGCCCACAGGTCCTTCCTTCCGCCCGCCGCGATCTACGTCTCGTACAACGTCGGCATCATCGGCACGATGGTGGCCCTGCACACCCTGTGGGGCGTCCGGGCCGCCGCTGCGGGCGTCGCGGTCGGCGGGTTCCTGATGGTGCTCGTGCAACTGCCCGCCTTCGTACGGAACGTGGGCTTCGGCCCGCCCCGCGCGAAGCGGGCCGCTCCGCGCGACCAGCGCGACCGGGACCGGGACCGCCCCACCCTCATCGCCTTCGGGGTCATCGCCCCCGTGATCTTCTTCGCGGTCTTCCGGCAGTCGCAGGTGCTCGTCGAGAGGTTCCTGGCCGCCTCGCTCCCGCCCGGGGCGATCTCCCACCTCAACTACGCGCAGAAGGTCGCGCAGATGCCGATGGTGCTCTCGCTGATGATCTGCACCGTCACCTTCCCCGTCGTCGCCCAGGCCATGGCCGGGGGCGAGCGGGAGAAGGCCCGGCGGCGGGTGGAGCAGGACCTCGCGCTGGCCTCGCTGGCCGTCCTGATGGGCACCGCACTCGTCATCGGCTACGCGCCCCAGATCATCCAGGTCCTCTTCGAACGCGGCGCCTTCACCCACGAGGACACCCTCGCCACCGCCTCCGTCATGCGGGTCTACGGACTCGGACTCCTCGGCCACTGCCTCGTCGGCGCACTGTCCCGGCCCTTCTTCTCGACCGCCCGGCCCACCTGGTTCCCGGCGTTCGCGATGGGTGCCGGACTGCTCGTCAACATCGTGGCCGGAGCCTTCGCCGTCGGCTGGTGGGGCACCTACGGCATCGCCGCCGCCAACGCCGCCGGCATCACCACCACCGCCGTCATGCTGCTCACCGGCCTCGGCTCCCGGATCATCGCCATCCAGGTCCGCCGGGTCGCCGCCAGCATCGGCAAGCTCGGCGTCGCCGCCGTCGCCGCGGCCGCCCTCGGCTGGATCGCCGGCCCGAAGATCCCCGACCCGATGCTCAGCGCCGCCCTCGGCTGCCTGCTGGTCCCGGCCATGTTCGGAGCCACCGGCATGGCCATGCGCGCCCTCGAAGTCACCGCCCTGCCCGGTCAGATCTCCCAGCTCACCCAGAGGTTCCGCAATGTCCGCTGACACCGACACGGCCTCCGCCGCCGTGCTGGTCCCCACCCGCCGGACCGCTTCGCCGTGGGTCCTGATGTACCACTCGGTCGCCGAATTCACCGACCCCTCGGAGGACCCGTACGGAATCACCGTCACCCCGCTCGCCCTGGAGGCCCAACTGCTGTGGCTGCGCTCCCGCGGCCTGCGCGGGGTGTCCGTCGGCGAACTGCTGCGGGCCCGCGCGGCCGGCCGCGGAGCCGGGCTGGTCGGGCTGACCTTCGACGACGGGTACACCGACTTCCTGACGCACGCGCTCCCCCTGCTGAGCCGCTACGACTGCACCGCCACCCTCTTCGTGCTGCCGGGGCGGCTCGGCGTGGACAACGTGTGGGACCCGCTGGGCCCGCGCAAGTCCCTGCTCACCGCCGAGGGCATCCGCGAAGTTGCCGACGCCGGACAGGAAATCGGCTCGCACGGGCTGCTCCACCAGGACCTCCCCGCGACCGCGGACGACGTGCTCCAGCAGGAACTGCGGGGCAGCCGCGACCTGTTGCGCGAGCTGACCGGCACCCTGCCCGAGGGGTTCTGCTACCCGTACGGGCACCTCGACGCCCGGGTCGTCGACGCCACCCGGGCCGCCGGTTACGGCTACGCCTGCGCCATCGACCCCGGCCGGCTCGCCGGCCCGCACGCACTGCCGCGCACGCACGTCAGCCAGGCCGACGGCGGTGCCCGGCTGCGGATCAAGCAGTTCCGCCACCAGGTGCGCGAGCTGCGGCGCGGGGTGCAGCGATGAAGGCGATGCAGTCGGTCAAGGCACTGCACATCATCACCGGGCTCGGCGTCGGCGGCGCCGAACAGCAACTGCGACTGCTGCTGCGCCACATGCCGATGCAGTGCGACGTGCTGACGCTGACCAACCCCGGGCCGGTGGCCGAGGGGCTGCGCGCCGACGGGGTCCGGGTCGTCCACCTGGGCATGCGGGGCAACCGGGACCTGGGGGCGCTGCCCCGGCTGGTGCGGTTCATCCGGCGCGGCCGGTACGACCTCGTGCACACGCACCTGTACCGGGCCTGCGTCTACGGGCGCCTCGCGGCCCGGCTCGCGGGCACCGGAGCGACCGTGGCCACCGAACACTCCCTCGGCGAGGGCGAGATCGAGGGCAGGCCGCTCTCCGGCGGGGTGCGCACGCTGTACCTGGCCAGTGAACGCCTGGGTGCGGCCACCGTGGCCGTCTCTGACACCGTGGCCGCCCGGCTGGAGGGGTGGGGGGTGCCGGCCGCGCGGGTGCACGTCGTACCGAACGGGATCGAGGCCGTCCGCTTCCGCTTCGACGAGGGCGTCCGGCAGGCCACCCGGGCCCGCACCGGGCTGCCCGAGCGGGCCTTCGTGGTCGGCGGGGTCGGCCGGCTGGTCCCCGGCAAGCGGTTCGACGCCCTGGTGCGGGCCGTGGCCGCGCTGCCGGGGGCGCACCTGCTGCTGGCCGGGGACGGGCCGGAGCGTGCGGGGCTGCGTCGGCTCGCCGCCGAGCTCGGCGCGCAGAGCCGGATCCACCTGCTGGGGGAGCGGGACCCGCTGGGCGACAGCGCGGACGGCCGCACCCCGGGCATTCCGGCCCTGCTGGCCGCGATGGACGTCTTCGTCTCCCCGTCGCGGGAAGAGGCCTTCGGACTCGCCGTCGTGGAAGCCCTGGCCGCCGGACTCCCCGTCCTACACGTGACCTGTCCGGCCATCGACGACCTGCCCGCCGCGCAGGCCCCCGGGGCCCGGCGCATCGGCACCGGCACGGAGGAGCTCGTCGCGGCGCTGCGGGGCCACATGGAGGCGGGTGCCCGCCGGCTGCCCCCGCCGGCGGTGGTCCGCCGCTACGACATCGCCCGCAGCGCGCGGCAGCTGCTGGACGTGTACGACCTCGCCCTCTCGGCCGCGCCGGGCGCCGCCGGGACGGCCCGGGGCCGTGCCGCCGCCGACCCGGCGCCCGGCGCCACCGGCGGCGCAGCCGTCGTCGGCGCCCGGCGCGAGCCGGTCGGGCCCGGACCTGCGGAGTCGACCGGCACCGGCTGATCCCCCCTGCCCGAAGGGGTCCCGAAGGCCCCGAAGGAACCCCCCTCCACTCAGGAAGCGAGCACGTCCATGGCCGACACGGCCGAGCAGAACCCCGAGAAGAAGACCGAGAAGAAGACCGAGAAGAAGACCGAGAAGAGGTCCGAGAGCAGGTCCGAGCGGAAGGCGGACCACCGATCCGAGCGCAGGCCGCGCCGCCGGAAGGCGTCGCCGCCGCTGTGGTGGCCGCTGCCCGCCTGCGCCCTGCTGGGGCTGGCCGCGGGCGGGGCGTACGGGGTGTTCAAGGCCCCCGAGTACGCCGCCACCAGCTATGTCGTCGCCGTACCCGACGACACCACCGAGCCGGCCACCGCCCTCGGCTTCGCGCAGGCCTACGCCCGCATTGCGACCAGCAGTTCCACCCTCGCCTACGCCCAGCCGCGGGCCGGCGTCACCGCGGCGAAGCTGCGTACCCACGTAAGGGCCGAGACCTCCCCCGAGTCCCCGATGATCGCCGTCACGGGTACCTCCAAGAGCCCCGCCGAGGCCGCCGACATCGCGAACGCGGTCGCCGACGCACTGTCCCTGAACAGCAATCAGGCCGCCAAGAACACCGGTGTCCAGCTGCTCCTCTTCAACCAGGCGGTCGCCCCGTCCGAGCCCTCCTCCCCGTCCGCTGCCATCAGCGGTGCCGTCGGGACGTGCGCCGGCGGACTGCTGGGCGGACTGTGGCTGCTCGCCCGGCCGGGCCGCGCACGGCGTTCCGAGGACGGCGCGGCCGGGTCCGCGGTCGAGTCCCCGGTGGAGACGGCCGGCGGGTCCCCGGTCGAGGAGTACGCGTCGCTGCCCGCCCAGGGTGAGCCGGCCTCGACCAAGGAGAAGGAGTCCGTTCGATGAGTTCGGGCTCCGCCGGGACCCTGTCGGTGACGCTGTGCCGCGACCCCCGGCAGTTCGCCGCGCTGGAGGAGCCCTGGAACAGGCTCTTCCGCGGCTGCCCCACCGCCACCCCCTTCCAGAGCCACGCCTGGCTCCACTCCTGGTGGCTGTCGTACGGCAAGGACGGCCGGCTCCGGATCGTCCTCGTCCGGCGCGGCGAGGAGCTGGTCGGCGCGGCCGCGTTGATGCTCGTGCACCGGCCGATGCCCCTGCTGGTTCCGATCGGCGGACCCATCACCGACTACTTCGACGTGCTCGTGGCCGCGGAGTACGCCGACCAGGTCGTCCCGGCGCTGGCCCGCGGGCTGCACCGGGCCGCCCGCGGCGCGGTCGTGGACCTGCGGGAGGTACGTCCCGGGGCCGCCGCCGAGGAGTTGTACCGGCAGTGGCCCGGGGTCTCCAGCGTGCTCGTCGACTCCACGTGCATGGAGCTGCCGACGCTGCCGTTCGACGAACTGGTCAAGCGGATGCCGGCCTCCGGCGCCCAACGGGTGCGGGCCAAGCTGCGCAAGACCGACGCGGCCGGGATCGAGGAGCACGAGGTCACCGAGCAGGAAGTGCCGCGCGCCGTACGGACCCTGCTGCGGCTGCACGAGAAGCAGTGGCGCGGCCGCGGGGTGACGCCCGAGCACCTGCGGCCCCGCTTCGCCGAACACCTGACCCGGGCCACCCGGCGGATGGTGCGGGCCGGCGAGAGCCGGCTGACGGAGTTCCGGCTGGACGGCAAGGTGGTGGCGGCCAACGTCACGCTGTTGTCGTCCGGGCTCAGCGGCGGCTACCTGTACGGGGCCGACCCCGACCTGCGGACGCGGAAGGTGGACGTCGCGACGCTGCTGCTGCGCTACGAGGCCGGGCGGGCGCTCGCCGAGGGCCGGCCGGTGGTGAGCTTCCTGCGCGGCAACGAGCCGTACAAGAACCACTGGCGGCCCGAAACGGTCGTCAACCGGCGCTTCCTGCTGTCCACGGCGGCGCTCGCGCCCCTGCTGCGCGTACACGAGTCGCAGATCACGGGGCGCGAACGGGCGGTGGACGTACTGCGGGAGGCACTGCCGGCCGCCAGGGACTGGCGGTCGCGGCTGGGCGAACTGCGGGTGCGATGACCCGTCTAGAAGGGCCAGAGGCCGGATTCCCCGCCGAAGTCCAGCTTGATGCAGACCGACTGCTTGCCGACCAGCTTGGAGAGCCACTCGCCGAAGTTGAGCGGCACGCACCAGTGCTTGCTGTTGACCGGCGGCGGTGTGGGCTGCGGCAGGGGCTTCGGCGTGAGCGGGCTCGGGACGACGGGGCTCGGGGTGACCGGCGAGGGCGCCGGGACCTGGGGCGTCGGGACCGCGGGCGAGGGCCGGGGGGTGGGCTCGGGGTCGGGTTCGGGGACCTCGGGTGTCGGGACGAGCGGGCTGGGAGTGACCGGCAGCGGGACCGCCGGGCTCGGAGTGACCGGCGCCGGGACGAGCGGGCTCGGGGCGACCGGCGTGGGCGTCGGGACCTGGGGTGTGGGGACCTCGGGCTTCGGGACCTGGGGTGTGGGGACCACCGGCGTCGGTACCACCGGCGTGGGGGTGGGGATCTCCGGCGTCGGGGCCTGAGGTGTGGGCACCTGAGGTGTGGGCACCTGGGGGGTCGGCACCTGCGGGGTCGGCACGACCGGCGTGGGCACCACGGGGGTCGGCACCACCGGGGTCGGCACCACGGGCGTGGGCACCACCGGGGTCGGGACCACCGGACCGGGCCGCTCGGGCGTCAGCGCGTCGCGGAAGGCCTTGGAGGACTCCGGGTTCTGCTTGCACTGCCACACGCCGTGCGGACAGTAGTCGGTGATGGTGTGGTAGAGCGGCTTGTGCTCCGCGATCCACTTCAACATGCGACGCACGTACTCCGGATTGTCCCCGCGCCGGAACAGCCCCCACTCCGGGTAGGAGATCGACTTGCCGTGTGCTTTCGCGAATTCGACCTGGTGTTGGAGTCCGTACGGCTGGGTGATCTGGTCGTCGAAGGTCTGGCCGGGACCTTGGTCGTACGAATCCATACCGACGACGTCCACCACGTCGTCGCCCGGGTAGCACTTGGTCCAGCCGATCGCGTCCACCCCCCTGTTCGGGGCGAAGTCGAACGTGAACTCCTGCCCGGGTACGGCACGCATCGCGGTGACGATGCGCTTCCAGTACACCTTCCAGTTCTCCGGGTCCGGTGCGCACCGGTGGGTGTACGTGACGCCGTTCATCTCCCAGCCGAGCACGATCACCGTGTCCGGGACGCCGAGCTCCACCAGCCGCTCGGCGAGCCGCTGGAAGTGCCGGTCGTACTGGCCCTCCGCGCCCGCCCTGATCAGCTGGGCCACCTGGTGGTCGGGCACCCGGTCCTCGTTCCGTTCCTGCATGGGCACGTTGAGGACGAACATCCGGTCGTCCTCGGCCCGGCGCCACTCGGCCCAGTGCTCCAGGAACGAGACCCTGCCCTCGATGCCGGCCCACTTGTCGCCGGGGAGGTAGGTGTGCCCGACCCGGATGTTCTTGCCGCCCAACCAGCTCGACAGGTACGGGATCCGGGCCACCCCGGGCGGCCCGTAGTCGAGATAGGCGCCCATGGCGATGTCCGAGCCCTCGGGCCGGTCCTTCTCCGGTGTTGCGAGCGCGGCGCCGGTGGCCAGCAGTCCGGCCGTGACCGTACCGATGCAGGTGCTCGCCAGTCGGCGGCGTGGTCTGGGCATGGCGTCTCCCGAGCTTTCCCGAATCGGTGTGCTGTCCGAAGACGTTAGGCATCAGATCTGACGAATGGCCTGTTCGGTGACTGGCCGCGTAGGCCATTCGCAGGTGCGCACCACCCCCGCTTGGTCCGACTAGGTGAAAGACGCCGTTCCATGCCCGCGTATCTCAGCCATGTGCCCGCAGTAGTGCTCAGACTCGATCGGAATCCGTTCCACCACGGAACCCTCGGCGCCGTCAGATCCCTTGGCCGCAAGGGCGTGGAGGTCCATGCCGTCGTCGAGGCCGGGGGAGGTCCCATGGGGCGTTCGCGCTATCTGCACGCCGTGCATTCCGGGCCGGCGGGCGGGCTGGACCCCGAGGCGCCCGAGGCGCTGCTGGAGTGCCTGACCGGGGTGTCGGAGCGGATCGGTCGCCCGGCCGTGCTCATCGCCATGGACGACCTGAGCGCGATCGCCGTGTCGCGGGTCGCACCGGTGCTCCGCGAGCGTTACCGGATTCCCCATCAGCCCGACAACCTGCCCGCCCGGGTGGCCGACAAGGCCGAGCTGTCGCGGCTCTGCGCACGGTGGGACGTCCCGCACCCGGAGACCGTGATCCCGGCGAGCGGGGCCGAGGCGGCCGAGGCGGCCTGGCGGCTCGGCCTGCCGGCGATCGCCAAGTGGAGCCGGCCCTGGCTGCTGCCCACGGGGGTCGACGGGCTGCGCAGCACCACGCTCTTGCACACCACCGCCGAGGCGCGCCGGCTCTACGAGCGGTCCGCCGAGGCCGGGAGCAGGCTGCTGCTCCAACGGTTCCTGCCGGCCGGTCCGGACACGGACTGGTTCTTCCACGGCGCCTTCGCACGGGGCGGGCGGCCGCTGCTCGCGGGCTCGGGCCGCAAGGAGTTGTCCTGGCCGGTGCGGACGGGGCTGACGGCCGTGGGGCGCTGGCTGCCGGATCCGGCGGTGGAGGAGGCGGGGCTGCGGCTCGCCGAACGGCTGGGCTACCAGGGGATCTTGGACCTCGACTTCCGCCGCGACGAGCTGGGCTGCTTCCGCCTCGTGGACTTCAACCCCCGGCCGGGCGCGCAGTTCCGGCTCTTCGTGGATTCGGCCGGACTGGACGTCGTACAGGCGATGTACCTGGACCTGACGGGTCAGCAGGTCCCCCAGCCTTCCGGGGGGCCGGGCCGGGTGTTCGTCGCGGAGAACTACGCGCTGCTGGCGAGGGCCCGGGGCGGTTCGATGCCGCGCCGCCCGGCGGCGGTGCCCGCCGCGGATCCGGCCGGGCCGGTGGGGGCGTCCGCGTCCTCGGGCCCGGGCGCGGACCAGAAGTCGGCCCCGCAGCGGGCCCCACAGCCGTCCGCCGAGCGGCGGAGCGTCGAGACGGCCTGGTTCGCAGCAGACGATCCGCTGCCGTTCCTGGCGATGCTCGGCGCCCTGCTGGGGCGGGGCGCGGGCAAGGGGGCACGGGCGCTGCGCGGGGTCCCGGAGCAGGGTCGCCGGACGGCGCTCGCGGTCGTCCGCGCGCCCCGGCAGCGCGGCCGGAACGAGGAGCCCATCGGATCCGGTAGTGCCGGAGCCGCCGGCGGTGCAGGCGGCTCCACCGGATCCGCCGTGCCGGCCTCCCAACCCGTTCCGCCGGAGGCCCCGGCCGAGCCGGACGAGCTGGTGTCCCGATGACCAGGACCGTCACGGCGGACCGGGCCGGGCCGGTGACCATCGAGTTGGAGGAGCGGCGTTGACGCGGATCGACGATCTCGTGGTGATCGGTGCGGGCCCGTACGGGCTGTCGATCGCCGCCCACGCGGCGGCCGCGGGGCTCGACGTGCGGCTGTTGGGGCGGCCCATGGCCTCGTGGCGCGATCACATGCCCGACGGCATGTACCTGAAGTCGGAGCCCTGGTCGTCCAACCTGTCCGCGCCGGACGGGAGGCACACCCTGGCCGACTACTGCGCCACCCTCGGCACCAGTGCGGAACACGGCACTCCGCTGCCGATCGGCACGTTCAGCGCGTACGGGATGTGGTTCGCCCGGCAGGCCGCTCCCGAGGTGGAGGAGGTGACCGTGCTGGAGGTGACCCCGCAGGGCGACGGCTTTCGCGTGCGCACCGCCGAGGGACCGCCCCTGCTCGCCCGTGCGGTGGCCCTCGCGGTCGGGGTGATGCCCTTCGTCCGCCACCCCGAGGCGCTGGCGGACCTCCCGCCCGCGCACTACTCGCACAGCAGCGGCCACCGGGACCTGAGCCGGTTCGCGGGCCGTGAGGTCGCCGTGCTCGGGGCCGGGCAGGCGGCCCTGGAGACGGCGGCGCTGCTGGCCGAGCAGGGTGCCCTGCCCTGCTTGGTCGCCCGGCGCTCCCGGCTGAACTGGAACACCGTCCCGCAGCCCCTGGATCGGCCCCCGTTGCGGGCCCTGCGCGATCCCCACAGCGGCCTGGGCACCGGCTGGCGCAGTTGGGTGTGGTCGGAGCTGCCCTGGGCGGTGCGCCGGCTGCCCGCGCCCACCCGGGAGCGGATCGCGGCGACGGCGCTGGGGCCGGCCGGTGCCTGGTGGCTGCGGGACCGCTTCGAGCCGCGCGTTCCCGTCCTGCTCGGGCACCAGCTGCACCGGGCGGTGGCGGTGGGCGAGCGGACCCGGCTCGGGCTGACCACCCGGGCGGGGGAAACCGTGGTGCTGGACACCGCGCACGTCATCGCGGCCACCGGCTTCGTCCCGGAGCTGGACCGCCTCGAGCTGCTCGACGCGGGGTTGCGGGCGGCGCTGGAGACCGTGGGGGAGAGCGGGGCGCCGGAGCTGAGTTCCGGGTTCGAGTCCTCGTGGCCCGGACTGTTCTTCGCGGGGCTGCTGACGGCTCCCTCATTCGGCCCTTCCATGCGATTCGTACACGGCGCGGGCTTCACGGCGGGGAGACTGGTGAGAGGAGTCCGCAAGCGCCTCGGCGCCCGGGGTCCGCGGTCGGGTTCCTCTGGTGTCGCCCGGTCGGGCCGGGTCGTTTCCCCCGGGCCGCTTCCGGGGGTACCCCCAGGGCATCCGAAGACACATCTGCGGTGAGATCCGCGGAGAGAGGGGTCCGTGATGAGCTCGGAGCGAGCGCAGGGCCGCGGCTGGGTGCGCATTCCCGCCAGCCGCGGGGAACAGCCCGCCGGTCGGTCCAGGGCCACCGGGTACGACCACGTCGGGTACGACCACGTCGGGTACGACCACGTCGGGTACGACCACGCGGGGTACGACCGGGGCGGGTACGACCGAGCCGGGTACGACCACGCCGCGTACGAGGGTCCGTACGCGGCGCCCTACGCCGGCCCGTACGCGACGGCCTCCCACGCCGACCAGCCCACGATCTACCTCTCCGTGGTCAAGCGCTGGAGGGAGGCCGGACGCACCCTGCCGGGCCATCCCGACGAGGAGTGGGAGCGGCTGATCTCCCAGCCGTACTGGCCCGGCCGTTAGGTGGTGGGGAACGTGGCAGCGGCGGAACGGGACGGACCCGAGCCGGTCCGGCGGTCCCCCGTGACCGTGCCCGGGGAGCGGTTCGCGCTCAACGGCATGGGCAGTCTCGAATGGGACCTGGGTGCCGGGACGGTGGTGCTGGACGAGGCCGCGATGAAGGTCTTCGACCTGGGGCCGGAGGAGTTCGACGGCACCGTTCCCGGGGTCGGTCGGCGCATCCCGTCCGCGGACGGGCTCCGGCTGACCCGGATCGTCGAGGGCGTCCTGGCGGACGGCGGGGACACGTACGGCGCGTACTTCACGGTGAAGCGGCGCGACGGGCGCGACCAGTGGACGCACACCTCGGGCCGGGTGCTCCGGGACGGCGCCGGGCAGCCCGAGCGGATCGTGGGCATCGTCCGGGACGCGACCGCCGAGCTGGCCCACGCCACGCTGCTGCGCAAGCTGGAGGCGGCGCGCGCCCAGCAGACGACGATCGTGCAGCGGACCACGGAGGCCCTGTCGCGGGCGGTGACGGTCGACGACGTCACGGCCGCGCTGACCGGGGCGGGCGCGCTGGAACGACTCGGTGCGGACGGGCTGGCCCTGGGGCTGGTCGAGGGCGGCACCATCAAGATCATCGCACTGAGCGGGGAGTCCCTGGAGATCCTCAGCGAGCGCCGGTTCACCCGACTGGACGGTTCGCTGCCGCTGTCGCACGTGGTGCTCACCCGGCAGGCACGTTTCGTCAACTCGCTCGCCGACCTCGGCGGCGAGTTCCCGCTCCTCGCGGACTACCTGAACCGGATCCGGTACGACGCCGCCGCCTACCTGCCGCTGATCGCGCAGGCCAAGGCCATCGGCGGGCTGGTCCTCTTCTACCGGCGGCGCACCGAGTTCAGCCCGGAGGAGCGCAACCTCTGCCTGGGCCTGGCGGGCATCGTGGCCCAGTCCCTCCAGCGGGCGCTCCTCTTCGACCAGGAGCGGGAGTTCGCGACCGGCCTGCAGGCCGCCATGCTGCCGCGCCGGATCCCGGAGATCAGCGGCGGGGAGATCGCGGTCCGCTACCACGCCGCCTGGAGCGGGCGGGAGGTCGGCGGGGACTGGTACGACGTGATCGCGCTGCCCCGCGACCGCGTGGGCGTCGTGGTGGGCGACGTCCAGGGCCACGACACGCACGCGGCGGCGATCATGGGCCAGCTGCGGATCGCGCTGCGGGCGTACGCGGGGGAGGGCCATCCGCCGTCCACCGTCCTGGCGCGGGCCTCGCGCTTCCTCGCCGAACTGGACACCGAGCGCTTCGCCACCTGCATGTACGCGCAGGTGGACCTGGAGACGGGCGGCGTACGGGCGGTTCGTGCGGGTCACCTCGGACCGCTGATCCGGCACACGGACGGGCGTACGGGCTGGCCCAAGGTGCGCGGCGGCCTGCCGCTCGGGCTGGCCTCGCTCTTCGAGTACGAGGAGTTTCCCGAGACCCGGCTCGACCTGGTACCCGGGGAGACCCTGGTGCTGTGCACGGACGGCCTGGTGGAGGAGCCGGGCACCACCATCACCGCCGGGATGGACGCCCTTGCCCAGGCCGTGCGCAGCGGCCCCCAGGGGGCCGCGGCACTCGCCGACCACCTCTCCGACCGGCTCTGGGAGCGCTGGGGTTCCGGGGACGACGTGGCCCTGCTGGTGCTGCGCCGGGCCCCCGACCCGGGAACCCACCGGGCGCCGCGCATCCACCAGTACGTCCACCAGGCCGATCCGGAGGGCCTCTCGGAGGCCCGCTACGCCCTGCGCCAGGCCCTGCGCGACTGGGGCATGCCGGAGCTCGCCGACGACGTGGAGCTGGCGGCCGGGGAGCTGCTGGTCAACGCGCTGCTGCACACCGACGGCGGGGCGGTGCTGACGATGGAGGTGCTGCCGGAGCCGGTCCGGCGCATCCGGCTGTGGGTCAAGGACCGCTCCAGCGTGTGGCCGCGCCGGCGCACCCCGGGCGAGGCGGCCACCACGGGGCGCGGGCTGCTGCTGGTGGACGCGCTGTCCACGCACTGGGGCGTGGAGTCCCGGGGCGACGGCAAGGCGGTGTGGTGCGAGTTCGACGCCGGGGGCAGCCCGCGGAACACGAGGTGACGGCCCGGACACGTCGAGTTGTGGGCGGCGGGAGCCGGGGCGATGATGCCGACCATGGAACGGAACGCGCTGTGCGCAGGCTGAGCAGGGGCGCCGTGACCGGCATCCTCGCCGCGCTCCTGCTGGCCGCCGGAGTGCCGACGGTCGTGGACCGGACGACGGGACGGCCGCACGCGGACTCCGGGTGCCGGGGGGTGGCCTTCATGTCGATGACGGGCGTCGCGCCCGAGTGCCGGTCCCGGTAGCGGCGGCTACCGGGAAGGCGTCACGGCCGCGCACGGGCTTCAGTGCTTGCGGACCTTGACGCCCTGCCTGTCCTGGGCGACCGTGGTGACCGACCTCGGCATCAGGCCCGACAGTTGGACCTCCTGGAGCTCGGCGGTGACCACGGCGCGGCCCGGGCGCACGTTCACCCAGCGGCCCGGGGCCGTGGCCACCCACCGGCGCTCCGTGCCGTCACAGACGGCCTGCTCCGCGCCGATGCTCAGCCGGCCGCCCTCGTGCTCGACGGTCGCCTTGATCTGCATCGCCCCCGTGGGTGAAGCCTGCTCACAGTGGTACGACCCGGAAAGGGTGAGGGTCCCGTCGCCCGCGACGTACGCGTCGTGATGTACGGAAATGCCTTGATTGAAAACCGTGGCGCCGGCCGGAGCACAGAACAGCGTGGTGGCGGCCAGCGCGGAGAAGGCCACCAGGGACATTCGGCGGGGGGAGATGCGCATTCTTCCTCCAAGGGGTGTGGACGGCGGTATTCCGCCGGAACGCATTGTGCTGGCAGGTGGACGTGCGCACGTGATCCGCGCGCTCGTGTCGTTGTGTGCAATTACCTGCTCGGGCGCGTGAAACTGGCCGGAATCACGCCCCCGAAGGGATCTTGCATGCGCCAGCCCGCCCGCCCCCTGCCCGTCCTCGCCCTCCTCCCGGTCCTGCTGTTCGGTGTCACCGCCTGCCAGAGCGCCGCGGAGCGGGGTGCGCTCGCGCCCGCCGCCGGGCCGGCGGTCCTGGTGGACGACGGGGCACCGGGTGGGAAGGCGCCCGGACGGCCCGGCGCGAAGGACGCCCGTGTGGGTGGCACCGCACGGTTGCACGGCAGCCAGTTCGGCCGGCACCTTCAGGTCGCGCTCGGGGCCTTCGTGGACCCGGCGATCAGCGTGGACAAGAACTTCGCCCCGCCCGCCGGGAAGCGCTGGGTGGCCGCCTCGATGTCCTTCGTCAACGTGGGGGGTGCCTCGTACGGGGCGCTCGGACGCATGTGGGCGCACGACGGCGCGGGGCGGCGTCATCCGGTGGTGAAGAGCGGCGAGCTGACGACCGGCAAACCGATCGTCTTCGATTCCCTGGAGGTCGGTGAGCGGGCCGAGGGATGGGTGGTGTTCGAAATTCCGGAAAGCACGCGCATTGTGCGGATCCAATACCAGGATGCGAACACGCGGGCGAATTCCGGAGAGGGTTTCTGGGCCGTCTAGCCCGCCCGGGTGACGGGCCGTGAAAGGCTCGCCGAAGAGACCACTAGGGTGCGCGCATGACTTCTACTCAAGCCGAAATCGACCGGTCCCAGCTCGGCACCCTTTCGGTGCTCGCCTGGATCGGAGACCCCGAAGAGGCGCACGACATCCCGTACCTCCTCGCCTACACCCTCGGCGATGGACCGCAGGGCCGGGAGGCCGGCGAGGCGGCCGCCCGCGGGCTGCTGGAGGAGATCGGCCTGCCCATCGGCGACGTGGTCATGGACGGCACCCTCAAGGCGGCCACCTTCCCGGTGCAGATCCTGCTGGAGGGCAACCAGATCGCCCTCACCCTGCCCGGGATGAACGCACGCTGCACCGCCCCCGACGAGTGGGTCGCCGCGGCGGACGAGAGCGGGCAGGCGTACTTCCTCTTCGCCACCCGCGCCTGGCCCGAGGCGGTTCCGGGCCAGCCGGTCGCGCCGGAGACCCTGCAGGCCTTCGCGGGCGACGAGTCCGTGCTCACCAGCAGCGCCCACTGCGTCCTCGCCGTGCGGCGCGTGCAGCGGTAGCCACAGACCGGGTGCCGCCACCACCCGCTCCGGCCGCCGGGCCCCCAGCCTGCCCGGTGGCCGGTTCCGCTTCACCCGGGGCCGTGGTCAGGGCCGTTCGAAGGCGAACCGCAGCGAGCGGACCCGGTTGTCGAAGTTCGACCCCGCCAGGTCCGGCAGACCCACCGCCCGCAACCCGATCGGCCGGGTCAGCAGCTCGTGGAAGAGGGCCCTCATCTCCACCCGGGCCAGGTGCGCGCCCAGGCAGAAGTGCGGGCCGCCGCCGCCGAACCCCAGGTGCGGATTGGGTGAGCGGGTGATGACGAAGGCGTCCGGGTCGGGGAAGACCGCCTCGTCGCGGTTGGCGGAGGCGTAGTAGAGGACCACCTTGTCGCCCGGCCGGAACACGTGCCCGTCCATGGTGTGCTCGGCCGCCACGGTCCGGCGGAACTGGATGATGGGCGTCGAGTGCCGGATCATCTCGTCCACCGCACCGTCCGCGTACTTCTCGAAGTCCGAGAGCAACAGGTCCCGCTGGTCCGGATGGTCGGTCAGCAGGGACAGCCCGTGGGTGATCGCGTTCCGGGTGGTCTCCACCCCGGCGACCATCAACAGGGAGAAGAAGGCGCCGAGCTGGCGGGCCCCGAGGGCCTGGCCGTCGACGTTCGCGCACACCAGCGCCGAGATCAGGTCGTCGGTGGGGTGCTTGCGCCGCTCCCGCCCGATGCCCGCCACCATCCGCTGCATCCGGGCGAGCGCGCGCAGTCCGCGCCCGGGCATCCGCAGCCGTGAGCCCAGGCCCCGCTCCACACCGATGTTCTCGGAGGCGTGGTTGACGCGGTCGGCGATCTCGGCTCGGTAGCGCTCGGGGATGCCCATCATGTTGCAGATGACCTCCAGGGGCAGCCGCGAGGCCACGGCCGAGACGAACTCGTCGGGCTGATCGGCCAGTACGTCGTCCACGATGCGGGCGGCCACGGCGTGGACGTCCGCCTCGGCGGCCGCCAGCAGGCGGGGCGTGAAGGCCCGCTGCACGATCTTGCGCAGCTGGGCGTGGTCGGGGCCGTCCAGATTGACCATCGAGTCCCCGAACAGGGCACGCACCCAGCGGGCCGGTTCGGGGGTGGTCACGCCCGGGGCACTGGCGAAGACCTTGGGGAGGCGGCTGGCCTCCTGCACCTGGGCGTGGCGGACGAGGGCCCAGTGGCCGCGCCCGGATCCTTCGGGGACGAACACCGGGCCCCCGACCGCACGCAGCCGGGCGAAGGCTGCGAGTCGGTGGGCGGGGGGCTGCTGCCAGAAGCCTGGCTCGGCCAGCTCCCTGCCGGGGTCGGTGCCGTGGCGTTGTGCCGGGAGTGTCATGGCAGGGCCTCCAGTCGGTGCGCGTCGTTCTGCGCTGGAGAACGGCGGCGGGGGCGCGGGAGTGACGGTTCGGTGGGGAGCGCGTGCGGGTGCGGGAGTGCGGCAGGAACGTGCGGGTGCGGGCGGCCCGGGGAGTCAGACGGCGGCACCGGTGGCCGCACCGGCCCGTGTGGACAGGGTGAGGCCGACCGCCACCGTCAGCACCCCGACGAGGCCCGCCCACAGGACGGCGTACGTCCCCGACCAGGTGCAGGCGAGCGTCACGAGCGCGGCCACGGGCAGGACCAGCTGTTGGGCGGGGCCGCGCTTGAAGTGGCGGGAGTGCAGCAGCCACACCATCAGCAGGAACAGCGCGGTCGGGACGGTGACGGAGGCGTTCGCGGCGACCTGGGAGATGTGCGCCTTGCCCACCGCGTGCTCGACCGCGACCTCGATGCCGGCGCCGATCGCCGCACCCGAAAGGAAGATCAGCAGGTGCCCGTAACCCCAGGGGATGGCCTCGCGGTTGGAGTTCAGGTGCTGGTGCATCGGTACGGCGAAGTAGATCCACCACGCGGCGAAGACGATCAGCAACCCGCCCGCCGCGATGGGCAGCAGCTGGTCCAGCGCCTCGTGCTCGTCGATCGCGGACTTGACCGCCACCGTGGCCGCGGCGATCGTCTCGCCGAGCACGATGATGGTGAACAGGCCGTACCGTTCCACGATGTGGTGGGCTTGCCAGGGCGTCTGGTGCCCGCGTTCGGCGATCACCGGAACCGCCAGCTCGGCGACGAGCAGGACGACGAACAGCCAGCGCTTCAGGTCGTCCGGGACGAACAGCAGCCCGATCCAGCCCAGCTGGCAGATCACCAGTCCGGCCGCGTACTTCAGCGCGGAGGCCCGGGCCTCGCCCTGCCCCCCGGAGGCGGCCCGCAGCCACTGCGCCGTCAGGGCGACGCGCATGATGATGTAGCCGGTGACCGCGACCGCCCAGTCGTTGTCGTCGAAGGCCCGGCTCACCCCGGCCGCGTACACGAGCACACCGGCGATCTGCACGAGCGTCGCGATCCGGTAGGGGGCGTCGTCCACGTCGTACGCCGAGGCGAACCAGGTGAAGTTCATCCAGGCCCACCACACGCCGAAGAAGACGAAGAAGTAGCCGACCACCCCGGCACCGGGGTGGCCCTCCGCGAGCGAGTGCACCAGCCGGGCGCCGGCCTGGGCGATGGCGACGACGAAGCAGAGGTCGAAGAACAGCTCCAGCGGGGTGGCCGCACGGTGGAGCTCGTCGGGGCTGCGAGCAGTCATGGGGGAGTAGGCCATACCGGCCAGGAGACCAGAGTCGGGCACTTCCGGGAGGGCGGACGCGCGGCCCGCGCGGCCCGTGTGCCCCGGGCGGATGCCAGGTGCGGTCCGCGGCCCCGGAACGGTCGCGGACGGCGGCGGGCGCCGTCACCGGACCCTCATCGACTTCCGTGCCACGTGCCCGGCGGTGTGCCGGTGGTCCCGCGCCCGCCTCGCAGCCGGGGCACCAGGCCGGACCCGGCCGGACCGGGCCGGGGGACGGGCCGGGGCCGGGGCGGGGGACGGGCCGGGGCAGCGGGCGGCCGTACCCTGGAGGCATGAGCAGCGCCCCCGCCCCCGACCCGCAGGCCCCGCGTACCGCCCCCGCGGCCGACGCGCCGCGGCCGAAGCCCAGGCTGGTCTTCGACGACCCGCTGGACCAGCAGTCCTCGGACGACACCGACCGGGGCTGGGGCGAGCGGCCGCCCGCCGGCGGAAGCGCGGCCGACCTGGCCCGCTTCCTCGACGAGAAGCCCCCGCACCACGTCTGACCGGCCGAGGCGGCCGGAGGGGTCAGAAACCGTTGCGCGGACCGGTGGGGGCCGTGCCACCACCGCGCTGCGCGACCAGAGCGTCGCGGATCTCCTTCAGGAGCTCCAGCTCGGTGATCTCGACGACCTCGTGGGCGCCTTCCTTCGCCTTGCGCCGGGCCTCCTGCTTGGCGAGGTACTTCGACATCGGCAGCACCATCAGGAAGTACACGACCGCGGCGGTGATGACGAAGGTCAGCGTCGCGTTCAGCACCGTGCCCCAGAGGATCTCCACACCCGTCGGCTGGCCGTCCGGGCCGATGGCGCAAGGAGCCTTGAGGCAGGACTTGTAGCCTTCCAGGCTCTTGGTGCCGACCGCACCCACCACCGGGCTGATGATCCCCTTGACCACCGAGTTCACGATGTTCGTGAACGCGGCGCCGATGACCACGGCCACCGCCAGGTCGACCACATTGCCGCGCATCAGGAAGGCCTTGAAGCCTGCCAGCACGCTCTCCTTCTTCTTCTCGCTCACGACTGAGCCTCTCTTCGCATCTGCCGAACACGGAGCCAACGGTTCCGAAAGCTACGGCAGTCCGGGCGCGGCGTGTCCAATGGGCCCCCACCTCGAGGTGAATTGACTGACCGCGTGTGCGAATCAGCACAACGTCACCGCCAGTCGCGTCGTGGCTCCCGCGCCCACGAGATCCCGCGCCGTGTCCCGCGGAACGGACAGCACCACCAGCGCCCCACCGTCCCCAACACCCTTCTCGGGACCGGGGACTTCGGCGACCAGCGCCCCCGCGGCCACCACCCGCGGCGGCCCGGTGCGCTCCGCCGCGACCACGTCCACCCGGTCCCCCGGCCGCAGCAGCCGCACCGTCGCCGCGTCAGCGATGCGCACGGGCGCCGACACCGTCCGCACCGCGGCGGGCGGCGCCGCACGCCCCGCGGCCCGCACCTCGGGCCGCGGGGCGCCCCGCGAGGCCTGTGCCTCCGTCCCGCCCACCGCCACGGCCGCCGCCACGACGGCCAGCGCGGCCGAGGCGGCCCGCCTCCGTCGTCGCACGGCCCGGCGCAGCCGGTGCCCGCCCCGCCCCACGCGGAGCGGCGGGAACGGAGGGACCGGGCGCGCGGGGGGACACGCGGAGGACGTCGCGCACGCGGCGGGAGCGGGAGCGGCGCGGGAAGCGGAGGAGGCGCAGGGGAGGGAAGGAGGGAGGGAGAGAGCCGAGGAAGGGGAGGAAGGGGAGGGAGGTGCGGGAGTGGAGGAGGCGGAGCAGACCGAAGGGGCCGCGGGAGTACGGGACATGACGAACACCACCAGACCGAGTGAGTTGCTGTGCCCGGACCCGGCGCCCGGACACGTCTCACGATCCGGCCTCCCGGGGAATCCCGTCGGAGCCTGTGGACGATCCCCAGCTTGTGGACAACCCCGTCACCCGCACGAGTCAGCCGGCGGTGGCCCGCACCCGCCGCAGCGCGGCCACCGGGTCCGCGGCCCGGGTGACCGACCGGCCCACCACGACGTGCGAGGCCCCGGCCGCGAAGGCGGCCCGCCGCGCCCCTGGCCGGGCGTGCCCGCCCGCCGTGCCCTCCGGCGCCAGGACCACCCCTGGCGTGACGATCAGCCGGTCCGGCCCCAGGAGTCCGCGCAACACCCGACCTCCCGCGTCATCGAGTTCATCGGGGTCATCGAGGTCACCGTCCGGCGGGAACCTGGCAGGACTCCGCGAAGCCCTGACTGGTCAGGCCGAAGGCGCTGTTGACGCGCGAGCGCCAGTTCTCCAGCGCGACCATCGCGGTGAGTTCGACGAACGCCTCCTCGCCGAGCCGCGCGATCAGCTCCCGCGCGAGCTCGTCCGTGACCGCCGGCTCGGTCTCCGTCATGGCCTCGGCGTACTCCATGACCAGCAGTTCCAGCTCGGTGAACACCTCACGGGCCTCCCGCCACTGCGGCACCCGCTCGATCTTCTCCGTCGGCACGCCCAGCTCGTGGCCCTCCCAGTAGCCGAAGTCCATGCACCACGAGCAGTTGATGCGGGCCGCCGCCGCCATCACGGCGAGGTGCTTCAGCCCGCCGTCGAGCGCGTTCCACTTGGCCGCGCTCCGCTCCAGCCGGACGTACGAGAGGAGCACGCGCGCGTGGTGACCGTAGGCCTGCCCGGGGTCGAGCACCTTGCCGTAGGTGCGGCGCGAGTACCAGGCCCCGATCCGCATGAGCAGGGTGCGGGGCGGGGTGAGCGAGATACGCGGCATGACAGTCATCTCCCTGGCCGGGGCGGTCTTCGTTTCCGCCGTCACCAGGGAGGACCGGACAGCCGCGCCGGATGTGACAGCCGCCGGGCCCTTTTCTAGGCGCCTCCTCCGCCGGGCGCCGCGGGCGCGATTCCGGGCGCAATTCCGGGCGCGATTCCGAGCGCGCCGAGGAGCCGTTCCGCGAGGTCCTCCGCGAAGGCCTCGGAGCCGGTGAGGACGGCCCGCACACCCTCCGGGTCGGCCGTCAGTCCGCCGGCGGCCGCCCAGTCGAGCGCGCCCGCGAGGGCCGCATCGACGGGGAACCGGTCCACGGGTATCTCGTAGTCCTCGGCCGTGGGGAACGCCACTGACAACGAGGCCGGGTTGCCGCCAGCAGGGGCTAGGGCAGCTCGATGCCCAGGTCCCACCCGTCGTGCGCGTGCGTGCACAGGCAGGCCCGGGTCTCGGTGGCCGGCAGGGCCGCCACCGCGTCGAAGAGGACCTCGCGCAGCCGCCCGACGTTCTCGCCGAACACCTTCAGGACCTCGGTGTGGGAGACGCCCTCGCCGGTCTCCGCGCCCGCGTCCAGATCCGTGACCAGGGCCATCGAGGTGTAGCAGAGCCCCAGCTCACGGGCGAGGACCGCCTCCGGGTGCCCGGTCATGCCGACCACCGACCAGCCCGCCGCCGCGTGCCACCGCGACTCGGCGCGCGTCGAGAAGCGCGGCCCCTCGATGACGACCATGGTGCCGCCGTCCACCGGCTCCCAGTCCCGCCCGCGGGCCGCCGCCAGCGCCACGGACCGGCCCACCGGGCAGTACGGGTCGGCGAAGGTGGTGTGCACGACGTTCGGCACGGAACCGTCGGGCAGCGGCTCGCCGTCGAAGAAGGTCTGGGCGCGGGCCTTCGTACGGTCGACCAGCTGGTCGGGAACGAGCAGCGTGCCGGGCCCGTACTCGGCCCGCAGACCGCCGACCGCGCACGGGCCCAGCACCTGGCGGACGCCGACCGAGCGCAGGGCCCACAGGTTCGCCCGGTAGTTGATCTTGTGCGGCGGGACGGTGTGGCTGCGTCCGTGCCGGGGCAGGAAGGCCACCTGGCGCCCGGCCAGCTCACCGACGTAAAGGGAGTCGCTCGGGGGTCCGTACGGGGTCTCCACCTGGATCTCGGAGACGTCCTCCAGGAAGGAGTAGAAGCCCGAGCCGCCGATGACACCGATCTCTGCGTTCACCATGCGGTCCACCCTAAGGCCCTGCCGTGGGCATGCCGAAGGCCCCGCTGCCGGCTGGGGCGGCGGGGCCTTCGGGGGAAGCGATCAGGCGGCCGACGTGGAGCTGCTGCTCGTCGAGCTCGACGACGTCGAGGAGGACGAGGCGGCAGGAGCGGCGGCAGCGGTCGACGTCGAGGACGACGAGGAGCTGGACGACGGCTTCGAGGCAGGGGTGCTGCTCGACGACGCGCCACGGCTGTCGTTCCGGTAGAAACCGGAGCCCTTGAAGACGATGCCGACCGCGGAGAACACCTTCTTCAGGCGTCCGTCGCAGCTCGGGCACACGGTCAGTGCGTCATCGGTGAACTTCTGCACGGCCTCAAGGCCCTCACCGCACTCGGTGCACTGGTACTGGTAGGTCGGCACGAATTTCCTCCTGGCACTCTGACTCAATGAGTGCTAACGACGCTCCATGGTGACGTATTCCGGCGGATCAGTCCACCGTCACCGGCACGCGGTGACCCATCCCACGCTCGTTCACCCGGTTACGGGAGGTCGTCGAGGGGGTGGCGCGGGTGGTAGCCGGGGCCTTCGGCTCCGTCTTCACGGGGGCCGCGGGCGCGTCCTCCTGCGCGGAGGCGTTCACGATCCGGCCCGGGGTCTTCGGAGCGAGCCGCGCGCGCAGCGCCAGCAGGGCGGTCAGCGCGAGGGCCGTGGCGCCCATGGGCACCAGGAAGCCGAACGAGGATCCGTGCGCGTCCGTCAGGCGGCCGGCCAGGATGACGGCGACGGCCTGACCGAAGGCGATCGAGCCGGTCAGCCAGGTGAAGGCCTCGGTCCGCGCATTGGCGGGGACCAGCTGCTCGACCATCGTGTAGCCGGTGATCAGTGCCGGGGCGATGCACAGGCCGACGACCAGGCCGAGTGCGCCCAGCACGATCATCGAGTTCGCCGCCCACAGGACGGAGGCGGCGGCGGTGAGGCCGACGTAGCCCAGGATCAGTCGGCGACGCGGGCCGATCTTCCAGGCGACGGCGCCCATGGCGATGCCGGCGATCATATTGCCCGCGGCGAAGACCCCGTAGAGCAGGCCGTTGGCGCCGGGGTTGCCCATCTCGTTGGAGAAGGCGGCGAGCGAGACCTGCATGCCGCCGAAGACGGCGCCGATCCCGAGGAAGGCGAAGATCAGGACGCGCAGGCCGGGGAAGGACAGCGCGAAGGCGCGCTTCTCGCCGGTGGCCGACGGGGCGTGCGTCTTGGGCTGGCTGGCCCGCTGGGCCGCGAAGAGCAGGCCGCCGAGCAGGGTCAGGGCGGCCTCGGTGACCAGACCGGCCGCCGGGTGGACGCCGGTGCACAGCGCGGTCGCCAGGACCGGGCCGACGACGAAGGTGAACTCGTCAGTGACGGACTCGAAGGCGGCGGCCGTCGGCAGCAGCGGCGAGCCCTCCAGCGTGGCGGCCCAGCGCGCCCGGACCATCGGTCCGACCTGCGGCACCGAGGCACCGGTGGGTACGGCGGCCAGTGCCAGCGCCCAGACCGGCGCGTCCAGCAGCGCGAGCGCGGCCAGGCCGGTGACGGCGGCGGAGTGCGCGAGGACCACGGGCAGCAGGACGGCGGTCTGGCCGAAGCGGTCGGTGAAGATGCCCATCAGCGGGGCGGACAGCGCCATGGAGATACCGGTGACGGCGGCGACGATGCCGGCGCTGCCGTAGGAACCGGTGGTGTGCTGGACCAGCAGCAGGATGCTGATCGTCAGCATCCCGAAGGGGAGCCGTGCTGCGAAGCCGGGGAGTACGAAGCCGAGGGCGCCGGGAGTGCGCAGGAGCTGTCCGTAACCGGGGCGGGCGGACGAGTCGGACGTGACCGCGGATGTCACGGCCTTGCCTTTCCGCTGCCTGGTAGAGCGTCCCCGTCTGCGGACGGTGCTTCGCCTTGTGAGCGGCCGCACCCGTACATGTGGGAGCCCCGAGAGCTGTCCTCTTGCGCAGAACCGAGTGATACCTGGGCGCCCACGTCGGGGTGGTGCCACGGCCGCTTTGCGGTCGCGCCAGCTCTGCGTCAGGCAGAGTTGGTTCGATCTGGTGTGCCTTCATCGTACAGGGAAAGCCACTACCACGCCCTGTGAATTCGGTGACAGGGGGTGTCTTCGCCTGGGATTAACGGCCGCTTCGCAGGTAAAGAGCCCGGAAAAGCAGGCAAAGGCGGGCATATCTCAGCGAACTCGGCTGAATTAGAACGGCGCTCTAACACGTTTTGCCAGTACTCCGGCGGCGCGCTAGCGCGAACCGGGTCCGCCCGTGCCCAGCCACCCCGCGAGCTTGCCGCCCCGGGCCACCGCCCGCAGCCGTGCCTCCGCCGCGTCCCGCACCGGATCCGTGGCCACCACCAGCAGGTCGTCCCCGCGCCGCAGCACGGTCGACGGCGCAGGTACGAAGCTCTTCGCGTCCCGGACCACCAGCGTGACCGACGCCCCCGGCGGCAGCCGCAGCTCGCTCACCTCCACGCCGTGCATCCGCGAGGCCGGCGGGATGGAGAAGGACAGCAGGTGCCCGCGCAGCTTCTCCAGCGGCGCCGACTCGATCCCGAGGTCGAGGGCGCCCTCGTCCCCGTTCCCGAGGTTCAGCTTCCGCGCGAGCCAGGGCAGGGTCGGCCCCTGCACCAGGGTGTAGACGACGACCAGCACGAAGACGATGTTGAAGACGCGGTCGCTGCCCTCGATCCCGGACACCATCGGGATGGTCGCCAGGATGATGGGTACGGCCCCGCGCAGGCCTGCCCACGACATCAGCACCTGCTCCTGCCAGGAGATCCGGAAGGGCAGCAGGCTGACGAAGACCTCCAGGGGGCGCGCCACCATCGTCAGCACCAGCCCGATGACCACGGCGGGCCAGAAGTCGCGGACCAGCTCGTGCGGGGTGACCAGCAGGCCCAGCAGCACGAACATGCCGATCTGGGCGATCCAGCCGAGCCCGTCCGCGAAGCCCCGGGTGGCCGGCCAGTGCGGAAGCTTCGCGTTCCCGAGCACCATCGCCGCCAGGTAGACGGCGAGGAAGCCGGAGCCGTGCGCGATGGCACCGGCCGCGTACGCCACGATGGCGATGGCCATCACGGCGATCGGGTAGAGGCCGGAGGCGGGCAGCGCCACGTGCCGCAGCCCGTACGCGCCCAGGAAGCCCACGGTCAGGCCGATCGCGGCGCCGATCGCCAGCTCCAGGGCGATCTTGCCGATCAGGACGTACCACTCGTCCACCGGGCCGACGGTCGAGAAGGCCACCACCAAGATGACGACGGGTGCGTCGTTGAATCCGGACTCGGCCTCCAGGACGCCGGTGATCCGGGCGGGCAGCGGCACCTTGCGCAGCACCGAGAAGACGGCCGCCGCGTCGGTCGAGGAGACGACCGCGCCGATCAGCAGGGCCTGGCGCCATTCCAGTCCGACCAGGTAGTGCGCTCCCGCCGCCGTCACGCCCACGCTGACCGCTACGCCCACCAGTGACAGCATGACCGCCGCCGGCAGGGCCGGCTTGATCTCTTTCCACTTGGTGCCCAGACCACCCTCGGCGAGGATCACGACGAGTGCGGCATAACCGATGACCTGGGTCAGCTCGGCATTGTCGAATGCGACGTCACCGATGCCGTCCTGGCCTATGGCGATGCCTATGCCGAGGTAGATGAGCAGGCTGGGGAGGCCGCTGCGTGAGGAGATGCGTACCGCCGCCACGGCGACGAGCAGCACGAGCGAGCAGACCAGCAGGAGCTCATTGAGCGTGTGGACAGTCAGCGGGCGGCCCTCCTCAATGCGCCCGGTGGATCGATCCTCCCGGCGACAAGTTCGGCAAGTAGTTCGTTACCTTACCTAATATTTGACGCGCCCTTTACGCGATAACCACATTGTGAAACGCCTGTTCCCCCCTGTCCTCAGCACCTCGACCCCTGGCGGATCAACGAAGGCGGTCGTACGCCTATGGTTGCTCCCAGTACTCCCAGGACCACCCTGCCCCTCTAAGGACAGCGATGCCCGCCAACGAAACCGCTCCTCCCGTCAAGAAGAAGGGACGACGCGCCCGTCTGATCGTGCTCGTCCTGGTCCTGGCGCTCTTCGCGGGCCTCGGCTACGGGGCGTACTGGAGCGTGGACAGCGTGCGCGCCTCCTTCCCCCAGACGACCGGCTCCCTCAAGGTGCCGGGCCTGACCGGGACCGTCGAGGTCAAGCGCGACGCCCACGGCATTCCCCAGCTCTACGCGGACAACGACGACGACCTCTTCCGGGCGCAGGGCTTCGTGCACGCGCAGGACCGGTTCTGGGAGATGGACGTACGACGTCACATGACCTCCGGCCGGCTCTCCGAGATGTTCGGCTCCGGCCAGGTCGAGACCGACGCCTTCCTGCGCACGCTGGGCTGGCGCCAGGTCGCGCAGGAGGAGTTCGACAAGAAGCTCTCGCCGGAGACCAAGAAGTATCTCCAGGCCTACGCCGACGGGGTCAACGCGTACCTGAAGGGGAAGTCCAGCAAGGACCTCTCCGTCGAGCACGCCGCGCTGGGGCTCAGCGACGACTACAAGCCCGAGCAGTGGACGCCGGTGGACTCGGTGGCCTGGCTCAAGGCGATGGCGTGGGACCTGCGCGGCAACATGCAGGACGAGATCGACCGCGCGCTGATGGCGACCAAGCTCTCGCAGGCGCAGATCGACGAGCTCTACCCGCCGTACCCGTTCGACCGGAACAAGCCGATCGTCGAGGGCGGGAAGGTCGACGGCGGGAAGTACGCCCCGCAGGGCACCGGCTCGGGCAACGGCTCGGGCACCGGCTCCGGAAACGGTTCGCGCACCGGCAACGGCTCCGGCGGCGCCAACACCGTCGGGACCCAAACCGTCACGGGCCCGGCCAACGGCCTGGCCGACAACGCCGCCGCCCAGGGCGCGACCGTGGGCCTGCGCACCCAGCTGGCCTCGCTCGCCGACACCCTGGACAAGGTCCCCGCGATCCTCGGCCCCAACGGCAGCGGCATCGGCTCGAACTCCTGGGTCGTCTCCGGCCAGTACACGACCACCGGCAAGCCGCTGCTCGCGAACGACCCGCACCTGTCCCCGCAGCTGCCCTCGGTCTGGTACCAGATGGGCCTGCACTGCCGCACGGTCTCGGCCCAGTGCCAGTACGACGTGGCCGGCTACACCTTCTCCGGCATGCCGGGCGTGGTCATCGGCCACAACACCGACATCGCCTGGGGCATGACCAACCTCGGTGCCGACGTCACCGACCTCTACCTGGAGCAGGTCAAGCCGGAGGGCTACGTCTACGACGGCAAGGTGGTCCCCTTCGTCACCCGCGAAGAGGTCATCAAGGTCGCGGGCGGCGACAGCAAGAAGATCACCGTCCGCACCACCAACAACGGTCCGCTCGTCTCCGACCGCAGCGAGCAGCTCGGTACGGTCGGCACCCGCGCCCCCGTCGCCAGCTCCGCCCCCGACCGCGGCGACGGGTACGCCGTCGCCCTGCGCTGGACGGCGCTGGACCCGGGCAAGTCGATGGACGCGGTCTTCAAGCTCGACAAGGCCAAGACCTTCGACGACTTCCGCAAGGCGGCCGCCGACTTCGAGGTCCCGTCCCAGAACCTGATCTACGCCGACAACAAGGGCACCAACGGCAACATCGGCTACCAGGCCCCGGGCCGCATCCCGGTGCGCGGCCAGCACGACGGCCGGATGCCCGCCCCGGGCTGGGACTCCAAGTACGCCTGGAAGGGCAACAGGGACGGCAACGCCGGCTACGTCCCGCAGAGCGAGATGCCCTGGGACTACAACCCGTCCCGCGGCTACATCGTCACCGCCAACCAGGCCGTCGTGGAGAGCGGGACCGGCGCGGGCAAGTACCCGTACCTGCTGACCACCGACTGGGGCTACGGCGCCCGCAGCCAGCGGATCAACGACCTCATCGAGGCGAAGATCAAGGACGGCGGCCGGATCTCGACCGACGACATGCGCACCATGCAGATGGACAACAGCAGTGAGATTGCCGCGCTGCTGACCCCGATGCTGGCGAAGATAGAGGTCTCGGACCCGGGCGTGCGCGCCGCGCAGAAGCTGCTGGACGGCTGGAACTACACGCAGGAGCCCGACTCGGCGGCCGCGGCCTACTTCAACGCGGTCTGGCGCCACATCCTCAAGCTGTCCTTCGGCGACAAGATGCCCAAGGAGCTGCGGATCGAGGGCAGCTGCATGAGCGTCGTCGGCAACGGCACCGGCCCGGCCGACGACCTCGCCAAGACGGTCCGCGAATGCGGCACCCGCGGCCCCGACTCGGCGCAGCCCGACGGCGGCGACCGCTGGTTCGAGGTGGTCCGCCGCCTCGTCAAGGACGAGAAGTCGCCCTGGTGGACCACGCCGAAGACCGTCACCCTGCCGGCGGCCACCAACCGTGACGAGCTCTTCGCCCGGGCCATGCGCGACGCCCGCTGGGAGCTGACCGCCAAGCTCGGCAAGGACCAGTCCACCTGGAGCTGGGGCCGGCTGCACCAGCTGACGCTGAAGAACCAGACGATCGGCACCGAGGGCCCCGGCTTCATGCAGTGGCTCCTCAACCGCGGCCCGTGGGACGTGGGCGGCGGCGAGGCCACGGTCAACGCGACCGGCTGGAACGCCTCCAGCGGGTACGGGGTCACCTGGGTGCCCTCGATGCGGATGGTCGTGAACCTCAACGACCTCGACAAGTCGCGCTGGATCAACCTGACGGGTGCCTCGGGGCACGCGTACAACGCGCACTACACGGACCAGACGACGATGTGGGCCAAGGGCGAGCTGCTGGAGTGGCCCTTCGGCAAGGACGCCGTCGAGAAGGCCACGGTCGACACCCTGACCCTCAAGCCCGAGGGCTCGTAAGGGCCGGGGCGCGGATCAGGTCGTCATGGACTGAAGCGGTGCACCCCTGACGGGGTCGCCACCGCCTGCACGGGGTGGTCGTGCGGTTCCTCCGGGACCCGCGCGACCACCTCGTCGTCGTAGAGGAGCACGACCAGCGCGGGATGCGCCCCGGCGCGCTCCAGCCGTTCCAGCACCCGGTCGTAGGAGCCCCCGCCGCGGCCGAGGCGCATGCCGCGGCCGTCCACCGCGAGCCCGGGCAGCAGCACGGCGTCGGCCCCGGTGACCGCGTCCGGTCCGAGCGCGGGGCCGGTCGGCTCCAGCAGTCGCATCTTGCCCGGGTGGGCGGCCCCGGCGAGCGCGGCCGGGCCTTCGTACGCCGCCCAGTCGAGGTCGTTGTCGGGCAGCAGCAGGGGGAGCAGCACCCGCTTGCCGGCCGCGCGCAGGGCGTCGAGGAGCTCCCGGGTGCCGGGTTCGGTGCCGATCGAGACGTACGCCGCCACCGTGCGGGCACCGGCCAGTTCGGGCAGTTCGAAGGAGCTGACGGCGAGTGCGGCGGCCGCCGCACGGCGGTTCTCGGGGGACAAGGCGCGGCGCGCGGCGAGCAGTTCTCGGCGCAGTGCGGCCTTGGCGGAGGCGGTGGGCGGGTTCTCTGCCACGAGGAAATCAAATATCCTTCCGAATTGGGGCATACCTGTATCTACGTGCTGCGATCCCGTCCGATGTTCGACGGAAGGCCACTATCGTTCGGGGCATGACTATGTTGCACCCCGTGATCAAGAAGGCCGTGATTCCGGCCGCTGGCCTCGGCACCCGCTTCCTTCCGGCGACCAAGGCGACCCCGAAGGAAATGCTCCCGGTTGTGGACAAGCCGGCCATCCAGTACGTGGTCGAGGAGGCCGTCGGCGCCGGACTCGACGACGTGCTCATGATCACTGGGCGTAACAAGCGTGCCCTGGAAGACCACTTCGACCGGAACTACGAGCTGGAGTCGGCCCTCATCGCCAAGGGCGACGACGACCGCCTGAAGAAGGTCCAGGAGTCCAGCGACCTGGCCACCATGCACTACGTCCGCCAGGGCGACCCGCGGGGCCTCGGCCACGCGGTCCTGTGCGCCGAGCCGCACGTCGGCCGCGAGCCCTTCGCCGTCCTGCTCGGCGACGACCTCATCGACCCGCGCGACCCGCTGCTGCGCCAGATGGCCGACATCTACGCCCGCACCGGCGGCACCGTCATCGCGCTCATGGAGGTCGACCCGGCCAACGTCCACCTCTACGGCTGCGCCGCCGTCGAGGCCACGGACGAGGAGGACGTGGTCCGCATCACCGGCCTCGTCGAGAAGCCGGACCCCCAGGACGCCCCCAGTAATTACGCGGTCATCGGCCGCTACGTCCTCAACCCCGCGATCTTCGACATACTGCGGGAGACCGAGCCGGGCCGGGGTGGGGAGATCCAGCTCACCGACGCCCTGCAGAAGCTGGCCGCCGACGAGACCGTCGGCGGTCCGGTGCACGGCGTGATCTTCCGGGGCCGTCGCTACGACACCGGGGACCGCGGCGACTACCTGCGGGCCATCGTCCGCCTCGCGTGCGAGCGCGAGGACCTGGGCCCCGAGTTCCGCACCTGGCTTCACCGTTACGTCACGGAGGAGATGTAGCACCTTGAGCAGTTCCGCACCGCAGCATCCACGCCTGGCGGGCGGCCACCGTTTGTGGTCCGTGGACGAGCACCTCGCGGACGTCCTCTCGGCCGTCCGGCCGTTGGAGCCCATCGAGCTCCAACTGCTGGACGCCCAGGGCTGTGTCCTGGTCGAGGACGTGACCGTGCCCGTCGCCCTCCCGCCCTTCGACAACAGCTCCATGGACGGCTACGCCGTCCGAACGGCCGACGTCCAGGGTGCGAGCGAGGAGTTTCCCGCGGTGCTCACCGTCGTCGGGGACGTCGCGGCGGGCAGCGGTGAGCTGCCCACCGTCGGCCCCGGCGAGGCTGCTCGGATCATGACCGGTGCCCCGCTGCCGCCCGGCGCGGAAGCCGTCGTACCGGTCGAGTGGACCGACGGCGGTACGGGCGGCGGCGCGGCCGCCGGGATGACCCCCGCCAGCGCCGCCCCGGAGCACGCGGGCGGCGAGGTGCGGGTGCACCGTGCCGCCGAGGCGCGGGCGCACGTCCGCGCGCGAGGCAGCGACGTTCAGGCCGGTGACCTGGCCCTCGCGGCCGGCACCGTCCTCGGGCCGCCGCAGATCGCCCTGCTGGCCGCCATCGGGCGCGGCACCGTGCGGGTGCGGCCGCGCCCCCGCGTGGTGGTCCTGTCCACCGGCAGCGAGTTGGTCCAGCCCGGCGAGGCGCTCACGTCGGGCACCATCTACGACTCCAACAGCTTCGCGCTGGCCGCGGCCGCGCGGGACGCCGGCGCCATCGCCTACCGGGTCGGCGCCGTCGCGGACGACGCCGACACCCTGCGCGCCACCATCGAGGACCAGCTGATCCGGGCCGACCTGCTGGTCACCACGGGCGGGGTCAGCGTCGGGGCGTACGACGTCGTCAAGGAGGCGCTGTCCTCGGTCGGGGACTTCGCCGAGGGCGCGGACGGCGGGGCCGCCCGCGGGGCTGACGGCGGCCGGATGGACTTCCGCAAGCTCGCCATGCAGCCCGGCAAGCCGCAGGGCTTCGGCACGATCGGCCCGGACCACACCCCGCTGCTGGCGCTCCCCGGCAACCCGGTGTCCTCCTACGTCTCCTTCGAGCTGTTCGTGTGCCCCGTGATCCGCACCCTCATGGGGCTGCCGGAGTCCGAGGTCCGGCGGCCCAGCGTGCGCGCGGTGCTGAGCGCCGACAAGGCGCTCGGCTCCCCGGCCGGCCGCCGCCAGTTCCTGCGCGGCACGTACGACGCCGAGAGCGGCACGGTCAGCCCGGTCGGCGGATCGGGCTCCCACCTGATCGCCGCGCTGGCGCACGCCGACTCCCTGATGGTCGTACCGGAGGAGGTCACCTCGGTGGAGCCGGGGACCGAGCTGGAAGTGATCCTGCTCGGCTGAAGTCGGGCCGGTGCGGGTAGCGTGTGTCGCACCACACAGGCTCCCCGGGAGCCCAGAGCGGAGCGGCGCAGCAATGAGTACCGAAAGCAGGCTCACCCACATCGACGAGGCCGGCGCGGCCCGGATGGTCGACGTGTCCGGGAAGGACGTCACCACCCGGACGGCACGGGCCAGCGGACGCGTACTCGTCGCCCCGCGGGTGATCGAGCTGCTGCGCGGCGAGGGCGTCCCCAAGGGCGATGCCCTCGCCACCGCGCGCATCGCCGGGATCATGGGGGCGAAGAAGACCCCCGACCTGATCCCGCTGTGCCACCCGCTGGCCGTCTCGGGCGTGAAGGTGGACCTGCGGGTCGCCGACGACGCGGTCGAGATCCTCGCCACCGTGAAGACGACCGACCGCACCGGCGTCGAGATGGAGGCGCTGACCGCGGTCGCGGTCGCCGGCCTCACCGTGATCGACATGGTGAAGGCGGTCGACAAGGGCGCGGTCATCACGGACGTCCGGGTGGAGGAGAAGACCGGCGGCAAGTCCGGCGACTGGGCGCGCTCGTGAACGCCCCGCGCGGCGCCGAGGTCCACGGCCACGGCGCCACCGCCGGGGCGACGGGCGCCGCGCAGCCACTGGGCCGGGCCCTGGTCGTCACGGCGTCGAACCGCGCCTCGCAGGGCGTGTACGCGGACAAGGGCGGGCCGTTGCTGGCCGAGGCGCTGGAGGAGCTCGGCTTCGCGGTGGACGGTCCGCGGGTCGTCCCGGACGGCGATCCCGTGGAGCAGGCGCTGCGCGAGGGCGTGGCCGCCGGGTACGACGTCATCCTGACCACCGGCGGAACCGGGATCTCGCCGACCGACCGCACCCCGGATGCCACCGCGCGGGTGCTGGACTACGAGATCCCCGGCATCCCGCAGGCCATCCGCGCCGAAGGGCTGGCGAAGGTGCCGACCGCGGCCCTGTCCCGGGGCCTGGCGGGCGTGGCCGGGCGCACCCTCATCGTCAACCTCCCCGGCTCGACGGGCGGGGTGCGCGACGGCCTCGCCGTCCTGTCCCGCGTCCTGCCGCACGCGGTGGACCAGATGCGGGGCGGCGACCACCCCAGACCGGCACCACCCTCCGGGAGCCCGAGCTGAACGGCCCGACCTGGCCGGTGGTCCTGTCGGACGGCGACGTCACCCTCCGGCCGATAAAGCTGCGGGACCAGAAGGCCTGGCGCGAGGTCAACCGGCGCAACCGCGACTGGCTCCGGCCGTGGGAGGCCACGATCCCGCCGCCCGCACCGTGGGGGCCGGTGGTCCAGCGGCCCACGTACCGCCAGATGGTCCGCCATCTGCGGGCGGAGGCGAACGCGGGCCGGATGCTGCCCTTCGTCATCGAGTACCAGGGTCGGCTGGTGGGCCAGCTGACGGTCGCCGGGATCACCTGGGGCTCGATGTGCGCGGGCCACATCGGTTATTGGGTGGACCGCGAGGTGGCGGGCCGCGGCGTGATGCCGACGGCGGTCGCACTGGCGGTGGACCACTGCTTCAGGAAGGTCGGCCTGCACCGGATCGAGGTGTGCATCCGCCCCGAGAACGTTCCGAGCCGGCGGGTCGTGGAGAAGCTGGGCCTGCGCGAGGAGGGGCTGCGGCCGCGCTATCTGCACATCGACGGGGCCTGGCGCGACCACCTCGTCTACGCGGTGACGGCGGAGGAGGTTCCGGAGGGGCTGCTGCGCCGCTGGAACCGTGCGCGCCACTCCCAGTCCCCACCGAAATAGCGGGCCACCCGGAGCGGAGCTTCGATAAGCGAATGTCTGTTCGAGTTAATGGCCTCGGGTCACCGATTCGCCCATAACCTGATCCGAAGAATCACAAAAAAGTCCGTGATATCAGCGAGATCGCGCGACACACCGGCCCAATTGGCCGATCCCGTCGGCCGCGTCCCTCTACGGTGTGAGGTGTGAGCAGCAGCGGCCTCATCTACGCAGTCATTGTCGGGGCCTGGGCCGCCTACTTGGTGCCCATGTGGCTCCGGAGGCAGGACGAGCTGAACGAAGCCCGTCCGACGGAACGCTTCTCCACTGCCATTCGGCTGCTTTCCGGCCGGGCGGGAATGGAGCGCCGTTACGCCAAGGGGCTGCGTGAGCGCGGTGACGAGCAGGCGGAGCCCCAGCCCCACGCGGACCCGGACGCCGCGACGGAAACAGTCGATTCCGTCGACGCCGACGCCCGGGCCTTCGGCGTGTCCCCGACCAGGGCGGAGTCGAGGCCGGCCATTGCCGAACGGGAGCAGCGCGCGGAGCGGGCCCGGCGCGAACAGCGCCTCCAGGTCCTCGCGCGCCGCCGGCGCACCACCGCACTCCTCTTCCTGATCTTCACCCTCGGTGCCGTCGTCGCCGCCGTGGGCGGGCTGCACTACCTGTGGGCCCCCGCCGTTCCCGCCCTGCTGCTGAGCGCGTACATCGTGCACCTGCGGGTCCAGGAGCGCCGGCGCTACGAGTTCACCATGGACCGGCGGCGCGCCGAGGCGGCCGCGCGGCAGCTGCGGGAGAACCGCCCGAGTCGCCGCGAGCCCGAGGCCGCGGCGGGCACCGAACCGGACCCTGCGCCACCGGTTTCCCCGCAGGAGGCCGGACGGCGCGCACTGGTCGAGCAGACCGACCACGCCGAGTGGGTGGACCAGCAGCGCGAGCGCGAACGCGGCCCCGCCCGAGGTGACAGCTGGGAGCCGGTCCCGGTCCCGCTGCCGACGTACGTGACCGCCCCGGTGGCCCCCCGCGCCACGGGCCCGGCGGCACCGGACGCCTGGAGCGCGACCCGCTCCAGCACGGCCGAGCCGACGGAACCCCGCCTGCGGGCCCAGCCCGCGGCCCCCAAGCCGGACCCGACGCCCCAGACCGCCCCGCGCCCGCGCGGCCAGGGAAAGGGCCGCACCCCGCTGTTCGACCAGTACGAGGGCGAAGACCGCCCGCGCGCCGCGAACGAGTGATCGGTGACCTGCGCGGAGGCTCCGGGATATCGGTTTTGGAGCACCCGCGCGGGGATGCTAATGTTTCACACGTCGCAAGGGCCTGTGGCGCAGTCTGGTAGCGCACCTCGTTCGCATCGAGGGGGTCTGGGGTTCAAATCCCCACAGGTCCACAAACGACAGTTCTTGAGTAGCTCTCAGGAACGGTGACGAGATCCCGTCCGATCGCAAGATCGGGCGGGATCTCGGCGTTTGTGGAGCAACCCTAGGATGATCGGAGATTGATCATTCAACGGGGAGAAGAACTGTGCGAGTTGCGTGGAAGCACGAAGCGGCCCAACTCCGGGACGCGGCCATTTTCATCGGGCTGTCGAACCCCGTGCTGTGGTCCGGGCCGCCGGTCCGGGAGAGCGAGATCGCCGCGTGGACGCAGGAGGTCAAGTTCTTCACCACGATCGAGATCGATTCCGTCCTCACCGTGCACAGCCGTTCCGGCAACGCCTTCGAGCTGTACGGAAAGGGGCGGAACTTCCTCAACCCGGTGACGCTGGCGCGCTATGCGCCGTACGCGATCGAGGCGGAGAGCGCCCCGGAGAACCCGGAGATCCTCGCCCGGGCGCGGACCGTCTGGCAGGAGTACGTGGACGGCATCGCCCGACGCATCGGCGCTCCCTTGCGCGTCACACCGGACGACGCCGAGGTCCCGGAAGCGGTCTGGCGTCCCGGGGGTGAGGAAGGGCCCAACCTGCGCCTCTGGATGAACGCCTCGTACGGACTGGACCCGGACGGCCCGCTGTTCACCAAGGTCCCCGGCCGGGTGCTGGTCCGCCTCGACGCGCACGTCCCTGCGGACATGGTCGGCGTCACGCCGCGGGAGCTGCCCGAGGTGAGCGACCTGCCGGAGTGGATCCCGGACTGGTACCAGGAGCACGCCGTCGAACAGGCGCGGCGCGAACACGAGGCGCCGGACGACGACGACCGCCTGCTCGAAAGGATCCGGCACGTGATGGGCGGCGCGCTCAGTATCGGCGGATCCCTCCACGACTACCTCGGCCAGCTGGCCACGACCCCGGTCGAGGCCGGCCCGGAGCCCGACTCCTACCTCTGGCAGCACACCTTCCAGCACCCCGGAGCCCCGCAGGGCCGCCTGCCCGCGATCCACATGGCGCACGTGATCAGCGTCCTCGCGAACCACGAGAAGGAGGGCTCGGCCCGCATCCCGGAGACCGTGGAACCCGGTCTCACCCTCCACTACTACGACCTGTTCGACCCGCGGATGCAGAACGCGCTGGCCGTCACCGGACGGGAGGCCTGCGCGCTGTGGAAGCCGGTCCGCTCCTCGTACGAGCGGTCCGTCACCGGCAAGTCGTACCTGGTCACCCCCCAGGACGTGCTGGACCGCCTGAGGGCCGCCGCCGGGATCGAGTGAGCGCATCCAGCGCACCAGCGCGCCGCCCGCCGGTCACCGGCTGTGTTCCAGGACGAGCCGGCGGAGCTCGGCGGCCGAGTCGGTGGCGAGCCGGTAGACGCCCTGGACGCTGATGGAGCGGACCAGTTCGCCGTCCACGACGTGCTTGAGGGTGCGTTCGCCGCGGCGGGAGGCGTACGTGAGCCGTCCCAGCAGATCGGCCGGGACGGCCGCGTCGAACCCGAGCGCGGAACCGGGCGGTCCGAGCAGTACCTCGGAGACGCAGCCCGCCTTCAGCGTCCGCCAGTCCAACAGCTTCGCGTAGTCGTCGTCGTGGAGCTCGGACCCGGCGTCCTTGTAGGGAATGATCCGCGACACCTCCATGGCTCCCAGCACGTGGAGCCGCTTTCGGAAGGCCCGGACGGGGAAGACGGTGTCGCCGGGCCGGACGCCCGCCCGTACGAAGCTCGGCAGCGACTGGTGCGGGCCGCCGAACAGCATCGTGAGGCGCTGGCCGGCACGACCCGTGCGTTCGAGTTCCCGGCACAGGTCGTTGGTCCACAAGGTCGTATAGGAGTTCGGCACGACAGCACCGTAGGGGCGCCCACTGACAAGAGGTCAGTTGGTCGTGATCGGCGGGGAGCAGGAGCTCCGATCTGTCGGCGGATGATCGTCGAGGAACCCGCTGCGCGCAACGGGACAAACGATCCGGGCCGGCAATCATGGGTCCATGACGATCGGTGAGGAACACGACGGCGGAACGGCCCAGGCCTGGGAGGCGCTCGGCGGGGCGCCCGAGCTCGTCGGGCGGGTGCGCTACCGCGGCGCCGGCGACCTGGCGGAAGGGCCGCTCCCGGTGGCCGAACTCGCGCGCGCGACCGTCGGGGCGTGCGGGCTCGCCGCGGCCGAGCTGGCCGCGGTGCGGGCCGGGGGCGGGGCGGCGGGGGTTCGACTCGCTGGTGCAGGCGGGGTACGGGATCGCCGCGGTGTGTGCCGGGCCGGACGGGGCCCCCGGTGCGCTGCCGGCGCAGGCGCTGGACCACGGGACGGGGTACCTGGTGGCGGCCGGCGTGCTGCGGGCCCTGGCGGAGGGGGGTGGGCGGGGGCTGCGGTTCTCCCTTGCCGGGACGGGGTCGTGGCTGGTGCGGGGGCTCTCCCGAGCGGGGGCGGGTGGGGGTGCGGGTGCGGGGGCCTCGGGGTATGCGGCGGAGCCGTGGCTGCGGGAGACCGGGTCGGGGTACGGGGTGCTGCGGCACGCCGCCAGTCCCTTCGGGGAGTGGGGGGCGGGGCCGTCCCGGTGGGGGACGGACCGGGCCGTCTGGCTCCCGCGGTAGGGGCGGCGGGGCGGGGCGGGTGCGGCGCCGTTGCCGGGGGCGCCGCCCCCGGACCCCCGCGCCTCAAGCGCCGGCGGGGCTGGAGTGGCCGGAGGGGGTGGGAGAGTGGCTCAGGCGTCGGTCAGGGGCTTCGTCATGCAGCGGCTGGAGTCGTAGAAGCGGTAGTGGCCGAACTTCGCGGACAGGGCGTAGCCCGAGGAGAGGTACAGGGCTATCGCCTCCGGCTGCTGGTCGCCCGTTTCGAGGACCATGCGGTGGCGGCCCGCCGCGCGGGCGTCCGCCTCCAGGACCGCCAGGATGCGGCGCGCGAGGCCGAGCCCCCGGGCCTCCGGGACGACGTACATGCGCTTGAGCTCCGCGTCGCCGTCCGCGTAGCCCTCGTCGTTCTCGTCCTGGGAGCGCCAGCCGCCGCTCGCCACCGCGGTGCCCGTGGCGTCGTACGCCAGCAGGTACAGGCCGCGCGGCGGGACGAACATCGCCGGGTCGAGGAAGGTGGCGTCGCCCTCACCGTCGTACCGCTCCTGGTACTCCAGCTGGACCTGGTCATTGAGTTTGACCGCGTCCGGGTGGTCGTACGGCACGGTGCGGAGGTCTATCCGGTGAGACATTCGAATATCGTACGGAACCCTCCCGCTATGGTGCTGGGATGCTCACAGTGACCTCCGTGAATGTGAATGGGATCCGCGCCGCCGCCAAGAAGGGCTTCGGGGCGTGGCTCGAGGGATCCGACGCCGATGTGGTCTGCCTGCAGGAGGTACGGGCCGAGGAGGGGCAGATCCCGGCGGACGTCCGGACCCCCGCGGGCTGGCACACCGTGTTCGCGCCGGCCGCCGCCAAGGGACGGGCCGGGGTCGCGCTCTACACGCGGCGGGCGCCCGAGCGCGTGCAGGTCGGGTTCGGCAGTGAGGAATTCGACACCGCCGGACGGTACCTGGAGATCGACCTCCCGGGGGTGACCGTGGCCAGCCTCTACCTGCCCTCGGGCGAAGCCGGGACGGAGAAGCAGGACGAGAAGTACCGGTTCATGGACGAGTTCCTGACGTACCTGGCGGCGCTGAAGGTGCGGGCCGCCGCCGACGGCCGCGAGGTCGTGGTGTGCGGTGACTGGAACATCTGCCACCAGGAGGCCGACCTCAAGAACTGGAAGACGAACCGCAAGAACGCCGGCTTCCTCCCCGAGGAGCGGGAGTGGCTCGGCAAGGTGTACTCGGACGCGGGCTACGTCGACGTGGTGCGGGAACTGCACCCGGACACCGAGGGGCCGTATTCCTGGTGGTCCTACCGCGGGCGGGCCTTCGACAACGACGCCGGCTGGCGGATCGACCTCCAGGTGGCCACCCCGGGGCTGGCGGCGAAGGCCGTGAAGGCCTTCGTGGAGCGGGCCGAGACGCACCCCGAGCGCTGGTCCGACCACGCGCCCGTGACCGTGGTCTACGAGCTGGGCGTCTGACCTGAGTCGGAGTCGGTATCGGCGGCGGTGTCGGCAACGGCGCCGCCCGAGGCCAGCAGGCGGTCCATCGCCATCGTCAGCTCGGCCTCGACCACGCTCTTCGCCAGCGGGCGCAGCCGGGTGAGCGCGTCCGGTGACATGTGGGCCGATATCAGCTCGGTGAAGAGCAGGGCCATCGCGTCCGCGTGCTCGCGGACGCGGCGGCCGGTCTCCAGGACGGCGGCCAGCGGGACGCCCTCGCGGACGAGGGCCGAGGAGACGTCCAGGAGGCGGCGGCTGACGTGCACGATCGCGTCGCCGTCGACGGCGACGTAGCCGAGGTCCAGGGAGGTCGCCAGGTTCTCCGGGGTGACCTCGCCCTCGAAGTAGTCGGCCAGCGCCTCCGGGGTGAGCCGGACCGGAGTCTCCTCGGACCAGCCGATGCCGAGCAGCTCCCCGAGCTGGCCGACGTCGCGGCCGCTCTCGAAGGCGGCGGTCAGCTCGGCGATGCCGCCGAGGGTGTGGCCGCGTTCCAGGAGGGCGACGATGGTGCGCAGCCGGGCCAGGTGGTGGTCGTCGTACCAGGCGATCCGCCCCTCGCGGCGGGGCGGTGGGAGCAGTTTGCGCTCGCGGTAGAAGCGCAGGGTGCGGACCGGGATGCCGGCCGCTTCGGCCAGTTCCTCCGTGCGGTACTCGCGCACCGTCTTCGCTCGCGTCTCTTCCTTCGCCACAGACGCACCTTATGGCGTACCGGCAGTAACTTTCCGGGTCCGCCCCCTACCCATGAGTACGGGGCTGCTCTACCCTCCCGATTGTGCCAGTAATTGCTGGCAGTGTTTCGATGGTGTGGTGCGTTGCGGGCGTTGCGTGGCTGGGACTGCGGATGAGCGGAAGGCGGCGGGCATGGGTGGCACGAGCGGCACGGGCGGGCGCGAGCACGTACGGGTGGCGGTGATCGGGTCCGGATTCGGCGGGCTCGGCGCGGCCGTACGGCTGCGGCGCGAAGGGATCACGGACTTCGTCGTACTGGAACGGGCCGACTCGGTCGGCGGCACCTGGCGCGACAACAGTTACCCCGGGTGTGCGTGCGACGTGCCCTCCCACCTCTATTCGTTCTCCTTCGCCCCCAACCCCGACTGGCCGCGGACCTTCTCCGGGCAGCCGGCCATCCGCGCCTACCTGGAGCACGTCGCCGACACCTTCGGACTGCGCCCGCACATCCGGCTCGACTCCGAGGTGCGGATGATGCGCTGGGACGCCGAGGAGTTGCGTTGGGAGATCGAGACCTCGGCCGGGGAGCTGACCGCCGACGTCGTCGTCTCCGCGACCGGGCCGCTGTCCGACCCGAAGGTGCCGGAGGTTCCCGGGCTCGCCGAGTTCCCCGGCAAGGTCTTCCACTCCGCCCGCTGGGACCATGACTACGACCTGCGCGGCAAGCGCGTCGCCATGATCGGTACCGGCGCCTCCGCCATCCAGATCGTGCCGGCCATCGCCCCCGAGGTGGAGCGCCTCACCCTCTTCCAGCGGACCCCGCCGTGGGTCATGCCCCGTACCGACCGGTCCATCACCGCCGTGGAGCGCTGGCTCCACCGCCAGCTGCCCTTCACCCGGGCGGCGCGCCGCGGACTGCTGTGGGGGATCCGGGAACTCCAGGTCAGCGCCTTCACCAAGCGCCCGAACCAGCTCGGCCTCATCGAGTCCCTGGCCAAGGCCAACATGGCGCGCTCGATCAAGGACCCGGCCCTGCGCGCGAAGCTGACGCCCTCCTACCGGATCGGCTGCAAGCGGATCCTGCTTTCCAGCGAGTACTACCCGGCCCTGGCCCGGCCCGATGTGGACGTGGTGGCCTCCGGGCTCAAGGAGATCCGCGGCTCGGTGCTGGTCGCCGTCGACGGGACCGAGACCGAGGTCGACGCGATTATTTTCGGCACCGGCTTCCACGTCACGGACATGCCGATCGCGGACCGGGTGGTGGGCGCGGAGGGCCAGACCCTCGCGGACGCCTGGAAGGACGGGATGCAGGCGCTGCGCGGGGCCACCGCCGCGGGCTTCCCCAACTGGATGACGATCATCGGGCCGAACACCGGGCTCGGGAACAGCTCGATGATCCTGATGATCGAGTCGCAGCTCAACTACATGACCGACTACCTGCGGCAGCTCGGCATGTTGGGCGGGAAGGTGGCACTCGGCGCCCGACCCTCCGCAGTGAACCGCTGGAACCGGCAGGTGCAGGCCCGGATGGAGCGGACGGTGTGGAACACCGGCGGCTGCACCAGCTGGTACCTGGACGCGCAGGGCCGCAACACGACGGTCTGGCCCGGTACGACCGGCGAGTTCCGCAGGGAGACGCGGAACGTCGATCTGGCGGAGTACGAGGTCCTGCGGGTTGCGGAGCGCGAGCGGGTCCCAGTGGCCGTCTCGGCTGCCGTTGGGCCGAAGCCGGGTCGCTCCCGCGGGGGCTCCGCGGGGTCCGGTGCGGCGCCGTTGCCGGGGGCGCTGCCCCCGGACCCCCGCGCCTCAAACGCCGGCGGGGCTGGAGTTGACGCGGCGGAGGGCGTCGCGTGAGTCGGCCGAGGCACGTCGTCTCCGGGGTCTACGCCCCGCCCGCCGCTCGGCGCGAGCTCGTCGCCGTCTCCGCGGACGGGGCCCGCCTGCACGTCGAGGTCCACGGGGACGAGGACGCACCGGCCGTGGTGCTGGCCCACGGTTGGACCTGTTCCACCGCCTTCTGGGCCGCTCAGACCAGGGCCCTGGCCGCCACCCACCGGGTCATCGCCTACGATCAGCGCGGGCACGGGCGCAGCCCCGCCGTCCGAGCGGCGGGCCACAGCACCACCGCCCTCGCCGACGACCTGGTGGCCGTCCTGGAGGCCGCCCTCGCCCCCGGCGAGCGGGCGGTCGTCGCCGGGCATTCGATGGGCGGCATGACGGTCATGGCGGCCGCGGGTCGGCCGGAGTTCGCCGAGCGGGCCGCCGCCGTGCTGCTGTGCAGCACCGGCAGCTCGCGGCTGGTCGCCGAGGCGCTGGTCCTGCCGGTGCGCGCCGGGCGCGTCCGCACCCGTGTCACCGGTGCGGTCCTCGGCTCCCGCGCTCCCCTCGGGCCGGTCACGCCGGTCGCCCGGAAGGTCCTCAAGTACGCCACCATGGGCCCCGGATCCGCGCCGGACAAGGTCGAGGCGTGCGCCCGTATCGTCCACGCCTGTCCCACCGGGGTGCGGCACGCGTGGTCCCGGGTGCTGGCCGGCCTGGACCTCGACGCCGACGTGGCCCGCCTCACGGTGCCCACCGCCGTCATCGGCGGCACCGCCGACCGGCTCACCCCGATCGTGCACGCCCGCGGGCTCGTCGCCGCGCTGCCGAACTGCGTGGGCCTGACCGAGCTCACCGGGATGGGGCACATGACCCCGGTCGAGGCCCCCGAGGCCGTCACCGCCGCCCTGCGCGAGCTCGCCGATCTGTATCTCGACACCACCGCGAAGGAGAAGACGCCGTGAGCGCTCGCAGGAGTCTGGAAGGCCAGGTCGCCGTCGTCACCGGCGCCGCCCGGGGGGTGGGCGAGCTGCTGGCGCGCAAGTTGTCGGCCCGCGGTGCGAAGGTCGCCCTCGTCGGCCTGGAGCCGGAGGCCCTCAAAGAGGTGTCCGAGCGACTGCACACCGACAGCGACCACTGGTACGCCGACGTCACCGACCACGAGGCCATGTCCCGGGTGGCCGAGGAGGTCAAGCAGCGCTTCGGCAAGGTGGACGTCGTCGTCGCCAACGCGGGCGTGGCCGCCGGCGGGCCGTTCGCCGACTCGGATCCGGACGCCTGGCGCCGGGTGATCGAGGTGAACCTGATCGGCGGGGCCGTCACCGCCCGCGCCTTCCTGCCCGTACTGACGGAGAGCCGCGGCTACTTCCTCCAGATCGCCTCGCTCGCCGCGATCACCCCGGCGCCGATGATGACCGCCTACTGCGCCTCCAAGTCCGGGGTCGAGGCCTTCGCGCACTGCCTGCGCGCGGAAGTCGGCTACAAGGGGGTCAAGGTCGGCGTCGGTTACCTCTCCTGGACCGACACCGACATGGTGCGCGGCGCCGATCAGGACGAGGTCATGCGGGAGTTGCGCCAGCGGCTGCCGTGGCCGGCGAACCGCACGTACCCGCTCGGGCCGGCCGTGGACCGGATCGTCGCGGGCATCGAGCGGCGCTCGCCGCACGTGTACGCCCAGTGGTGGCTGCGCGGCATGCAGGGGGTGCGCGGCTACCTGCCGGGGATGATCGCGACGGTCGGGCAACGTGACATGAAGCGCTTCGGGCCGCGCCTGAGCGGGGTGTCCAAGGGGCTCGTCGGGGCCGGCGGGGCGGCGGACGAGAGGGAGCGCACACAGAGTCACTGATCGAAATGCGACCTTTGTCCGCTCATGCAAGTCTGGTCGAGGCCCTACCACCAACACCCCTCATGGAGTGAACAGCATGGGTATCAAGGACCAGTTCCAGGACAAGGCGCAGGAGCTCAAGGAGAAGGCCCAGAAGGGGCAGAAGCAGCCCGGCAAGGGACCGCAGGACCAGAAGTCCCAGCGGAGCCCGCAGCCGAAGGACTCGCCGCAGCGGTCCTTCGACGACATCCGGGACGAGCTCGACGACCGGACCTAGGCTTCTGGCCCGACCACGACCGGGCCCGCACACAGCGCCGAGGGGCGCGATCCCCGCTGTTCCGGGGATCGCGCCCCTCCCGCATGGCGCCTGCTCGCTCGGCGCCCGCTCACTCCCTCGGCGGCAGCTTCGGACGGCGCCGGTCCGGTACGTCCGTGTAGCCGGGCGGCATCGCGGCCGGGTCCTGTTCGAGCAACTCCAGCGCCAGGTGCACGGCATCGTCCATCTGGGCGTGCCGCCCCTCGGCCCAGTCGAGCGGGGTGCGCAGGATCTCGAAGTCCGGCTCCACGCCGTGGTTCTCGACCGACCACCCGTACTCCGGGAACCAGGCGGCGTTCATCGGCACGGTGATCACCGTGCCGTCGCCGAGGGTGTGCCGGCCGGTCATGCCGACCACCCCGCCCCAGGTGCGTTGGCCCACCACCGGCCCCAGGCCCAGCAGTTTGAAGGCCGCCGTGATCATGTCCCCGTCCGAGGAGGTCGCCTCGTCGGCCAGCGCCACGATCGGGCCGCGGGGCGCGTTGGAGGCGTAGCTGACCGGCTGGGCGTCGCGCGTCAGGTCCCAGCCGAGGATGGAGCGGGTGAGCTTCTCCACCACCAGCTCGCTGATGTGGCCGCCCGCGTTGCCGCGTACGTCCACGATCAGCGCGGGCCGGGACATCTCCATGCGCAGGTCGCGGTTGAACTGCGCCCAGCCCGAGCCGCCCATGTCGGGGATGTGGAGGTAGCCGCACCGGCCGCCGCTGAGCTCCCGGACCACCTGCCTCCGCTTGGACACCCAGTCCTGGTAGCGCAGCGGCCGCTCGTCGATCAGCGGGACGACGGCGACCCGGCGGGAGCGGCCCGATCCCTCCGCGGGTTGGAAGGTCAGCTCGACCGTGGTGCCGCCCGCGCCCGCGAGCAGCGGGTAGGGGCCGGCGACCGGGTCCACCGGCCGGCCGTCGACGTGGGTGAGCACCGCGCCCTCCCGGATGCCGGTGCCGGCGAGCGGGGATCGGGCCTTGGAGTCGGAGGACTCGCCGGGCAGGATCTTGCCGACCACCCATGTCCCGTCCCGGGCCACCAGGTTGGCGCCGAGCAGGCCGATGGCCCGCTGGTAGTGCGGGGGGCCCTCGTTGCGGCGGGCGGGGGAGACGTAGGCGTGCGAGGTGCCCAGTTCGCCGAGGACCTCGCGCAGCAGGTCGGCGAACTCGTCCGGGGAGGCGACCCGTTCGACCAAGGGGCGGTACTGGCGCAGTACGCCGTCCCAGTCGATGCCGCACATGTTCGGTTCCCAGAAGTAGGCGCGGATGATCCGCCCGGCCTCCTCGAAGGCCTGGCGCCACTCGGCCGCCGGGTCCACCTCGTGCAGGATGCGGCGCAGGTCCAGGTAGACCGTCGAGTCGCTGTCGCCCGACTCGGTGGCCGGGACGGCGCGCAGGTCGCCGTCGTCGTTGATCACGAGCCGGGTGCCGTCGCCGCTGACCGCGAACCAGTCCAGTCCCGAGGCCAGTTCGCTCTTGCGGGCCTTGGTCAGGTCGAAGTGCTCCAGGGTGGGCTTGCCGCTGATGTCGTTGGGGTTGGCGAAGGTCTCGCCGAGTGCGCCCGAGATCGGCCAGCGCAGCCAGACCAGTCCGCCGCCGTTCACCGGGTACAGGGCCGAGTACTTGGACGCGCTCACCGGGAAGGGGGTGACGCGGCTCTCCAGCCCCTCCACCTCCACGGTCACGGCGCCGCCGTCGCCGGAGTTGTCCGATTCGCCTTCGACGGGGTCCAGGCCGCCCGCCGCGGGCCGCCCCTCGGCCGAGAGCGCGAAGGGCGAGGGGGTCGCCGACGACAGCGGCACCAGGTACGGGCGGCAGCCCAGCGGGAAGGACAGGTCGCCGGTGTGCACGTCGTAGACCGGGTCGAAGCCGCGCCAGGACAGGAAGGCGAGGTAGCGCCCGTCCCGGGTGAAGACGGGGTTCTCGTCGGCGAAGCGGCCGTTGGTGACGTCGACGACGGTGCGCGCGCCGGGCCCGGAGATGCGGGCCATCTTGATCTGTCGCAGCGAGCGCCCGATGCCGGGGTGCGACCAGGTCAGCCAGGTCCCGTCGGGGGAGAAGGCCAGGTCGGTGACGGGGCCGTTGATGGACCGGATCAGCTCGGTGACCTCGCCGTTCGATTCCTCCGACGCGTCGACGAGCAGCAGCCGCCCGTCGTTCGACGCGATGGCGAGGCGCTCGCCGTCGGGGTCCGCGAGCAGTTCGGTCACGCGGCCCAGCTCGCCCGAGGCCAGCCGGCGCGGCTGCCTGTCCCCGGAGGCCCGGGGCAGGTAGGCGATCTCGATCGCGTCCTCGCCCTCGGCGTCGGTGACGTAGGCGACCTGTCCGCCGCTGCCGAGCATCTCCGGCAGCCGCACCCGTACGCCGGGGGTGTCGGCGATGGTCCGGGCCGGGCCGTCGCGGTGGGTCAGCCAGTACAGGCTGCCGCGCACCACGACGGCGCTGGCCCGCCCGGTGGCGTCGACGGAGAGGGAGTCGACGTGGCTGGCGGCCGGCACCTGGTAGGTGCGCCGGCCGGCGCGCGGGCCGCCGAGGCGGACCTGGAGCTTGCGCGGGGCGGCGCCCCGGTCCAGGGAGTCGACGAGCCAGAGGTCACCGGCGCACTGGTAGACGACCCGCGAGCCGTCGCTGGAGGCGTGCCGGGCGTAGAACTCCTCGTGATCGGTGTGGCGGCGCAGATCGGTGCCGTCGGGCAGGCAGGAGTACAGGTTGCCGATGCCCTCGTGGTCGGAGAGGAAGGCGATCCGGCCGGCCACGAACATCGCGGCGTCCAGGTGTCCTTCGAGGCCCTCCAGGAGCTGGCGCCCGTGCAGCCAGAGCCGGCCCATGGCGCCGCCGCGGTAGCGCTTCCAGGCTGCGGGTTCGTGCGGCGGCTTGCCGGTGAGCAGCAGGCTGCGGTGCTCGCCGTCGACGTCGGCGACCTGGATGTCGGAGACGGGACCCCAGGGCAGACGCCCGCCGGGACTGCCGTCGACGGGCAGTTTGTAGGCCCAGGAGAAGTAGGAGAACGGCTGTTCGTGCGAGGAGACGGCGAGGACGTTGCCGTCGGGGTCCCAGCCGCAGACGCGGGTGTCGGTGGCGCCCCAATGGCTCAGCTGGCGGGCGGGGCCGCCGTCTACGGGGGCGAGGTGGATCTCGGGGTCGAGGCTGCGCCAGGTGGTGAAGGCGATGTGCCTGCCGTCGGGGGAGAAGCGGGGGTGGCCGACGCGGGTCCGGTCGACGGTGATGCGCCAGGCCCGTCCGGGTGTCTGGCCGTCCGGGACCAGCGGGGCGACCCAGAGGTCGTCCTCGGTGGCGAAGCAGAGGAGGTCGTCGTGCAGGTGCGGGAAACGGAGGTACGCGACGTCGTGACTCACCCCCCAATGCTTTCCGCGGAGGGGGGCCCTGGCAACTCGTACAGGTGATCCATGCCACTTACCCAAGCGAAACGGAACGGTTTCGTTTCGCTTGACAGGGGGGTATCGTCTTAAGCGTACGGAACAGTTTCGCTTCGATGGGAGGCACGGACATGACCGAGGCGATGGCGGCTCGGCGTAGCCGGATCACCCCCGAGCGACAGGCCGAACTGCACGAGGCGGTCCTCGACCTCCTGCGTGACGTCGGCTACGAGGCGCTGACCATGGACGCGGTCGCCGCCCGTACGAAGTCCAGCAAGGCCACCCTCTACCGCCAGTGGGGGAGCAAGCCGGAGCTGGTCGCCAAGGCCCTGCGCTGCACGCAGCCGGTCTCGCTCCGCGAGATCGACACGGGCAGCCTGCGCGGGGACTTCGCGCGCATGGTCGAGCACTCCGACGACGCGCAGATGGCCAAGGACACCGCGCTGATGCGGGGTCTGGCCCATGCCGTCCACGAGAGCCCGGAGCTGCACAAGGCCCTGCGCGACCTGCTCGTCGACCCGGAGATCAACGGTCTCCAGACGATGCTGCGGCGCGCGGTGGACCGGGGCGAGATCCGCCCGGACTGTCCCGCGCTCGACTTCGTACCGCACATGCTCATCGGGGCGTTCATCGCGCTCCCGCTGATCGAGGACCGCTCGGTGGACCGGGCCTTCCTCGGTGACTTCATCGACGCCGTCGTCTTCCCCGCCCTCGGCGTCTGATCCTCACTCCTCCCCGTCCCCGGCACCGCCCTCTGCTGCTCCTGACACGCCGCTCTCGTCGTCGGGCCGGCTCTTCACGCCCTGATCCGATCCGGATCCATCCCACGACCTGAACGGGAGAACCACCGACGTGGCTACCTTCCTCTACCGACTCGGCAGAGGCGCCTTCCGGCGCCGCGGTCTCGTCGCCCTCCTCTGGGTGGCACTGCTGCTCGCCGCCGGCCTCGGCGCCGCCTCGGCGGCCGCGCCCACCTCCGGCTCGTTCTCGATACCCGGTTCGGAGGCCCAGAAGGCCTTCGACCTGCTGGACGAGCGCTTCCCGGGCATGTCCGCCGACGGCGCCACCGCCCGCATCGTCATCAAGGCCCCCGAAGGCGCCAAGGTCACCGACCCCGGCCCCAAGGCCGAGGTCCAGAAGATCGTCTCGGGTCTGAAGACCGGACCCGGCGCGGCCGAGATCGCCTCCGTCGCCGACCCGTACGAGGTCCAGGCCGTCAGCCAGGACGGCTCCACCGCCTACATCAGCGCCAAGTACACCGTCAGCGGCATGGGGCTGCAGAAGGACACCCGCGAGGCGCTCAAGAGTTCGGGCGAGGCCGCCAAGGCCGCCGGGCTGAACGTCCAGATCGGTGGCGACGCGCTGACGCCGGTCCCCGAGACGGGCTCCGGCGAGATCATCGGCATCGCGGTCGCCGCGATCGTCCTCGTCATCACCTTCGGCTCCCTCGTCGCCGCCGGTCTGCCGCTGCTGACCGCGATCATCGGCGTGGGCATCGGCGTCTCCTCCATCACCGCGTTGGCCAACGTGCTGGACCTCGGCAACACCACCGCCACGCTCGCGACGATGATCGGCCTCGCGGTCGGCATCGACTACGCCCTCTTCATCGTCTCCCGCTACCGCGTGGAGCTCGCCGAGGGCCGTGAGCGGGACGAGGCCGCCGGCCGCGCCGTCGGAACTGCTGGTTCCGCCGTCGTCTTCGCCGGTCTGACCGTGGTCATCGCCCTGGTGGGCCTGGCCGTCGTCAACCTCCCCATGCTGACCAAGATGGGCTTCGCGGCCGCGGGCACCGTGGTCATCGCCGTGCTCGTCGCACTGACCCTGGTCCCGGCCGTCCTCGCCTTCGCGGGCAAGAAGGTGCTGCCCGCGGGCGAGAAGAGCCGGCTGTTCGGCAAGGGCAAGCCGGCGGGCGCCGAGCAGAAGGCCAACGGCGGCACCCGCTGGGCCCGCTTCGTCATGCGCCGCCCCGTCATGGTGCTGCTGGCCGGTGTGATCGGCCTCGGCGTCATCGCCTTCCCGGCGAGCAAGCTGGAGATGGGCCTGCCCGACGACGGCGCCCAGCCGGTCTCCACCACCCAGCGCCAGGCGTACGAACTGCTGTCCGACGGCTTCGGCCCGGGCTTCAACGGCCCGCTGATTGTGGTCGTCGACGGCGACAAGGCCCTCGCCGACTCCACCGTCGACCGGATCAAGGGCCTGGACGGGGTCGTCGCGGTCACCCCGCCGACCCTCAACGAGGCCGGCGACGCCGCGGTGATCACCGTGATCCCGAAGGACCGCCCCTCCTCCACGCACACCGAGGAACTCGTCCACGAGATCCGCGACGGCAGCGGGGACGACGTCCTCGTCACCGGCGCCGCCGCGGTGAACATCGACTTCTCGCAGAAGATGAACGACGCGCTGCTGCCCTACCTGGCACTCGTCGTCGGCCTCGCCTTCCTGCTGCTGATGCTCGTCTTCCGCTCGGTCCTGGTCCCGCTCAAGGCGGCCCTCGGCTTCCTGCTCTCGGTCGTCGCCGCCCTCGGCGCCGTCGTCGCGGTCTTCCAGTGGGGATGGCTCAGCTCGGTCTTCGGGGTGGAGCAGACCGGCCCGATCATGTCGCTGATGCCGATCTTCATGGTGGGCGTCGTCTTCGGCCTGGCCATGGACTACGAGGTCTTCCTCGTCACCCGGATGCGCGAGGCGTACGTCCACGGCGAGCGCCCGGGCCAGGCCGTGGTCACCGGCTTCCAGTACAGCGCGCGGGTCGTCGTGGCCGCCGCCGTCATCATGATCGCCGTCTTCGCCGGCTTCTTGGGAGCCAGCGACCAGATGGTCAAGATGATCGGCTTCGGTCTGGCCGTCGCCGTCTTCTTCGACGCCTTCGTGGTCCGCATGGCCATCGTCCCGGCGGTGCTCGCCCTGCTCGGGCACAAGGCCTGGTGGCTGCCGAAGTGGCTGGACCGGCTGCTGCCGAACGTGGACGTGGAGGGCGAGAGCCTGCGCAAGCACCTGGAGTCCGCGCAGTCCCCCGAGGGCCCGAAGGGTCCGGACAAGGACCGCGAACTCGTCGGGGCCTGACCCTGCCGGCTCCGCACCGGCCGACAGGACGGCCCGGCCCCGTACCGCCCGATGACCGGGCGGTACGGGGCCGGGCCCTTTCCGGCCGGACCCCGTTAGGCCCGACGGGTGGCGGCGGCCGCGGGGGCGTAGGTGCGCCGCAGGAACCGGCGCAGCGCGGCGATGTCGAACTGGACGACGGCGACCCCGTCGGGGGAGTGGAACTCGACGACTGCCTGGACGCGGCCGCAGGGCCAGACGCGTACGTCTCCGGTCCCGGTCGGTGCCTGGAGGCCCGCCTCCAGGAGGGCGCGGGGGAAGACCCACTCGTTGTCGGTGCCCTCAGGGGACAGGCCCGCCGGGAAGACGATCCGTACGGCCAGCGGCTCGGCGGCGGCGAAGCGCAGGGCGACCGGGATGGCCCGGTAGAGGGGATCGTCCGTGATGACGCGGGCACGGACCCGTTCCTCGACGGTGGTGACCGTGGCGGTGGTGGTCGCGGTGACGGTCGCTGGGGGATTCTCGGCGGTGGCTGACATCGACAAGACTCCTCGAAATCAGAACATTTGCGTCCCTTTGTCCCGTCCAGCCTCGCACATTCCCACGAAACCGCACGGATCCATTTGTGATGCGACCGCTCTTGCCAATGGTTTGCAACTGGGCACTATGGTTGAACAGCTAAAGACTGCATAAGACGCGGAAGCGGAGCCCCTCCATGCATGTGCCCGACGGATTCATCAACGCACCCGTCTCGGTGGCCGCCGGAGTGGTGGCCGCCGCCGCCGTGGCGGTCAGCCTCCGGGGCGCCCGCCGTGAGCTCGACGAGCGCACCGCGCCGCTCGCCGGCCTCGTCGCCGCCTTCATCTTCGCCGTCCAGATGCTGAACTTCCCGGTCGCGGCCGGCACCAGCGGCCATCTCCTGGGCGGGGCGCTCGCCGCGATACTCGTCGGCCCCTACACCGGCGTGCTGTGCGTGTCCGTCGTCCTGCTCATGCAGGGCATCCTCTTCGCCGACGGCGGCCTGACCGCCCTCGGCGTGAACATCACCGTCATGGGCGTCGTCACCGTCGTCGTCGCCTACGCGATCTTCCGCGGGCTGCTCGGGATCCTGCCGCCCACCCGCCGCTCCGTCACCGCGGCCGCCTTCACCGGAGCCCTACTCTCGGTGCCGGCCGCGGCCGCCGTCTTCACCCTCGTCTACGCCGTCGGCGGTACCACCGACGTGCCCATCGCCAAGGTGTTCACCGCCATGGTCGGCGTGCACGTCCTCATCGGCATCGGCGAGGCCGCCATCACCGCCGCGACCGTCGGCGCCGTGATCGCCGTACGTCCCGACCTGGTGCACGGGGCCCGCGGGCTGACCTCGCGCCTGAAGCTGCGCGTCGGCGGCGAGCTCGTCGACGCACCGGCCGCGGCCGCCGTGCCCGCCGGCGCCGGCGCCGGCTCGACGAAGAAGGTGTGGGTGACCGGCCTGGTCACCGCCCTCGTGCTCGCCGGTTTCGTCTCCTTCTACGCCTCCGCCAACCCCGACGGCCTGGAGAAGGTCGCCGCGGACAAGGGCATCGACGAGAAGGTGGAGGAGCACGCCGCCGCGAACTCCCCGCTCGCCGACTACAGCGTCAAGGACGTCGACGACGCCCGCCTGTCCGGCGGACTCGCCGGGGTCATCGGCGTCGGCGTGACCGTCGTCGCCGGCACCGGAGTCTTCTGGGCCGTGCGCCGCCGCCGGACGGAAGACCTCACCGCCACCTCCACCGCCACCTCCGCATCGGCGGGCTGACATGGGGGCCGGCCACGCCCACAAGCTCTACCGCCACGGCCACTCGCCGGTCCACGACCTGCCCGCGCACTGCAAGCTCGCCGCGACCCTGGCCTTCGTCGTGGTCGTCGTGTCCACCCCGCGCGAGGCGGTGTGGGCCTTCGGCCTGTACGCCGCCCTCCTCGCCGGAGTGGCCGCCGTCGCCCGGATCCCGGCCGGCTTCCTGCTCCGGCGGCTGCTGATCGAGGTGCCCTTCGTCGCCTTCGCCGTGCTCATGCCCTTCGTGGCCGAAGGCGAGCGGGTGCAGGTGCTCGGCATGTCGCTCAGCGTCTCGGGCCTCTGGGGCGCCTGGAACGTCCTCGCCAAGGGAACCCTCGGCGTGGCCGCGTCCGTCCTGCTCGCCTCGACCACCGAACTGCGGGCCCTGCTGCTGGGCCTCCAACGACTGAAGCTGCCGCCCCTGCTCGTCCAGATCGCCTCCTTCATGATCCGCTACGGCGACGTGATCAGCGACGAGCTGCGCCGGATGTCCATCGCCCGCCGCTCCCGCGGCTTCGAGGCCAGCGGGATCAAACACTGGGGAGTGCTGGCCAAGACCGCCGGCGCGCTCTTCATCCGCTCCTACGAACGCGGCGAGCGCGTCTACCTCGCGATGGTCAGCCGCGGCTACGCCGGCTCCATGCCGGTGATCGACGAGGTCGTGGCCACGCGCGCCCAGTGGGCCCGCGCGGCCGTGCTCCCGGTGACGGCCCTCGCCGTCTGTCTGATGGGATGGACCCTGTGACCCGTACTCCCTCCCTCGCAGTCGCCGGCCTCGCCTACGCCTACCCGGACGGCCACCAGGCCCTCTTCGGGGTGGACCTCACCGTCGGGCAGGGGGAGCGGGTCGCCCTGCTCGGACCCAACGGCGCGGGCAAGACCACCCTGGTCCTGCACCTCAACGGAATCCTCTCCGGCGGGGTCGGCACCGTGGCCGTCGCCGGACTGCCCGTGGAGAAGCGGAACCTCGCCGAGATCCGCCGCCGGGTAGGGATCGTCTTCCAGGACCCCGACGACCAGCTGTTCATGCCGACCGTCCGCGAGGACGTGGCCTTCGGCCCGGCGGCGGCCGGAATGCGCGGCGCCGAGCTGGAGGAGCGGGTCAGGGCGGCCCTGGACCAGGTCGGGATGGCGGACTTCGCCGACCGGCCGCCGCACCACCTGTCCTTCGGCCAGCGCCGCCGCGTCGCGGTGGCGACCGTACTGGCCATGCGGCCCGAGATCCTGGTCCTGGACGAGCCCTCGTCCAATCTGGACCCCGCCTCGCGCCGCGAGCTCGCGGACATCCTGCGCTCGCTGGACGTGACCGTGCTGATGGTGACGCACGACCTGCCGTACGCGCTGGAACTGTGCCCGCGCTCGGTGGTCCTCAGCGAGGGCGTCATCGCGGCGGACGGCCGTACGCAGGACCTCCTGTGCGACGACGAGCTGATGCGGGCCCACCGGCTGGAGCTCCCGTTCGGCTTCGACCCGCGCACGCCCCTCCTGACGCGCCCCCCGCACTGATCGGCGACCGGACGCTGCCCGGACACGGCCCCGGGGGAGGCCGGGGGGACCCGGGGAAGCAGGGTCGTCCGGCGGGTGTTGCACTGTGACGCGGGCGCCGTCGGGGCGCCGCGGCAGGTGCGGGGAGTAGACGTGGATGTCCACGGGACGGTGACGGAGGGCTTCGAGCCCGTCAGGGACGCGTTCGTACGCAACTTCGAGTTGCTCGGGGACCGGGGCGCGGCCGTGGCCGTGTACCGCGACGGCCGCAAGGTCGTCGACCTGTGGGGCGGCACCCGCGACGCGGAGGGCACCGAGCCCTGGACCGAGGGCACCGCGCAGATCGTCCGCTCCGCCACCAAGGGCGTGGCGGCCGCCGTGCCGCTGCTGCTGCACCAGCGCGGACTACTGGACCTGGACGCGCCGGTGGGCTCGTACTGGCCCGAGTTCAAGACGGGCGGCAAGGAGCGGATCCTGGTCCGCGACGTGCTCGCGCACCGCGCCGGCATACCGGCGCTGGACCGGGGGCTGAGCGCCGCCGAGGCCGCCGACGGGGTGTCCGGGGCGCACGCGGTCGCCGCCCAGCAGCCGTTCTGGGAGCCGGGCAGCGAGCACGGCTACCACGCGCAGACCTACAGCTGGCTGCTGTCCGAGCTGGTGCTGCGGGCGACCGGCCGCACGGTGGGCGGCATCCTCGCGGAGGAGATCGCCGAACCGCTGGGGCTGGAGTTCTGGATCGGCCTGCCGGAGACCGAGGCGCACCGGGTGGGCCGGGTGGCGCCGGTCGAGCCGCCGGAGGGCGCGGGCACGCTGCGGACCCGGCCGCGGCGCAACGTCTCCGAGGCCTACGCCGACCCGGACTCCCTCACCCGCCGGGCCTTCGCCGCCATCGCACCGCTGCCCGACGAGAACGACCCCGCCTACCGGGCCGCAGAGCTCCCCGCCTCGAACGGCATCGGGACGGCCCGCGCCCTGGCCCGGTTCTACGGGGCCTCCATCGGCGTGGTCGAGGACGGTGCGCGGATCTTCACTCCGGCCACCACCGCGTTGGCCGCCCGGGAGCACTCCGCCGGACCGGACCGGGTGCTGGTCGTGAACACCCGCTTCGGCCCCGGCTACATGCTGCACGGCCCGGCCTCCCCGCTGCTCTCGCCGGCCTCATTCGGGCACCCCGGTCGCGGCGGCTCCCTGGCCTTCGCGGACCCGGAGGCGGGCATCGGCTTCGGCTACGTCACCAACGCCCTGGCCAAGTCGGTCACCGCGGACTCCCGGGCGCAGGCCCTGGTCCGGGCCCTGAAGTCGGCCCTGTCAGCTTTCTGAGGGCCGCTCGCGCACGTCCGCCAGTGCGGCCCCCGCGTGGGCGATGAGCTCGTCCGGGGCCATCGGGAACACCGTGGTCGGGGTACCGGCCGCCGCCCAGATCTCCTCGTGGGCCAACAGCGACCGGTCGGCCAGCACCCGGGTGCGCGTACGGTGCCCGAAGGGCGGGACCCCGCCGATCGCGTAGCCCGTGGTCTCCCGGACCAGTGCGGCATCGGCCCGCGTCACCTTCCCGGCGCCGAGCTCGTGGCGCACGGCCTCCACGTCCACCCGGGAGGCCCCGTCCATGAGGACCAGCACCGGGACCCCGTCCGCCGCGAAGACCAGCGACTTGACGATCTGGCTCAGCTCGCAGCCGATCGCGGCCGCCGCGTCGGCGGCCGTACGGGTCCCTTCGGGAAAGCTCCGGACGGTGAGGTCGAGGCCCAGCTCGGCGAGGGCCTCGGCGAACAGGGGGTGCGCGGACGTCGTCATGGCGCGACGTTAGCGCCGTCCGGTGCGGCGACGCGACCGTTGCGGCCCCGGCCGGTCGCGTCGCCGCCGGCCGGTCAGCCCGCCTTCAGCACCTCGGCGACGATCGGGCCCGCCGCCTCGTTGCCGTGGCCACCGCCCTGGACCATGGCCGCCGCGGCCACGTCGTCGCTGAAGCCGGCGAACCAGCTGTCCGGGCTGCTCGCCCCGTCGACCTCCGCGGATCCGGTCTTCGCGCCCTTGTCGCCGCCGACCGAGGCCATCGCCTTCGCGCCCGTGCCGCTGGTCGCCGTCAGCCGCATCATCTTGACCAGCTGGGCCGACACCCCCGGCTTCATCGTCCGCGAGGCCGTGGCCAGCTTGCGCCCGTCCACCGAGGCCTTGACGAGCACCGGCTGGCGGAACACCCCGGTGCGGGCGGTCGCCGTGATCGAGGCGACGTTCAGCGGGCTCATCTGGATCTGGCCCTGACCGATGTACGCGGCCGCCGCGGCGGCGCCCGTGGCCTGCGGCACCTTGCCGTCGAAGACGGGGACGCCGGCCTTCCACTCCTCACCGATCCCGAAGACCTCGCGGGCCTCGTCGGACAGGGCGGAGTCGTCGTTCACCGGCTTGATCTGCTTGATGAAGGCGGTGTTGCAGGACTGCGCGAAGCTGGTCGCGAAGGTGGCGTTGTCCAGCTTGAAGTCGCCCAGGTTGTGGAAGGTGCGCCCACCCCACTGCACGGTCGGCGGACACTCGGCGACCTTGTCGGCCGCGACCAGGCCCCGGTCGATCAGCATCGCACCGGTGACGATCTTCATCGTGGAGCCGGGCGCCCGCATGCCGAGCAGGGAGGCGTCGTAGGCGTCCTTGCGGTGGTCGGCCACGGCCAGGACCTCGCCCGTGCTCGGCTTGAGGGCGACCACGGAGGCCTCGGGGAACTTCTGCACGGCCTTCTCCGCCGCGGCCTGCACGTCGGCGTCGAGCACGGTCTGGATCTGCCCCGGCTTGCCCTCCACGAGGGTCAGCAGGCTCCGCTTCGGCGCGTCCTGGGCGGCCGGCTCGATCCACACCTCGGCGCCGGGGGTGCCGCCCGTCTTCTCCCCGTACGTCTTGCGCAGCGCGTCCAGGACGGGCCGCAGCGAGGGGTACTGCTCGACCGTCAGCTCCTTGCCGTTGCGGTCGACCGCCTTGACCGGCGGGTTCGCCGGGGTGCCCGCACGCAGCTTCTCGTCCTTCTGGAGCTGTGGGTGGATCACCGAAGGCTGCCAGTCGACCAGAGGCTTTCCGCTGGTCAGCCCGCGCACCACGGTCAGCTGGGAGTCGTAGGCCAGCGGCTTGGTCGTGCCCTCGTACGTGATCTCCGCCTCGACCTTGTACGGCACGGTGGTGCCGTTCGGCGTGCCGGGGGTGATCACGGTCTTGGACACGTACGCCTTGGTCTTGAAATCCCCGACCGCGGCTTGCGCGGCCGCGGCGTTGTTCGTCAGGTCGGCGGCCACCCGCTCGTCCCCGGAGGCCCACGCGGCCAGGAAGGCCTTGGCGGTCTTCTCCGCGTCCTTCTCGCTGACCGGCCCGCTGCCCTTCTCGGCCTGGACGGAGGTCTCGCCGTCCTTGCCTTCCTTCGTGTCCGCGCCGGTGTCCCCGACCAACGTGTACACCCCGTACCCGGCGCCGCCGAGCATGGCGAGGAACACCCCGCCGATGACGGCACCCTTCGCTGCCCCGTTCACTTGAAGTCCTTCCCCCATGACGACGGTTCCTGAACATGTTCAAAGAACCCTTGGTGCGGACTTTACTCTGTGCAGCGACTCAGTATGCCGTTGTTACCGGACCGGAACATCGGAACGTAATCCGCTGGTCGCAGGCGGTCGCCGTCCCTAGAGTGCCGCCGTGGACCTCACCTACCGGCGTTACGCCGATGCAGACGCCGATGCCCTGGTCGCCTTCCTCACCGGGGACACGTGGCCCTTCCACGGCTCGCCGGTGGTCGACGCGGAGCAGGCCCGGCAATGGGCCGCGCAGGGCCGCTTCGACAACGCGGAGACCGGGTCGTTCTAGATCGACGGCGGCGGCGAGCCCCTCGGCCTGGTCCGCCTGATGGACCTGGGCGACAGCACGCCCGTCTTCGACCTGCGGATCCGCACCCGGTACCGGGGGCGGGGGATCGGCGGCCACGCGCTGACCTGGCTGACGCAACACCTGTTCACCGCGCTCCCGCGGATCCGGCGGATCGAGGGCACCACGCGCCGGGACAACGCGGCGATGCGCCGCACCTTCCGGCGGTGCGGGTACGTCCAGGAGGCGCACTACCGGGAGGGCTGGCCCTCGGCCGACGGCACGGTCCACGACGCGGTCGGGTACGCGATCCTGCGCCGGGACTGGGCCGCCGGGACGACCACGGCCCCCGCGTGGGACGAGGAGCGCACGACGGAGGGCTGACCCCGGCCCGACCCGAACGTGCGTGCACCGGTGCGGTGTTCTAGCGTCGGAAGGGCGGGGGTGATCGATGCGCCGAGCCGGTCGCCCCCCGGAGCGCCCGCTCCGCGCCGCCGCCCCCGCCCGCGGTCCGGCGCGCCGGCGGACCGCGCGACCCACCGAGAGAGCAGGTGCATCCGCATGCGTCCGTCGGCTCGTATCCCCAGCATCCTGGCAGGCCTGGCCCTCGCCCTCGGCGGCACCGTCATCGCCGCCCCGTCCGCCCACGCGGACGTCAAGGCCTGCGAGCAGTACGTCGCCCAGCACGCCCCGAAGGCCACGGACGGCGCCGCGGAGGCCTGCTACCAGGGGTCGATCGGCAACCAGACCAGCTGCGACGCCAGCCTCGTCGCGGTCGGCGCGAGCAAGGACGACGCCTCCGCCGCCTGCGAGGCGTCCCGGTAACGCCGCCGCCGCGCATCCTGCGGCAGGTCAGACGACTACTTCCCGTTTGACCTTGGAAAGGAATTTTTCGATCAGATCCTCGCATTCCTGAATGGCCTCGACGTACTTGTCTCCGATGTACGGCTCGTCCCCTTGGAACGCGTTGAAGAGCTGCAGTGCAACCTTCTCGCGGGCGGTGCTCAGCTTCCGGGCGATGTCCCCCGCGCCCTTGGTGCCCACGAGGATCACCGCGACTTCGGTCTGCCGGGACCTGCTGTGAGCGCTGATGAAGCCTTTGTTGTACTCGTCGAGGGCCTCCTGGGTGTGCGCCAGCTTGATCTTGTCGTCCTTCTCCACGATCGCCGCGTCGATGATGTTGGAAACGCCGTTCGCCTTGATCTCCCAGGTTTGGAACTCGGCTACCAGATCGACATAACTCTTGCGGCGGATGTCGGATCGCCTCTCCTCGCGGGCGTGCTTCTGGGTGTCTTCGTTCTGCTGGTAGACGAGGATGCTTCCGGCGACTCCACCCAGTGCGCCGATGAGGGTTCCGGCGATTCCGGCCAGGGCCACCCAGCGCGGGCTGGACCCTGCCCCGCGAGCACTGCTCTCGTCCTCGGAACTGTCTTTCACGGTTCTACTCACTACCGCCTTCGACGTGAAAGCGCAGCGTGATTGAGCCGCCGGAGTGGACGGGTGCCGGCTGTTCGGGGGCGGCCCACGACGACCCGGCGACCACCGGCGACGACCACGACGGGCCCGGCACCAGAAGGTGCCGGGCCCGTCGCTTGGGCCTGCTAGACCCAGGTGTCCAGCCACATGCGGCCGCGCCAGGAGTCCATCGGCAGGGTCTGGCCCGTGTAGATGGGCCAGAAGTAGATGAAGTTCCACGCGATCAGCAGGACCAGTACGCCCGCGCCGATCGCGCCCAGTGCCCGCCGGCGTTCGCTCGATCCGGCCGGGCCCAGTAGGGCGCCGATCATCATCGCCACCGCCAGACACAGGTACGGGACGAAGACCACCGCGTAGAAGTAGAAGATCGTCCGCTCCTGGTAGTTGAACCAGGGCAGCAGCCCCGCGCCCAGCGCGCACGCGATCGCGCCCGCCCGCCAGTCACGGCGGAAGAACCACCGCCACAGCACGTACAGCAGGGCGAAGCAGCCCGCCCACCACAGCAGCGGGGTGCCCAGGGCCAGGACCTCGCGGGCGCACTTGCCCGCCGCGGTCGCCGGGCAGCCGTCGGTGCCCGGTTCGGGCGACTCGTAGAAGTAGGAGACGGGCCGGCCCAGGACCAGCCAGCTCCACGGGTTGGACTCGTAGGTGTGCCCCGAAGTCAGGCCGACGTGAAACTTGTAGACCTCGGTCTCGTAGTGCCACAGGCTGCGCAGCCACTCCGGCAGGAACCCCAGCGCACTGCCCTGGTCGTACTTGGCCGCCCAGTCGCGCAGATAGCCGCCCTTGCCGTTGTCCGGGCTGAGGATCCAACCCGACCAGGAGGCCAGGTACGTGACGACCGCGACCGGGACGGTGGAGACGAAGGCGGGCAGCGCGTCCCGGCGCAGCATCGAGGCGTACGGGGCGCCCGCGCCCGCGGTGCGGCGCGCGGCGGCGTCCCACAGCACGGTGAGGACGCCGAAGAAAGCGAGGATGACGAAGCCGTTCCACTTCGTCCCCGCGGCCAGACCCAGGCAGACGCCGGCCAGGATCCGGTACGGCCGCCAGCCCAGCCGCAGCGTCTCGGCGATCTTCGTGTCCGGCCGGGTCCGGCCCTCCTCGTCCACCGGCAGCGCGTCGGCGAGCCGGGCTCTGGCCCGGTCGCGGTCGATGAGCAGGGCCCCGAAAGCGGCGAGCACGAAGAACATCAGCACCAGGTCCAGCAGCGCGGTGCGGCTCATCACCAGGTGCAGGCCGTCCACCGCGAGCAGCGCGCCCGCCAGGCAGCCCAGGAAGGTCGAGCGGAAGAGGCGGCGCCCGATCCGGCACAGCATCAGCACCGACAGGGTGCCGAGCACGGCGGTCATGAACCGCCAGCCGAAGGGAGTGAAGCCGAACATCCACTCGCCGGCCCCGATCACCCATTTGCCGACGGGCGGGTGCACGACGTAGCCCGGGTCGGTCGGCAGCGCGACCCCGTTCGGGTTGGCGAGGATCGACGCGTCGATGTCCTTGGGCCAGCTCGCCTCGTAGCCCTGCCGGATCGTGGCCCAGGCGTCCTTGGCGTAGTACGTCTCGTCGAATATCACCGCCTTCGGGCTGCCCAGGTGCACGAACCGCAGCACCCCCGCGACCAGCGCCACCAGCAGCGGCCCCACCCACGAGACGATCAGCTGCCAGGTTCCCCACACCTGGGGCGGCAGCCCGAAGGTCATCCACAGCTGCTTGGACGGCCTGGCGTACGGGGGCACCAGACGGGTGCGGACGTCCGAGCGCGCGGAAGCGGCGGGCGGCACGTAGCCGAAGCCGCCCAACCGGCGCAGCCAGGTGGGTGGCTCGTCCTCGCGTCCCACCGGTGAGGTGGGCGGGGCCCCCGCGGGGCTGGGCGGTGGCGTCGCGGTACTGGTCACCGGCACATCGTAGGGAAGAGATCTGTGTGCGCCACCAGTGGCGGGGGGCGTCGGGGCACGGGACTGAGAGGATGTGCGGGTGACGACTGACCAGCCCCGCGGTACCCAGCCCACCTCGACCGCCGCCCCGGCCGAAGGCCCGACGGGCACGCTCGTGCTCGCCGGCACCCCCATCGGCGATCTCTCGGACGCCCCGCCGCGTCTGGCGGCCGAGTTGGAGCGGGCCGACGTGATCGCCGCCGAGGACACCCGGCGGCTGCGCCGGCTGACCCAGGGGCTCGGCGTGCACACCACCGGGCGCGTCCTGTCGTACTTCGAGGGCAACGAGTCGGCGCGCACCCCGGAGCTGGTCGAGGCCCTGGCCGGTGGCGCGCGCGTGCTGCTGGTCACGGACGCGGGCATGCCGTCGGTCTCCGACCCCGGCTACCGGCTGGTGGCAGCCGCCGTCGAGAAGGACATCAAGGTCACCGCCGTCCCCGGGCCGTCCGCGGTGCTCACCGCGCTCGCCATGTCCGGGCTGCCGGTGGACCGGTTCTGCTTCGAGGGGTTCCTGCCGCGCAAGGCGGGGGAGCGCCTGGGCCGGCTGCGCGAGGTCGAGGGCGAGCGGCGCACGCTCGTCTACTTCGAGGCGCCGCACCGGCTCGACGACACCCTGGCCGCGATGGCCGAGGTCTTCGGGGCCGACCGGCGGGCCGCCGTCTGCCGCGAGCTGACGAAGACCTACGAGGAGGTCAAGCGCGGCGGGCTCGGCGAGCTCGCGGCCTGGGCCGCCGAGGGGGTGCGCGGGGAGATCACTGTCGTGGTCGAGGGCGCCCCGGCCGCCGCACCCGCAGACCTGGACGACGAGGAGCTGGTGCGCCGGGTGCGGGTGCGCGAGGAGGCCGGTGAGCGGCGCAAGGAGGCCATCGCGGCGGTCGCGGCCGAGGCCGGCGTACCCAAGCGCGAGGTGTTCGACGCGGTGGTCGCGGCAAAGAACGCGGCACAAAAGGTACCGCCGGTCGGTAAAGAGCTGGCCTGAAAAGCAAAGCTCAGACCGTGCACCGGGCGTTTTTGACATGAGTCGCCCAAAGACGGTCCAACAGTAGACAGGGCCTGATGCGCTCCCGCCTCCAGAGGCGTCCACTGGCAATGGCACCAGTGGAACAAGAGGAGCTGGCATGAGTGAGATCGCAGACACCCCGGTACCCGTCCCGGTACCCGTCCCGGTACCCGTCCCCGCCGCAGTCCCCGTCGCCGTGACCGGCTCCGACGTGCACACCGTGCACGAGGCCTACTCCTTCGCGTGCATGAGGTGCGGGTACGGCTGGGAGCAGGCGTACGCGATCGAGCACCACGTCGACGGCAAGGGCGAGCCGTTCATCATGTACAAGGTCAACGACGAGCGGGTGCCCTCCCCCCTGTCCAACCCGACCTGCCTCAACTGCGGCGGACACGTCGTACGGATCATGCGGGCCGGGCAGGTCTCCTCGGTGCTCGGCATGATCGACCACATCTACCACCACCAGATCGCCCCCGGGATCGCCGGACCGGTGCCGGCCGGTGCGAACGTCCCCCGGACGCCGAAGCCGCGCAGGTCCGCCCGGTCGCACGCCTCCCCGGGGCCGGTGGTCGCCGGCCCGGCCGGGGAGCGCCGGGGCCTGCTCTCCCGACTGAAGGGGTTCTTCCGCCGGTCATAAGATCGGCCGTATGAGCACACGCGTGGAGAAGACGCAGCCCAAGGACGCACCGCCGCCGCTGCCCGAACCCCTCCGGGTGGCGGTGGCGGACTCGCACACCCACCTCGACATGCAGTCGGGGACCGTCGAGGAGGGCCTCGCGAAGGCCGCTTCGGTGGGCGTGACCACGGTCGTGCAGGTGGGCTGCGACGTGAAGGGCTCCCGGTGGGCCGCCGAGACCGCGGCCGCGTACGAGAACGTGCACGCGGCCGTCGCCCTCCACCCGAACGAAGCGCCGCGGATCGTGCTGGGGGATCCCGACGGTTGGTCGCGCCAGGGGGCCCGGGCCGGCGGCGGCGAAGCCGCCCTGGACGGGGCGCTCGCCGAGATCGAGGCACTGGCGGCCCTCGACCACGTCAAGGCGGTCGGCGAGACCGGCCTCGACCACTTCCGCACCGGACCCGAGGGCATGGCCGCGCAGGAGCGCTCCTTCCGCGCACACATCGAGATCGCCAAGCGGCAGGGCAAGGCGCTCGTCATCCACGACCGGGACGCCCACGCGGACGTGCTGCGCATCCTGCGCGAGGAGGGCGCCCCCGAGCGCACCGTCTTCCACTGCTACTCCGGGGACGCCGATATGGCCCGCGAGTGCGCTGCCGCGGGGTACTACATGTCCTTCGCCGGGACCGTCACCTTCAAGAACGCCGCGCCGCTGCGCGAGGCCCTGGCCGTGGCCCCGCTGGAGCTGGTGCTCGTCGAGACGGACGCGCCCTACCTCACCCCTGCGCCGTACCGCGGACGGCCCAACGCGCCGTACCTCATTCCGCTGACGGTCCGGGCGATGGCCGCGGTCCGCGGCATCGACGAAGACGCGATGGCCACGGCGCTGGCGGTCAACACGGCGCGCGCCTTCGACTACTGACCGCCACGGACGACCCACCTGCTCCGACACACTGAGTAATCGTTTCGCTTTGGAGCGTGACGACTCCTCCGCTAGGGTGCCGTGCCCCGCACCGGAGGGTGCCGGATCACCAGTGGAGCGAGCGTCGTGAGCGATACGCAGGGCAGTCACCGCCATGGCGGTCCCGTCCCCGAGGCGTACGAGGCCCAGCCCTTGACCCAGCCCCCGGCCTGGCCGGCCGGTGCGGGAGGTCCCGGGCCCGCCGCGTGGGACCCGGAGCCCCCGGCCTGGACCTCGACCCAGGCCTGGACCTCGACCCAGGCCCCGGTCACCCCGGTCCCGACCCCGCGCGGCGGGCACCGTCGCCGGCCCGCCATGTCACCGGCCGAGCTGGCGGAGGCCGACACCCTGGCCGCGGCGCCCGCCCTGCCCGGCCCGGGCCGCCGCCGGGCCGCTGCCCCCGTGACCGCGGCCCCCGCCCCCGCCCCCGCCTCCGGGGCGCCGGGCCGCCGCCGGGCCCGGGGCCGCAGCACACCCGTCGAGACCCTCGGCGGGAACTGGCGGCGGATCGTGCCGCAGGCCCTCGTCGTCGCCTTCCTCGCGGGCGGCACCACGGCGTTCGTCGCCGCCGACAAGTCCGTACGGCTCACCGTGGACGGCGTCCTGCGCACCCGCCACACCTTCGCCGACGACATCGGCGAACTGCTCGCCGCCGAAGGCCTCGGCGTCGGCCCCCACGACCTCGTCGCCCCCGCCCCCGGCGAACCCCTCGACGACGGCGAGGAGGTCGTCGTCCGCTACGGCCGCCCCCTGCACCTGACCCTCGACGGACAGCAGCGCCAGGTGTGGACCACCGCCCGCACCGTCGAGGGCGCCCTGCACCAGTTCGGCATCCGTGCGGAGGGCGCCCACCTCTCCGCCCCCCGCACCGCCCCCGTCCCGCGCGCCGGGCTGGCCCTCAGCGTCCGCACCGAACGCAGCGTCACCTTCATGGCCGACGGCCGCGAACGCACCATCCGCACCAACGCCGCCACCGTCCGGGAGGCCCTCGACCAGGCGGGCATCACCCTCCAGGACCAGGACACCACCTCCGTACCGCCCACCGACTTCCCGCGCGACGGCCAGATCGTCACCGTGCTGCGCGTCACCGGCACCCGCGAGGTCCGCGAGGAGCGGATCCCGTACGAGACCGAGAAGGTCAAGGACCCCGAGCTGTTCGCCGGCACCGAGGTCGTCGAGCGCGTCGGCCGCCCCGGGGCGCGCCGGGTCACGTACAGCCTGCGCACCGTCAACGGGGTCCGGCAGACGCCGCGGCCCATCGCCGACGAGGTCGTCCGCGAACCCGTCACCCAGCTCGTCAAGATCGGCACCAAGGCGCTGCCGGGCTCCGTCGCCGGCGCCGACGGCCTCAACTGGGCGGCCCTCGCCCAGTGCGAGTCCGGCGGCCGCCCCTCCGCCACCGATGCCTCCGGGACCTACGGCGGGCTGTACCAGTTCGACGTCCGCACCTGGCAGGCCCTCGGCGGCAGCGGACGCCCGCAGGACGCCCCGGGCGCGGAACAGACGTACCGGGCGAAGAAGCTCTACGTGCAGCGGGGGGCGAGTCCGTGGCCGCACTGCGGCCGTACGCTTTACCGGTGAGCACCGCAGAGCAGCAGCCCGAGAACACCGAGAACACCTCCCCCGCCGCGCCCGACGCCCTCCTCGGCCCGGCCGACATCAGGGAGCTGGCCGCCGCCCTCGGCGTACGCCCGACGAAGCAGAAGGGGCAGAACTTCGTCATCGACGCCAACACGGTCCGCCGGATCGTGCGCACCGCCGAGGTCCGCCCCGACGACGTGGTCGTCGAGGTCGGCCCGGGGCTCGGCTCGCTGACGCTCGCGCTGCTGGAGGCCGCGGACCGGGTCGTCGCCGTCGAGATCGACGACATCCTGGCCGCGGCGCTGTCCGCCACCATCGAGGCCCGGATGCCCGCGAAGAAGGACCGCTTCGCACTGGTCCACTCCGACGCGATGCTGGTGACCGAACTGCCCGGCCCGGCGCCGACCGCGCTCGTCGCGAACCTGCCGTACAACGTGGCCGTGCCCGTCCTGCTCACCATGCTCGACCGCTTCCCGACCATCGAGCGCACGCTGGTGATGGTGCAGTCCGAGGTCGCCGACCGGCTGGCCGCGGAACCGGGCAACAAGGTCTACGGGGTGCCCTCCGTCAAGGCCAACTGGTACGCACACGTCAAGCGGGCCGGCGCCATCGGCCGCAAGGTCTTCTGGCCCGCCCCGAACGTCGACTCCGGTCTCGTCTCGCTGGTGCGCCGCACCGAGCCGATCAAGACCACCGCCACCAAGGCCGAGGTCTTCGCGGTCGTCGACGCCGCCTTCGCCCAGCGCCGCAAGACGCTGCGCGCCGCGCTGGCCGGCTGGGCCGGCTCGGCGGCGGGCGCGGAGGCCGCGCTGGTCGCCGCCGGCATCTCGCCGCAGGCCCGCGGGGAGTCCCTGACGGTCGAGGAGTTCGCGGCGATCGCCGAGCACAAGCCCGCGGCGGAGAGGCCGGCCCTGTGAGCGCGCACCGGACGCCCGTGACCGTACGGGTCCCCGCGAAGGTCAACGTCCAGCTGGCGGTGGGCGCGGCCCGCCCCGACGGCTTCCACGACCTGGCCAACGTCTTCCTCGCCGTGTCCCTGTACGACGAGGTCACCGCCACCCCGGCCGACGCCCTGACCATCACCTGCACCGGCCCCGACGCCGACCAGGTGCCCCTGGACCGCACCAACCTCGCGGCGCGCGCCGCCGAGGTCCTCGCCACCCGGGCCGGCATCGAACCCGCCGTCCACCTGCACATCGCGAAGAACATCCCGGTCGCGGGCGGCATGGCGGGCGGCAGCGCGGACGGCGCGGCGGCCCTGCTGGCCTGCGACGCCCTGTGGGGCCTGAACACCCCGCGCGCCGAACTCCTCGACATCTGCGCGGAGCTCGGCAGCGACGTCCCCTTCAGCCTCGTCGGCGGGGCCGCGCTCGGCACCGGCCGCGGTGAGCTGCTCACGCCGGTCGGGGCGGGGACGTTCCACTGGGTCTTCGCGGTGGCCGACGGCGGGCTGTCCACCCCGGCGGTCTTCCGCGAGTTCGACCGCCTCGCCGAGGCCGCGGGCACGCGGATTCCCGAACCGGAAGCTTCCCCGGCGCTGCTGGCGGCCCTGGCTTCGGGCGATCCGGACGCGCTGGGCGCGGCGCTCGCCAATGACCTCCAGCCGGCCGCGCTCTCCCTGCGCCCCCAGCTCGCGCGGACGCTGGCCGCGGGCACGGACGGTGGCGCGCTCGCCGCGCTGGTCTCCGGCTCGGGTCCGACGACGGCGTTCCTCGTCGCGGACGAGGAAGCCGCCGCCAAGGTCGCTGCCGCGCTCGAAGCCTCCGGCACCTGCCGGGCCACTCGCGTGGCGTCCAGCCCCGCCCCGGGTGCCACGGTCCTGCCGTCCTGACCCTGCGGGCCGGCTGCTGGGGCTCCGCCCCAGACCCCGCGCCTCAAACTCCCCCAGCTACCGCTGGGAGGTGCCCCCTGGCGAGGCTGAAATCCCAGCCCCGCCGGCGATTGAGGCGCGGGGTACGCGGGCGGAGCCCCGGTAGCAGTACCTAGGCCGGAGTTGAGTATCCGCACCCTGTCGGGAGACACCCGGCGGGGGACACCGTGGCCCCATGACAGCCAGCACACGCGCCATGGCCGAGGCCACCCCCGCCGACCGCGACCGGTACGTCGACCTGCTGCGCGTCGCCTCGCTCGGCACCGTCATCGCCGGGCACTGGCTGATGGCCGCCGTCAGCGTCGACGGCATAGGGAACCTGCTCGCCCTCGTACCCGCCCTCCAGGTGCTCACCTGGGGGCTGCAGATCATGCCCGTCTTCTTCTTCGTCGGCGGGTTCTCGCACGCCCTGTCCTACCGTTCCCTGGCCCGCCGCACCGACGGGCCCGTCTACGCCGCCTTCCTGCGGACCCGGCTCCAGCGGCTGCTGCGCCCCACCCTCGTCTTCGTCATGGTGTGGGCCGCGGCCGCGCTCGCCGTACAGCTCGCCGGCCACGGCGGCGGAACGCTGACCGGGGCCGCGCTGCGGATCGTCACCCAGCCGCTGTGGTTCATCGGGATCTACCTCGCCATGGTCGCCTTCACCCCGCCGCTGCTGAAGCTGCACGAGCGCCACGGCTGGGCCGCCTTCGCCGCGCTGGCCGGGGCGGCCGCACTGGTCGACGTACTGCGCTTCGCGCTCGGCGTCCCCTACGTGGAGTTCCTGAACTTCGCCCTCGTCTGGCTCGCCGTCCACCAGCTCGGCTTCCTGCGCGCCGACGGCCGCATCCGCAGGCCCGCCGTCCTCGCCGTCGCGGGACTGGCCTCGGCCGCCCTGCTGGTGGCGTACGGCCCGTACCCGCTGTCCATGGTCGGGATGCCCGGCGAGAAGGTCTCCAACATGGCCCCGCCCACCCTCGCCCTGCTCTGCCACGGCCTGTGGCTCGTCGGCGCCGTCCAGCTGGCGGCCGGGCCCGCCGCCGCGTGGCTGCGCCGCCCGCGCGTCTGGCGCGGGGTGGTCGCGGCCAACGGCCTCGCCATGACCGCCTTCCTGTGGCACCTGACCGCCATGCTCGGCGTGTACGCGGCCCAGCTCGCCCTCGGCCTCGACCTGCCGACCCCCGCGACGGCCGCCTGGTGGGCACAGGCGCCGGTACGGATCCTGGCCGCGGCCGTGGTCACGGGCGCACTCGTCGCGCTGTTCCGCCGCTTCGAGTCGCCCCGGCCCAGCGCCCCGGCGCCCGCCCGGCGCACGGGCGGCCCCGTCGCCGCCCTCGGGATCACCCTGTGCCTGCTCGGCATCCTGGGCCTGTCCATGACCGGCCTCGGCGGCCTGCTCGACGGACACAGCGCCACGCTGATCGCCCTGCCCGTCACCGCGCCCGCCGCGATCGCGATGGCGCTGGGCGGCTGGTACCTCGTGGAACGGTCTGCCCCGGCCCGGAGGGTTAGGCTGAGGGGCTGATCCACACCCTTTCCCTGGAGCGCGTCTGATGGCCGTCAATCTGGTCAATGTCGAGGCAGTCAGCAAGGTGTACGGCACACGTACCCTGCTGGACGGCATCTCCCTCGGCGTGTCCGAGGGGGATCGGATCGGCGTGGTCGGCCGCAACGGCGACGGCAAGACCACCCTCATCCGCATGCTCGCCAAGCTGGAGGAGCCCGACACCGGTCGGGTCACCCAGTCCGGCGGCCTGCGGATGGGCATCCTCACCCAGCACGACTCCCTCGACCCCGCGGCGACCATCCGTCACGAGATCATCGGCGACATGGCCGACCACGAGTGGGCCGGCAACGCCAAGATCCGCGACGTCCTCACCGGGCTCTTCGGCGGCCTCGACCTGCCCGGCTTCGGCCAGGGCCTCGACACCGTCATCGGCCCGCTCTCCGGTGGCGAGCGCCGCCGGATCGCCCTCGCCCAGCTGCTCATCGCCGACCAGGACCTCCTGGTCCTCGACGAGCCCACCAACCACCTCGACGTCGAAGGCATTTCCTGGCTGGCCAAGCACCTCCAGGAGCGCCGCTCCGCGCTCGTCTGCGTCACCCACGACCGCTGGTTCCTCGACCAGGTCTGCACGCGCATGTGGGACGTCCAGCGCGGCGAGGTCTTCGAGTACGAGGGCGGCTACAGCGACTACGTCTTCGCCCGGGCCGAGCGCGATCGCATCTCCGCCACCGAAGAGGCCAAGCGCCAGAACCTGATGCGCAAGGAGCTGGCCTGGCTGCGCCGCGGCGCTCCCGCCCGCACCTCCAAGCCGCGCTACCGCATCGAGGCCGCCAACGAGCTCATCGCAGACGTGCCGCCGCCGCGCGACAAGTCTGAACTGATGCGCTTCGCCAACGCCCGGCTCGGCAAGACGGTCTTCGACCTGGAAGGCGTCAGCGTCCACGCCGGCCCGAAGGAACTCCTCAAGCACCTCACCTGGCACCTGGGCCCCGGCGACCGCGTCGGCCTCGTCGGCGTCAACGGTGCCGGCAAGACCTCCCTGCTGCGCGCCCTCGCCGAGGCCGCCCGCACCCAGGGCGAGGTCCAGCCCGCCGCCGGAAAGATCATCGTCGGCAAGACCGTCAAGCTGGCCTACCTCTCCCAGGAGGTCGGCGAACTCGACCCGTCCCTGCGCGTCCTGGAAGCCGTCCAGCGCGTGCGCGACCGCGTCGACCTCGGCAAGGGCCGCGAGATGACGGCGGGCCAGCTGTGCGAACAGTTCGGCTTCACCAAGGAGAAGCAGTGGACGCCGGTCGGCGACCTCTCCGGCGGTGAGCGCCGCCGCCTGCAGATCCTGCGCCTGCTGATGGACGAGCCCAACGTCCTCTTCCTCGACGAGCCCACCAACGACCTCGACATCGAGACCCTGACCCAGCTGGAGGACCTCCTCGACGGCTGGCCCGGCTCGATGATCGTGATCTCCCACGACCGCTTCTTCATCGAGCGGACCACCGACACGGTGATGGCGCTGCTCGGCGACGCGAGCCTGCGGATGCTGCCGCGCGGTCTGGACGAGTACCTGGAGCGCCGGCAGCGGATGATCGAGGCGGGCGCACCGGCGCCCGCACCGGCCGCCGCGGCGAAGTCCACCGCGTCGGGCGATTCGCGCGCCGCGAAGAAGGAGCTCCAGAAGATCGAGCGGCAGCTGAACAAGCTGTCCGACCGCGAGGGCAACCTGCACGCCCAGATCGCCGAGAACTCCACCGACTACGACAAGGTGGCCAAGCTCGACGCGGAGCTGCGCGAACTCCTCTCGGACCGCGACGATTTGGAGATGCGCTGGTTGGAACTGGCCGAGGAGGCCTGAGCGGAGCCGGGGCGGGTCGGTGATAGAAAGGTCATCCTCCCCGCCCTCCTGATGCCGAAAGCGTGCGCTGATGACCGAGCTGCCCCAGCCGCCGAACCAGCTGCCGAACCAGCCGTCGACGCCTTCCGGTTACGGGCACCTGCCCGGTCCGCCGCAGCAGGGGTACGGGTTCCCGCCGCAGGGTGAGAACCCGTACGCGCAGCAGCCCGGGTACCCGCCGCAGCCGCCGACCGTGCCGCAGCAGTGGCCGGCCGGTCCGGGCGGTTCGGCCGGCCAGGGCGGCCCCGGTCCGGGTGCTGCATCGGCGAAGAAGAACAAGCTGATCGTGCTGGTCGCCGCCGCCGCGGCGACCGTCCTGGCCCTCGGGGGCGTCGGTTACGTGGCCTTCTCCGGCGGCGACGGGGATCCGGAGCCGGTCGCACAGCAGCCCGCCGACGCCAAGCCCTCCAGCACCCCTCCGGTGGACAAGGGCGACGGCAACGGGGACGGCGGCGCCGGTCCGCAGACGGACCTCAACGCCGGCCGCAAGCAGGGCGAGGACAAGGCCCTCTGGCTCAAGACCACCAAGATCGACGGCCCCGGCATGGGCGTCGACGCCGCCGGCCAGTGGGTCATCGGCGACACCGTGGTCAAGAGCCTCTGGAGGAACCTCACCGGCTACTCGGTCACCGACGGCAAGGAGAAGTGGACACTCCCCTTCCCCGCACAGATCTGCTCCGTCGCCCCGCAGACCACGGCCGAGGGCAGGACCCTCGTCATGTACCGCGACGGCGAGGGGGAGAACACCTCCTGCAACCAGCTGCGCGTGGTCGACCTCAAGACGGGCAAGGAGGTCTGGTCGAAGCAGGTGCCCAGCGAGGGGGTCTTCGACATCTTCACCAGCCCCACCCTGTCCATGACCGGGGACACCGTCACCGTCAGCCGCGGAGGCACCGCCAGCGCCTTCAAGATCAGCAACGGTGACAAGCTCTTCGCGAACCCCCTGGGCGACGGCTGCAACCCGGACTCCTACGAGGCCGGCAACGGAAAGATGATCGCCCTCGCCACCTGCTCGGACGAGGACTCCACCGCAGAGGTCCACGGCATCGACCCCGTCACCGGCGCGAAGGGCTGGGCCTACCGGCTCCCCGCGAAGTTCAAGGTCACCAGCATCTACTCGGTGAACCCGACCGTCATCGACATCGGCAACGAGCAGACGAAGCAGCGCTCCATCGTGGTCCTGGGGCCCGACGGGAAGCAGACCGCCACCCTCGCCGGCGAGGGCAGCTTCGCCGTCGGCTGCGGCGACACCGGCCTCTTCCGGTCGCTGGCGACCTGCCCCTCGGCCGTCGTCGACGCGAACACCCTCTACCTGCCCACCGCGGCGGGGACCGGCAAGGCCAACGAGATCGTCGCCTTCGACCTGGCCACCGGCAAGGACAAGTGGCGGGTCCCGGCCGGGGACAAGCGCACGCTCACTCCGCTCAAGGCCGTGAACGGGCGGCTGATCGCCTACCGGAAGGCCGAGGAGGAGCAGGGCGGCGAGGTCCTGTCCATCCCGGCCGCCGGCGGCACCCCGACCGCCCTCCTGCGCCACCCCTCGGGCGCCGCGGCCCCGATCGAGAGGACCTTCACCCTCCCGGAGCTGGACTACGTGGACGGACGGTTCTTCATCTCCTCCACCCACCTGCGGGCCCAGGGCCAGGACGAGAAGCTCCTGATGGTCTTCGGCAAGTGAGCACGAGCCCGGGCCCGCGCAGGGCTCCGCGAACTCCGTCCGGACCGCGAGGATTTGGCGACGCGCCGGGGCGAGACGGCCGAGGAGGCTTGGATTTCGACGGACTTCGGGGGCAACTGGCCGGATAACGGCGGCGTCACGGGCCGGTCCTCCCTTGGGAACAGGGGGTGGACCGGCCCGATGTATGGGCGCTGTCAGTGATAGAAAGGTCATTCTCCCCGACCTTCCCGATGCCGAAAGCGTGCGCTGATGACCGAGCTGCCCCAGCCGCCGAACCAGCCGCCGGCGCCTTCCGGTTACGGGCACCTGCCCGGTCCGCCGCAGCAGGGGTACGGGTTCCCGCCGCAGGGTGAGAACCCGTACGCGCAGCAGCCCGGGTACCCGCCGCAGCCGCCGACCGTGGCGCAGCAGCGGCCGGCGGGCCCGGGCGGCCCCGGTTCCGGTTCGGGCCCGGCGTCGTCGAAGAAGAACAAGCCGATCGTGCTGGTCGCCGCTGCGGTGGCCGCCGCGCTGGTCCTCGGGGGCGTCGGCTACGCGGCCTTCTCCGGCGACGACGGGGACCCGGAGCCGGTCGCACAGCAGCCCGCCGACGCCGAGCCCTCCGGTTCTCCTTCGGTGGACAAGGGCGACGGCAAGGGCGACGGCAAGGGCGACCACGAAGACCTGAAGGCGGACTTCAACGCCGGCCGCAAGCAGGGCGAGGACAAGGTCCTCTGGCTCAAGACCATCAAGGTCAACGGCCCCGGCGCCGGGGTGTTCAGCAAGGGCCACTGGATCTTCGGCGACACCATCGCCAAGCCCGTCGGCAAGACGATCACCGGCTACGCGGTCGCCGACGGCAAGGAGAAGTGGACGATCAACTTCCCTGGCCAGATCTGCGGTACGACGAACGGCAAGACCACCGACGACGGCAAGGCCGTCTTCATGTACCGCAACGGCGACTCGGACGACGCCGACTGCAACCAGATCCAAATGATCGACCTCAAGGCGGGCAAGGCGGGCTGGTCGAAGCAAGTGTCCAAGGAGAGCACCTTCGACGTGTTCCTCGACGCCGAACTGGCCCTGACCGGGGACACCGTCACGGTCAACCGGCTCACCCGCGCCACCGCCTTCCGGGTCAGCACCGGCGACCAGCTCTTCGCCAGCCCGGCCGAGGGTTGCATACCCGGCCGCTACGCCGCCGGCAGCGGCAAGCTGCTCGGCATCGCCACCTGCTTCGACGCCGACGCGACCGTCGAGATCCAGGACGCCGACCCGGTCACCGGCAAGAAGAACTGGACCCACCGCCTGCCCAAGGGCTGGAGGGTCAACCGGGTCTACTCCCTCGACCCGATCGTCCTCCACATCGAGGACGAGTCCACGAACGAGCGGCCCATCGTCGTCCTCGGCCCCGACGGCCAGAAGCGCGCCACGCTCTCCGCCGAGGGCAAGTTCTCGATCCATTGCAGCTCGGCCCACGACGACACCCTGCAGGGCTGCGCCACCGCCGTCGCCGACGCGGGCACCCTTTACCTGCCCACCACGGTCGACCTCGGCGAGGCCAACGAGATCGTCGCCTTCGACCTGACCACCGGCAAGGCCAAGTGGCGCGTCCCGGCGGGCAAAGCACGCACCATCGTCCCGCTCAAAGCTGCGAACGGGCAGCTGATCGCCTACCGGAAGGCCGAGATGGACCAGGGCGGTGAGGTCCTCTCGATCCCGGCCGCCGGTGGCACCCCGACCACGCTCCTGCGCCACCCGTCGGGCCCCTCCGCCCCGGTCGAGAGCACTTTCTTTTCCCCGAAGGTCGACTACGTGGACGGGCGTTTCTTCATCTCCACGTACCGACTGTTGGCCCAGGACACGGAGGAGAAGCTCCTGATGGCCTTCGGTAAGTGAGAACGCGTCCGAGCAGCCGCCCACCGAAAGGCAAACAGCAACCGATGAGCATCCCGCCGCCCCCCAGCCAGCCGCCGTCCGGCGGCTTCGGCGCGCCGCAGGACCCGCCGCCGGGCGGCTTCGGCGCGCCGCAGGACCCGCCGCCGGGCGGGTTCGGCGCGCCCGTGCCGCCGTCCGGCCCGGCCGCGCCGCAGGCCGGGCCCCCGCAGCAGCAACCGCCGGCCGCGTACGGGTACCCGCAGACCGGACCCGGCTACGGCTACCCGGAGACCGGGCCCGGCTACGGCTACCCGCAGCAGCCCGGCACCCCGTCGCCCTACGGGGCCCCCGGCGCCCCCGTGCCCGCCCCGCACCCCCCGGCCCCGGCCGCCGGCAACGCCAAGCGCACCCAGCTGACGATCGTCGGCGCGGCCGTCCTGGCCATCGCCCTCATCGTCGGCGGCGGCCTCTGGTACACCTCCGGCGACGGCGGCGGCAACGAGGCCGACGGCAACCCGAGCGCCTCCCCGGGCAACGACAAGCCCCAGGACTACGTGCCCGGCACCGAGAAGGTGCCCGGCAACCCGAAGTCGAAGCCGCTGCTCAACCTGCCGAGCCCGGTCCCGACCGACGTCGCCTCCGTCGCCGGCTCCTGGCTGACCGACTCCACCTACGTCAAGACCGATCTGGCGAAGGTCGTCGGCTACAACCTCGTCGACGGCGGCAAGAAGTGGGAGCTGCCCTTCCCCGGCGAAGTCTGCGGCGCGACCAAGCACGTCAGCGAGAACAAGACCGCCGTCATCTTCAAGCCCACCCAGCCGACGCCCGAGAACAGGGCCGTCCCGTGTTCCGAGGTCGGTGTCATCGACCTGGAGAGCGGCAAGCTCGTCTGGTCCGGCAACGCCAAGAGCGCCACCGGCGGCGACAGGCCCGTCGCGTTCTCCGCCGTCACCCTCAGCGGCAAGACGGTCGCCGCGGCCGGCGTCTCCGGGGGCGGCGCCGCCTGGAGCCTCACCGACGGCAAGTCCCTGTGGCTGCCCAAGGTCGACGCAGAAGGCTGCCGCGACGTCGGCTACGGCGGCGGCGAGGCCCTCGCCGCCATCCGCAAGTGCGGCCAGAGCCCCAACTACACGCTGTACGGGCAGCTCCTCGACCCGACCACCGGCGCGCCCACGGCCTCGTACAAGCTCTCCCAGGGCATCGAGGACGCGAACATCGTCGCCACCAAGCCCCTGATCGTGGCCGCCAACGTCGGCAAGACCGCGAAGAACGGCGCGGGCGTCAGCGACCTCTTCGTCCTCGACCCCAAGGGCGAGCTGAAGGCCCGCATCCCGCTCGCCTCCGGAGACTTCGGCGCCAAGTGCGGATCCGAGGTCGAGGAGTGCTCGAACATGGTGGTCGGCAACGGCAAGCTCTACCTGCCGTCGTACGAGCACCAGGGCCAGGTCTCCGGCGGCCGTACCAACGAACTGCTCTCCTTCGACCTGGAGACCGGCAAGCAGACCACCGACCGTGCCGACGCGGGCGAGCGGTTCACGATGTCCCCGCTGCGCATGGACGGGTCGAACATCATCGCCTACAAGTTCCCCCCGTACGACAAGGGCGGTCAGATCGTCAGCATCGACGGCAGGACGATGAAGGAGACCGTCCTCATGGTGAACCCGGAGGACAAGGCGAACCACCGAATCGAGACCAGCTTCTCGTTCGACCACTCCGAGTACCGCTTCCGCAACGGCAAGTTCTTCATCTCGCGCACGATCGCCTCCAAGCCGTGGGGGGAGAGCGCCGACCAGGACTACCTCTTCGCCTCCTACAGCGCGAGCTGACCGGGCCGCGCCGATCCCGCACGACAGCGCCGGAAGCCCCCGAACGGTCCGCACCGATCGGGGGCTTCTGCGCGGTATCCCCCTCGCACCGTCGAACAAGCGTGTAGCTTGCCGGGTCAGAAGGGTGGGGGGTGCTTCCTCAATGGGCGTACGGGTCGTCGTGGTCGACGAGCACCGGCTGCTGGCCGAGGCGCTCGCCTCTGCCCTGAAGCTGCGCGGGCACCGGGTACTGGCAGCCGCGGCGCCGACGGCGGGCGCCGCCGAGCTGGTCATCAGCCGCGCTCCGGAGGTCTGCCTGCTCGGCACCGCCACCCCCGCCGAGCCCGGGGTCTTCGAGCCCGTCGTCCGCATCAAGCGGGAGCGCCCGCAGATCGCCGTGGTCGTGCTCGGCCCGGTGCCCAGCCCGCGCGGGATCGCGGCCGCCTTCGCCGCCGGCGCCTCGGGGTACGTACGGCAGGACGAGCGCATCGAGGGCGTGGAGCGGGCGCTGGCCAAGGCCAGGGCGGGGGAGGTGGCGATCGCCCCGCAACTGCTGCAGGGGGCCTTCGCCGAGCTCCTGAACCCCGCCGCCCAGCCCGACGACGAGGGGAGCCGGCTGCTGCGGCTGCTCACCCCGCGCGAGGTGGAGGTGCTCGTCCGGGTCGCCGAGGGCGAGGACACCCGGCTGATCGCCGCGGGCATGGAGATCGCCCCGAGCACCGCCCGTACGCACGTGCAGCGGGTGCTGATGAAGCTGGGTGTGGGATCCAGGCTGGAGGCGGCCGCGCTGGCCGCCCGCACCGGTCTGCTGGACCGGGCGCTGCCCACGCCGCCGTCCGCCGCCGCGCGCGGCTGACGCACGGGCCGGGGCGGGGCCGGCCCCCGATTTCCCCGTGGGCGCGGAATCGGGTAAGCCAGTGTCCAAGCACGCGCACGTACCCGCGCGTGCTCCCGCGCGAGAGGCAGTAGGCGAGTGAGCAAGTACCTGGTAACCGGTGGCGCCGGATACGTCGGCAGCGTGGTCGCGGCCCACCTTCTGGAGGCCGGCCACGAGGTCACCGTCCTCGACGACCTGAGCACGGGCTTCCGCGCGGGGGTCCCGGAGGGCGCCACCTTCATCGAGGGCCGCATCCAGGACGCGGCCCGGTACGTGGACGGCTCCTTCGAGGCGGTGCTGCACTTCGCGGCCTCCTCGCAGGTCGGCGAGTCCGTGGTGAACCCGGGCAAGTACTGGGAGAACAACGTCGGCGGGACGCTGGCCCTGCTGGCCGCGATGCGCGGGGCGGGCGTGCGCAAGCTGGTGTTCTCCTCCACCGCCGCCACCTACGGGGAGCCGACGGAGGGCCTGCTGACGGAGGCCTCGGTGACCGCACCGACCAATCCGTACGGTGCCTCGAAGCTGGCCGTCGACCACATGATCGCGGGGGAGTGCGTGGCGCACGGCCTGGCCGCGGTGTCGCTGCGCTACTTCAACGTGGCCGGCGCCTACGGGCAGTTCGGTGAGCGCCACACCCCCGAGACGCACCTGATCCCGCTGGTCCTCCAGGTCGCCCTGGGCGAGCGGGAGTCGATCTCGGTGTTCGGCGAGGACTACCCGACCCCGGACGGCACCTGCGTGCGCGACTACATCCACGTCGCCGACCTCGCGGAGGCCCACCTGGCCGCCCTGCGGGCCGCCACCGGCGGGGAGCACCTGATCTGCAACCTGGGCAACGGCAACGGGTTCTCGGTCCGCGAGGTCGTCGAGACCGTCCGCAAGGTCACCGGCCGGGAGATCCCCGAGGTGGTCGCCCCGCGCCGGGCCGGCGACCCGGCGATGCTCGTCGCCTCCGCGCGCACGGCCCACGAGCGCCTCGGCTGGACCCCGAGCCGCTCGGACCTCACGGGGATCATCACGGACGCGTGGAACTTCGCGCGTACGCACACCTCCTGAACCTCCTCAACCCCCTGACCTCCCGGAGCTCCGGTATCCGTCCGGACCTCCCCTGGTCCTGCGCGCCCCCCGCACCCCGATCGGTGCGGGGGGCGTGTGCGTGTCGGGTGCGCGCTGCGGACGAGCGCTGTGCGCGGGCGCCCGGCGTGCACACGCCGGGTGAAATACCCCCCGTGCAACTGCCCGCGGCACACGCCCGTACCGAGGCCGTCATCAAGACCTTCGGCACGGTTGATTTCCAGCCACCATGGAGGTGGTTCGGAACGCCCGCGCCGGAAAATCCCCGGGAAAACTTCTGCTATTCGGCCAACCGTCGGACGCCCCCGGCCCTACGCTGATGCGTGACACCGGTGGGGGCCGGTGTTGATTCAGGGGTCGAGACAAGTCGGGTACGTCGTCCGGTCCGGGGTAGTGCAGATGTGTCACGGCGGCGGCCGGGGCAGCTGCGGATCACCCGGTCCGGGCGCCGTACCCGCCGTCGTCCGTTCCCCTACCCTTGGGGGTTTTGTGGTTCGTATCCGGGTTCTCGTCGTCGACGATCACCGCATCTTCGCCGAATCGCTCGCAGCCGCGCTCGCGGCCGAGCCGGACGTGGACGTGTCCGCGGCCGGCAGCGGCCCCGCCGCGCTGCGCTGCCTCGAACGGGCGGCGGCCGAGGGCCGCCGCTTCGACGTCCTGCTGGTCGACGCCGATCTCGGCGCGGTCCCGGGGGCCGTGCCCGCCCAGCGGGAGTCCGGCTCCGGGCCACCGATGCCGCCCGCCTCGGACGGGATCGCGCTGGTCGCAGGGGTGCGGGTGTCCCACCCCGGGGTCCGCACCGTCGTGCTCGCCGAGCGCGACGACCCCCGCCGGGCCGCCCTCGCGCTCCAGGCGGGAGCCTCCGGCTGGGTGGCGAAGGACTGTTCGCTCTCCCGGCTGCTGGCCGTGATCCGCGGGGTCCTTCGCGAGGAGACCCATCTGCCCCCCGCACTGCTCACCGGGGTGCTCCGGGAACTGACCGCGGCGCGCAAGCACCGTACGGACAGCGAGCGGCTGGTGGAATCGCTGACCCCGCGGGAACACGAGGTGCTGCGCTGCATGGTGGCGGGGCTGGGCCGCAAGGACGTGGCGGCGCGGTTGTTCCTGTCCCCGCACACGGTCCGCACCCACATGCAGAACGTGCTGGGCAAGCTCGGGGTGCACTCCACGCTGGCCGCCGTGGCACTGGCCCGACGGGCCGGCGTCCGGCCGGCCGACCTAGCCGGGGATGTTGTCGAACGGAGCGGTCAACTGGCGTAGCAGCCCGGCGAGGTCGCCGCGCTGACCCTGCGAGAGCTGGGCCAGGATCGCCCGTTCCTGGGCCAGCAGCCCGGCGAGGGCCTGGTCGGCGCGGTCCCGGCCCTCGGGGGTGAGCCGCACCAGGACCCCCCGGCGGTCGCTGGGGTCCGGGAGGCGTTCGACGAGGCCCTTCTTGGCCAGCCGGTCGATGCGGTTGGTCATGGTGCCGGAAGTGACCAGGGTCTGGGTCAACAGCTGGCCGGGGGAGAGCTGGTAGGGCGCGCCGGCGCGGCGCAGCGACGTCAGGACGTCGAACTCCCAGGGCTCCAGGCCGTGCTCGGAGAAGGCCAGCCTGCGGGCCCGGTCGAGATGGCGCGCGAGCCTGCTGACGCGGCTCAGCACCTCGAGCGGTTCCACGTCGAGGTCAGGGCGCTCCCGCCGCCATGCCGCCACCAGTCGGTCGACCTCGTCCTCCATGCCGATCAGTGTAAGGGGTCTGTCGATGTGAAGTCTCTTCATGTCGAGCATCTCGATCACGAGTATCTTGACATCGAGATATAAATGGAGCGAGCATGGGGCATGGAGGGGGCCGGAACGGATTCCGCTTCCGATCGCCCCGCCAGCAGGGAGGCTCGAACATGTATTCCGATACCGCGCGCGCCGGGACCCCCACGTCCACCGCGCCCTCCGCCCCCACCTGGGACCCCCAGCAGTACCTCCGGCACTCGGGCCACCGCACACGGCCCTTCCTCGACCTGCTCACCCGCATACCCGAGCTCCCCCAGCGCCCCGCCCGCATCGCCGACCTCGGCTGCGGCCCCGGCAACGTCACCACCCTCCTCGCCGAGCGCTGGCCCGAGGCCCGCATCACCGGCTTCGACCTCTCCCCGGAGATGCTCCACCTGGCCACCGCGGAGCACGCCGGGCCCACCCCCGGCGGCGGCGACCTCGACTTCCGCCACGGGGACCTCGCCAGCTGGCTCCCCGAGGAGCCTTACGACCTGATCGTCTCCAACGCCGCCCTGCAGTGGGTCCCGGGCCACCCCGGCTCCTTCGGCGCCTGGATCAACGGCCTGCGCCCCGGCGGCACCTTTGCCTTCCAGATCCCCGGCAACTTCACGGCCCCCAGCCACGCCCTGCTCGCGCAGCAGTGCGACACCCCGCGCTGGCGGGCCCGGCTCGCCGGTCACGGCGCCCGCTACATCCATCTCCTCGAACCCGCCGAATACCTCGCTCGGTTCACCGAGCTCGGCTGCGCCGCCGACATCTGGGAGACCACCTACTACCAACTGCTCCAGGGCCCCGACCCCGTGCTCGACTGGGTCAAGGGCACCGCCCTGCGGCCCGTCCTCACCGCCCTCGGCGACGACCGCGACGCCGTGGACGCCTTCCTCACCGAATACCGTGACCGGCTGCGCGCGGCCTATCCGACGGGCCCGCGCGGCACCGTCTTCCCCTTCCGCCGCATCTTCGCCGTGGCCCGCAAGGAGGCATGACCATGTTGACCGCAGTCGACCACGTGCAACTCGCCGCGCCGCCGGACTCGGAGGACCGGCTCCGCGCGTACTACACGGACGTCCTCGGCATGACCGAGATCCCCAAGCCGCCGGTCCTCGCCGCCCGTGGGGGGTGCTGGTTCGCCGCCGGGCCCGTCCAGCTGCACCTCGGCGTGGAGGAAGACTTCCGACCCGCCCGCAAGGCCCACCCGGGGCTACGGGTGACCGACATCGAGGCGTACGCGATCAGACTGCAGGAGCGGGGGGCCGAGGTGGTCTGGGACGACGACCTACCGGGCCACCGCCGCTTCTATTCCGAGGACCCCGTCGGCAACCGGCTCGAATTCCTGGAACGGCACCACCCGGAACCGGCAGCGCCGGAGCCCTGCGCATAAGACGCACCGCACGACGGCGCCCCGCCACCGGATCTCCGGTGACGGGGCGCCGTCGAGTCGTCGTGTCGTACGTGACGGGCTCAGTTCTTGCGCCGGCCCACCAGCTGCGGCTTCGACTCCAGCCCGTCCAACCCGTGCCAGGCCAGGTTCACCAGGTGCGCCGCCACCTCCGCCTTCTTGGGCTTGCGCACGTCCAACCACCACTGCCCGGTCAACGCCACCATCCCGACCAGCGCCTGCGCGTACAGCGGGGCCAGCTTGGGGTCAAAGCCCCGCGCCTTGAACTCCAGCCCCAGGATGTCCTCGACCTGCGTGGCGATGTCACTGATCAGCGAGGCGAAGGTGCCGGTCGACTGGGCGACCGGGGAATCCCGCACGAGGATCCGGAAACCGTCCGTGTACGACTCGATGTAGTCCAGCAGCGCGAACGCCGCCTGCTCCAGCAGCTCCCGCGGGTGCCCGGCCGTCAGCGCGCCCGTCACCCCGTCCAGCAGCTGGCGCATCTCCCGGTCCACGACGACCGCGTACAGGCCCTCCTTGCCGCCGAAGTGCTCGTACACCACCGGCTTGGACACCCCGGCCTTCGCCGCGATCTCCTCCACCGAGGTGCCCTCGAAGCCCTTCTCCGCGAACAGCGTCCGGCCGATGTCCAGCAGCTGTTGACGCCGCTCCGCGCCCGTCATCCGGACCCGGCGGCCGCGCCTGGGCTTGTCACTGCTGGAGTTGCTGCCGTCGATCGCCACGCCCCCCATCATGCCGCGTTCGACTCGTTTTCCCTGCGCCGGGCGTCGATGCGGGTCGCCGACGGCCAGCGGACGTCCGTCGCCCAGCCCAACTGCTCGAACCAGCGGATCAGCCGCGCGCTGGAGTCGACCTGACCGCGCAGCACGCCGTGCCGCGCCGACGTCGGGTCCGCGTGGTGCAGGTTGTGCCAGGACTCCCCGCAGGACAGCACCGCCAGCCACCAGACGTTGCCACTGCGGTCACGGGACTTGAACGGCCGCTTGCCCACCGCGTGGCAGATCGAGTTGATCGACCACGTCACGTGGTGCAGCAGCGCGACCCGCACCAGGGAGCCCCAGAAGAACGCCGTGAACGCACCCCACCAGGACATCGTCACCAGACCGCCCACCAGCGGCGGGATCGCCAGCGAGAACATCGTCCAGAAGATGAAGTCCCGCGAGATCCGGCGGATCGCCGGGTCCTTGATCAGGTCCGGGGCGTACTTCTGCTGATCGGTCTGCTCCTCGTCGAACAGCCAGCCGATGTGCGCCCACCACAGCCCCTTCATCAGCGCCGGCAGCGTCTCCCCGAACCGCCAGGGCGAATGCGGGTCACCCTCGTGGTCCGAGAACTTGTGGTGCTTGCGGTGGTCCGCCACCCAACGCACCAGCGGCCCCTCCACCGCCATCGACCCCATCACGGCGAGCGCGATCCGCAGCGGCCGCTTCGCCTTGAAGGAACCGTGCGTGAAGTAGCGGTGGAAACCGATGGTGATCCCGTGGCAGGCCAGGAAGTACATGAAGACCATCAGACCGAGGTCCAGCCAGCTCACCCCCCAGCCCCAGGCCAGCGGCACCGCCGCCAGCAGGGCCACGAAGGGCACGGCGATGAACAGCAGCAGGGCGATCTGCTCGATGGACCGCTTGTTCTCGCCGCCCAGCGTCGCGGACGGCTCGGACGTGTCGGAGGGCGCGGAGCCGCCCTCGATCAGATCGGGACTGGTGGTCATGGGTGTCCCCTGGGGGGTGAGAGAAGTCGGCGGGCTCCCCGGCTACGAACCCTACGGACCCGTAACCTACGGCATCGTAAGTATGGCAAAACCGGGTACGCAGGCAAGAGGGGCAGCGCCGGGAGGAGGAGCGCGCGCGAGGTGTTCACGCGCCGCCTGATGAGACGTTTGCCCAGGCACACGCCTCGGCCACCTATCCTGGGTCCCGTCGGACAGCGCGGTCCGCACGGGCAGCCCGAGCTGCACATCAGGAGCGGAGATCCCGCCCCCCGGACCGAGTCCGGGACGGCATCACCGCACGCCGCCGGGAGCCCACCGCCCAGTAGCGCTCGAACACTGCAAGGAGCCGCACCTGTGAGCAGTGCTGACCAGGCCCCCCAGGGCCAGGCCCCCGTCACCCCGGCCGCCACCGCCAACGCGGAACTGCGCGCGGACATCCGCCGCCTCGGCGACCTCCTCGGGGAAACCCTCGTACGCCAGGAGGGCCAGGACCTCCTCGACCTCGTCGAGCGCGTCCGCGCCCTCACCCGCACCGACGGCGAGGCCGCCGCCGCCCTGCTCGGCGACACCGACCTGGAGACCGCCGCCAAGCTCGTGCGCGCCTTCTCCACCTACTTCCACCTCGCCAACGTCACCGAACAGGTGCACCGCGGCAAGGAACTGCGCGCCCACCGTGCCGCCGAGGGCGGGCTCCTCGCCCGCACCGCCGACATGCTGAAGGACGCCGACCCCGAACACCTGCGCGAGACGGTCAAGAACCTCAACGTCCGCCCCGTCTTCACCGCACACCCCACCGAGGCGGCCCGCCGCAGCGTCCTCAACAAGCTGCGCCGCATCGCCACCCTGCTGGAGGAGCCCGTCACCGGCGCCGGCGACCGCCGCCGCCACGACCTGCGCCTCGCCGAGAACATCGACCTCGTCTGGCAGACCGACGAACTGCGCGTCGTGCGCCCCGAGCCCGCCGACGAGGCCCGCAACGCCATCTACTACCTCGACGAGCTCCACGCCGGCGCCGTCGGCGACGTCCTGGAAGACCTCGCCGCCGAGCTCCAGCGCGTCGGCGTGGAGATCCCCGCCGGCACCCGCCCGCTGACCTTCGGCACCTGGATCGGCGGCGACCGCGACGGCAACCCCAACGTCACCCCCGACGTCACCCGCGACGTGCTGATCCTCCAGCACGAGCACGGCATCACCGACGCCCTGGAACTCATCGACTTCCTGCGCGGACTCCTCTCCAACTCCATCCGCTACACCGGAGCCACCGAGGAACTCCTCGCCTCCCTCCAGGCCGACCTGGAACGCCTCCCCGAGATCAGCCCCCGCTACAAGCGGCTGAACGCCGAAGAGCCGTACCGCCTCAAGGCCACCTGCATCCGGCAGAAGCTCCTCAACACCCGCGAGCGCCTCGCCAAGGGCATCCCCCATGAGGAGGGCCGCGACTACCTCGGCACCGCCGAGCTCCTCACTGACCTCACCCTCATCCAGACCTCCCTGCGCGAACACCGCGGCGCGCTCTTCGCCGACGGCCGCATGGACCGCACCATCCGCACCCTGGCCGCCTTCGGTCTCCAGCTCGCCACCATGGACGTCCGCGAGCACGCCGACGCCCACCACCACGCCCTCGGCCAGCTCTTCGACCGCCTCGGCGAGGAATCCTGGCGCTACGCCGACATGCCGCGCGAGTACCGGCAGAAGCTCCTCGCCAAGGAACTGCGCTCCCGCCGCCCGCTCGCCCCCACCCCGGCCCCGCTCGACGCCGCCGGAGCCAAGACCCTCGGCGTCTTCGGCGCCATCAAGGACGCCTTCGAGAAGTTCGGCCCCGAAGTCATCGAGTCCTACATCATCTCGATGTGCCAGGGCGCCGACGACGTCTTCGCCGCCGCCGTCCTCGCCCGCGAGGCCGGCCTCATCGACCTCCACACCGGCTGGGCCAAGATCGGCATCGTCCCGCTCCTGGAGACCACCGACGAGCTGCGCGCCGCCGACGTCATCCTCGACGAGATGCTCGCCGACCCCTCCTACCGGCGCCTCGTCTCCCTGCGCGGCGACGTCCAGGAGGTCATGCTCGGCTACTCCGACTCCTCCAAGTTCGGCGGCATCACCACCTCCCAGTGGGAGATCCACCGCGCCCAGCGCAGGCTGCGCGACGTCGCCCACCGCTACGGCGTGCGCCTGCGCCTCTTCCACGGCCGCGGCGGCACCGTCGGCCGCGGCGGCGGCCCCTCCCACGACGCGATCCTCGCCCAGCCCTGGGGCACCCTCGAAGGCGAGATCAAGGTCACCGAGCAGGGCGAAGTCATCTCCGACAAGTACCTGGTCCCCTCACTGGCCCGGGAGAACCTCGAACTGACCGTCGCCGCCACCCTGCAGGCCTCCGCCCTGCACACCGCGCCCCGCCAGTCCGACGAGGCCCTCACCCGCTGGGACGCGGCCATGGACGTCGTCTCCGACGCCGCACACGCCGCGTACCGCGAGCTCGTCGAGGACCCCGATCTGCCCGCGTACTTCTTCGCCGCGACCCCCGTCGACCAGCTCGCCGACCTCCACCTGGGCTCCCGACCCTCCCGCCGCCCCGACTCCGGCGCCGGCCTCGACGGCCTGCGCGCCATCCCGTGGGTCTTCGGCTGGACCCAGTCCCGCCAGATCGTCCCCGGCTGGTACGGGGTCGGCTCCGGCCTCAAGGCCCTGCGCGAGGCCGGCCAGGACGACGTCCTCGCCGAGATGGGCGGACGCTGGCACTTCTTCCGCAACTTCCTGTCCAACGTCGAGATGACACTGGCCAAGACCGACCTGCGGATCGCCCGCCACTACGTCGACACCCTCGTGCCCGACCACCTCAAGCACGTCTTCGCCCGCATCGAGGCCGAGCACGAACTCACCGTCCGCGAGGTCCTGCGCATCACCGGCGCCGAAGAACTCCTCGGCTCGAACCCGGTGCTCCAGCAGACCTTCGCCGTACGCGACGCCTACCTGGACCCCATCTCCTACCTCCAGGTCTCCCTGCTGGCCCGCCAGCGCGCGGCCGCCGCCCGCGGCGAGGAGCCCGACCCGCTGCTCGCCCGCGCCCTGCTGCTCACGGTCAACGGCGTCGCCGCGGGCCTGCGCAACACCGGCTGACGTCGCGCGCCGGTATCCGTGTCCGTCACCCTTTGTGATGACGGACACGGATACCGGGCGCTACCGTGGACGTCCAGGACCACAATCCCGTCCATGGGAGCAACCATGACTGCCGAGCCCGTACACGACTGGTCGAGGCCGCCGTTGGACGGGTACACGGTGGACGACCTGCTGACGCTGCCGGACCTCCCGCGACACACCGAGCTGATCGACGGGAGCCTGGTCTTCGTGAGTCCGCAACGCTTCATCCACTCAGATCTGATCGACTTCCTCGTCACCAGGCTGCGACTGACCGCCCCCCGGCACACGAGGGTCGCGCGCGAGATGACTGTGGTGATCGACAAGCGCAACGGGCCCGAACCAGACATCTCAGTCGTGCGGCGAGAAGCCTGCACGAGCCCCATGCAGACCCACTTCTATGCCGCCGATGTCCTGCTCGCAGTGGAGGTGGTCTCGCCCGAGTCCGAGGCCCGGGACACCAAAGCGAAGCTGCACAAGTACGCCGCTGCAGGTATCCCGAACTACTGGATCGTCAAGATCGAGGGCGACGAAGTCATCGAACCGGTCGTGTACCTCTACGAGCTGGACCCCCACACACGTGCCTACGTCTGCCAGGGGATCCACACCAAGCCGTTCAGCGTCGACCGGCCCTTCGCCGCCGAAATCGACTTCGACGGGCTCGACGAGATGTAGCGGTGGTCAGGAGTTGTACGCCGACTGGGCCCGCTCCAGGCCCTCCTGGACCAGGCACTCCACCGAGTCCGCCGCCCGGTCCACGAACCAGTCCAGCTCCTTGCGCTCCGTGGAGGAGAAGTCCTTCAGCACGAAGTCCGCGACCTGCATCCGGCCCGGCGGCCGCCCGATCCCGCACCGCACCCGGTGGTAGTCGGGGCCCATCGACTTGGTCATCGACTTCAGGCCGTTGTGCCCGTTGTCCCCGCCGCCCAGCTTCAGCCGCAGCGTCGGGTAGTCGATGTCCAGCTCGTCGTGGACCGCCACGATCCGCTCCAGCGGCACCTTGTAGAAGTCGCGCAGCGCCGTCACCGGGCCGCCGGACAGGTTCATGTACGTCATCGGTTTGGCCAGCACCACCCGGCGGTTGGCCGGTCCCGGCGGACCCATGCGGCCCTCGACCACCTGGGCCCGGGCCTTGTGCGCCTTGAACTTCCCGCCGATCCGCTCCGCCAGCAGATCGGCCACCATGAAACCGATGTTGTGGCGGTTGCCCGCGTACTCCGGTCCCGGGTTCCCCAGGCCCACGATCAGCCAGGGCGCCGCGTCGTCCGACATCAAAAGCTCCTCGGTTCCTCTACGAAGACGACCGCCGTCCCGCTCCAGTGGAGCCGGACGGCGGTCGATCAGCAACTGCTGAGGGGGTGGGGCGAGGCTCAGGCCTCGGTGCCCTCGGCGGCCGGCTCCTCGGCCTGCGGGGCGACGACCTGCAGGACGGCGATGTCGCCGTCGACGGCCAGGGTGGTGCCGGCCGGCAGGACCAGGTCGGAGGCGTGGATGGTGGCGCCGGCCTCGAGGCCCTCGATCGAGACGGTGACCTCGGTCGGGATGTGGGTGGCCTCGGCCTCGACGGAGATGGTGTTCTGCAGGGTCTCCAGCAGGTTGCCACCGGCGGCCAGGTCGCCCTCGGTCACGATCGCGACGTCGACGGTGACCTTCTCGCCCTTCTTGACGATCAGGAAGTCGACGTGGGAGATGGAGCGCTTCAGCGGGTGCTTCTGCACGGCCTTCGGGATGACCAGCTCGGTGCCGTCGCCCGCGATGTCCAGGGAGATCAGGACGTTCGGGGTGCGCAGCGCCAGCAGCAGGCCGTGGCCCTCGACGTTGACGTGCTTCGGGTCGTTGCCGTGACCGTAGATGACGGCGGGAACCAGGGCGTCGCGACGGGCCTGGCGGGCAGAGCCCTTGCCGAAGGTGTCACGGAGCTGGGCGGAAAGCTTGACCTCGGACATGCTCACTCCTCGTGGGGTGACGGAAATGGACGGACGTCACCCGGCCGGAACGGCCTGCTACGAAGAGCGCGTCGATAACGGAGCATCCGTACCGGAAAACAGGTACGGCCTCCCTCGCCGAGCAACTCATGGAGTGTACCCGGCGGGGAAGGCCGCACCAAAAGGATCTACCGCACAGCGGTCACCTCAGGCCCTACTGCTGCTCCTCGAAGAGGCTGGTGACCGAGCCGTCCTCGAAGACCTCGCGCACGGCACGCGCGATCATCGGGGCGATCGACAGCACCGTGATCTTGTCGAGCTCCAGGTCGGAGGGGTCCGGCAGGGTGTTCGTGAAGACGAACTCGCTGACCTTGGAGTTCTTCAGGCGGTCGGCCGCCGGGCCCGACAGGATGCCGTGCGTGGCCGTCACGATGACGTCCTCGGCGCCGTGCGCGAACAGCGCCTCGGCCGCGGCGCAGATGGTGCCACCGGTGTCGATCATGTCGTCGACCAGGACGCAGACGCGGCCCTTGACCTCGCCGACGACCTCGTGGACGGTCACCTGGTTGGCGACGTCCTTGTCACGGCGCTTGTGCACGATCGCCAGCGGCGCGTCCAGCCGGTCGCACCAGCGGTCGGCCACGCGCACACGGCCGGCGTCCGGGGACACGATCGTGAGCTTCGTACGGTCCACCTTGGCGCCGACGTAGTCCGCGAGGACGTTCAGGGCCGAAAGGTGGTCCACCGGGCCGTCGAAGAAGCCCTGGATCTGGTCCGTGTGCAGGTCGACCGTGAGGATGCGGTCCGCACCCGCGGTCTTCAGCAGATCGGCGACCAGACGGGCCGAGATCGGCTCGCGACCCTTGTGCTTCTTGTCCTGGCGCGCGTACCCGTAGGACGGGACGATCACGGTGATGGAGCGCGCCGACGCGCGCTTCAGCGCGTCGATCATGATCAGCTGCTCCATGATCCACTTGTTGATCGGAGCCGTGTGGCTCTGGATCAGGAAGCAGTCCGCGCCGCGCGCCGACTCCTGGAAGCGGACGTAGATCTCGCCGTTCGCGAAGTCGAAAGCCTTGGTCGGCACGAGGGCGACGCCCAGCTGGTGCGCAACCTCCTCGGCCAGCTCGGGGTGGGCGCGGCCGGAGAAGAGCATCAGCTTCTTCTCGCCGGTCGTCTTGATCCCGGTCACAGCACAGTCTCCTCAGACGTGTTGAAGCTGCTCGCCCCCATGTGCGTCCGTCCCGCACACGGTGAGCCAGCCGAATTGCGTGCACCTATCACGGTACGCCGTCCCGGGCGTACCTGTTTCCGGTCAGTTCACCTCAGGGGCGCTCGGCGTCCTCCGGGGCCGCCGACTGCGCCGCCGTGGCAGCCGCACTGCCCGGACGCTTGCGGGCCACCCAGCCCTCGATATTCCGCTGCTGGCCACGGGCCACGGCCAGGGCGCCGGGCGGCACGTCCTTGGTGATCACGGACCCGGCGGCCGTGTAGGCGCCGTCCCCGATGGTGACGGGAGCCACAAACATGTTGTCCGAGCCCGTCTTGCAGTGCGAGCCGACGGTCGTGTGGTGCTTGTGTTCGCCGTCGTAGTTCACGAAGACGCTCGCGGCGCCGATGTTGGTGTACTCGCCGATCGTCGCGTCGCCCACGTAGGACAGATGGGGGACCTTGGTGCCCTCGCCGATCGTCGCGTTCTTCATCTCGACGTACGTACCGGCCTTGGCCTTGGCGCCGAGGTTCGTGCCGGGGCGCAGGTACGCGAAGGGACCCACGCTCGCCTGCGGGCCCACGACCGCGCTCTCGGCGACCGTGTTGTCCACCCGGGCGCCCGCGCCGACGTGCGTGTCCTTCAGTCGGGTGTTGGGGCCGACCTCGGCGCCCTCGGCGATGTGCGTGGCGCCCAGCAGCTGGGTGCCGGGGTGCACGATCGCGTCCTGCCCGAAGGTGACGGTCACGTCGATGAAGGTGCCGGCCGGGTCGACGACCGTGACGCCCGCGAGCATGGCCCGCTCCAGCAGGCGCGCGTTCAGCAGCGCGCGGGCCTCGGCGAGCTGCACGCGGTTGTTGATCCCGAGGATCTGCCGGTGGTCGCTGCCGACGGCGGCGCCGACGCGGTGCCCGGCCTCGCGCAGGATGCCGAGGACGTCGGTGAGGTACTCCTCGCCCTGGCTGTTGTCGGTACGGACCTTGCCGAGGGCGTCGGCGAGCAGGGCGCCGTCGAAGGCGAAGACGCCCGAGTTGATCTCGCGGATCGCGCGCTGGGCGTCGGAGGCGTCCTTGTGCTCGACGATGGCCGTCACGGCGCCGCCGGCGTCGCGGACGATGCGTCCGTAGCCGGTGGAGTCGGGGACCTCGGCGGTCAGCACGGTGACGGCGTTGCCGTCGCTCTCGTGGGTCCGCGCGAGCGCGGCCAGGGTCTCCCCGGTCAGCAGCGGGGTGTCGCCGCAGACGACGATCACGGTGCCGGTGATGCCGCCGCCGAGCTCTTCGAGGGCCATGCGGACGGCGTGCCCGGTGCCGTTCTGCTCGTACTGGACGGCGGTGCGGACGTCGGCGTCGATGCCGGCCAGGTGCGCGGTGACCTGCTCGCGGGCGTGCCCGACGACCACGACGAGGTGCTCGGGGTCCAGCTCGCGGGAGGCGGCGACGACGTGACCGACGAGCGAGCGCCCGCAGATCTCGTGGAGAACCTTGGGAGTCGTCGACTTCATGCGGGTGCCTTCACCCGCTGCGAGTACGACGACGGCTGCCGGGCGGTTGGCGCTCACGGGGATGCCCTTCGGCTTCGGGGGTGGACCCGTGAAGGATACCGGGGTGCCGGTGGCCCCGAACGAACGCGGGTCCCGACCGTGAAGGTCAGGACCCGAACTCGATTGGCTCCCCTGCCAGGACTCGAACCTGGAACAAATCATCCAAAGTGACCCGTGTTGCCGATTACACCACAGGGGATAGTAAACCCGGGTGAACCGGACATTTAGTCACTTGGTCGAACCCGCGGACCCCACTATGCCGCACCAAGCCCCTTCTATGCGACGGTACAACTCGCAACTGGCCGCCACTCGGACGATCAGGCATCCCCGGTACTCCGACCCGGTGTTCTGTCGCACGGTCTTCGGATTGTGCTTCTTGAGCGTGGTTCTCTGCAACTGGGCGCGCTCCGCCCCAACGGCGTCGGCCCAGTACTGCTCGGCGCCGTCCACATCTGCGGATTCGTGGATCATCACGCGGAACTTCAGTCGGTCGCGTGGAATGCCGATGAGTCGCAGCCACGCCATGTACACGTGGATGACGCCCGGGTCGCTGTTGATGAAGGTGACCGTCTCGCTGCGTCGGTACGGCTTGCTCTTGGAGCCCTCTGCCCAGTAGAGGGCGACGCCCGCGATGAACAGTTCGCGGTCGCTGAGTGCGCCGACGTCCTCGCGTGCCGCCTCGATGACCGCGTCCCGCGCTTCCTCGCGGCGGGGGCCTTCGTGGGCCCATCGCTTGAGCGCGGCATCCCGCCCTTGTTCTGCGGGGGATCGCTGATCGACTTTTGGGAGGTCGCGGACCCAGAGGGAGATCGAGCTCTTCGAGCAGCCGAGCTCCAACTGGATCTGGTCGTAGGTGAGGCCCTGGAGGCGGAGTTCGCGGGCCTTGGCGCGGAGGTCGTCCTTGGCGTTCGGGCGTTTCGTCCATTCGGGCGGCGGCTCGCCCTCCAGGAGGCGGTTGAGGATGTCGTTGTTGTGGACCTGTAGGCGGTCGCGGATCTGGCGCCGGCTGAGGCCCTCCCGGCGCAGGGCCATCGCCTGCTCGCGCAGGGATTCGAACGTCGTGGACCCCGTGCGAAGGCCACCGGTGCCGTCGCCGGGGCGACGTCGGATCTCGTTCATGGTCCCAATGTCGTCCGGAATGCGATATTCAGATCTCATTTGGTAGGCGTTTCCGTCGTACGTGCGATTACTTGCGGTTCTCGGGATTTTTGTTCGACCGTGTGCTGTGGGCGCTGCGTACGCTGGACGGCATGACGAAAGCGGGGGAAGTGGAAGGCCGTGCAGGGCCACCTTGGTGGTGGGCGCGGCGGCGGGACGTCGTGGTGGACGTGGCGCTGGCCGCGGTGTCCGCGGCGGAGTGCGCGTGGGAGGGGATCCGCTTCGCGCACGAGGCCGGGATCCCCGTGGCCGCCGGGGTGCTGTTCGGTGCCGTGGTGGGGGCCGTGCTGGTGCTGCGGCGGCGCTGGCCGATCGCCGTGGTGCTGGTGGGGATCGCCGTGGCGCCGGCCGAGATGGGGTTCCTGCTGTCGGTGGCGGGCATGTACTCGCTCTCCTCGTCCGAGGTGCCCCGGCGGATCATCGCCGCGCTGGCCTCGATGTCGCTGGTCGCGACCTTCGTCGTGATGTACCTGAAGACGCGCGGGGACGTGGAGGCCGATCCGGCGCTCGTGGTCGCGCTGTCCGGGTTCGTCGCGGTGGCGCTGACCGTGCCCCCGGTGCTGCTCGGGCTCTACATCGGCGCCCGCCGGCGGCTGATGGAGAGCCTGCAGGAACGGGCGGACTCGCTGGAGCGGGAGCTGTCGCTGCTGGCGGACCGGGCGGAGGAGCGGGCCGAGTGGGCCCGTACGGAGGAGCGCACCCGGATCGCGCGGGAGATGCACGACGTGGTCGCGCACCGGGTGTCGCTGATGGTGGTGCACGCGGCCGCGCTGGAGGCGGTGGCGGTCAAGGATCCGGCGCGGGCGGCGAAGAACGCGGCCCTGGTGGGGGACATGGGGCGGCAGGCGCTGACGGAGCTGCGCGAGATGCTCGGCGTGCTCCGGGCGCCGCCCAAGCCGGCCCCGGCTCCCGTGCCCGCGGTGCCCGCCGTGGCCGTCGCGGCGGTGGCGTTCGCGGGGGGTGGAGGTGCGGAGGACGGGCCCTCGCTCGGCGAGCTGGAGGTGCTGGTCGGCCAGTCGCGGACGGCGGGGATGACCGTGGAGATGCTGGTGCACGGCGAGTGGGCGGCGTACGCGGCGGAGGTGGAGCAGACGGCGTTCCGGGTGGTGCAGGAGGCGCTCACCAATTGCCACAAGCACGCCCCGGGCGCGCGGGTCGTGGTGCGGCTCGCGCACCGGGCCGGGGAGGTGGCCATGCAGGTGGAGAACGGCCCCTGCGACGGGCAGGCTCCGGAGCCGGGGCTGCCCAGTGGGGGGAACGGGCTCGTCGGGATGCGGGAGCGCGTTCTCGCGCTGGGCGGGGTGTTCGTGTCCGGGCCGACCGAGGCGGGCGGCTTCAAGGTCTCGGCGGTGCTGCCGACGGCCTAGCCGGGCGGGTCGCTCCCGCGGGGGCCGGTGCGGTTCGCTCCCGCGGGGCCGGTGGGGGTCGGCCTGCGGGCCGGGATCCGGGTCCGGTGTGGGCTGGTGCGGGTCGGCCTGCGGGCCGGGATCCGGGTCCGGTGTGGGCTGGTGCGGGTCGGCCTGCGGGCCGGGATCCGGGTCCGGTGTGGGCTGGTGCGCGGGGCCGGGGAGGGGTGTCTCCTCGGCTCGCGCCAGGCGGGCAGGTCTCGGCTGCGTACGGTGGTTGCGCGCTCGTCCTGCGGGGACACCCCTCCCCGTCCCCGCTCCCC